>CAVOKM010000001.1:0-167497 GCA_963696515.1 uncultured Gammaproteobacteria bacterium
GGCTAGTCCCAGCCGACTTGCCCCGCGCGGATTTCTATCACTGGATTCTGGTGGACCTGCCTCTGGAACCGGCGCGCATTCTGGCTGGCGAATTCTCCCAAGGCAGCGCCCGGCGGCAAACCCGGACCGGATGGTCCCCGCGGCGTCCGCCAGGGCATCAACAATTATCGGGAATGGTTCGCCAGCGATCCAGCCATGGCCGGCGACTATTTTGGCTACGATGGCCCCTGCCCGCCCTGGAACGACAGCATCGTCCACCACTATATTTTCACCCTCTACGCGCTCAACGTGGCGCGCTGCCCGGTGGAAGGCAAGTTCACTGGACCGGAGGTGCTGGCCGCCATTGCCGGGCACATTCTCGACCAGGCCAGCTTTACCTGTACCTATAGCCTGAACCCAGCCGTGCCGGCCTGAGCCTTGGACCGTGACCGTTATTTCCACCCGAAACCCGGCGGCGGCCGTCTGCTGATGGACCGCCAATCTGATTGAACCACCAGGCTGGCCGCGCGCCGGTCTCCCGCTTTCGCCAGGAGTTTGCCATGAGCAACGCCGATCCCATCTCCGGCGTCAACAAACGCCAGCTCAAACGTTGGTATCTGGTTATGTATTTGCGCGTCTTCGATGAGGAAACCGGCGAATTGCTGGGCCACATCGTAGATATCAACAAGGAAGGGATCCGGTTGGTCAGCGACAAACTTATTCCGCCCAATAAGGCATTCCGTCTGTGGGTGGACGTTCCCAAGGAAAGCGCCCCGCGCCAGCGCATCCACCTGGAGGCTGAGAGTTTATGGAGCGATCGGGATGTCAATCCGGATTTCTACGCGACCGGCTTCCGCATCCAGAACGTCAGCACTCAGGCGCTGTTACAACTGCAATTGCTGATCGAGGAATTCAAGTTCTAATAACAGGAGCTTTATTGGCATTTTTTATGCATCAATACAGCTTGACGCCATGGCGTCCCTTGGCCCGAACGCTGGGTTCGGCCGGGAATCAAGACTCAAGCTGGGGAGATGCCGTCATGTCATTCGCCATCGCCGCTGATCGAGCGCTGGTGTGGGATAACCAGCAGACCAAGATGGTGTCCAAAATCCGGGTAGAGGTGAGCCTGGTGGGCAATTGTGGCAGTGTGTACCGCGAAGCAGGGCCATTGTACGTGGAAACCGCGCAGGAAGTCTTCGAGGCGGTGCAACTGCTGCGAGCGCGCCTGATCCAGTCGTTGCTGTCTGGAACGAGCTAGGCGCGGGGAGGATGCGGCAAGGCCAGCCGTCTTTCGCTGCGTTCGTTCCCCGCCGCCCCCGCTTCTACCTGCGCGACCTGAATTCGTCAGGCTGCCCGCTATCCTGTCCGACCAGGACCAGCCGCCCTACTTGGCCAGAGTAACGCGCGCCGGGGCTTCCCCGAACACATCCTGGTAGCTGGCGAATACCGCGCAGACCGTCACTGGTCCCAGGACGAGGAATCCAAGCCCGAACGGAATGGCCGCCGCCACCGCCAATACCAGATAGATCAATCCGAACACCAGCATCGGCAACATATTGATCCAGCAAGCGGCGACGCTGTCCTGCGCGGCCGGCCAAGCATTCTGGCCGGCCAGCATTACCAGTGGAATCCCATAGAACTGAACCATGACTATCAGAAAACCAATTACCAGGATAATGAGTAATGCGATCAGACCGGCGCCGGCGAGAAAACCACCCATGGCCTCGGGTGGAACAATTGCGCCGGTAGTATCTAAGCTGGCCCCCAAAATAACACCGCCGCCCATGAACACGATGACCACCAGCGCGATCAGCAAATAGCCGGCCAAACTGATCAAACCAAGCAGGACCAGCGGCCCCAACCGCTCCTGGTCCTGGAAGCCCCTGAACAGATGGGCGATTTCCAAGTTCTCCCCACGCGCCTGCGCCGCCGCCCCGTACAGCATCCCACCGACCAGAACCGGCATCAATAGGGCATGGGCCAACATGCCAACGAAGGGGATAAACGACAACACCACGCTGATCCCAAGATAAATCAGCAGGATAACAATCCAGATTCCCGGCGCTTTGGCGAACAATTGCCAACCCTCGACGATCCAGCCCCAGCCACGGCCAGCGTCCACTTGTATCGCAGTCATGATCGTAACTCCTCCCGTTTGCATGAATGGTGGCCAGCATAACGCAAAGACCTCTCAGGGCAAGGCCGTATAAGTTAAAAAGCTCGCTGGCGCGAGCCGGCGAGCTTTTCTGATCATCACCGGGAGGGATCAAACGCCCGGTTTCGACATTGTTGAACCGCTACAGCGCCTCGAACACCCCGGCGGCGCCCATGCCCGTACCGATGCACATGGTCACCATGCCGTACTTGCCGCCGCGCCGGCGCAGGCCATGCACCAGGGTGGCGACGCGAATCGCGCCGGTCGCGCCTAGCGGATGACCGAGCGCGATGGCGCCGCCCAGCGGATTGACCTTGGCCGGATCGAGATTCAGGTCGCGGATTACGGCCAAGCTCTGCGCGGCGAAGGCTTCGTTCAACTCGATCCAGTCCATATCGTCCTGCTTTAGTCCGGCCAATGCCAAGGCCCGGGGAATCGCCGCGATCGGGCCGATGCCCATGATCCGGGCCGGCACGCCGGCTACCGCGTAGCTGACGAAGCGCGCCAGCGGTTTCAGGTTGAGTTGCTTGACCATCCGCTCGCTCATCACCAACGCCGCGCCGGCGCCGTCGCTCATCTGCGAACTGTTGCCGGCGGTGACGCTACCCCGGGCGGCGAATACCGGCTTCAGCTTGGCCAATGCCTGCAAATTGCTTTCGGGGCGCGGCCCCTCATCGTTCTCCACCACCCGCTCGCGGATTTTTACCTGCATGGTCTTGCTGTCCGGCGAACGGTCCAGCACGGTATAGGGCAGGATTTCCTGTCGGAATTCGCCGCTCGCAATCGCGGCGGACGCCCGGCGATGGCTCTCCACCGCGAAGGCGTCCTGATCCTCGCGCGAAATTTTCCACTCCTGCGCGACCTTCTCCGCCGTCAGGCCCATGCCGTAGGCGATGCCGATGTTCTCCTCCCTGGCGAACACTTCGGGATTGAGGGCGATCTTGTTGCCGCCCATCGGGATCATGGTCATGGTTTCCGTGCCGGCGGCGAGCATCACGTCTGCCTCGCCCAGGCGGATGCGGTCGGCGGCCTGGGCCACCGCCTGCACCCCGGACGCGCAGAAGCGGTTGATGGTCATGCCCGGCACGCTGTCCGGCAGGCCGGCCAGCAACAGGCCGATGCGGGCCACGTTCATGCCCTGCTCGCCTTCCGGCATGGCGCAGCCGACGATCACGTCACCGATCAATTTCGGTCCAGCCCCGGACATTGATCCACCACCCCGCGCAGCACGTGGGCCAGCAGATCGTCCGGGCGGGTGTTGCGGAACACGCCGCGCGCCTTCCCACCGGCGTGCGCGCGGCGGCCACGATGTAAGCGTCCTGGATTTGCTTGCTCATGAATGTTTCTCCTGTCAATCAGTTACGCAGCGGCTTGCCGGTCTTGAGCATCTGCTCAATCCGGGCCTGGGTCAGTGGGGTCTTGGCCAGTTCGACGAAGGCCTTGCGCTCCAGTCCCAGCAGCCAGTCCTCATCGACTATCGTGTTGGGGTCCACGTCGCCGCCGCACAGCGCCTGGGCAATGCTTAGGCCCAGCCGGTAGTCGTGAGGCGAGATGAAGCCGCCATCGCGCATGTTGACCAGTGCCATCTGGCAGGCGGCGACACCGGTGCGGCCCGCAACCCGGATCCGGCGCGGTTGCGGCGACCGATAGCCGGTTTCGGCCAGCGCCCGGACCTGAGCCTTGGCGACGTACAGCAACTCATTCGGGTTGAACACGATGACATCGCTCGCCTTCAGATGGCCGAGTTGCTTGGCTTCCTCGGCGCTGCGCGAGACCTTGGCCATCGCCATCGCCTCGAAATACGGGCGCAGGAACGGCAGCAGATCGCCGCCCTTGGCCTCGATCATAGCGCGCAGGGCAAATTCCTTGCAGCCACCGCCGGCGGGAATCAGCCCGACCCCAACCTTGACCAGCCCGATGTAGCTTTCCAGCGCCGCCACCACCCGGTCGCAATGCATCAAGAACTCGCAACCGCCGCCCAGCGCCAGTCCTTGCGCCGCCGCCACCACCGGAATCGCCGAATAGCGCAGCGCGGCGGTGGTGTGCTGGAACTTGGCGACGGTCTTCTCAAACGTCTCGAAATCGCCGGCCAGCAGCACCGGTACCGCCTGGGCCAGATTGGCGCCGGCACTGAACGGCGCTTCGGTCTGCCACAGCACCAGCCCGCTGCATTGTTTTTCGGCGATCTTCAGCGCCTCCAGCACCCCGTCCAGCACGTCGTCGCCGATGACGTGCAGCTTGCTCTTGAAGCTCAGCACGCCGATGTCGTCGCCGATGGTCCAAAGCCGTACGCCGCTGTTTTCGTAAACCGTCTCACCGTATCGGGGCGACGCTTCGCCCAGCACCTGCTCGGGATAGAGCTGGCGCTGGTAGACCGGCAGCTTCGACCGTGGCTTGTAAGCGTTCTCCGCCGCCGAATAGGAGCCTTCAGGGCGATGCACGCTGTCCACCTGTTTGACCCAGGCCGGCAGCGGGGTCTTGGTCATGGCCTTTCCGGCGGCGATGTCCTCCTCGATCCAGACCGCCACCTGCTTCCAGCCGGCCGCCTGCCAGATTTCGAACGGCCCCATGCTCCAGCCGAAGCCCCAGCGGATGGCGAAATCCACGTCGCGGGCGGTGTCGGCGATTTCGGCCAGCAGTACCGCCGCGTAGTTGAACGCATCGCGGTGGATCGCCCACAGGAACTGGGCTTGCGGATGATCGCTGGCGCGCAGCGCGGCGAATTTCTCGGCCGGATTTTTAATCTTCAGGAGCGCCTGCACCGCTTCATCGGGCTTGGCGCCGGCGTCCCGATACTCGCCGGTAGCCGTATCCAGCACCTGCTTGCCCTTGCTGGCGTAGATGCCGGCCTTGGTCTTCTGGCCCAGCGCGCCCTTTTCGATCAGCGCGGTCAGCCAGGCGGGCGGATTGTAATACTGCCGCCACGGATCATCGCGCAGCGCCAGTGCCGAACCCTCGAACACATGGCCCATGGTATCCAGGCCCACCACGTCGGCGGTGCGGTAGGTAGCGCTCTTGGCGCGGCCGATGGCCGGGCCGGTCAGCGCGTCCACCAAATCCAGGCTCAGCCCGAACGCTTGGGTGTGATGGATGGTCGCCGCCATGGAAAACACGCCGATGCGGTTGGCAATGAAGTTCGGGGTGTCCTTGGCGCGGACCACGCCCTTGCCCAGGGTGCTGACCAGGAAGGTTTCCAACTGGTCCAGAATGGCCGGATCGGTGGTCTGACAGGGAATCAGTTCCACCAGCGCCATGTAGCGCGGCGGGTTGAAGAAATGGATGCCGCAGAAACGCGGACGCAGGTTCTCCGGTACCGACTCCGCCAACAGGCTCAGCGGCAGGCCGGAGGTGTTGGTGGCCAAAATCGCCCGGTCGTTGAGATAAGGCGTAACGCGCTTATAGAGGTCCGCTTTCCAGTCCGGACGTTCGGCGATGGCTTCGATCAGCAGATCGCAGTTCCGCAGTTCCTCGAGATGCTGGTCGTAGTTGGCGGGTTGAATCAGTTCGGCCCGCTCTTTCACCGCGAATGGCGCCGGGCTCAGCTTGACCATATTGGCGATGGCCTTGGTCACGATCCCGTTCGGATCGCCGTCCTTGGCCGGCAGGTCGAACAACACTACCGGCACGTCGGCGTTGGCCAGATGGGCGGCGATCTGCGCGCCCATCACGCCCGCGCCCAGAACCGCCACCCGGCGGATGGATGCTGCGTTACTCATGCTCATGAATGTCCTCTCGTCAGGCTGTCGAAACATGCGGCGAGACCGCCGTTCCTCCCATTATGCGCCGACAAAAATAAAGCCGGGGACCATGCCCCGGCTTTCTCGATTTGGCTAATCGTCGATTTTTTAAGGCCTAAAACTTGTAACTCACCTGAAGGCCGAACAGATTCCCGTAACTGTTGTAGTCCAGCAACAAGGTATCGGTCACCAACCCGGAAGGCACTGGTGGGGGTAGCAGATCGATGGTGTTGCGGGTACTGGAGTCATCAAACAGAAGGTACATATAGCCGAAGTCCACCGACAGTTGCGAGTTGGGACTGTAGCTGAAGCCGACGGCAAACGAGTTGCGGTCGCTGTCGGGAATGCGCGGCGTGCGATATTCGGCGGACTGGACTGGCGTCTGGTCGTACTGATAACCCGCTCGGAAGGTCCATTCCGGGTCGTAGTCGTAGCTGACGCCGATGTTGAAGGTCCAACTGTCGTCCCAATTTTCCACGGTCAGGTCCTGCGTACCGTCAGCAAAATTAATTCGCAACTCCTTAAACAAACTCCAGTTAGTCCAGCGCACGCCGCCCATCACCGCCCACTGGTCGTCAAGCCGCTTGTAGGCGGTCAGCAACAACCAGTCCGGCAAGGTCACATCCGCCTCGGCGCCTACCGTGCCATTACGACCGGCTATCCAGTCGCTGATCGTGCGGTCGCCCTCCACCGAATGCTTGATGCGCGACCGATAACTGAAGCCGAACCGGGTATTGGAGTCCAGTTCATACAGGGCGCCCAGGTTATAGCCAAAAGCCCAGCCATCGGCCTTGACCTCGCCGTACCCGTCCCGCGTCGGAGCGAACGGATTGAACAGGGCCCGAGTCAGCGTCGCGTCGGCATACTGGGCGCTGACACCAAAACCGAAAGACAGATTGTCATTGACCCGATAGGCGAGAGAGGGATTGATGTCGATGGTCATCAGTTCCGAATCGACGGCGTGGTAGCGGCCCACCCAATTCCTGCCGTAACTGGTGCTCACCGCGAACGGGGCGTTGAGGCTCACACCGAACCGCATCCGGTCGTTGATATCCGTGATGTAATAACCGTTGGGCACGACGTTATCTTCACCGCCGTTGTCATTATTGAGCCCCGAACTCGGGATGGTCACGAACACGGGTAAAGTGCCCGGTTTGGTGAGCACATCCCCCAGGTTGGCCGGCAGCCGGGTGGTCGAGCCGACATTGTTCGCTTCGGTGGAGATCCCGATGAAGATGAAGCCCGCCTGCACCTGCATACCCTTGCCGAGCATCATGTCAGCCGGATTGTAATAGGCGGCGGACGCGTCATCGTTCGGCAGGCTCCCCCCCGCGAAAGCGCGGCCCAAGCCGGTTACGCTCTGGTCAGTGAGTTGCAGGCCCGAGGCGAGGGCCTGGCCGGTTACGGTCAATACCCCGGCGATACCGAGAACCAGCAGCGAACCCTGTGTTGTTCGTGGTGTCATTTGTGGTGTCATGTGTTTGCCCTTTTCGTTTGCAATCGGCTTGTTTTGGAAGTTGTTCTTCAAACCCGAAGGATAGCCGACTGCAGCGAGCCTTGCCCCGGAACAAAGCACGATTTGGTCAAGGTTGGAAACCACTCCCGGCCAGCAGGCGCCGGATCGCCGCCACGTCGAAAGGCCAATCCAGTTCATCCCCGGTATCCACCCGCCGCAACACCGGAATGCGGACCCCATATCGTTCCAACAACTCCGCATCGTCGGCGATCTCCACCGGGAGGAACGCCACAGCCACAGCGCCGCGAACAAGGGCCTCCGCCCGCTCGCACAGATGGCAGCCGCTGGTGGCGTAAAGCGCCAACATGGGCGCGTGATCATGATGGTTCACGTTCTCTTCCCCTCCTCCCACAAGCACCCTCTTCCGCCCGTGCGTCGTTCCCGTGCCCCGCGTCGCGGAAGCGACTATTATTTAATATCAGACCCCTTGCAGTCGTTTAACCCCACCGTCACGCCTGAACCACGAATGGCCAGACTGCTGCACGAACTCATCCTCGAACAGGCGGACCACCGTCCCACCGCCACCGCCATTGCGCACCGGCACAGCCGTTTGAACTATGCCGCCTTGGCCAGTCAGATTCAGGTCGTGGGGAGCGGGTTACGGGCATTGGGCTTGAACCGGGCGGATCGGGTCGCCGTCTACCTGCCCAAACGGCTGGAAACCGTCACGGCCCTGTTTGGCGCCGCGCTGGCCGGCGGCGTGTTCGTCCCGATCAATCCCCTGCTGAAACCCGAACAGGTCGCCTACATTCTGCGCGATTGTAACGTCCGGATTTTGATCACGGCCCGCGACCGGGCAGCGCTGCTGGAACCCGTCCTGGCCGATTGTCCCGACCTGCATAGTCTGGTGCTAACCGGCGACGCCACCACACCCCAGCGCCTCCACCATGTTCAGGTGCTCGACTGGCCGGCGCTGCTCGATTCGGAAAACGGCCCCCCGCCGGCGCGGGTCATCGATCTGGACATGGCCGCCATTCTCTACACCTCGGGCAGCACCGGCAAACCCAAGGGCGTGGTGCTGTCGCACCGAAACCTGTTGGCTGGCGCCCACAGCGTGGCCGACTATCTGGGCAATCGGGCCGACGACCGCATTCTGGCGGTGCTGCCGTTCAGCTTCGATTATGGCCTAAGCCAGCTCACCACCGCCTTCGTTGCCGGAGCGCGGGCCGTGCTGATGGATTATCTATTGCCTCGGGACGTGGTCACCGCAGTCGCCCGCGAGAGCATTACCGGACTGGCGGCAGTGCCGCCGATGTGGGTGCAACTGGCGCAACTGGAGTGGCCGGCGGCGGCGGTGGATTGCCTGTGCTACCTCACCAACTCGGGTGGGCCGATGCCGCGCGCTACCCTGGCGGCCCTGCGTCGCGCGCTACCGAAAACCACACCCTATCTCATGTACGGGTTGACCGAGGCGTTCCGCTCCACCTATTTGCCGCCCGAGGAGATCGACCGCCGGCCGGATTCCATCGGCAAGGCCATTCCCAACGCCGAAATCCGGGTGGTGCGCGAGGACGGTACGCCCTGCGCGCCGGGCGAACCTGGCGAACTGGTGCATCGCGGTTCGCTGGTAGCGCTTGGCTACTGGAACGATCCGGTCAAGACCGCCGAGCGCTTCCGGCCCGTACCGGGCCAGAATCCCGGTCTGCCGCTGCCCGAACTGGCGGTCTGGTCGGGCGACACGGCGCGGATGGACGAAGACGGCTTTCTCTATTTCATCGGTCGCAAAGACGACATGATCAAGACTTCTGGCTATCGGGTCAGCCCCACCGAAGTCGAGGAAGTGTTATACGGCAGCGGTCAGATCGCCGAGACGGCGGCGCTGGGAATTCCGCATCCGGCGCTGGGTCAAGCGGTGGTCGCGGTGGTCAAACCGCTACGGGAGGTTTTTCATGAAAGCGCTTTGATCACCTATTGCAAACTGCATCTGCCGAACTTCATGGTCCCGCTGCAAATCATCGTGCGCCGCGCCGATCTGCCGCGCAATCCCAACGGCAAGATCGACCGTAAGGCGCTGGTCGAGGAGTTGGGCACGCTGTTCCCGGAGTCGCCGTCATGAGCGCTGCACGCCCCAGCCACTGGCCGATGAACTCGTTTCCGGTGATCGATGACTGTCTCCAGATCGGCGGGATGCCGCTCACCCAACTGGTGGCGCGGGCCGGTCAGACGCCGTTTTACGCCTACGACCGCCACTTGTTGAACGAACGAGTGGTGATGTTACGGCGCGCGCTGCCGCCCGCCATCGCCCTGCATTACGCGGTCAAGGCCAACCCGATGCCAGCGCTGGTCCAGCACATGGCCGGGCTGGTCGATGGGCTGGATGTCGCTTCGCTTGGTGAGATGAAAGTGGCGCTGGATACTGGCAGGGACCCCGCTGAGATCAGCTTCGCCGGTCCCGGCAAACGGCCTGCGGAACTGGCCGCCGCCATCGCCGCTGGCGTCACGATCAATCTGGAATCAGCCCGGGAATTGGAAACGGTCGCCCAGTTGGGTCGGGAACAGGGCCGAAAGCCACGGGTCGCGGTGCGGGTCAACCCGGATTTCGAGCTAAAGGCGTCCGGGATGAAGATGGGCGGTGGTCCCAAGCCGTTCGGGGTGGATGCCGAACAGACGCCGGCGCTGCTGCGGCGGATCGGCGAGCTGAGTCTGGATTTCCAGGGCTTTCACACCTTCACCGGCTCGCAGAATCTGCGCGCGGCGGCTATCGTCGAAGCCCACGACCGCACCTTCGAGCTGGCGCTGCGGCTGGCGGCCGACGCGCCGGAGCCGGTGCGGCTGTTGAATATCGGCGGCGGTTTCGGCATCCCCTATTTCCCCGGCGATGCGCCGCTGGATTTGCAACCCATCGCCGCCAACCTGGAACGCTGGTTACCGCTGGTGAAGGAACGGCTACCCCATGCTCAAGTGGTGCTGGAACTGGGCCGCTATCTGGTGGGTGAGGCCGGGATTTACGTCGCCGAAGTGGTGGATCGCAAGGTGTCGCGCGGCCACACATTTCTGATCACCAACGGTGGTTTGCATCATCATCTGGCGGCGTCCGGCAACTTCGGCCAGGTGGTGCGCAAGAATTATCCAGTGGTGGTCGGTAACCAAGTGGTCGGAACCGAGCGGGAAGTAGTGACGGTGGTCGGGCCGCTATGCACGCCGCTCGATATTCTCGCCGAGAGGATGGAACTGGCGAAAGCCGAGGTCGGCGACCTGATCGTGGTGTTCCAGTCCGGCGCTTATGGGCTGACCGCGAGTCCGACCGCGTTTCTCAGTCATCCGCCGTGCGTGGAGGTGCTGGTGTGACGGGCGACGATTCCCGCACTTATATCAACTCATCAGGAATGAAATATCGCCATGCATCAAATCATCCGTTACGAAAACGATATTGTCGCCTGGGCCAATGAACAGGCCCGATTACTGAGGGCTGGGCGCTTTGACCTTCTGGATCTGGAACATTTAGCGGAGGAGATTGAGGACGTGGGCAGGAGCGAACAACGGGAACTGGCCAACCGTATGGCGGTGCTGCTGGCCCACCTGCTCAAATGGCAGAATCAGCCGGAAAGGCGGGGTCACAGTTGGCAACGCACGATCAAGGAGCAACGGCGCGGTATCAGTTACCGCCTGGACGAAACTCCCAGCCTCAAGGCCAAGCTGAACGAGGCCAAATGGTGGGATGGCGTCTGGACTGATGCACTGCTGCAAGCCATCCAGGAAACCGGCTTGGACAGTTTTCCGGAAGCCTGCCCTTGGACGGTATCAGAGATCCTGAATCCGGATTGGCTGCCGGACTGAGCACATCGGCAAACTGAATCCTTAACAGCCTGAACATGGGATACAACCGGTGCAGACCATGGCAAATCACAAGACCTAACCCCACGCGGCTATGAGTTCGGCAGAAACTCAAGATCAAGGATCTGCTCCAGCGTATACGGACATAACTCCGGGAATATTGAGGCCAACAAGCCGGTTTCATCACTGGCCGCAAACCGAGCATCCTCATAGGCATCCTTGATGCACTCGTCCAGCAGCGATTTGAGGCTAGGATTGTCCCGGATCAGCTTGGGTATCTTGCGGCGCTGTTCGCGTATCGTTCTTAACCAACTTTTGCCATCGATTTCGCGGCGCTCCGGCTGATAATGCCATTTCAGCAAGTGCATGAGCAGCAATTCAAGCCGATGCGTCATCTGACGACGTTCGCTCCGGCCCATGCTTTCGATTTCCTCGATCAAGTGCTCAGTGTCTAGTTCAGCCAATTGACCGGTCCGAAGCAAGGCGGCCTGTTCCTGTGTCCATCCATAAAAGTCTCGGTCATAAGCCACTTTGCCCATGTCATTACCTGTCCTGTGTACCCTAATCGTGCTATGCCGCCATGCGTGGCGACACCTCGCGCTCAATGGTAGCGCCTAATTCGCGTCGAGTGCGGCGCAAATCATAGGCGGTTTGTAAATTGAGCCAGAATTCCGGCGTCGTGCCGAAATAGCGTGCCAAGCGTAAGGCTGTATCCGGCGTAATGGCGCGCTTTTCACGCACGATGTCATTGATGCGTGGCGCGGGCACCTTGAGCGCCAAAGCCAGCGCGTTCGCACTCATATCGAGAGGGGCCAGAAATTCCTCTCGCAGAATTTCGCCAGGATGGATCGGGCGCATGTTGTTGGTCACCATGATGCAGTCTTCTCAGTGGTAATCGACAATTTCAACGTCATAGGCGTGTCCATCCTCAAAGCGGAAACAAACGCGCCATTGGTTGTTAATCCGGATACCCCACTGGTCCGCGCGATCTCCTGACCGCTTTTCCAACCGGTTGCCTGGTGGGCTGCGCAGATCCTCGATAGCGTTGGCGGAATCCAGCATTTGCAGCTTACGTTCGGCTTGCGCCTGGAAGGCACGGAACCGGTGCGGACTATCACCCGTGTACAGGGCCTCGGTGTCTTTACAGCGGAACGTCAGGATCATGGACAAAGAATATAACGCAGTACATTAAACTTCAAGCGTTATACTGCCACAGGTCAAGCTCTCGTAGTTCTCGTAGGATGCGGTGAGCTTGCGAACCGCATCGATCGCGTCATTCGCCGCCATCCATGGCCTCCTTCTGTTCGCATGCCCAGCTCACTGGATAGA
This sequence comes from uncultured Gammaproteobacteria bacterium, assembly GCA_963696515.1. GTDB lineage: Bacteria > Pseudomonadota > Gammaproteobacteria > Competibacterales > Competibacteraceae > Contendibacter. The sequence continues at coordinate 12,491 of CAVOKM010000001.1, forward strand.
TGCCCCGCCGCACATAGGCATGAAAACTCGAATGTGGCCAGTCCTCCACTCGTCTTACCCAGCCATGCTTGACCGGATTCCAGTGAATGTAATCGACATGTCGTTCGAAATCCTGGTCGTCACGAATCAGGTGTTCCCAGTATCGGCGCTGCCAGATGCCGCGCTCGCCCCTTTTTATGCGGCTCATGGACCGTCTTTCACCGACCGGTATGGCACGAGAAAACCCTGCCTTGATCAAAGCCCAGCGGGTCTTGTAGTCCGCGTCGCCGGGCGGCAAAGTCCAGATGCAGTGCAGGTGTTCGGGCAGGACGACCATCGCATCGATTTCGAATGGATGCTCGCTCTTGACCTTGCGGAAGATCTGCCGTAATAAATCGATAGAGTCCACCAACCGATGATTGCCGTGACGCTCGGCACAATTTACGGTGAAAAAATAAGTCGCGCCTTCAAGCTTTGCACGCCGATATTCGGTCATCCAGATTTATCTCGATCGATGCGGTTCTACGCGAGCCACGCGAGCTGCCGGCGCTCGTTGCGTGAAAGGTAAGTCACGCCATTTGCAGTTCACGCACGTGAGCAACGTCGCGCCGGGCAATAGGGCGAACTTGGGTGGGGAGCAAAGTGATGACAGCCACCGTTTCACCGGTCAAGGTCATCAATTCAACCTCATAGCCCGCACCAACCTGATGAATGTGAACAACCGTACCAATATCTCCTGATCTCATTTTCTCTTCGGGTAAATCATCCGTCAGCACGACGCAATCGTGTTCTTTAATCATCATGGTCCTCCAATGGATGGGCAGTGATAAGACGGGGCGCAATGTTTCCGTGGTCCACTTTCCTCACTCAGGACAATCACCACCCAGCCATCACCGCAGGAGGTCTGTGATACCCGCACCGGCAAACTCGATTCTCAAGGGTCTGACAGGGGGACGATCAGCAAAAACTATGGCAAAAGATAAGACCTGATAATCATCTAGCCGGCCCCCCAACTGGGTTTATAGTTCATCGTGGCAACGATTTGAACGTAACCCGGAGAAGAGGAGCCGAAGATGAAACTATACGGTGGTATCGACTTGCATTCCAACAACAGCGTGATCGCCTTGCTGGATGAAGCAGACCGTCCGGTCTATCGCCAACGTCTGGGCAATATATTATTTGATGATCTGGGTATTATCTTGAACGCGCTGGCACCCCATCAAGCGAGTCTTGAAGGGTTGGTGGTGGAATCGACCTACAATTGGTATTGGCTGGTGGATGGGCTGATGGAGGCGGGCTATCGGGTACACCTGGCTAACACGGCGGCGATCGTGCAGTACGAAGGCTTGAAGTTTAGCAATGACGACTCCGACGCCTGCTGGCTGGCGAAACTCTTGCGCCTGGGACTGTGGCCGGAAGGCTATATCGACCCCGAGGCGGAACGGGCGGTGCGGGATTTATTGCGCAAGCGCAGCCAGTTGGTGCGACAACGCACCGCCAACCTGCTGTCGGTACAGAATCTGCTGGCGCGCAACCTCGGCCACGCGCCGGGCGCCAACGCGATCAAGCGCCTGTCCCCGGAAGCGGTGAATCGGCTGTTACCCGAGCGGCACCTGGCCCTGGCGGTGCAGAGCAACCTGGCGGTGATGCAGGCCCTGGACGCGCAGATCACGGCATTGGAAAAGGTCGTTCAGGCCGAGATTCGACCGCGCCCGGAATTCCAGCCATTGCTGACGGTCAGCGGGATCGGCGAGATTCTGGGCTTGACCATCGTGCTGGAGACCGGAGCGATCAGCCGATTCGACACGGTGGGTGATTACGCTTCCTACTGCCGTTGTGTGGGCAACGAGCGGCTCGGTAACGGCCAGCGCAAGGGACGGGGCAACACCAAGAACGGCAATCGCTATCTGGCGTGGGTGGTTGTCGAGGCCGCCAATTTTGCGGTGCGCTACAACGCGCAGATCAAACGCTACTACCAACGCAAATGCGCGCGCAGCAATGGCATCATCGCCATCAAGACCGTGGCGCACAAGCTGGCGCGAGCGTGTTACTACCTTCTGCGGGATCGCGTACCGTTCGACGTGAACAAGGCCTTTTCCTGAAGGGCTAACGCTCAAGGGCTGGGGCGGTGAACTCGCCCAGGGGTTGCCTGACAACCAGAAGAACTGATTAGGCCACCTTCTCAACCCACGGTAACCGGACGTGAAGCAAACAGGTTTACTGGATGCGCCTCTGTTCATGAGCCATCGAGGGGTTGGCGGCGCCGGTGACGGCGGTCAACCAAAGAACTGTGAAACGCCCCCCAGGGGTCACGCCACTTGGACAGAACAGGGTACTGACGATTTTCTGGGGCTCGCACGAGCCAGGGGCGAGGAGTCTACTCGGCGACGAGCAGCCCCATGGCCTTGATCCAGAAAGGTGACTGGTGCGGATCCGCGAAGATTCCGTCACCTCCCGCATGAGAACCGACGGTGCGTGTTCGGAAACGGCGGCGCTTCACGCCGAAAGAAAAGGCATCGTCCTTTTTAGCACGAGAAGCGAACTCGTCCTATTGACCCGGGCCGGCTAAAGGGTGACGCCGTTGTTTCGTTTATAGTATGTTTAGCGCAGACTCTGGCAAGAGACTAGACATAACCCCACAGTCCGGGAGGACCCCATGATGCATATTCAGACTGCTAAACAAGATGCCATCGCGGTTATTCAGCGCCTGCCGGATACCGCCGACATGGAAGAAATCATGTACCGGCTCTATGTGCTGGAAAATATCCGGCGTGGCCAAGAAGACGCCGCACAGGGCAAGACCGTACCCGCCGAGCACGTCTTGAAAGACCTTCAGACATGGTAAGGTGGACCGATCACGCCAAGACCCAGCTTCGCGATATCCACCAGTATATTGCGCGGGATTCGTCAGTTTACGCTAAGCGCGTAACTGAAGCCTTGGTCAACAACACCATTGGCCTTGATGATTTGCCCCGTATTGGCCGCATCGTGCCGGAACTCAACGAGGAGACTGTCCGCGAACTGTCGCTCTATTCCTACCGCATCCTGTATGAGATCAAACCCACCCATATTAGTGTTGGCTGTGATCCATAAACGCCGCGACTTACGGCCAGAAGACATTCTGAGAGAACAGTAGTGTTGTGATGAATGCGGCTGTTAAACAGAACCTGATGCCGAACATCAGGACGCGACAAACTACGATTCGTAGGAGTCTGGACATAGGGCGGGGCTATCACAGCCCATAGCAAATGACAAGACCTGACCCCATTTTCCTTTTGCCCTCCTTTTCATGAGGATTTTGGTGGAATCAACAGTTCCGCCAACTGCGCGAGGGGTACGACCTCGGCGCCGTAACGGAGTGGATAGCGTTCCTGCCCGGGATAGACGACATAGCGCTTACGGATACCGAGGTCATTGCAGGCGATGGAGAATCCCTTGTCCAGATTGGGCGCCGAGGCGCGTTTGACTTCGATGGCGAGGTCAGGCTTGCCGCCGAATTCAAAGAGCAGGTCGATTTCGGCGCCGTCCTGTGAGCGGAAAAAGTAAGGCTGGCGCCGTTCGCCCGCGGCGGCGATGAGGGTCTCGATAGCCATGCCCTCATAGCTGGGGCCCGCGACTGGGTGGCCGGCAAGGTCGTGCGTGGTCTCCAGTTTGAGCAGAGCATGCACCAAGCCGCTGTCGCGGATATACACCTTCGGCGAGCGGGTCAGGCGTTTGCCCAGATTGCCGCTCCACAGCAGCAAGCGGCGCACCAGCTTGAGATCCGCCAGCAGGTCAATATAGCGATTCACCGCTGGCGCCGATACGCCGAGGCTGGCCGCCAAACGCGCCTGGTTCAGGAGCGCCCCCTGTTGATGGGCGAGCATGGTCCACAACCGCCCGATGGTCTCCGCCGGCAGGCGCGGCGCGAACATCGGCACATCGCGCTCGAGATAAGAGCGGAAGAAATCCCGGCGCCAATCGAGGCTTTCCGCATCGCTGGCCGCCAGCAGGCTTTCCGGGAAGCCGCCGCGTAGCCAGCAGGTCTCGGCGGTGATACCGGCGCTGGCAACCTCGAGTATGCTCAACGGCTGAATTTCGAGGATGGCAATCCGCCCCGCCAAGGTTTCGGAGGCCTGGCGCATCATCTCGATGCCCGCCGAGCCGAGGAGCAGAAAATGGCCAAACCGCTCGCCGGCGGCACGACGGTCGTCGATGATGCCGCGCAGGATTTCAAACAGGCCGGGCACGCGATGGATCTCGTCGATGATGACGAGTTTGCCTTGTTGCCGGCGCAAGTAGGCGTCGGCATCATCGAGTCGACGCCGATCCGCGGGGCGCTCCATGTCGAGGTAAAGCGTTTCGGTTGGCCAATTCCGGGCCAATCCTCGCGCGGTGGTGGTTTTGCCGACCTGGCGCGGACCCAGCAGCACGACTGCCGGGCTGGTGGCCAGCTTGGCGCGGAGGTTCTGTTCGGCGAAGCGGGGGATCATTGCCGCAAATATAATTCCTGACGTTCGATTTGCGGCATTATGAAACGGCGGGAATCGAAACTCAAGGGAAAAGGGATCAAGCCCTGAGGTATCCCCACGAATTCACCGCCCGACGGGTCTGTCTGCTAGCAGTGCAGCTATGGCAAAAAACAAGACTTGACCCGGTTACTCCAGCCATCGAAATCCTGGAAGCGGGCGAAGAACTGCTCAGTAGTGAGTAGGGTACACATCGTGTACCACCATTTCTCGCGTCAGAAAAAGGTATGCAATGCGTACCCTACCAGGCTTCTGCTATGCCGCCATGCGCGGCGACACCTCATGCTCAATGGTAGCGCCTGATTCGCGTCGCGTGCGGCGCAAATCACAGGCAGTTTGTAAATTGAGCCAGAATTCCGGTGTCGTGCCGAAATAACGCGCCAACCGCAAGGCCATATCCGGCGCAATGGCGTGCTTTTCATGCACGATGTCATCGATACATTGCGCGGGCACCTTGAGCGCCAAGGCCAGTGCTGTTGCACTCATGTTGAGCGGGGCCAGAAACTCTTCTCGCAGAATTTCGCCGGGATGGATCGGGCGCATGCCATTGGTCGCCATGATGAAGTCTTCTCAGTGGTAATCAACAATTTCAACGTCATGGGCGTGTCCATTCTCAAAGCGGAAACAGACGCGCCATTGGCTGTTAATCCGAATACTCCACTGGCCCGCGCGATCTCCTGACAGCTTTTCCAGCCGGTTGCCTGGTGGGCTGCGTAGATCCTCGATTGCGGTGGCGGAATCCAGCATTTGCAGCTTACGTTCGGCTTGTGTCTGGAAGGCGCGAAATCGGCACGGGCTGTCACCAGCGTACAGAGCCTCGGTATCTTTACAACCAAACGTCAGGATCATGGGAAAGGAATAAAACGTGGCTCATGAAACTTCAAGCGTTTTTGTTGCCATTGATTAAACATGGGAAACAGTTAGCGCTGACCATGGCAAAAGACAAGACCTGACCCTCATTACGCTCATCCAGACATAACGCGGAGCCGCCGAAGCCCACCGCCAAATGTTCCAGTTCGGTCGTATTCAATTCGGCCAGCTCGGGGTAATTTTTCACGGGCAAGACCACCGCACTTTGATCGGCGAAACCGATCAGCAGCGACTCGAACGCCGGCAGGTATTGCACGGCGGTCGCATGCAGCTCTCGGCCACGCCGCTCGCGACCGCGTACTATCGCTTGCTCCAATACGGTCGCCGTCACGGGCTCGTCGAATCGTTCTTGGGCTTTTACCGCTTTCATAACTCAATCTCCAAGGGGCTGGATTGCCCGGCCCATTGCAACACCGTCTTGTAAGCCTGTGCGTCGAAGCGGGCTGACTGGATCGCCAACGCACCCGGCCGCTGATCCCTGGGGCTGACCATCTTCGGCAGCCGCATCCCATTGTTGGTTCTCCAGGCAGAGGGTCTGCCGGCTACTCCACCAACATTCACGCGCCCGGCGTAAATGGACGGGTTGCTTGAGTGCTTGGCTCAGTTCTTCCAGCACCGCCACATTCGGTTCGTTCCGCGCCGGGGTCACATCCCACAACCGCACGTCGTTGTGCCAGAAGCAGAACAGGAAGCGGGCATCCCACTGAGCCGTGCCAACATGCACATGAGGCGGGCAATGCTCGTTTCGCGTCAGGATGGCGATCACCAGCCCTTTGTGGCTACAGACTTTCATCAATAACTTAATCTGCTAGGTTTTTAGAGAGTATACCGTCGCCACAGGGCATCACATGATACAGAGCATTGGTAAATTCGATTCTCAAGGAACTGGACAGGGGAAATGGTTAGCGCAGATTATGGCAAAAAACAAGACTTGACCCCATCGCTGGTTGCTCAGTCGCGCAGCATGAACTCGATCGGCGCGGATCGCACCTCTATCCATCTGCCGTCGCCCGGCGCAGGCAGTGTGCGGGAGACCACCAGCCGATATGTACCCGAGGTGCTGAGGTCGAAGATTCGATGTAGCGGGATCTCCGCCTCGAGCCGCTCTCCGGGCGCGAGTGTGCGAAGGACAGCGCTGGCAGCCCCCCCCTCGGCGGAGCGGCGGCCCTCCTCGCCATAGCGAGTCATCGCCACCGGCGAGCCGTCCTGCCAAGTGAGGTCGTACTGCCAATCGAACACGAGCGAGCGCTGGCCGAAGCGTGCCGTGGTGTTCGACTGGTTGGTGAGCACGATCTCGAGTTCTACCGGACCACCGGCGTGGGGATCGGCGGACTGAATTGTGGTATGGAGCGTATAAGGTTGCGGCATCGTGGGTTCTCCTTTGAGTTTCGTCGGTGCGGAGGCTACGGTCAAACATCCGATCACCATTGCGCACAACCAGAGCGAGCGGCGTTTCATGGGGTCCAGTGGTTGAACGGGGCGTAGTTCGCGGTCCACTCGGGTAGCGTGGTCGAGGCCACACCGTTCTGATTAGTTACCCCGGCAGGGGAGTGCGCGCCGAGGATAAACCCGCTGGGCGGGGGCGGCGGGGGCGGCGGGGGCGCCGCCGTCGCGGCTCCGTTCCAACTCCACGTCAAGCGCGACAGCGTCACCCAGATCGAGTTTGGCGTCGAAGGCTTGTACATGAAGAAGTCTGTGAACTGATCGCTACAATTGAGTACCGTCATGCCTGGAAGTATCCTGGCCGAGGGTGAGTCGGCATACGAGTTACCGGTGAGCGTCGCCGCCGCGCCGGCAGCAATCGGCTGCGGTCCGCTGTACTGGATGCCCAGACCGTCGTCGAGCACCTGCGCTGGCGAGATCATGTGCTGAGCAACTCCCGCGATGGTGGTCGTGAAGTTGCGGGTGATAAGCTGGGTGATCGCGATCTGGCCTTTGCCGCCTGCGGGTGCCGTGCAACTGGCGTTCCACTGGACTCCGAAATGGCCAGTCGCTGCGTTGTAGGCATTAAGACCAAGAGGCCAGAGGAAGTGCGGGCCGAGGGTCGTTTCGGACTGTTCCCCGGTGAACGAGACGCCCGTTGGCGCCAAGACATTGAACTGCACGCTGGCCGTAAGCACAGCGCCAGCCACGGTCGCTGCAACCTGCACATTTTGATTTCCCCCAGCAATCCAATAGAAGTCCACATCGACAGCTTGCAGATCTGCGACGGAAAGATCGGTCTTGGTGGCAGCGCCGATAGATTGTGTGTACGATTTGACCGTCTGGCCAGGAACCGTCCATTGAATATTCGTCATGGTCAAACCCGCAGGCCGGGTGCGGACGCGAAGTTCGACTTTTTGACCCACGATTTTGATTTGAGTTGTTCCACTGACCACAGCACCAGTTTGCCTATCAATTATCTCTAATACGACCTGCAAGAGTTTAATCTCGGTCGTGGTCGTGGTGTTCGGAGGAACATTAACGCCAAGTCGTTTGCCGGGATCGGGGATATGGCCATTTTTGCGGGCGCTGACGTCGTAGGTTCCGGGATTGATCTTTTCCCATTTGGCCCAGCCCTCGGCATTGGTGGGTTTAGTGCCGAGCCCAGTAACCGTAACATCGGCTCCAGCTATCGGTGCACCAGTTATTTCGTGGGTGACCTTCACAGCCAAATTGGCCAAGGGACAGGGCGTACTTTTACAGCCCGGCGGATTTGTTCCGGCATCGCTTTGACTCGTCTTAGGCGATTTTTCACCCCAACACATTCTTAATCCCCCTGTCTTGGTATTAATTCCCACCAACGCTTGAGGAATCCAACCCCTTCGGCATAAAGTCGATCAACCCTATCAATTTCATTGGCGATCCCCTTGTCGTTCAAGGTAGCCTTTGCCCATGGAAGAAGCAGATCATTCGCGAACCCATTACCCAACACAAACATGAGCACCGTAAACAGGGTGATTCCACGGTCGGTTGTTATACCATAAGTCCTTGCCGATCTGACTCCACGGGGAATCAGGTTTTGTACCTGTTGTTCGCCGACATAATGACATTTCGCTGGGAACAAATTCTTGATTCGCCATGCCAGGTCATTTGCGAAGGTTGGATAAGTGCTTTGCGTTAACACATCTTCGCATCCGTGGCGCAGGCTGCGAATCTCGCCCATAAAACGTGCCGTGGTCGGCTTTCCAGTTGTATCGCGATAATCTTGTGAAATATGGTCAATATAGTCCCAGACTTGATCGTAGAGTCGATCACCCCTTTCCACTTGGCCAAGCGTCACCTTGTCATTTAGGATTGTCGCCGCCCAAGGCAGGAGTGGGTCCGTGTCAAATCCGCTGCCCAGCAGACACATGAATTCGATGTAGGACCGCACACAACATTCAGCCGTCAAGTCATGGCTCTGCGCTTTCTGCCACCCTTGTTGGATGACACGGCGCATTTGTTCCTCACCTAACAGCAGGCAATGGCCTGGAAAATACTTCTGCAGGTGTTTGTAGGTGCGATCTTCGAAGGCCTGAATCGCGGCCGCCTCGAACGTTTCCATCTGCGCCGAACGGATCACCAACATGGCAACCTCTCCTCAATTCACGGAATCTGCTCGGTCACCTGCCCGGGATAAACCACCGAAATCACCCCAAGCCAGGTACACATCAGCTTGGAGGTATTGTCCAGCGCCGGCATGTTGCCCAGCAACACGGTGGGAGCGCCGGGAACCCACGGCGCCGGAATCACCGGAATACACGGCATGGGCGTCAGCACCCCCAGCGCCGCGGTGGTTGCGGCAGCAACCGTGGGATTGGCCAGGCTGATACAGGCCCCGAAGGGCATGATATTGACCATCGGCACATTATCCATGATATTGGCGGCCGGCATATAGCTGGTCATCGTCTGATTGACCGGCAATACCATCAGGGTACTCGGCGCCAGACCGAAACTGCATTGCAAAATAGCGCCGGAACAAACATGTTGTGGCATATCGTTCTCCTATCCAGTAGGTTGGTCTGGCGGCAGGGCCAGTTCTGTCTTGCCCAGTGCGTTACCCGCATAGGTGAAACGCAACAGAACATCCGGCTTTTCTCCCTCCACCACATAAGTGCTGACCGGTCCGAAGAGAGTCTGTAGTTCGTCGTCATTGCACGTCGGCAGATAAACCCGTAGCACCCTCGGGTCGTAGTAACGAAAATATAGCGGCTTGCCGTCTGGATCCGCGACCATCAGGAATTTGCGAAAATGCATCCGCAAGGCGCGCAATGTCTCCTTGGAAAGGACCAGAATTCCCCAATGATGCCCCCAACCACCCTGTAATAACAAACGACTGAAAGGCGACTCCACGGGCAGATGCGCCAGATAGGGCGCTGCCTGGGCCAACTCGGGATCCAGTTCGCCCCGGTACAAACAGACATGATCGACCTGATGCTCGGCCAGCAAGAGCAACAGATTGGGAATCGAGGCTCCATCCAGGACCGCGTAAACCTGAGTCTCGCCGTTCTCATAAAGAATTCGGCGCAGTGCCTCCAACCGCGCGTCAGCATTCATCCCCCGCCTCCCCTAGCCGCCTCTTCTTGCGCCCGCGCCCGCCGCGCCTCTTCACATTTCTCGCAGAACGGCGTGCCGTCCCGCGCCGCATTGGCCAGGGTTTGGGCCTGGGGGTTCTGGACCCCCCCACCGAAACAGAGCTGAGTGGGCTGGCGCTTTTGGCGACCGGGGTCGTCTGAACCTCCGAAAGCGCGCCAGGCTCGGCTTTATCCGCCTCCTTGGGCGGTTTCGGGGCTTCGGCGGAACACCCCGAACCGGAGCCGGCCGAGCCGCCACTGTTGATCAGCACCGGGGTGCCCGAGATGGTGACCCCGGCCGGCCCCACCACCACAAAGCCGCCGCCGGCTTTCAAAGTGATGCTCATGCCCGCCTCAATGACGACATTCATGCCGGCCTTCAGGTGAATCTCCATGCCGGCGTCGAGCGCATGTTTCATACCCACCTTCTGCTGCAGATCCATCCCGGTTTTCAGCGAAACCGTGCCGTCGATCTTTTCGTTTTGGTCCCCCTTGACCGACAGATGCTTGTCGCCCTTCACTTCTTCGAACTGATCCCGCGTGACGATCAGATGACGGTCCTGGCCCACCCACTCCAGGGTGTCTTTCTTGACCCGGTTGTGCTGGTCCTTTTCAGCGTGGAGGAAAACCTGTTCCTCGCCCTTCTTGTCCTCGAACCGAAATTCATTGAACCCGCCGCCACCCTTGCTGGACAGGCTTTTGAAGGTGGACATCGTTTTCTGATCAGGCAGCGCGTAGGGCGGCATGTTGACGCCATTGTAGACCCGGCCAGTGATGATCGGCTGGTCCGGGTCGCCCTCCAGGAAATCCACAATCACCTCGTGGCCGATGCGAGGCAGGTATAGGATGCCCCACTTCTTGCCCGCCCAGCCTTGCGCGACCCGAATCCAGCAGGAACTATTCTCATCCGCCTTGTCGTGCCGGTCCCAGTGGAAATGGCATTTCACCCGGCCATATTGATCGGTATAGATCTCCTCGCCCTTGGGACCTACAACAATGGCGGTCTGCGGCCCCTGCACCACTGGTTTGGGGGTGATCCGTGGCGCTCGATAAGGCTGCTGGGAGTCGATCGCGGTGATCTCGCCCTGATAGATTTTGCCGGCGCTCGCCAACCCAGGGACGCTTTCGTATTCGTCCGACTCCAAACGGTGGACGGCGGACGTGATCAGATATTCCCGGTTCTGCTCGTCGCGCGGGCACTGGCTTAGACTGAACAGATAACCCACCGCCAGCCCGGCGGCATTCCCCCGCCCCTGTGCGATTTCGTGTTGGGCCAGTAACTCCTGCAAGCGAATTTTAGAATAGGTGTTGCCATCGCCCGGTTCGACGTACTCGCCCGGATAGTCGTACATCTCGAATTCGGCCTGGGCGTGTTTCTTGGGCTGCTTCAACAGCGCGCGCAGGTTCTTGCGCGGCGCCTTGAAGTCGTAATCGTTCAGCGCGTAGGCGCCAGGCTGCACCTGTTGGGACACGAACCATTCGAACAGATGATCGCGCCGGCGATGGTCATGGACGTCCGGTGGGAAATAAGGCACCTCATCGTAGCGCGGAAACTTGCCGTGGGAGCTGTAGCCGTCGGCGAGCACCAGCATGTGCTTGCCGTTCTCATGGGTGAAGTAGTAGTACATACCCTCCTGTTCCATCAGCCGGCTGACGAAATTGAAGTCCGTCTCCCGATACTGCACGCAGTATTCCCATTCGCGATAATCGCCGCTCAGTTTATCCTCGAAATCGGTGAAGCCCTGCTCCCGGAAGATTTCCTTGATGATGTCTGGAACTTTCTTGTTCTGAAAGATCCGGCAATCGGAGGTGCGGGTCAGAAACCACAGCCAGGGGCTGAGCTTGGCCCGGTAAACCGCGTAGCGCACGCTGTGCACCCCCAGAAAGCCGAACTGGGTAACGAAGCCATTGAAGTAACGGGTTCCCTGTTGGTGAGGCAATTCCATACGGATCGTCATGTTCTTGCCCAGAACGTCGGCCAGTTTGATGTCGGGCTTCTCGCTGAACAGTTCCAGATCGAATTCGAACAACCGGCCCAGTTGCTCGTTGGCCGTCATGCGCCAGAAAACCAGCACGTCTTCGCCCAAACTGCTATTAACCGCGAAAACCCGGTGCTTTTGCGTGATGGTGGCCATGCCCTCGTCTCTCCATGCCTGCTGCCATTTGATTCAGTGTAGCGCAACCCTATGCGAAAAACCGGCCATCGCCCATCCGCTTCGCCAGATTCGCACTAGACTTCTAGCATCGCCCGCTCTCCCGGAGGACCCCCGCCATGCCCGGCCGAATGGAATTCCAATTCACGCTGCCCCAGCCCCCTTCAACCCCAACCCGTCGGGATTCCGACGCGCCGCCGCGCATCCTGATCATGGCCGATTTCAGCGGGCGCGGTCAGCGCGAACCGCCCACCGCCGGGTTGGATCTCGCCCGCCGGCCCCTGCTGGCGGTGGACGCGGATCGTCTGGACGCGGTCATGGCCCGGCTGGAGCCGAAATTGCGGCTACCGCTGGCGACGGCCAGCGGTGCGGACCTCGCGGTCGGCTTCACCCAACTTGACGATTTTCACCCCGACAGGCTCTACCAGCGGCTGGACTTGTTCCAGGCCCTGCGCCACGCCCGCGCCCGCCTGCTTGATCCGGCCCATTTTGCCCAGGCGGCGGCCGAATTGGCCCCCCTGGCCGCGCCGGCGCCGGTCCAATCCGGGCCGCCCGTACCGGCAGAAGGCGAGGCGGCCCTGCTCGAACGATTGCTGGGGCGCGCGCCAGCCGCTCCACCACCCGCCCCGTCCACTGCGGCCGGAGCGAATGCGCTCCAGACCTGGTTGCGGGTCATCGTGCAACCGCACATCGTGCATACCGACCCCCGCCAATCCGCCTGGGTGGCGGCCGTGGACGCCGCGATTGGCGACCAGATGCGGGCGATCCTGCATCAGCCGGCTTTTCAGGCGCTGGAAGCCTCCTGGCGCGGCGTGCATGGCCTGGTTGCCAACCTCGACGAAGATGCGGCGCGCGTCTTCCTGATCGATGTCACCCGGCAAGAGTTGCTGCTCGACTTGCGCGCGGCCGGCGGCAAACCGCAAGCGACTGGCCTCCACGCGCTGTTGATCGAACGCGGGGTGCGGTTGCCCGATGGCGAGCCCTGGACGCTGCTGGTCGGCGACAACGCCTTTGGCGCCACGCCCGAAGACATCGCGTTGCTGGCCATGCTGGGGGCGCTGGCCGCCGAGGCCGGCGGCCCGTTCCTGGCCGCGGCCGAACCGGTACTGCTGGGATGCGACTCGGCGGCGGCGCTGGCTGATCCAACCGGCTGGTCGCCGTTGTCGGCCGAGGCCGAACAACACTGGCGGCTGTTGCGGACCTGCGCGGTCGCGCCCTGGATCGGCTTGGCCCTGCCGCGTGTCCTGTTGCGCCTACCCTATGGCCAAAAGACCGAGCCGGTCGAGTCGTTCACCTTCGAGGAGATGCCTGGCGGCCGCGACCCCGATGCGTACCTCTGGGGTAATCCGGCTTTGGTTTGCGCGCGACTAATCGCTGCGGCGTTCGTGGAAAAGGCTTGGGATTTCAGCCCCGGCGACGTGTTGGAACTCGACGACTGCCCCGCCCACGTTTATGAAGAGGCCGGCGAACGGGCTATGCAACCCGCCACCGAGGTCTTGCTGGGCGAACGGGCCATGTTGGATATCCTGGCACGCGGTCCGATGCCACTGCTGGGCCATCGCCAGCGTAACGTGGTCCGGCTGGCGCGGTTTCAGTCGCTGGCCGATCCGCCGGCGGCGCTGGCCGGAGCGTGGCGGCAGTAAACGAATCGCGGCAGGAATGGCGTGGGGGTTCCAGGTCTGGGGATCACGACAGCGGCTGTACCTCTGCGTCGGACGGGCCGGACAACCGGTCATCCGAGCGGCGCAACACATCGGCCAGTTCCCGCCGCAGCACCCGAACCGCCGGTTCCAACTGCTGGATACGCCGCTCCAGACGATCCAACTGGATATCTTGCCATTCCGGGTGCTTCAACACCGTCTCCATCGATTCCTCCAACTCGGCCAGCCGTTGCTCCATGGCTTGACTCACCCGCAGCAGCGACCGGCTGCCTCCTGGGGTCGGGGTTCCCCCGGCGCTGGCCGTCCGCACATCCTGATTGATTTCCTGCCCGACCGCTTCAACGGCGGCCATGGAAAACTCGCGGAGTTCCTCCAGAAAACCGTAGAGCAGCAGACGGTCGCAAAAGATGTTCACCCGGCGGGGAACACCTTCGGTATACCGATAGATCGCACCGAAGGCTTCTTCGTGGAAATGCGGTTCGCTGCCCTGCCAGCCAACCACGTGCAAGCGGTGCTCGATGTACTCACGGGTCTCCGCCTCGCTGAGCGGAGTGAGGTGGCAGGACGCAATCACCCGTTGCCGTAACTGTTCCATGCCCGGCTCTTGCAGGGTGACGCGAAACTCCTCCTGCCCCAGAAGAAAACTTTGCAGCAACGGTGAGGCGGCAACCTGGAAATTCGACAGCATCCGTAACTCTTCCAACGATTGAGCCGGCAGATTCTGCGCCTCGTCCACCACCAGCAAGACGCGCCGCCCCCGCCGGGCGCGATCGCGCAGAAAGTCCTCAAACCGCTTGAGAAGCACCGCCTTGCCGGCGTCTTCGTAGGGCAAGCCAAAAGCGGCCACCACGCTCCGAAGCATTTCGTCGGCTTCCAACTGGGTCGTGACCAGTTGGGCGGCAACCACCCGGTCGGTGTCGAGTTCGTCGAACAGGCTCTTGACCAAGGTGGTCTTCCCGGTGCCGATGCCGCCGGTGACCACGATGAATCCCTCACCCTGACTCAATCCATAGCGCAGGTAGGCCAGGGCCCGGTTATGAACGCGGCTGCCAAAAAAGAAGCGGGGATCGGGACTCAGTTGGAATGGCTTGGCGCTGAAGCCGTAATAATCAATGTACATGAGTAGCTCAGAATTTTAGGCTAAAGCGAAGATTGAGCCGGTTTTCACGAAAGCTCAGTTCGCTGGGATCGGCATCGTTCTTGTAGTAGCGATAGCTGATCAACCCACCCGAATCCGGAGTGAACACATGCGCCAGTCCAATCACCGACACCCAGTAGTCGTTCTGCTGGTCTATGCCCAACTGGTCTTCACCCAAATCGTCATGCTCCCAACCGGTTCCGAGAAAAGAAGCAGTTCGCTGTGCGAACCGCCAAGTCCAGAGCACGCCGGCGCCATAGGTATCCTCGTTGTTCAAATTGGCGACCTGGAACTCGCGGGTATCAGTAAAGGCATTGAACAACAAACCGTAAAGACCACGCTGATAACTCACGCTCGTATAGAAGCACTTGCGCAGAAATGGCTGATTGGTCAGCCCGAAGGGTCCGCCGGAACCAATGCCTTGGCAATTATCGGCCAAGGCATTGGGCTGGCCATCCGCCCCCACACCGACCAGACTATCACTGTCCAGTTGTTGACTAGTGGTCACTTCCTGGGTGTAGCTTGCCGACCAAGTGCTGTGACGGGTCCGATGTTTCAACGAACCATTCCAGTATACACCGGGGCTGGTGCCAACTCCCTGGTAGGTACGGCTAAGCTGTAACCCAGTACGCGGGGAAGGATTCCACTGCGCGGCGATCTGGTTATATTCCGATCCGTACAAACCGGTGAGGGAATAGAAGCGGCTTGGTGTCCAGGTAGCCCCCAGCGCCCAGTAAGAACCGTTGCGGTTATCCACGAAACCGGTGTTGTTTTCATAGCCACCCACGGCCACCAGCTTCCAGGCTTCGTTTAACCGATAGTTCAACTGGCCGCTCACATTTTCTTGCCGGGTATTTCCGCCTCCCAGAACATTACCAACAGCCTGATCGCTATCGTCTTGCTGGTCATCCTGCCGCTGATAAAAATAATCAAGATTCCAGGTCAACAGGCTAAATTGACGGCCACTGGTCAGATTGAATTCGATGGTATTGGTCTGGCTGTCGGCGTCGGCCAACTCCACGGCGTCCACGGCGACGTCGGGTACGTCACCGGACTCCTGCCGCCCGGAATAGCGCACCTCGTCGTAGCGATAACGCAGCAACGCCTCCGCCCAGCCGCCGAAATTCTGCCGCCAATAGGGGCTGACTCCGAAGTTATTCGAGGTGGTTTGATTGCCTGTAAGCGCGAGGTCGCTGAACAGGCCGATCGGATAGAACAAGTCCTGGGCGCCGGGCAGACCCAGATTCAGGCTCTCGAACAGGCTCTGGACAAACCCCGACCCACCGCTAGCCCCCAGGCCGCCGGCATCCACCCGTCCTCTGGAAATTACTGGCACCTGCGAGATCGAACCGTAGGCGTCCACAAAAAAATGATCCTGATACAATTCCGCGGTGCCGAACGCCTGAAGGTTATTGTTGATCGTGTTGGCATCGCCATTATTGGTGTACATCAAGCCCTGCGCAGTGTAATCCAGCCGTAGATCAAGCCGACCACCCCGCTTGCGGATGGAAACGCCCGGATCAACCTGCCAGACCCAATCGCCTTCCGCTTCGTCAGCCGGCGCCAGCCTGATGTTATCGGAGTAGGTGGCGCCAACGCTCAGTCGTGGGGTAATCCGCCAACCCTCCAACCCTCCATCAACTGACTGCGCCCCACTTTGCCAACTAATGCTCGCCAACAACAAGCAGGAGGCAAATGGCCATAATGACTTCGCCCGCCAGCATCGTGATTTGGTCGATTTACAATTCATACGATGCGCTCAACTTTATCGCCCAGCGGCATCTTCATTGCCGTCATGGCCGTATCCATACCGGTAGCCGTAGGAATCAGCCCCTAAAAATGAATGGGATTTGTTTAACAATAACCCCACGATCTGATGATTGGAATCGAGCAAGTCCAAAGCTGCCTTGACCTGGCCCTGTGGGGTCCGCTCGGCCTCGACCACCACGAGCACCTGCCCCATCAAACTGGCGAGGATGCTGGCCTCGGTCGTCATGAGCAGCGGCGGGGAGTCAAAGATAACGATGCGGTCGGCATAGCGCCCGCTAATCTCGGCTGCGAGTTTGCGCATTCTTTCCCCGGCCAGCAGTTCCGTGGATAAATGATACTGGGTGCCGGCGGGCAAGAGAGTCAGAGAGGGAACGTTGGTATCCACTAGCACATCGGCCAGGTCCAACCGGTCATCGACCAGATAATCGACCAAGCCCAGCTCCGCCTCGAACCCCAGCGTGCTGGGTATGGAGGGTTTGAGCACATCGGCGTCCACCAGCAGCACGGTTTGATTTCGTTCGGAAGCGATGCTCAGGGCAAGGTTGCAGGCCGTGAAGGTCTTGCCCTCGCCCGGTCCGGCGCTCGTCACCATGACCAGGTTGGGATATTCGACGGTCATGGCCCCCCTGCCATCGGCATTGATAAGCAGGGGCCTCTTGATTTGGCGGTATTCCTCCTTGAGCCGGCTGCGCTTGATATCGGGCGCTAAAAAACCCGAGGCGCGGATCTTCTCGAAATCCAAGACCACTGACCGCTGGGTACGCTTGAGGGATGCCGGCACGGCGGCCATGTCTTGGGACGCAGCCGTCAAATGGGCCACCCGCTCGACCACATCCTCTGCTGGCGGGGATTCAACCGGTGGCAGTGGCAATGGCGCCGGTGATCGAACCGGGCCGCGCGGTCGGACCGACATGGCTTTTTCGATGCTATCCATCGATCTTCTCCACAGCCCCGTCAGTTTAGAGCGGCGCCCAAAGATTTAACTGTTGCACCACAACCAGACCGGCGTAGGTCAGCAGCAGCACACCCACCAGCGAGGCGTAAAACACCGTTTGCAAGCGTGCGCTGCGCTGCGCCGCCGGCGATAGCACCAAGCCAACGCTGCCGTATACTGGGAAATCCGCGATCCGCATCAGGCTGCGGCGGCTGTCGAAGGTTGGCCTTAGTTGCGCGATCAGAAACCCTAATCCCAATCCAGCGCCCAAACCAGCTCCCAGAACCATTGTCATTAGCAACAGCCGCTTGGGTCCAGTTGGTTTCAGGGGCACTTGAGGTGGATCGATAATCTTGAAACGTATATCCTGTTTGGATTGCTCGGCCTCTTGGGACAAGCGGGCGGACTCCCGACGAGCTAGAAGTTGATCGTGTTGCTGGCGATTAACTTCGTAGTCGCGATTCAATGCCGCAAAATCAGCTTCAATCTTGGGGAGGGTGCTGACTTGTTCCTGCAATTCCCTATACCGCTTCATGTACTCATCAACCCGGACCCGTAGCGAGGCAACATTCGCCTCCTCCTCGGCTAGTCTGACCTTTAGCTGTTGATAGACAGTATTGACACCCTGACTTCGCGCATTGCCACCACTTTCAACAAGGTTAGCCGCATATCGCAAGCGATCCTGTTCACGCTGCTTCTTAAGGTCAGCGATGGTCTTTCTTAAAATATCAACATCAGGATGCTTGTCGGTAAATTTAATCAACAATTCATCAAGATTCTGTTCCAAGGTCTGGATGCGTTGATCAATTGGCAAGACAACCACCTCACCATCGCCTCTGAGTTGTTGTTGCAAAGCCTCACCCATCTGCTGCTGCAGGGAGTTACGGCGATTTTCCGCTTGGGTAAGTTCCAGCCGGACCGATGATAAATCGGTGGCCGCTTGCTGCAAGCGGGTGTTATAAGTTTGGCCTTCGGAAGGCATCCGGCCAACATTCCTGAGCTTGAATTCCTTGAGGCGGTTCTCGGCTTCACGGAGCCGGTCTTCATATTGGCTAACCTGATCATCTAGAAAACGTCGGGCAGCTTCGGCATCTTCCCGGGTATCGCCCACTAGTTTTTCCGCGAACACCGCAACTACGGCTTCAATCACTTTCTTGGCCCGTTGCGGGTCGCGGTCCTCGAAGGTAATGGTGTATAGGTTTGGGTTTTCCCTGCCAGTTCCCACGGCTCCCACCAGTTTGACCTGTTCGCTTAACCGATTAAGCAGCCGATCCATAACCACGGAATCCCTGGCCTGCGCATCCAAACCAGACTCTAGGAAACCAGACCTCAGGACGACTTGCTCCAGATTTGGGCGGCTGAGCAGGGTTCGGGCGACCAACCCGATCTGGGTATCCGGGTTGACTTCCACCGTCAATCCCTGCAACAGGGGGCGCAGAATGGACTGGGTGTCGACGAACACCCGCGCAGAGGCCTGGTACTGATCGGGCAACTTGAAAACCACGGCCCAGCCGACCAGGCAGATCAGCCAGGCGCAACCCAAGGCATACCAGCGATTGCGCCAAATGCCTCGCAGGTAATCAAACACCTGTTCGATGATTTCATTCATCGCCGCGTTATCCGTACCCGTTCACGCTAGCCGCTCAGAACCAGGCTTCCGGCACGATCAGGATATCCCCCGGAAACATATCAACGTTCGCGGTGATATCCCCGTTAAGCAGATCGTTCAGGCGAACCTGATACTCCTTCTGCTGGCCCTCCACGACCCGCACCACCTTGGCCTTGTTGCCAGCGGCGAACTCATTCAAGCCGCCAACCGCAATCATCACGTCCAGCAAGGTCATTTTCTGGCGGTAGGCAATCGCTTGGGGCCTAATCGCCTGTCCGCCCTGACCGCCTTGGCCAGCCTGACCTGCCTGGCCTACCTGGCCGACCACCCGTATCTGTTCGCTGTAAGGTCCGATACCAGTGGCGACGATCACGGTGACGATCGGTTGGCGAATATAGGTTTCCAGCGCCTTTTCCAGGTCGCGGGCCAGTTGGTTGGGCGTTTTGCCGCTAGCCTGCAAATCCTCCACCAAGGGCGTCGTGATCTTGCCATCTGGACGGACGGTGATCGTCTGGGAGACTTCGGGATTGCGCCAGACGAAAATCTGTAACTGATCGCCCGGTCCTATCAGATAGCTATAGGTCTCCGGTGAAGTTGTATGAGAGCTATAACCCGTCGAGGGCGGCAAGCCCTGTTGGCTGGCGCAGGCGCTAAAAATGAACGCAAGCGCAATCAACATGCTAATATTCTTACATTTTCCTAACATGCCAAGCTTTTGCATCTCCGTCAAAGCCCCCCATGCCATCGACGATTTCGGTGAAACGACCCTGGCGATGCAGTTTGGTGAAATTGGAACTTCCAATCAACGCCGCCGCCAAACCGGCAATCGACAGCGACATGTCACCACGGTTAAAACGCCAAGGCATTAAAGTACATTAACATAGTACATATTATCCCACGATCTTGACCACTCCAAAAACTAATATGGCCTCATCGCCGCCCTTTATCTCGATCAGAAAACTATGCAAACATTATACCGAGGGCGATCAGCAGCGGATCATCTTTTCCGACCTGAGCCTGGACATCGGCCGCGGCGAGTTTGTCGCTCTGCTCGGCCAGTCCGGTTCGGGCAAATCCACCCTGCTCAATCTGCTAGGCGGCATCGACTCGCCTGATGCGGGCGAGATTCGCCTCAGCGACCGGATGCTGACCGCCCTGTCCGAAGTCGAACGCACTCGCTTCCGACGCCGGCATATCGGTTTCGTGTTTCAGTTCTTCAACCTGATCCCGACCTTGACTGTCGAGGAAAATCTGCTGCTGCCGTTGGAACTGAATGGGCTGGCAACATCGGACCCGTGCGACCGGGCGCTGGAACTACTGGATCAAGTTGGATTAAGCAATCGTCGTGCCAGTTTCCCGGAACGGCTGTCCGGCGGCGAGCAACAGCGGTTGGCCTTGGCCCGGGCGCTGGTCCATGGTCCCTGGCTGTTGCTGGCCGACGAACCGACCGGTAACCTCGACGTCGCGACTGGCGAGCGCATCCTGGAACTGCTGCTCACCCTGCACCGTCAGGCGGAAACCACCATGGTCATGGTCACCCACAGCCAGGCAGTCGCAGCCCGCGCCGACCGCATCCTGGTGCTGGATGCCGGAAAGATTCGGGAACAGGTCCGGTGACGCCGCTGCTCTGGCGGGCGCTGTTGCGCCATCCGCTGCGCCATCCATGGCAACTGGGGCTGGCGATTCTCGGCGTCGCGCTCGGAGTTGCCGTGGTGTTGGCGGTGGACCTGGCCAACGCCAGCGCCCGGCGGAGTTTCGATCTGGCCATGAATCGCCTGACCGGCCACGCCACCCATCGGCTGGCAGGCGGTCAACAAGGTGTTCCCGAAACCGTCTATGTCCAGTTGCGGCTGGAAAGCGGCATCCGCCAGGCGGCCCCAGTGGTCACCGGCTACCTGCCGCGTGCCGACCGGCCCGGACAACTGCTGCAAGTTCTCGGCGTCGATCCCTTCGCCGAAGCGCCCTTTCGCGACCCCGCCGCCGATATCACCGGTGGTGGTTTCGACCTGCAGGCGCTGCTGCTGAATCCGGACGCCGCCCTGCTGCCGGCGTCCTTGGGAAATCAGGTGACGCTGCGGCGCGGCGAGCGGCGCTTCACTCTCCAGCGAGCCGGTACGCTAAACGGGCCGGAACTGGACGGCCTGATCATCACCGACATCAGCACCGCGCAAACCCTGTTGGGAAAAGCGGGCTGGCTCAGCCACATCGACCTAATCCTGCCGGAAGGAACCGCCGGGGAAACGTTGGCCGCCGAATTGCGCACCTGGCTGCCCTCGGACCTGCGTCTGGAACAGCCGGCGGAACGCAATCAGGCGACGGCGGACCTCAGCGCCGCCTTTGCGCTCAACCTGACCGCCATGAGCCTGCTGGCGCTGGTCGTGGGCATGTTCCTGATCTACAACGCCATCAGCTTTTCGGTGGTGCAACGCCGCGCCCTGTTGGGAATGCTGCGGGCGCTGGGCGTCAGCCGCCGGGAGCTGCTCATCGGCATCTTGGGCGAGGCGCTGTTGCTCGGTCTGGTGGGCACTCTGATCGGCGGACTGCTGGGGCTGTGGATCGGATCAGGGCTGGTGCACCTTGTCACCCGCACGATTAACGATCTGTATTTCGTTCTCAGCGTCCGCGAGTTTTTCATCGACCCGTGGTCGCTGGCCAAGGGCGCGGCGCTCGGGCTGTTGGCGACCCTGGCGGCGGCCTGGTTGCCGGCGCGGGAAGCCGCCGACGTTCCCCCCGGCCTGGCGTTGAACCGCGCCCATCTGGAAACCCGCTGGCAAGCCGCCCTGCCCCGCCTGGTTCTGAGCGGGCTGACGCTGCTGGGCGGTGGCGGTCTGATCCTGTGGCTCTCCCACGCCCTGGTTCCCGGCTTCGCCGGGCTGTTTCTGCTGATCCTCGGCTGCGCGCTGCTGACGCCGCCGGCCGTGATCGGCCTGGTTCAGTTGAACCAGCCGCTGGCGGCTCGGCTGGGCTTGCTGGCGCGGATGGCCAACCGCGATGTCGCTCGCCACCTCAGCCGCACCGGCATCGCGGTGGCGGCGCTGATGGTGGCGTTCGCCACCACGGTCGGCGTCGGAGTCATGGTGGACAGTTTTCGGAGCGGGGTGGCGATTTGGATCCACGATCTGATCAACGCCGATTTGTACATTGCTCCTCCCGCCATCGAGGACGGTGATGGTTCGGAGACCGTGCAGCAGGCAACGCTGGCGGCCTTGCGCGCAACGCCGGGCGTGGCGGCGGTTTCCACCTACCGGCGGATCACGGTCGATCTCGACGCTCGTCCTGCGCAGTTGATCGCGGTGGAACTCGCTCCCGCGTCCCAGGCGGGCTATCACCTGATCGACGGCGAACCCTCGACCGTCTGGACAGCGTTCCAGACCGGCGAAGCGGTCCTGATTTCGGAACCGCTGGCTTATCGCCATCGCCTGCGAGCTAGCGATACACTGGACTTGCCGACCGACCGGGGATCTCGGCGCTTCATCATCGCTGGCATCTTCCTCGATTACGGTTCCGAACACGGGCGGATTCTGTTGCACCGCTCCGGCTACGAGCGGTATTGGCATCAGCCCACGGTCGGCTCGACGGCGGTCTTCGCCGCGCCCGGCGAGAATCTGGCGACCCTGCGCCAGCGGTTACAGGACCGGCTGGGGCCAATCCAGCCGTTGCTGATCCGTTCCAACCGGGACATCCAGAGCTTCACCCTGGAGATTTTCGACCGCACCTTCACGATCACCAACGTGTTGCGGCTGCTGGCGATTCTGGTGGCGGTGGTCGGCGTGTTGAGCGCGTTGTTGGCCATGCACCTGGAGCGGGCGCGGGAGTTCGCGGTGCTGCGCGCCACCGGCATGACGGCGGGCGAAATCGGCGGGCTGGTGTCGTTGCAGACCGGGTTCATGGGGGCCGCCGCCGGCTTGCTGGCCCTGCCGACCGGCGTACTGCTGGCGGCGGTGCTGATCTTCGTGATCAACCGGCGGGCGTTCGGCTGGAGCCTGCCGTTTCAGGTGGACCCAACGCTGTTGCTGGAAACGCTGGCGCTGGCGATCATCGCCGCTTTGCTGGCCGGACTGTATCCCCTCTGGCGCATGGCTCGCACCCGGCCCGCCGACGCGCTGCGGACGGAATAATGAACGGACGCCTTGGAGGGTGGATTGGAGGGCTGCTGGCGGCGCTGATCATCGGTTTGACCGGTTATCGTTTTCTGCAACCTTCTCCGCAACCGTCTCGCGGCGTCGCCGTGAATTCGGCTCTGGGCGGAGACGACATTGCCGGCTATCAGCGAGCCTTTGCTCCCCGGCCCTTCCAGTTCCCCGTCGACCACGGACCTCACCTGGAATTCCGCAACGAATGGTGGTACGTGACCGGCAATCTGGCCGATGCCGCAGGCCGGAGGTTTGGCTATCAATTGACGATTTTTCGCATCGCGCTGTCCCCGACCGCGCCGGCGACGGATTCGAACTGGCGCGCGAACCAGGTCTACATGGGCCATTTCGCGCTGACCGATGTCGTGAACAACCGGCATCACAGCTTCGAGCGTTTCAGCCGGGGCGCGCTGGGACTGGCAGGGGGGCAAGTGGCCCCTTTTGGGGTCTGGATGGAAGACTGGGCACTGACCGGTTCGGAATCCGACACCTTTCCCCTGCGCCTTCGCGCCCGGGAAGGCGACATCGCCCTCGATCTGACGCTGGACGCCGGCAAACCGGTGGTGTTGCAGGGCGACCGGGGCCTGAGCCAGAAAAGCGCCGAACCGGGCAATGCGTCCTATTATTATTCCCACACTCGGATGCCGACTCAAGGCAAGGTCGAGGTCGACGAGCGAAGCTTCACCGTCAGTGGCGCAAGCTGGCTGGATCGGGAATGGAGCACCAGCGCGCTGGGACCGCACCAGAGCGGCTGGGACTGGTTCGCGTTGCAACTGGACGATGGGCGGGAGCTGATGTTCTACCGGCTGCGCCGCAAGGAAGGCGGCATGGACTCGTTCAGCACCGGTACGCTGGTCGAAACCAATGGCCAATCGCGGCGGTTGGGCTGGAACGAGTTGGTATTACAACCCCTCGGCGAATGGGTCAGCCCGCACACCGGCGACCGCTATCCCGCCGGCTGGCGGCTACGCCTGGCCACCGAGAATCTCGATCTGACCGTGATGCCGAAAGTCGCCGATCAGGAGATGCGGCTGACGGTGCGCTACTGGGAAGGCGCGGTCACGGTGAGCGGAAGAGCCGGCGATAAAACAATCAGTGGACAGGGTTATCTGGAGATGACGCGGTACGACCCGCGTTGAGGTCATGGCCAAGGCACTCCCGATCCCGCATAATCGCCCGGTTTTCGGATCGCTCACGTTAGAGCGCCTGCCCCACTCGAAATCCATTTCAAATCGCCCACCAGGTTCAACCATGCTTCCAACCTCTACGTCTCCGACGCCATTCCGTGACATAAAACGCCGTGGGCTACTCTGGTTCGTCGCGTTGGCCCTGCTTGTGGCGGGCAGCGCCCGAGCGGGTCTCTTCGAAGAGGGTGACGTCTTGATGGTGCAAATGGCGCCGGACGCCATTCATTTCGATCCCAGCCCCGAGCACGCCGACTATGCGTGGCTGGTCGGCGTGGAGTGGCAATCTCCTTCGCGCTGGTTGGTGGGGGCGTCTTACTTCAACAACAGCTTCGATCAGAAGTGCCAGTACATCTACTTTGGGAAATCCTGGCCGCTGGATTTCATCAGCGACCATGATTTCTTCAAGAACCTGTATTTCAAGCTGACGGGGGGAATTCTGCTCGGTTACAAGGAGCCTTACGAGGACAAAATCCCGTTCAACAACAATGGCGTGGCGCCGGGCGCCGTACCTGGGCTGGGCTATAAATTCGGTGATTTCAACGTGCAACTCAATCTGCTCGGCGGTGCGGGCCTGATGTTCACCTTCGGCTACGATCTCTTCAAGTAGTCAAGCAGGATTCCTTGCGCCAGTAGGTGAGTATGGTCAAGCAGATAATGGAGCCGACAGGGTCTGAAAATTTGCCATCGCGCAAAGCCCGTTTCGTGCTTGTCGGTCTTCTGACATTCGCCATGGATCTGGCGATACTGAATCTCTTTTACAGTCAGGGCTTCACATTAAGTCTTGCCCACATCGTTAGCTTTCTGGCGGCGTCGGGAACCGGCTATCTTCTCAACTCCATCTGGTCGTACAATGGCGCGACCCAATTCACTTTAAACCGGATTGTAAAGTTAACCATCACGACTCTTTTGATACTGTTTTTGCGGGGTGGAATCCTGGCCTCTTTGATACAGCTCTGGAATTTCCCGCCTGAAATAGCTATGATGATTTGCGTGATCGTGTCTTCGCTATTCAATTATTTAGGTAGCATTTACTTTATCTCTCAACCAAAAACAAACCACGCCGAACCTGAATTAAACGGGTATTACTTTGCCATTACCATCATTATCTATTCGATCTTGCTTCGTTTTATTTATTTGGGATTGCCAGAGCTTTTCTACGAAGAGGCCTATTATTGGAACTATGCCAAGCACTTGGATATCGGATATCTGGATCACCCACCAATGGTGGCCTGGATAATAGGATTATTCACTAACCTGATGGGTGACAATGAATTTGCCGTCCGGTTCGGTGCCTTTGTATGTTGGTTTATCACGGCTTATTTTTCCTACAGGCTGACCCGAGATATCCATGACAGATCCAGTCAGGCAACCCTGCTGGTCGCAACCCTGCCCGCTTTTTTCGCCATTGGATGGGTCATGACCCCCGACGCGCCGTTGGTGGCCTGCTGGGCAGCGGCGCTTTACTTTTTGTATCAGGCGTTGATCCATGACCGGCGCATGGCCTGGGCAGGAATAGGGGCCTCTATCGGATTGGGTATGCTTTCAAAATATACCATTGCCCTGCTGGGTCCCGCTGCGCTGTTATTCATTCTCATTGATTACCATTCCAGGAAATGGCTATTTCGGCCGGAACCTTATTTGGCCATTATCCTTGCCCTTATCATATTTTCACCGGTTGTCGTTTGGAATTCCGGGCATAAATGGGCCTCATTTTTATATCAGGGCCTTGAGAGAGTGGCAGAGGGTTTTGAATTTTCCTTGCCCTATTTGATGCTTAGCATCATTTTGATCATCACGCCAACAGGATTTCTGTCGGTGTTCGCAATTATGTTATACCAAAGAAAGATTATTCCCATGAGCGATGCTGTATTCGAGGATAGGATTTCCAAGCCCAAGAGTCGCGGCTATTATCTACTGATGATACTCACTTTTTTTCCGGTCACGATATTTGCGGCTTTGAGCTTGTTCAGAGAAACCAAATTTCATTGGACGGCCCCCTGCTGGCTGGGTATTGTGCCTTACATGGCTTTGATCACGACTCGTAATTTAAGCTACTGTTCTGATAAATGGGTTGAATGGGTCCGGCGCGCATGGCCAGCGACGATTATGATCTGTTTGATCAGTTACGGTGCTGTCTTACATTATCTTGGGCTGGGGTTACCCGGCGTTCCTTATCCGCCGAACTTATATCTGTTGGGCTGGCAGGGCTTTGGGCGTGAAATCGAAACACTCGTAGAACAGATAGAGCGTGAAACGGGTGAAAAAATACTGGTTGTTGGCATGGACCGGAACAGGATTGCCAGCGGGCTAGCGTTTTATCGTACCAAAGCCATCGATTCCTCGAACGAGCCGGTGGTCCGTCAACCCGCATTTCAAACTTCCAGTTGGCATCTGTTCGGTGGGAAAAGCCTGATGTATGAGTACTGGTTTCCCAGGGACGAGCAGAATAACAAGACCATGCTACTGGTCAGCAGGGGTATTGATAACCTGACCAGTGAAAATGTCCGTTCGCGTGTACAGCAAATGGGGGATATCAGGGAAATAGCGCTCCGGAAAAACGGCAGGCCGGCCGGTCGTTATTATTACTCTCTGGTGAAAGGCTACCACAGCAAACAACCCGACGATAATAAACCCACGGTTACACCAAGCGATTGAATATCAATACCCCGTGCTTGCCTTTACCCAACCAATCAAATCCTTTATCTCCTCGGGTTCGATCAAGCGGTGGTTTCGAATTCTGGTGACGATATCAATTTTTCTGCTTATCCTGCGTTCGATCGATATCCATCAGGTATGGAAGATGCTGAGGCAAGCCAGACCGGACCTGCTTTCAGCGGCATTGTTCCTGCAATTTGGCAGCACCACCGTATCAGCCTATCGCTGGCAACTGATCATGCGCAACCTGCATTTCGGTCAGTCCTTTTCCTTTTACTGGCGCAGTTACTTCAAGGCGATGTTCTTTAATCAGGGGCTGCCGACCAGCATTGGAGGCGATGCACTCAGGGTGCTGGATGTCGCCGGTCAGGGCTTTCGCAAGCGGGATGCGTTGTATGGCGTCATGCTGGACCGAATCGCGGGTCTCGCCGCCTTGCTGTTGCTGAACCTGGTCGCGTATACGTTCGATCCCGATCTGCTTCCCGACCCGATTTATCACCTGACCTTGCTGTTGGGGGTGGGCGGGGTGGCCGGTTTTGCGGTCGTGTCCTCTCTGAAATATCTGCCGTGGCTCGACGCCTACCCCAGACTGAGCGCCGTGAGGACCCTATCGGAGAGGCTGCGCCGGGCGTTTCTGGTTGATCGCATCCCGTTGCTTGCGTCGTCGCTGCTGATTCCGCTGTTGGCCATGCTGAGTTTCTTCGCGACCGGCTGGGCGCTGGGCCTGCGCTATGATCTGGTCACCTATTTCGTCATCGTACCGCCGGCGATTATCCTGACGATCATCCCGATTTCCCTGGCTGGATGGGGGGTGCGCGAGGGCGCTCTGGTGGCGTTGTTTGCCCTGATCGGTGCGGATAAGGCAACCATCCTGGCCATGTCCATTCTCTATGGACTAATGCAGATCGTCGTAAGTCTGCCCGGGTTTATCATTTATCTTGAAGGTCGTAAACACCCGTTATGAAAATCGATACCATGCGGAAAGTGGATTATTTCGCTGGAATTCCTTTTTGCTTTCTGGCCAGTCTGCTAATCCGCCTAGTCAACCTGTTTGTCGCACGGCAATTGCAACACCCCCACAAGGTCTTGTTCATTGAGTTGTCGGAAATGGGTAGTGCTATTCTAGCCGATCCCGCCATGAGAAAAATGCTGCGGCCGGGTGATACAGAACTGTATTTTGTGATATTCAAGTCAAATGCGGCCAGCCTGGGTTTTTTAAACACGGTACCGGAAGCGAATGTTTTTACCATCCGTGCGGACGGATTTTTTCACCTTGTTGTCGATAGCCTGCGCTTTTTCCGCTGGACTCGCCGATGCAAGATCGATACGGTGATCGACTTGGAACTGTTCTCGCGCTATAGCGCCCTGCTGACGGGTTTGTCCGGGGCGGCCAACCGGATTGGTTTCTATGGGTTTTACAACGAGGGTTTGTATCGGGGCGACATGCTGACCCGCCGGGTGGCCTATAATCCGCGCCTGCACATCGCGAAGAACTTTATCGCGCTGGTCAACGCCGCCCTGGCTGATCGGGAGGAACTGCCGTTTTCCAAGACCCTGATCGACGACAGCGAAATCAGGCTGGCCAGCGCCGATGTCAGCGAAAGCACGATTGCGACGATGCGCGATCGCGTTCGCGTCGAGTATCCGCCTTATGACGTGCAGCGCCACCGGATTGTGCTGATTAATCCCAATGCCAGCGACCTGCTGCCGCAACGCCGCTGGATGCCCGAGCATTTTGTCGCGGTCATGCGCGGTTTGCTGGCGGACGACGAAAACCTGCTGGTATTGATAACAGGGGCTCCAGCCGAGCGGACGGAGGCGGAGAAATTAAAACAACAGGTCCAACACGAGCGTTGCGTCAACTTCGCCGGTCGCCAACTGTTGGAGGAATTACCTGCGCTGTACCGGATTGCCGAAATCATGCTGACCAACGATTCGGGACCAGGCCATTTCTCCGCGGTGACTGGTCTTCGCACCTTTGTCATCTTTGGTCCGGAAACGCCCCAGCTTTACGGTTCTCTCGGCAACAGCACGCCGATCTATGCCGGTCTTGCCTGTTCGCCCTGCGTGAGTGCGGCCAATCATCGCAAGACCCCCTGCACCGACAACGTGTGCCTGCAGGTCATCAAGCCGGAGGCGGTACTGGAACGGTTGCGTGAGGCGCTGAAACACAGTGTTCCGCGTGATGGCATCGTGTGAAGTGCTTCAGCTTTGTTCAGAGGCATCATGCTTCGAGGCGAAAAAATGCTGACCGATAGCGGCGACGGTTCATCCGTTTTTGC
This sequence comes from uncultured Gammaproteobacteria bacterium, assembly GCA_963696515.1. Taxonomy (GTDB): domain Bacteria; phylum Pseudomonadota; class Gammaproteobacteria; order Competibacterales; family Competibacteraceae; genus Contendibacter. Next base: position 41,905 of record CAVOKM010000001.1, read on the forward strand.
TCGTGCGCCGGATTCGATTCAAGCGCTTTCGGCGCCACGCCGGTTTTCCCGCTTTTACCTGCTGGGGCTGCTCATCATTTTCGCCGCGGTCTGGTTCAGCAATCTCGAATACCGCAAGCTGGTTCGGCCCGACGAGGGCCGCTACGCCGAAATTGCCCGCGAAATGGCCTTGTCCGGCGACTGGGTGACGCCCCGGCTGAACGATCTCAAGTACTTCGAGAAGCCGCCCCTGCAGTATTGGGCGACGGCGGCGGCGTTCCGGCTGTTCGGCGAACATCACTGGACCGCGCGCTGGTGGCCGGCGACCACGACTTTTGCCTGCGTGTTGCTGATGTTCTGTACCAGCCGCCGACTGTATGGCGATGACGAAATCGCGCTGGCGGCGGCGGCAGCGCTGGGGGGGTGTACCGGTTTTGTCATCGATTCCCACATCGAAACCCTGGACGCCGGGCTGGCGGCGTTTCTCACCGTCGCCCTGCTCGGCTTTCTGCTGGCCCAGCGCCCCGGCGCGACGCCGGCGGAGAATCGCAACGGGATGCTGGCGCGACGGCTGCTGCTGATCTGGGCGGGGTTCATCTTCCTGTTCTTCAGCGCCTCGCATTCCAAGCTACCATCCTACATTCTGCCGGTGTTTCCCGCGCTGGCGCTGTTCGCGGCGGTGGAGATACGACGGATGGCGCCGGAGACGCTCGGCCGTTTCGCCTGGATGTTGGCGGCGGTCGGTGGTGCGCTGTTGCTGGTGGTCCTGGTCGGCGGCGAGCGCATCGCCCGCGCATTTACGAAAGAGTCATCTCTGTTCGAAATCGTGCGCAACTTTGTCCCGTGGATGCAGGCTTCGATTTTCGCCTTCACCGCCTGCGCGGTCGCGGCGGCCTGGCTGTTTCGCCGTTACGCCCGCTCCACCGGCATCGTCGCGCTGGCGTTTGGCAGTCTGGTGGCCGTCATCCTGGCGATGGATGGCCACGACGAGCTGTCACGATTGTCCTCGAGTTATCACATCGTCCGGGAGTTTGAAGCGACGCAAGGACCGCTCGACCGTAACGCGCCTTTTTTCACCATCGAGATGCACGATCAGACCCTGCCGTTCTACCTCAAGCAACCGGTCACGCTGGTACAATACATGGATGAATTCGCCCTCGGGCTGGCGGCGGAACCCGACAGGGCATCCCAAAAATCGCGGACTGGAAGCCGCGCTGGCTCGCCCTGGAACGAGGGTACGCGCTCATGCACCCGGATCATTACGATCGTTTCGCCCGCGAAGGCTTGCCGATGCGGCTGCTGGCCCGCGACCCACACCGGGTCATCGTGAGCCACCAATGACCGTCGCCAGCTTCGCGCTGATCCTGACCGGCGTGTTGCTCAACGCCGCCGCGCAACTGCTGCTCAAGGCTGGCGCGAATACGCTCGGCGTCATTACTCCCACTGTCGCCAATGCATTGCCGCTGGCCGGGACGATTGCGACCAACCCGCACTTCCTCGGCGGTTTCGCCTGCTACGGCATCAGCGTTTTCGTATGGATTCTGGCGCTCTCCCGCGTCCCGGTCAGCATCGCCTACCCGATGCTGTCCATCGGCTATGTCGTCAACGCCTTCGCCGCCTGGTACCTGTTCGGCGAAATGCTAAGCAGCGGGCGTTGGCTCGGGATCGGCTTTATTATCATCGGCGTTTATTTGCTCGCGAGATCGTGACGTGGAATCGCTCCCCCCCTCACCCCCAACCCCTCTCCCACCAGGGGAGAGGGGGGAACGCTTCCCTATCTGCCCTTCGCCCGCCCGACCCTGGATGAGGATACGATCGCCGGTGTGATCGAAGTGCTGCGCTCCGGCTGGATCACCACCGGACCGCAGGTCAAAAAGTTCGAGGCAGCATTGTCAGATTATCTGGGTGGCCGGCCGGTGCGGTTGCTCAACTCCGCGACGGCCGCGCTGGAAGTCGCCCTGCAACTGTGCGGCATCGGCCCTGGCGATGAGGTGATCACATCGTCGCAGACCTTTTTCGCCGCGCCGAACATGATCGCCAAGGTCGGCGCGACCCCGGTATTTGTGGATGTTGAGCTGATCAGCCGCAATCTCGATTTCGAAGCAGTGGAACGGGCGATCACTCCACGCACCAAAGCGATCATGCCGACCCATTTCGCGGGACTGCCGGTGGACATGGACCGGCTGTACGCCATCGCGGGGCAGTACGGGCTGCGAGTCATCGAGGACGCGGCGCTGGCGATTGGCTCAAGCTGGCGCGGCCGGCGCATCGGCAGTTTCGGTGACCTGACCGTGTTCAGCTTTCATCCCAATAAGAACATGACTTCGATTGAAGGCGGGGCGCTCGTGTTGAACGACGAGGCCGAGGCACGCGAGGTTGAAGTGTTGCGCTTCCACGGCATCACCCGACTGCCCGACGGAACCCGCGATGTTGCTTTCCCCGGCGGCAAATTCAATCTGCCCGATGTTAATGCCCGGATCGGTCTGGGCCAGTTGGAGCGGCTGGAGGAATTCAATGCCCGGCGTCGCGAACTCGTGGCCGATTATTTCCGGATGATGCAAACCCACCCGCCTTGCCTGCTGCCGCATCCCGGCTATTCGGGGGAGGAAACCGGACATAGTTGGAACATGTTCGCTCCGTTGTTGCCGCTGGATCGAATGACCATCGACCGCCAGCAGTTCCGCGCCACGCTGGAAGCACGCGGCATCGGTACCGGCGTGTCCTACGAGGCGGCGCATCTAACCACCTTGTTCCGCAGTCGCGGCCATCGCGAGGGGGAACTGCCGAACACCGAACGCATTGCCCGCGAAACGGTAACCCTGCCGCTGTTCCCGACCATGACCCGCGCCGACGTGGAGCGGGTCAGCAAGACGGTCGGCGAGGTTCTGGCGGAGGCGCGAATCTGAGATGAACGAGCCCCTGCTTTCTGTCATCATTCCAGTCTTCAACGAGCAGGAGACCCTGCCGGCGTTGTTTGCTCGGCTTTACCCGGCGCTGGACGCGTTGGGCGTATCCTTCGAAGTGCTGTTCATCAACGACGGCAGCCGCGACCGCTCAGCGGCGTTGCTCAAGGACCAGTTTCTATTCCGGCCGGATGTAACGCGGGTGATCCTGTTCAACGCCAACTGCGGCCAGCACCTGGCGATCATGGCCGGCTTTGAGTACTGTCGCGGCGCGCGGGTGGTGACGCTGGACGCCGACTTGCAAAATCCCCCCGAGGAAATCGACAAGCTATTGGCGGCGATGGATCGGGGTCACGACTACGTCGGCAGCATCCGTGAAACCCGTGAGGACAGTTGGTGGCGGCACTTGGCCTCGCGGCTGATGAACCGGCTGCGCGAACGCATCACCAAGATTCGGATGACCGATCAGGGCTGCATGTTACGCGCCTACAGCCGCGAAATCGTCAAGGCGGTCGTATCCACTCGGGAGGTGAGCACCTACATCCCAGCGCTGGCCTACACCTTTGCGATCAATCCCACCGAGGTCATCGTCGCCCACGCCGAGCGCGCCGCCGGCCAGTCCAAATATCCGTTGTACAAGCTGATCAGACTTAATTTCGATCTGGTGACCGGTTTCTCGCTGGCGCCCCTGCAGATGTTTTCGCTGGTCGGGATTGCCCTTTCCTTGGCTTCCGCCGCGTTTGTGGCGTACCTGGCGATTCGCCGGCTGATCGTCGGCCCGGAAGCAGAAGGATTGTTCACTCTGTTCGGACTCAACTTTTTGCTGATGGGCATACTGCTGTTCGGCATCGGGTTGCTGGGTGAATACGTCGGGCGCATCTACCAGCAGGTTCGCGAGCGTCCGCGCTTCACGATCCAGGCGATTCTGGAGCAACACGTGGAGGGGGATTGAATCCATGACACGCGCCGTGGTGTTCGCCTACCACAACGTCGGGGTCCGCTGTCTCAAGGTATTGCTCGCGCATGGCATCGACGTGGCGCTGGTGGTTACGCACACCGATAATCCCAACGAACTGATCTGGTTCGACAGCGTTGCCGCCACCGCCGCCGACTACGGCATTCCGTTCATCACGCCGGAGAATCCCAACCTACCGGAGGAAATGCGGCGCATTCGCGAACTGGCCCCCGATTTCCTGTTCTCGTTCTATTACCGGCAAATGCTGACCCCCGAATTGCTGGCGATTGCGCCGCGCGGTGCGCTCAACATGCACGGCTCGCTGCTGCCGAAATATCGCGGAAGGGTTCCAATCAACTGGGCGATCATTCACGGCGAGACCGAAACCGGCGCGACTCTGCATTACATGGTGGCGAAACCGGATGCCGGCGACATCGTGGCCCAGTCCACCGTGCCGATCCTGCCCGACGATACCGCGCGGGAAGTGTTCGACAAGGTCACCCTCGCCGCCGAACTGACGCTGTATCAGGCGCTGCCGGCTTTGATTGCCGGCAACGCGGCGCGAATCGCGCAGAACCTGCGCCAGGGTAGTTACTTCTCCGGCCGCAAGCCCGAGGACGGACGCATCGACTGGTCCGGATCCGCAGTGTGTGTTCATAACCTGGTGCGCGCGGTCGCTCCGCCCTATCCGGGCGCGTTTACCACCGTGGCCGGCCAACCGGCGCGGATTTTGCGCACCCGGTTGGTCGCTGCGAACGCGATCCGGATACCCGAACCATTGCTCGAACTGGCCGATGGGCGATTGATCGCCCGATGCGCCGGCGGCGGCGTGTTGCATGTTATCGCGCTGGAAGTAGCCGGCGAACTGGTGATTCCGGCATTGCTGTTCGAGCGGCTCGGCCCCGGTCCTTGGCGGCTTGGCGGCTGAGATGGCGAAATGACGCCATTTCCCTGAAATTGGTTTTCAGCAAACCTCTGGAATTTCATTTCACGTGAAAAGAATTCTCATCCTCGGCGTCAACGGCTTCATCGGCCATCACCTGTCCCAGCGCATCCTGGCGGATACCGACTGGGAAATTCACGGGATGGACATGCAGGACGACCGCGTCCGCGATCTGATCGACCATCAACGCTTTCACTTCTTCGAAGGCGACATCACCATTAACCGGGAGTGGATCGAGTACCACGTCAAGAAGTGCGACGTGGCGTTGCCGCTGGTCGCCATCGCCACGCCCGCCACCTATGTGCGCGAGCCGCTGCGGGTGTTCGAACTCGACTTCGAGGCCAACCTGCCCATCGTGCGGTCCTGCGTCAAATACCGAAAGCGGCTGGTTTTTCCTTCCACTTCCGAGGTCTACGGCATGTCGGCTGAAGCCGAGTTCGATCCCGAAAACTCGCCGCTGGTTTACGGTCCGATCAACAAGCCACGCTGGATCTACGCCTGCGCCAAGCAGATGATGGACCGCGTGATCTGGGCCTATGGCATGGAGCAGGGGCTGGATTTCACCCTGTTTCGCCCGTTTAACTGGATCGGCGCCGGTCTCGATTCGATCAATACGCCTAAGGAAGGCAGTTCCCGGGTCATTACCCAGTTTCTGGGACAGATTGCCCGAGGCGAGCCCATCAAGCTGGTCGATGGCGGCGCCCAACGGCGTTCGTTCACCTACATCGACGATGGGATCAATGCGCTTCTCAAGCTCATCGCCAACGAGCGGGGCGTGGCAAGCGGCAAGATTTATAACATCGGCAATCCGCGGAACAACCTGTCGGTGCGTGAACTGGCGACCTTGATGCTGGAATTGGCGGCGGAATACCCGGAATACCGCGACAACGCGGCCAGGGTTAAACTGATCGAAACCACGGCGATGGACTATTACGGCCAGGGCTATCAAGACGTGCAACAGCGGGTGCCAAAGATTGAAAACACCTGCGCTGATCTCGACTGGGAGCCGAAAGTGACGATGAACGACGCCCTGCGGTTGATTTTCGAAGCATACCGCGCCCATGTGGCCGACGCCGGCACTCTCGTCGACTGAGCCACGATGGCCGCCCCCCCACTGGTTCTTAAGGTCGATGTCGATACCCTGCGCGGGACGCTGAAGGGCGCGCCACGGCTGGTTGATCTATTCCAACGCTACAGGACCGATGCCACCTTCCTGTTCAGCCTCGGTCCCGACCATACCGGGTGGGCCATCAGGCGGGTATTCCGCCCCGGCTTTCTCGGCAAAGTCCAGCGGACCTCGGTCATCGAGCATTACGGATTGAAGACCCTGCTTTATGGAACGTTGCTGCCTGGGCCAGACATTGGCCAGCGCGCGGGCGGGGTCATGCGGACGGTCCGCGAAGCCGGCTTCGAAACCGGCATCCATTGCTGGGATCACGTGCTCTGGCAGGATCGGTCGGCTGGGGCCAACCGGGAGTGGACCGCCTGCCAGATGCGCAAGGCAGTCGAGCGTTACGCCGAGATCTTTGGCACTGCGGCGACGGTGCATGGCGCGGCTGGCTGGCAGATGAACAGCCATGCGCTGCGGCTCGCCGGGGAACTGGGCTTTGCCTGCTGCTCCGACTCGCGCGGAACCCATCCCTTTCTGCCGGTGGTGGACGGCGAGACGATCCACTGTCCCCAATTTCCAACCACACTGCCGACCCTGGATGAACTGATCGGCGTGGACGGGATTACGCCGGACAACGTCGCCGATCGCTTGCTGGCGATGACGGAAACGCCATCGGCCACCGGCCATGTTTTCACCCTGCACGCCGAACTCGAAGGCTTGAAATTCCTGTCTATTCTTGACCGGTTGCTCGTGGGCTGGCGCGCTCAGGGTTATCACCTCGGCGCGCTGCGAACGCTGGCTGGCAAGATGTTATCCGACGCCTTACCGCGACATGCAGTAGTTGACGGAACCGTTCCCGGCCGCACCGGCACGCTGTTGGTCCAAGGGCCGGCGGTCTTGTCTTAGCACCGCGTTCCTAGCAGCAAAGCGAAATCCAACATGCGGATCAACAACCTCAAACAGAATTCCGCGGAACAGATTCTAATTGGCGTATTGGCGCTGGTAGTGACGGCGGTGCTTGCGCTCTTCATCGCGCTTTCATTTTTTAACTATCCAGCCGCGGACGATTTCTGTTTTGCCGCCAAAGCCAGGCAACTGGGATTCTTCGGGGCGCAGGCGTTCTGGTACGACCACTGGTCGGGACGATATACCCTGAACTCGGTTTGGACCGCCATCATGTTGTCGGGAGATATTGTCAAAATCTATCGCTTCCCGCCGATTGTTCTCCTGATAGCGACCTGGTTGGGCTTTTCCTTTCTGACTTTGAGAATCGCCCAAGGCCATCTCTCAAGGCCTTTTGTTCTCATTCTTGGAGGGGTATGGACATTGCTGTTCATCGCCGGTGTTCCCGATCCCGCTCAAACTTTCTATTGGCTGGGAGGCAGCATTACTTATCAGATGGCAAACATTTTCCTGCTCTTTTTGCTTGGATTACTGATCTGGCGGGAGACTACGGCGAAAAACAATAAATTACGAACCTGGATATTCGTGCTTTCCAGTCTGCTGGTCATTGGCACGGTTGGAGCGAATGAAGTTACTCTGTTGTTAACTGGCGCGATTCTCTTCGGTGGCGCTTTCCATGCGCTTCGTACGCGCCGGGACTCACGTGCATTCTGGGCGGGGCTGCTTCTGATCGCTATCGGAGCGGCGCTCATCAGCGTGATCGCGCCAGGCAACTACCACCGTTATGCTGGCATCAGTGGGGATAATCACCTTCCCCGTCCGGAACCCTGGCTGGCGGTGCTGCTTTATCTGCCATGGGTGGCTCTCCGGCTGTTGTATTGGCTTTCCAGCCTGGGATTATGGGCATCGGCGTTCATTCTGTTGGCAGCCACTCTCCCCATGGCCAGAGCATGGCTTTATCTCGATGGCAAATTCGACCGTCGGTTTCTGATCCTGCCGGCGCTGTGGATCGCAACGATCTTCATCCTCAATGCGCCCGGTTTTCTGATTAACCGATACCCCTTGCCCGAAAGAGCCGAGAGCGTCGTCTGGCTAGTGTTTCTGCTCGGCTGGTATCCTTCTTTTATTGTTATCGCCCATTTCCTGGCAGGCGACAAAATCCAATTCGCCGACTGCCGCTTGATTCCGCTGGCATTGGTTTTGTTAATCTTCAACCTGTTAGGAGCGCCGAATATCTTTGAAGCCTATAAGGATGTATACCGGGGTTACCGCTACGACCGGGAGATGCGCGAGCGATTTAGCGCAATACACGCCGCTAAAAATCGGGGGGAAACGGAAATCATCGTGGACAGCCTCTCCAGACCCCCACGGACCTTATTCGCCACGGATCTTGAAACGGATCCTGATAACTTTAGAAATCAGTGCATGCGCGAGTATTATGAAGTCAAGTCCATCAAGCTGGGTTCCACCAAGAGAGAATAAATCACAACCTTTGCGCGCCGCGCCGTTGACCATGTCTATTCCCCAGCCCACGAATCAAATCCCTCCTTTGAATGCCATCCTAATCCTATTCTGTTTCTCAGGCCCCCGCCATCAGCCGCGCCATCTTCTCCGCATCCGGAGCCAACACCACCCCGCGCTCGGTCACCAGCGCGTCCACCAGGGCCGCCGGGGTCACGTCGAACGACGGATTCCACGCCTCGACCCCGATTGCGGCGACCTGTTGGCCGCCCAAGGTCAACAATTCCTCGGCGGCGCGTTGCTCGATGGGAATGTCCGCGCCACTGGCGATGCTCATGTCAACTGTCGAGGTGGGCGCCACCACCATGAACCGCACCCCGTGATACCGTGCGGCCACCGCCAGTTGATAGGTACCGATCTTGTTGGCAACATCACCGTTGGCGGCGACCCGATCCGCCCCGACGATGGCCCAATGCACCTCCCCCCGGCGCAGCAACGCCGCCGCGGCCGCATCGGCCAGCAGTGTCACCGGAATTCCGTCCCGCACCAGTTCCCAAGCGGTCAGCCGCGCCCCTTGGAGCCAGGGTCGGGTCTCGTCGGCGTATACCCGCTCGATCAGCCCCTTCTCATAGCCGCGCCTGATTACCCCCAGCGCGGTGCCATAGCCGCCGGTCGCCAGCGAGCCGGTATTGCAATGAGTCAGCACCGCCCCACCCTCGTCCAGCAATGCCGCGCCCAGTTCGCCCATCCGTCGGTTGGCGGCGATATCCTCTTCGTGTATCGCCCGCGCCTCGGCCAGCAAGCCTTCCACTGGATCGCCGGACACCTCCGCCATCGCCCGCTCCATCCGCCGCAGCGCCCAAACCAGGTTGACAGCGGTTGGCCGGGACGCCGCCAGCAAGCCCAAATCCTCGCCAATCAAAACCCCCCAGCGATTCGGATTCTCGGCATACCGGGCGCGAGCCGCCAGCACCACTCCATAGGCAGCGGCAATGCCGATGGCCGGGGCGCCACGCACCACCATTCCGCGAATCGCCCCGGCCACCTCCGCCACGGTCGTCGACCGCTGATAGCGGGTTTCGCTCGGAAGCAGGCGCTGATCCAGCAGTTCCAAGGCATCTTCGCGCCAGACGATGGCGCGCACGCGATCATGGGGAGGGGTCATGGCGATTGAATCCAGTTAGAAAAATGGGAGGATCAGGCACCCAAGGGCGCGTTGCGTTCTTGCAACAAATAGGATTCAGGAGGGATTTTCACAAAAAAATTTCTTGCCAAAATGCCGAGATAGCGCGCAAAATGCGGGCATTTATTGCTGGCACAACATTTTTTGCAATTCTGACACAACGTTGTATCATTACGTGCATGACCGGCCGGTTCGCCGTCCCGGTATGCTGATCGAGTGGAGGATCGCGGTTTTACCCACTTCGGTTTCCGCGATTCAACAATTGGGATGTACCGTGCACAGAATTTTTAGTGCCTGTTTGGGAGAGTATACCGATGAAAGTGAAACTGCATAAGCTCAGCCTGGGTCTGGCTGCCTCGATGGTTCTTTTCGCCGCGCTACCCGCGCAAGCTCAGGTCAACAAATATGGCTGCATCTACGCCGTGGATCCCTATGGCGTTATCGTCAAGGATCCCTACGGCCGCTGCATCCGCACCCCGTACTGGACCCCCGAGAAAGACGTCCCCGAATGCGGCGCCGTGGTGGTCGAGCCGGCCCCACCGCAGTGTGAAACAGTCACGCTGGGCACCGACACCCTGTTCGACTTCGACCGCGCCAATCTGAAACCGGCGGGCCGCGCCAGGCTCGACCAATTGGCGTCTGACATCAATCGGGCAGAGCGGGTCTCCGCGGTCAAAGTCGTCGGCCACACCGACAGCAAGGGTACCGAGGCCTACAACATGCGGCTGGGCCAGCGTCGCGCCGACACCGTGGCCGGTTACCTGGCTTCCAGGAACGTGCCAGCCGCCAAGATTTCCTCCAGCAGCATGGGGGAATCACAGCCGGTCGCGCCCAACACCCTGCCCAACGGCAAGGATAACCCGGCAGGACGGGCGCAGAACCGCCGTGTGGATGTCACCACAGTCACGGAGATGTGCCGCGAGTAACTCCCCGGCTGCTTGACCTGCCTTACCCACGCCCCGGCATTTCCTGCCGGGGCGTTTTTTTGTACCCCAAAAGCCTTCGTAAAATCCGGTGATCCGGGCCCCCCGTCCGAAGAATCCATTTCATGCCGCAACCCATCACCACCCTGCTCAATGCCCGCTGGATCGTTCCGGTCGAACCGGAAGGCTTGGTTTTGGAACATCACGCCCTGGCGATTCTGGACGGCCGCATTCTCTCTATCCTGCCCCGGAACCAGGCGGCGGCCTGCTTCAGCGCCGAGTTCACCCTGAACCTCGACCGGCACGTGCTACTTCCCGGCCTGATCAACGCCCATACCCACGCCAGCATGACTTTACTGCGCGGGCTGGCCGACGACCTGCCGCTGATGATCTGGCTGCAAGATCATATTTGGCCAGCGGAAACCCGCTGGGTCGATCGCGAATTCGTCCGCGACGGAAGCCGGCTGGCCATTGCGGAGATGCTGCGCGGCGGCGTGACCTGTTTCAACGACATGTATTTCTTCCCGGAAGTCACCGCCGCCGTGGCGCGGGACTGTGGGATGCGCGCCTGCGTCGGCCTGATCGCACTGGACTTTCCGACCGCCTATGCCCGCAACCTGGACGAATACCTGGACAAGGGGCTAGGCCTGAACGAGGCGCTCCAATCCGAACCGCTGCTCCATACCGCCTTCGCCCCTCACGCCCCCTACACGGTCTCGGCGCCGGCGCTGGAACGGATCGGCCGGTTGGCCGATGAACTGGACATCCCCATCCATATCCACGTCCATGAAACCGCCGCCGAGGTCGCCCAGTTCCAGTCCCAACATGGCTGCCGGCCACTGGAACGGCTGGCACAACTCGGGTTGTTATCGCCCCGACTGTTGGCTGTTCACATGACCCAGCTTGAAACCACCGAGATCGAACGGCTGGCGCGCGCCGGCGCTCACGTCGCCCACTGCCCCGAATCCAACCTCAAGTTGGCCAGTGGCTTCTGCCCGACTGCCCGGCTCGACGCTGCTGGGGTCAACACCGCCCTCGGCACCGACGGCGCCGCCAGCAACAACGATCTTGACCTGTTCGGCGAAATGCGCACCGCCGCCCTGCTCGGCAAGGGTGTGGCCGGAGATGCCCGCGTCCTGCCGGCCGCGCGGGTGTTGCGCATGGCCACCCTCAATGGCGCCCGGGCGCTGGGGTTGGGTGAGATCACCGGCTCGCTGGAACCCGGCAAGGCCGCCGACCTGATCGCCGTGGATTTGGGTCAGCCGGAAACCGAACCGGTCTACCATCCCATCTCGCAACTAGTCTACGCTGCCGGCCGCCATCAAGTCACCGACGTCTGGGTGGCCGGCCAGCGCCTGCTGGCCGGCCGTCGGCTGACCATGCTGGATTTGGACGGTACCCTTCGTCGAGCGCGTGAGTGGCGGGAAAAAATTCACGCCGGAAGTCGGGCGTAACTCGCACCACACACCGGTCCAAGTCGTCAGTGAGCATTCCACTACCTCCATTCACCCGTTAAGGTAATCCAGGCCATGACCACCGCGAATCTCAACGTGGATGAGCAGGAACTCGCCAAATTCGAGGCGCTCGCCAACCGCTGGTGGGATCCCGACAGCGAGTTCAAATCCCTGCATGACATCAATCCTTTGCGGCTAAACTACATCAACGAACTGGCCGGCGAACTGGCCGGCAAGCGGGCGCTCGACGTGGGCTGCGGGGGCGGCATCCTGGCTGAAAGCATGGCTCTGCGCGGCGCTCGGGTGCTCGGCATCGACATGGGTGAAGCGCCGCTGGCGGTCGCCCAGTTGCACCAATTGGAATCCGGCGCGGAACTGGACTACCGGCGCATCACCGCCGAGGAACTGGCCGAGAGCGAACCGGCCAGCTTCGATATTGTATCCTGCATGGAACTGCTGGAACACGTTCCCGATCCGGCTTCGACGATCCAGGCCTGCGCCAAGCTGGTCAAGCCCAGCGGCCATCTGTTCTTCTCCACCATCAACCGCAATCCGAAAGCCTATCTATTCGCCATCATTGGGGCGGAATATCTGTTGCGGATGCTGCCCAAGGGTACCCACGACTATCGAAAGTTCATCCGGCCCTCGGAACTGGATGGTTGGATCCGTGCCGCCGGGCTGGCACTCCGCCATATCACCGGTTTGCATTACAACCCGCTGACCCGCCGCTACTGGCTGGGGTCGGGCGTCACGGTCAACTATATGGCGCACTGTCAGTCGGAAGATACCGCATGAAATCCCCCGCGCCCGCCTGCGTGCTGTTCGACTTGGACGGCACCCTGCTGGACACTGCCCCCGATCTGGCGGCGGTTTTGAACCGGCTGCGCCGCGAGCGCGGAGAACCCGCCCTTTCGCCCGCGGCCATCCGGCCCACGGTATCCCAAGGTTCGCCAGGGATGCTGAAGCTCGGTTTCGGACTGGAACCCGGCGATGCGCGCTATGCCGAAATGAATCAGCGGTTCCTCGGGATGTATCGCGAGGCCATCGCCGTGGACACCGTGCTGTTTCCCGGCATGGCCGAGGTGCTGGTCCATCTGGAAACCGGAGGCATCCATTGGGGCGTGGTCACCAACAAGCCGGGCTGGCTGACCGAACCGCTACTGAAAGCGCTGGGTCTCTGGCCACGGGCAGCCTGTGTGGTCAGCGGCGATACCCTGGCCCAGCGCAAGCCGGACCCCGAACCCCTGTGGTACGCCTGCGAACGGGTGGGCGTAGCGCCCTGTCGCGCGATGTACGTCGGCGACGCCGAGCGCGACGTGCAAGCTGGCAACCGGGCTGGCTTAATCACACTCGTAGCCGGCTTCGGCTATCTAAGCGCCGAAGATCGGCCGGAGGACTGGGGCGCTGACGGTTTTCTCGAACGGCCGGAGGATTTGCTCGACTGGCTGGGCGCGGCCAGTGTTCCGTCCACGATGGAATGAACGACCCCGCAGCTTGCTGCGGGGTATGTATCCCGAAAGGAAATCAAGATCAAGGACCGGTGTGGCCGGGTAGAGTGAATGAGAGAAGCGAAATCCACCATCAACGGGTGATCACGGAAGAGGGATTGCGCTTTGTCTATCCACCCTACTCCCCCATGTGGGAAGGGGTGAAAGCTGACCTACACCACAGGATAATTGACAGAAGGAAAGAACTTGACCATCCGCTAGGGCGGGGCGACCGCGCTTACCGTCAGTGAGGCATCGCCTGGCGGCGCCAGCCACCACCAAAGGCCACCGCCCGCCAGCACCCCCAGAAGGGCCGCCAGCAACGACACTCGGATCAGGGACCGCCGCCACCATGGCACGGTAGGTCGAACCGCCGCCGACTGGGCCCACAACACGGTGACGTTGTCCTGATGGAGGCTCCGGCGCTCGGCCACCGCCGCCAACAACCGCCGGCAAGGATGGCCCTCGGCGCGGGCGAGCCTTAGGATGGCAGCGATCTCTCTTTCTTCCAGCGTCAACACGCCATCGCTGGCCAGCAGGATTTGATCGTCGGGCTTGAGCGGATAGGCTTGGAGTGGCAAATCCACCAAGTCCAAGCCCGCACCGGTGACCGCGCTGATCAGCGCATTGCGGTCGGGATGGTGCGCGGCTTCGTCGGCGCTCATCTCCCCACTGCTCACCCGATGGGCCAGGACGCTGCGATAGGCGTGGTCCTGATTGAGACGGCGCAAACGTCCCCGCCGCCATAGCCAGAGCGGCGAGTCGCCCACGCTGATCCAGTACAAGCCCTCCTCCGCCAGCACCACCGCCAGCAAGGTGCAGCCCATCCCGCTCAAACCCTGCGGGTTGCTTGCCACATCCCGCGCCATCCGCTCGTTGACGCGCGCCAGGGTCTGTTCCAGGCGCTCCGGAATGGCGATGGCCGATGCCCTATCGTAGGCCTCGACGAATCCGCGAACCGCCAGGGCGCTGGCCCTGGCCCCGGCCTGCTCGCCGCCCATGCCATCGGCCAGCACCATCAACAAATCACCCGCCTCCAGTTCCGGCGGCAACTCCAAGACCCCGTAATCATCCTCCTGTCGGGAGCGGCTGCCCTGCTCCGCGCCTTCATCATGAGCCCATGCCGCCATTTCACTTGCTCTCCCGGGTCAGCCGCCGTCCCGCCAATCAAAATTTGGGCCGCAGAGGGGCACGAACCGCAGTTGAGTCTGGCCGAACCGCACGGTCTCACCACCCGCCAGCTCCACGGATTCCTGAACCGGACGCCCGTTTAGCCAAGTATCCGATCCGACTGACTGCGCTAGGTAAAAACGGCGTGATCGCGTGGTATAGATGATCGCCGCATGACTGTCGGGCGCGATGGCCGTATCGCCAAAACTCAGTCTAACCCGAGCGTTTGGTCCACTCCCGATATCATTGACGCCGTAGCCGAGCCGCAACACCTCGCCGCGCCCCGGACCGGCGATGATCGCTAACCAGCCGACGACTGGACCAGCCAAGGCATTAAGGGGCTCGGTGGCTGGAGACGCCGCCGTCTGACCGATAGACGGGGCGGATGGCGCTGGTGGGGTGAATGGCGCAGGCGCGGATGGGGCGGATGGGGCGGGAACGGATGGCTCAGAAGGCGTGGACGGCCGGACCTTGCCCGCAGGTTCAGGGCGAACGATGCGACGGGTCGGGTCGACTGGTTCTGGGGCGGTTGGACCCTTCTTAAAGAAACTACGATAAAGAGGCATGAGGCTGATTTCTCCTACGGTCGCAAGCGATACCGCTGAAACATTCACACATCGCTGGTTCGGAAGTGCAGCCGCACCTCGCCCAACTCCACCACATCGCCATGGTTTAGCACCTGGCTCTGAATACGTCGCCCATTTACCCGGGTTCCATTGGTGGAATCGAGATCGCGAATTTGAAATGCGCCACCGGGCAGGTGATCAATCTCGGCATGATGGCCGGAAACCGAATCGTTGTTGAAACACAGATCATTGTCCGGCATCCGGCCCAACCGGCACAACGGCGAACACAGTCGCAGATCACCCTTGCCCGGCACGTCGGTGCGAATAAACCGCGCCCGCACCCGTGTGGTCTCCGGCTGACTGGGCCGTTGGCGCGAAAACGGCCAGAATGTCAATTTCATTTCTGATTGAATCCCGTCGAGGTTGGTGATTCCCAAAGATTGTTGGTGCGCACCGGCGGCGCGACCTGAACTGGCGCCGTGGGTGTTACCACAACCGGTTGAGGCGGGGGCCGAACGCGACTCTGCTGGTGTCGGGCGGTTCTCGATCGAGCCGGCGCGGCCTCACGCGCTGGCGCTTTCCTGCTTGCGTCCATTTCTTTGGTCGTAGCCCCTTCGACCGCCGAGCCCGACTGGGGCCTGGCCCCGCTGGGCGCCATCACCGCCGCCGGGAGAAGAAGCTCCAGGGGAGGAAGCGTCGGGGTCGCCGTCGTTGCCGGTGCCGGCGCACTTTCGGTCGCGGGTTCTTCCTGGAACTGGACCGGCTGCACGGTCGGGGATTCTTCCTGGAACTGGACTGGCTGCACGGTTTGGCCTTCGGGCTCCATCAATGGTGGGGGCTGTTCGCCCGCTGGCTTCAGTGTTCTCAATTCCTCAGCGGGCGCGGGTTGCCGTACCGTTGTTTCCACGAAGGGCGGCGGCGTGCCGGCCGATGGCGCAACCGCCTCCACCGTCAAGTTTCCGGCCACGGGCGGCGGCGCGGCGGCGGATTCGGACGTTCCGGATGCCAGCGGCGGCGGAAGATGATGATCGGCCGGTGGTTGGGCCAGTTGCCCGCGCGAGGTCAGACCATCGGTTGGCAATGGCGGCACCGGCGCCGGCGCGGACGGCCAGAGCCATATCACCACCATGGCCACAGCCATCAGCGCCACCGCTCCGCCCAGCAGCGCCACCGGCATGCGGCGGTGGAGTGGGGAGCGGCTCGCCGCCGGCGTGGGCAGCACCCCACGCCGACGGGCGGGGGCTTGAAGGCTCTCGACGGAGGGTTGGGTGATTTCAAGCCAATTGCTTTCGGCGCCCAATTTCGCGACCGGCTCCGTCGCCGGTTGGCGGGTCACAGACCGCGCGGCCGACCCCTGGGCAAGCTTGCCGGTTTTGACTACCGGCGCCATGATCACGGTCTCGTCGCTTTCTTCATCTTTCGAACCGAGGAGCGCGGCCTGCATTGCGGCCACGTCGCGAAACCGCATTTCCGGTCGCACCGCCAGCGCCCGGTCGATCACATGGAGCAAATTGGTGCTATAGCGACCGAGGCCCACCGCGGCCGCCGCTTCCAGATTATCGTCCAGTAACCGTTCGGCGGCTTCCGCCGGAGTGTAGCCAGTCACACAGCGATAAAGTACGGCGCCGAGGGCGTAGAGATCGGTCCAGGTTCCGTAGCGATCATTGCGCGTGGTGTACTGCTCCGGCGGTGAATACCCCGGCGTCACCAGGCTGGTCACGTTCTGGCTGTGGCTGCTGATCGCTGCCCGGGCCGCGCCGAAATCGATCAGCATGACCCGGTGATCGCAAGAACGGACGTAAAGATTGGCAGGTTTGATATCGCGATGCAGATAGCCCTGCTCGTGCACGGCCTGCAAGGCAGGCAAAACGTCCTCCAACAAACCTCGCACCTCGTCCTCGCCGAGCGTTGCGTTCTCGTCCAGAATCGCGCTCAGGGGTTGGCCTTCCTCGTAGTCCATGACAATGTAGGCGGTGCCGTTGGCGCGGAAGTAGCGTTTCACCCGCACCACATAGGGATGCTGAATCCGGGCCAACACCCGCGCCTCATCGAGAAAGCGCTCCAGCCCCCATTCGTAATCCGCGATCTGCCCGCCGGTGGCGCTGCCTAGCCCTTGGGTATTGGCATGGACCGTCACCCCGTCGGCATCGCGGAACGACCATTCGACGGGAAAGTACTCCTTGATTGCGACCCAGGCGTCAAGATGGGTATCCAACGCTTTATAGGTCACCCCGAAACCCCCAGCCCCAAGGATGGCTTCAATGCGGTACTCGTCCAGCAGGTACTCTGATGGAAGGGCATTCGCGCGCCGGGCGCCGCTCTTGGAGAGCGTGGGAGGATGGGTGATATTCGTGCTCATTACAGCGAACCGGGGTGATGTGAAACGTGCTGCTAGAAATCCGCGCCGCGGGGCGTGCGTGGGAACGGGATCACATCCCTGACGTTGGCCATGCCGGTCACGTAGCTGACCGTGCGCTCGAAGCCCAGCCCGAATCCGGCGTGCGGCACACTGCCGTAACGACGCAGATCCCGATACCAACTATAGGCATCTTTATTCATGCCCAGTGCCTCCAGGCGCGCATCCAGTACATCCAGCCGCTCCTCGCGCTGGCTGCCGCCGATGATCTCGCCAATACCCGGAGTCAGCACGTCCATCGCCGCCACCGTGCGGTCGTCGTCGTTCAACCGCATGTAGAAGCTCTTGATCCCCTTGGGATAGTTCATCAACACCAGCGGCCGCCCTATATAATCCTCGGCCAGATAGCGCTCGTGCTCGGACTGCAAGTCCATGCCCCATTCCATCGGAAATTCGAAGGAACGGTCAGCCCGCTTCAGAATCCGGATCGCGTCGTCGTAATCCATCCGTTCAAAGGGCGACCGCACCACCTGTTCCAACCGCTGGATGCAGGTTTTATCAATCCTCTGGGCGAAGAAGGCCATATCGTCGGCGCGTTCCTCCAGCACCGCCTGGAAGATGAACTTCAGGAGTGCCTCTGCCAGATCGGCGTTGGCGTGGAGGTCGGCAAAAGCGGTTTCCGGCTCCACCATCCAGAACTCGGCCAAATGGCGGCTGGTGTTTGAATTCTCGGCCCGGAAGGTCGGCCCAAAAGTGTAGACCTTGGACAGCGCCAGGCAGTAGGCCTCAACGTTGAGCTGGCCCGAGACGGTCAGGAAGGTCTCGCGGCCGAAGAAGTCCTGGCTGAAATCGATCCCGCCATCGGCGACTCGTGGTGGGTTAACCAGGTCCAGGGTGCTGACCCGGAACAGCGCGCCGGCACCCTCGCAGTCGCTGGTGGTGATGATCGGGGTATGAATCCAGAAATAACCCTGCTCGTGGAAAAAGCGCTGAATGGCCTGGGCCAGGCAATGCCGCACCCTCGCCACCGCCCCGATGCTGTTGGTGCGGGGGCGCAAATGCGCCACCGATCGCAAATACTCGAAGCTGTGCGGCTTGGGGGCAATCGGATAGGTTTCCGGATCCTCGACGCCCCCCACCACTTCGATGGCCTCTGCCCGCAGTTCCACCGTCTGGCCCTTGCCCATGGAAGCAACCAGTTCACCATTGACGCGGATCGCGCAACCAGCGGTTAGATGCGTCACCTCACTGACATAATTCGGTAGTTCGGTCGGCGCAATTACTTGCAACGGATCGAAACATGAACCATCGTGGACGGTGATGAAGGACAAGCCGGCCCTGGAATCACGGCGGGTGCGCACCCAGCCCTGGATGGTGGTTCGGCTGCCGGGCGGGATTTGGCCGCCCAGCACTGTGGCGATGGGGTGAACGGACATCGAAACGGTCTGCTCTCGCTAACCTAAAGTGGCTCGCCATGCTTTTGCAAATAGCGTGCCTTGGCTTGCCCGATCCAGTCTTCGCGACGGATGCGACCGGCGAACTTGATGACGGCTTCGATTCGTTCGATATCGACATCGCTTAGCGTGGCCAGATCCCGAAAACCGAAAACGCCGCAGGCGTTCAGCTTCTTTTCCAGAACCGGACCGATGCCGCTGATCAGTTTGAGGTCGTCGGGTGTCTCCCACGTGACAGTTTCCATCCCTCCCACCGTCTCGGGCGTTGCGGCGGGAGCGGGAACTGGCTCCGCCGTCGGTGCTGTCGCGGCGGCCGAAGTGTTCTCCGCGCCAACCCGGTCCGGTTGGGCCAACCCGCCGCGACGCAGGATCGCGAAGTAGTCATTCCACCACTGGTTCTGGGTCTGAATCCAGCGATGCAGCACTTCTTCCATCTGCCGAACCCAGGACGCCATCATCTCTGGCGTACCCTTCTCCCTGGCGATCCGCCGCACCCATTCCTCCACCCAGGCGGCTTCCTGCTCCAACGACCGCCGAACCGCCGCCTCCCAACTCTCCAGATTTTTCAAATAGGTTTCCCGCCAAGCTTCGACGCCCGTCGGCGGCTGCAAAGGCACGGCCGAACAGAGACTTTCCCACAGACGCTTCTGGGCGTCGGTCCAGGTCTTGAGAACATCCTCTTGGATCCACGGCTTCACGGTTGCAACCCTCTCGGCTTTGTTATCATTCAGCCGCCGGCCCCGAGCCATCGCCCGAATCCCGGACAGCGCCTTGGATACCATCTTAGGTCCGAGCGCCAGTTAAAGCCAATCCAGTAGTCAAACTGTTCCCGACCCCCTCAGGACCATCATACCGTATGGCCGGCGGATGGCCCGCCAAAGGCGCGATACCCGCCCGCCGGATTGCTATAATCCCTGCCCTGCCCGCCGCCGCGCGCGGTGGGTTGTTCCTTCCAACTGCAACCGTCTGGACACATCCATCATGGCGTTTTGGCAACGTCTGCGGGAAGATATCTACTCCGTATTCGACCGCGATCCGGCGGCGCGCAACGTTTTCGAGGTTCTCACCGCCTATCCCGGCATTCATGCCGTGTTGTTCCACCGGCTCAACCATGCTTTGTGGAAGGTGGGCCTGAAATGGCTGGCGCGCTTCCTGTCGGCCATCACCCGCTGGCTGACCGGGATCGAGATTCATCCGGGCGCGAAGATCGGTCGGCGCTTCTTCATCGACCATGGCATGGGTGTGGTCATCGGCGAAACCGCCGAGATCGGCGATGATTGTACGCTTTATCAGGGCGTCACCCTGGGGGGCACCAGTTGGAACAAGGGCAAGCGCCATCCCACCTTGGGTAACAACGTGGTGATCGGCGCCGGCGCGAAGGTGTTGGGGCCGTTCAAGGTTGGGGACTACGCCCGCATTGGCTCTAACTCGGTGGTGATCAAGGAAGTGCCCGCCCACGCCACGGTGGTCGGCGTGCCTGGTCGGGTGGTCGAGGCCGGCGGCGTGGCCGACGACGTGCGCCGGGAGATCGCCCGCAAGCTCGGCTTCGACGCCTATGGCGCCACTCCCGACCTGCCCGATCCCGAGGCCCACGCCATCAACCAGATGCTGGATCACATCCACGCCCTGGACCGCACCGTCCGCCAGCTTTGCCAGACGTTGCGCGATGCAGGGATCGAACCGGGCGAGCCGTGCCTTCCCGAACTGAACGGCTGCGCGCTGCACTCCGCGGCCAGCCAGGAAGGCTGGTCCGCTCCAAGCGACCCGGGCACCGCCGAGACCGGCAGGAATTCCGGCGCTTCCGCCTGAGGATCGCCATGCTGGAACTGAGCGCGGCGGCGCGCGAGCATTTCGAACACCCGCTTAACGTCGGCGCGCTGGATCCGGATTCACCCGACGTGGCGGCGGCCCTGGTGGGTGAGCCAGTCAGCGGGGCCATCCTGCAATTGCACCTGCGGGTGGATGCGGAGGGCACGATCACCGCCGTCCGGTTCAAAGCATATGGCTGCTGCTGGACGGTCGCCTGTGGTTCGCTGCTGACCGAATGTATCCAAGGCCGAACGCTAGCGGAAGCCGCGCGCTTCCGGCATCACGTCCTGGTCGAGAAACTCGACGCGCCACCCGAGAAACTGCATTGCGCCGTGCTGGCTGAAACCGCACTCAAAGCGGCGCTGCGAGCTTACGCGGCGAAACCAACCCCTCCCGCCACTATCCAATCCGATCATCCCTAACGCTTGCAGGAGAAACCCATCATGACGATCACCCTCACCGAAACCGCCGCTGCCCGCGCCCGCGTCTTTCTCGCCAAGAAGGAACAGGCTCGGGGACTGCGGCTGGGCGTGCGCAATACCGGCTGTTCCGGCTACATGTACACCGTCGGACTGGCCGACACCATCAATCCCGACGATGAGGTTTTCGAATCGCAGGGCGTCAAGCTCGTGATCAGCGCCAAAAACCTGCCCTATCTGGATGGCATGGAAGTAGATTACGCCAAACAGGGCCTCAACGAGGGTTTCCGCTTCAATAATCCCAACGTCAAGGAAACCTGCGGCTGCGGCGAGAGCTTCAGCGTCTGAAAGCCTTCCCCCCACCCCTACCCCGCGGCGGGTGAGGGGGAGCAAACCGTGGTCTTTTCCCTACCCCCACTCAGCCAAATCAGCGCGCATGATCCTTACCCGACGCAAAATCGCCTCACGCTTGAGATTGAACAGCACCATCCCCACTGTGATGGTCGTTCCCAAGCCGAGCAGGATCAGCGCCCGACTCATGCCCTGTTCGGGATAATACCGGACCAGTTGTCCCATAACGTTCAGTACCAGGAACGCCACCCCGGCAAAGAGAAAAGCCCGGATGCGCAGGGTCACGCCAGCAACGATCCCGACCAGCGCCAACGCCAGCGCCAGCACGAACACGCTCAACTCCGGCCTCAGGAACACATCCAGTCCCGCCCCGGCGTAGAGCCCGCTCAACGCCGCCAGCCGCGCTCCGTTCAAGACGCTCGGCCGCAGTTCCCTCCGATGCAGATGCAGCAGCGCCAGCACCGACACCGCCGCTGGCACGATGTAGAACTGCCACAACCCATAGCGCTCCGCCCACAGCGGCGCCCAGAGATAGAGCGCCCCGTTCAAAGCCAGTACGCCCAGATACAGCGGCCATGGATTGCGTAGCGCGCTGGCCACCGACAGATATAGCACGGCGGCGGCCAGCAACGCTCCGCCGGTCCACGGCGAGGCCAGTTGCCACGGCGCGGTCGCCAGCGCCAGCAACGGCAACCACAGGGCGAGCCGGTACAGCGGCGGCGAACCGGTGAATTGATGCAGCAGAAAAGCGGCGTAGCCCGCCGCCATCAGGGCGGCGGTATCGCCGACCGCGAACGGGGTTAAACCAAGCACCAGCAACCGTCCATAAGCCGCTAACAATCCCAGCAACAGCGCGGTCGCGTAGACCCAGTTCGGCTCGTCCGGCCGCCGCCAGGCGCGCGTCAACGTCAGACCCGCCATCATCAGCAACGCCGCGCTGGCCGCCAGCGGATCGGCGGGAATGCCCAAATGCCAGGGAGACGATCCCCATCCGACCAGATACGCCAGCACCGCGTAACCGTGTGCCCCCAGCCAGAGCACGCTCAAGGCCAGCAACCCTGGAACCATCACAGTGATCGCCTGCTCCAGATCGTACAGCCGACTGAATCGCTCAATCTCGGCCTCTGGGTCGGCGGCGTCCAGCCGGACCGCCAGCCGTCGCCGAACCCACATAAATCCGAGCATCAGCAGCACGGTCTGCGCGGCGTACCAGGGCGCCAACCCGATCCAAGGCGTCCAGGCGAGCGGCCCAGTACCTGTCAGCCAGATGGTGTAACCGCCGGCCAGCGCCAGCGCCAGCCCCGCTTTCAGCCAGAACGGCTGTTCCTGCCACCATCCCCGCGCCAAGGTCGCCACCGCCAGCGTTAGCAGGGTCGCGGTGCAAACCGTCCAGTGGGAGTTGGCCGCCAACAGCAGCATGCCCAGGCTCGCCACCGGCAGGACGGTCAGCCAATGATTCAGCGCCGAACGCCAGACCTCCCAGCGGCGCAGCCCGTACCGCCACGCCAGCAACAGCGCGCCGTCCCACAGCGCCACCACCAGCGGCAGCCAAACCAGCGGCGCAGTCAGATCGAGGAGGACCGCCAACACCATCGCGCCGAGCGCAGCCAGCAGCACCTGCGCAGTCGTTTGCTCCGGCCGCAGCCGGAAGGCGTGGCCCGCCGTCGCCGTTACCAGCAACGCCACTCCGGTCAGCGCCCAAGCCGACCGCTCCAGCAGAAACGCGCCATCCCACAACAGACCGCCGGCCTCTACCAACAGCAATCGGCCAAGCAGCAGAACCAGTACAGCGAACGGCGTCCAGAACAGCGGCGCTTCCAGTTCGGCTTGCCTCCAGCGCAAGCTTTGCACCAGCCTCCGGCCATACCGCCACCACAACGGAACCAGCAGGAACAGCAGGTTCAATCCGACCAACGCCATGGCGAATCCACGGATCGTGGCGACTTGCCCATAACCACGGCCCCACCAGACCCACTCCAGCGCGCCGCTGGCCAGCAAACCGCTCGCCGTCAGCGTCGCCACCGCCAGCCAGGCCATGCCGGGCCACGCCGTATTGCGCAGCAACAGAAACAGATACAACGACACCCCAGCAAGTAGGCCAGCGAGCGACAGTACGCCGTCCAGCAAACCGACCGTTCCGCCACCCAGAACTCCCACCAAACCTAGTAGCGGCCAAAACGCCGGGTCCACCACCCAGCCCGGCCAAAGGCCATTCCAGCGAGGCAACAACAGATTGCCGCCGCACCAGAGTGCGTAACCCCAGGCAAGGGCCAGCCAAACGTTTTCCTGCGCGTTGAAACCGAAGTCATGCGCCAGGCTCCCGACCAGGGCGCTCAGCAGCAGGGGCAAGCCCAAGCCGCGCCAAACGGCGGCATTCGGCCAAGGCCGCGTCGCCGGGAACAGGGCGACACAAAGCAGCGCCAGTAGGCCCGGCAAGCGGGGATCTGTGGCCAGGAATCCCAGCACCGCTCCCGCCAGCGCAAGGGTGTAAAGCAACCCGCCCATCACGGCCAGCGGCGCGCGCCAATACCTCAGGGGAGCGGTGCGTTCCGCTTCCAGCCCGACCGCCGCAACCCCCATGACCAGACTCAACACCACGCTGAGCAATGGCTGGCCCACGCCGAACAACGCGGGCGGCGTCAACCAGGCGCCAGTCAGCCAGACGCCCACCGTCAGAGTGATCAGCCCCGCGAAGGCATATTGGGTGGACCGATCATCCCAACTCGCCAGAACGAACAACAGCAGGCTCAACGACAACCCCGGCAACAGTTCCGGTGTAGGCCATCCCGACAAGGCCAGCGCCGGGCTGGCCACCGCCACCGCCGTCGCGATCAGCAGCGCGCAACCGCGCAGGCTCACCTCCACTTGCTGGCAACCGCCGGTTCCGCCAGGCACGGTGAAACCCAACACCCGCGCCAGTCGCCATATCAGCGGCCGGTCCAGTGCGATGACGCTCAGCCGCCAGACCAGCAGCGCATACAGCGCCGCCGCCGCACCCAGCCACGGCAGGGTCAATCCGGCCCGGTCCAATCTGACTAGCAGCCCCGCTAAACCCAGCAGCATCGGCACCGCTACCCAGCGGAAGAGATGGAAATGACCAATCAGTAATAAGCCGGCCAGCATCGCCAATCCCGCCGTCCATGGCCATTGCCATGCCACCTCGCCGGCCACCCACCCCTGGCCAAGATGGACGAGTCCGACCGCCCACAATAGCGCCATCGCCTGTTCCAGCGGCGCGCTGATCCAGGCAGCGGATTCCTCCCCGCTCCCTTTTGGGAAGCGGGGCGGCGCATCAGCCCCGGGGGGATCCGTCTCCGTCGCCCACCGATCGCTTGCCGCAGCCCGACTTAATGGAAACCGCCGCGCCAGCCACCACAGGAATGACCACAGTGCCAGAACCGCCGCGAATTCGCTTAGGCCGGTACTCGGTCCGGGGAAATAGCCACGCTTGACCAGCACGCCGATTCCGCCCGCGCAGGCCAGCACCCCGTAGAACAATGCCTGCTGGCGCAAACCCAGACTCAGCCACAGCAACAGCGCGCCCGCCAGGGTCAACAACAGGAGCGGCTCCCATCGACCCATAAACATCGGCCACAGCTCCATCCCCACAATCGCCAGCGCCAGCATCACGTTCAACAACGCACCAGCGATGAACACCGTCCGGCTGATGGCTACTTGGCGGCGGGCGTGCAGGCCCAGCGCGGTCCACAGTGCTGCCAGCGCCAGCAACCCGAAAGCGGTGCGCGATTCCCAGACCAACGGCGTCCAAGCCGGAGCAACCGCAACCGCCATCATGCCCAGCGCTGCCATGCCGGAATCGGCCCAGGCCCAGCGCGGGTCCGCCTCCGGCAACGCCAGCGCCAACCGCACCGCGACATACGCCATCACCGCCGAGGCAGCGGCGGTAGTAAAACCGAGCCATCCCGGCGAAATCCAAACCAGGCCCCAAGCCGTCTGACCAACCAGCAGTAATCCAAATGCAATCAGGCATTGCAGGGCGAGGGCGCGCGAGCGGGAACCCGACCAGCGGCTTAGCCCCAACAGCGCCAGCAGGCCCGGCAAGATGGCCAATCCGTGCCAGGCCGGCGGCAGCATGTTCAGGACGCCGTACCCATACAACCCGGCCACGCAGCCGAACAGCAGATACAGCGGCGGCAGGGTCCGGTAGCGCCAGGTCACCCAACCATACAGCGCCGCGCCCAGCGCCAAGGTCAGCATCGCCGTCGGCGTGGTCTGGATTGCGACCGCCACCGCCACCGCCGACAACCCGTAGAGCGCAAAACTGAACCGCGATAAAAAGGCGTATTTGTTCACCCACTCCTTGAATGCCGCATCCACCGGGAACAGCAGCCCACTCAACGCCATCAGGAACGGTCCCGCATAGCCCGCCGGCAGAGGCGCCGGCCAAATCCAGGTCAAGTGAACGAACGACACTACCGCCGTGTAAACCAGCAAGCCAGCGGCGAAATACGTGATCAGCCACTGGTCCACGAATAGCCGCCGCAACCACTCGCCGGCAAAGGCCCACAGACCGTATCCGAGCAGTCCCAGCAACAGGACATGCAACGCCGCCAGTCCCGGCCAGTCGGGCGCTACCGCCGTTAATGGCGCGGCCAGTTGCACGGCCGCCAGCGCAGTCAGCAGCCAGGGGTAGCGCCCCATCAGGGCCCGATCCATCAGGCCGCTGACCAGCTTAGCGGCCCAGGCGAACGCCCCCAGCGTGCCCGCCACGATCAGCAGGCTGACGGAAAACAGCAAGCTGTCGCCCACGCTGGCGCTCGCCAGGCGAACCGCAACCGCCAGGTCCAGCGGCGCCAGCAGCATTGCGAGCGTCAGCAACATGCTGCTGGCGGCCACCAGTTCCGGGCGCTTGCGGCGGAACTGGTAACCAGCCCAGACCAGGAAAGCAGTGGCGCCGAACAGGCTGGCAAACACCACCAGGGCGTTTACGAAACCAGTGGTGTTGGCGATCAGGAACAGCGCGCCGGCCACGAAGCAGAATCCGCCGATGAACCAGCCTACGTTCTGAGCTAGAAACGGCGCGATAAGCCTCGGCCAGCCGGACAGGGCGTGCAGCGCCCGTTCCAGCGGGGTCGGTGGGGCGGGACGCCAGTCGGTGGCCGGAACCGGTTCTTCCCATCCCGGCCCCGGCGCGGGCAATTCGACCGGAACGCGGCGGAGGGCCGGAATCGGCGCCACTGGGGGCAACGGGCGCTGGGGTTCCGATGGCGCAACTGGAGGCGGTTCCAGCGGTTCCAGGGTTAGCGGCGATGATAACCGTTCAGCCCCACCCCGAACCTCCACCGCCAGGGGGAAGGGTGTTTTAACTCCAGCCGACGGCAGGGCTAAAGGCTCCCATACGGGAGAGGGGCTGGAGGTAAGAGCGGGGGGCGCTTTGGAGGGTTCCGGCGCGGCGGGTTGCCACGGCGGCTGCCCCGGCGGCGTATCCACCCCTTGTGCCAGAAGATTCCAAGCCATCGTGCGCCGGAGTCGCCACACCTCGCTATCCGGGGAAACGCCGCCTTTGCGTAGATGCCGCTCCCACAACCGGTCCAGGTCATCGCTCAGTTGCCGATGCCGCTCCCCAGTCAAAGCGCCCGATTCAGCAAGTCGTTGCAGTTCCAGCCGCAACAGCAGCAGATTATCCAGATCGGCAGGCGCGTAACGGCCACCACCGAGGCCGCCCAGTGACGGCGCGCCGGGAACGGGCGCGGTTTCGGTTGGCGGTTCGAGGAAGTTTCGGGCAACCGGCCGCTGTCGTAGGTCTTTCAGTTGGCTGCGCGCGATGATGAGCGCGATCAGCAGGATGATCGGCGAAATCAGCCATGCCAGCGCCAGAAATCCCAGAATCACCCATTCCACGATGCTCCCTCCACCCGCTCTCGCTACTATTCGCTATGTTCGGTAACCCGACGGTTATTCCTTGCGCACTTCCTTTTTGAGCACCGCCAGTTCGGCCTCAACCTCGGTATCCACTTCCATCTGCAAAAACTCGCGTTCCACCGGGCAGAACTCGCCGTAGACCTCGGCGCGGGCCTCCATCCGCGCCTCCATCTCCCCCACCTTGTCCGCCATGCGCCCGAAGGTGTTATTGAGATCGAGTCCGGTCTGGAACCGGTCGCTCACCTTATCCATCTGCTCGCGCGCCTGGGCGGCCCGCTGACGAGCCACCAGGCTGCTCTTCTTCAACCTCGCCTCCTCCAGCTTGGTTTCCAGCGCCCGCAACTGAGCCTTGAGCCGCTCGCTGGTGCGCCGGGCCGACTCCCAGGACGCTTGCAGATTGGCGACGATGCCGTCGTGTTCCTTTTTTCGCGTCAGCGCTTCCCGCGCCAGCGTTTCGTTGCCGGTTTCCAATGCCCGCCGGGCCCGGTTGTACCAGTCATCGGCCTGCCGGCGCTGGCTGTCCAGTTCCTTGGCCAGTTGCTTCTCGCTGGCCAAGGCGTCGATCACCCCTTCCCTGGCGCTGTTCACGTTCTCCTCCATCTCGCGGATGAGTTGCTTGATCATCCGCTCCGGGTCCTCGACCCTATCCACCAGATCGTTGAGATTGGCGGTGAGTACGTCACTGATTCGCTTAAATAAATTGGCCATTGGCGCCTCCGGGCATGAATTTGGATAGGAAGGGAATGGGGTGAGTATAGTCGGGAAAAAACTTCTTGAGCAGTGTTTAATTAAAATTCCCTGAATTTTCTTGAAATGCGCCCCTTCACACGGCAACGCCACCATATCGTACAAGCAACTTATTCAAATCTTTGATGAACTGTACCAAAGCGCGGGTTTCCGCGCGCCCTGGAACAGGAGGAGAACCCCGTGGCCACCGTGAATTCCATGAACATCCCCGGCGAGCGCGTCGCCATCATCGCTGGACTGCGCACGCCATTCGCCCGGCAACTGACGGCGTATAAGGACCTAAACGCCATCGATCTCGGCGTGATGGTCACCAACGAACTGCTGAACCGGCTTGATCTGGACCCCGCCCTGATCGAACGAATGGTCTACGGCTGCGTCGGCCTGATCCCCGAAGCGCCCAACGTCGCCCGCGAGGTCCTGCTGGGGGCTGGCATGAACCCGCGCACCGATGCCTACACTGTCACCCGCGCCTGCGCCACCAGCTTCCAATCCGCCGTGGACATCGCCCAGGCCATCCTGCTGGACGAAATCGAAATCGGCCTGGCCGGCGGCTGCGATTCGACCTCGGTGCTCCCGATTCAGACCTCGAAAAAACTGTCGCGGGCGCTGATCCACTCCAGCAAGGCCAAGTCCCTGAGCGAAAAGCTGGCGCTGTTCAAGGAGGTCCGCCCGGCGGATCTGATCCCAGTCTCGCCTGCGGTCAAGGATTACTCCACCAATCTGGGCATGGGCGATATCGCCGAGCAGATGGCCAAGAACCACGGTATCAGCCGCGACGAGCAGGACCGCTTCACCCTGCGCTCGCACCAATTCGCCCAGCGGGCCTGGGATGCCGGCAAGCTGGATGGCGAGGTGATGCGCGCCTTCATCCCCCCCTTCAAGGAGTGCGTCGAGCGCGACAACAACATTCGCGGCGATTCCAGCCTGGAGCAGTTGGCCAGGCTGAAACCGGCCTTCGACCGCAAGCACGGCACGGTGACCGCCGCCAATTCCACCCCGCTGACCGACGGCGCATCCTCCATGATCCTGATGAGGGAACAGCGCGCCCGGCAACTGGGCTTCGAGCCGCTGGGTTTCATTCGCTCCTACGCCTTCGCCGCCATCGATCCTTTCAACGACGGGCTGATGGGACCGTCCTACGCCACCCCCATCGCCCTCGACCGGGCAGGAATCAAGCTGAACGATCTGGCGCTGATCGACATTCACGAAGCTTTCGCCGCGCAAACGCTGGCCAATCTGAAGAACTGGACTTCGCGAAAATTCGCGCAAGAGCGACTCGGCCGCGATGAACCGATTGGCGAGCCGGACATGGACAAAGTCAACGTGCTGGGCGGCTCGCTGGCCTACGGCCATCCATTCGCTGCCACCGGCGGAAGGATGATCATGCAGGTACTCAACGAACTGCGCCGGCGCGGCGGCGGATTGGGGCTGGCGACCGCCTGCGCCGCCGGCGGTCTGGGTGCGGCTATGGTGCTGGAAGTGGCATGATCGTTGACTCCCCTCGCCCACCCTCACCCCCAACCCCTCTCCCACAGGGAGAGGGGAGTTGTTGCGCAGTTTCCAACGCTGCCGAGGACGAGAATTTCATGACGACCGAACTGAATCTGACCGTTTTTCAACTGACCACGCGCGCGGACGGCATCGCCGTGGTGACCATCGACCTGCCCGGCGAAAGCCAGAACACGCTTAAGGCCGAATTCGTCGGTGAGGCCAACGCCCTGCTGGACCGGCTGGAACAGAATGCCAGCCTCCAGGGCGTGGTACTCGTCAGCGGCAAGCCCGACTCCTTCATCGCCGGCGCCGACATCAACATGCTGAAAGCCTGCCGCACCGCCGCCGAGGCCACCGAACTGTCCAAGGCCGGGCAACGTTTCTTCGATCGGCTGGAGAATTTCAAGGCGCCCGTGGTGGCGGCGATTGATGGCGCCTGTCTGGGCGGCGGGCTGGAACTGGCGCTGGCCTGTCATGGCCGGGTTTGCACCGACAACCCGAAAACCGCGCTCGGCCTGCCGGAAGTGATGCTGGGTGTTTTGCCCGGTAGCGGCGGCACTCAACGCCTGCCCCGGCTGATCGGCATTCCCGCCGCGTTGGGCCTGATGTTGACTGGCAAGCATTTGAACTCGCAAAAAGCCCACAGGATGGGTCTGGTGGATGAAGTGGCGCCGGCGACCATCTTGCTGCAAACCGCCATCGAACTGGTGAAAAAGCTCCAGCAAAACCGCAACGCTGCCCGCAAGACCAGCGGTCTGTTCTCGATCAAGGGATTGGCCAGGCTGGCGCTGGAGGACAATCCGCTGGGTCGGCGGGTGATTTTTCAGAAGGCCCGCGAACAGGCTTTGAACAAGACCAAGAGCCACTATCCCGCACCGTTGCGCATTATCGACTGTGTGGAAACCGGCGCCGGCCAGGGGTTCAACAAGGGTCTGGAAGCGGAAGCGTTGGCCTTCGGCGAACTGGCGGTGACGCCCCAAGCGCGGCAGTTGATGAACCTTTACTTCGCCACCACCGCGATGAAGAAGGATACCGGCGTCGCCGATCCGACGGTGCAACCGCGCCCGGTTCGCAAAATCGGCGTGCTCGGCGCCGGTTTGATGGGGGCGGGCATTGCCTACATCACCACCCACAAAGCCCAGATCCCGGTGAGGCTCAAGGACCAGGAACCCGCCGGCCTGAATCGCGGCATGGCCATCATCGACCGGCTGATTCAAAAACGCTTGCAGCGGCGTTCCATCACCGCGTTCGAGGCCGGCCAGGAGCGGCGGCGAGTCACCCCGACCCTGGACTTCTCCGGCTTCCAAAACGTGGACCTGGTCATCGAGGCGGTGTTCGAGGATCTCAAGCTGAAGCATCAAATGGTCGCCGACGTGGAAGCGAACTGCCCGCCCACCACGATTTTCGCCACCAACACCTCCTCGATTCCCGTCGCGAAAATCGCCGAGGCGGCGCGACGGCCGGAATACGTCATCGGGATGAACTACTTCTCCCCTGTGGAGAAGATGCCGCTGCTGGAAATCATCGCCACGCCACGAACCGGGATGGAGGTCATCGCCACGACGGTTGAATTTGGCCGCAAGCAGGGCAAGACCGTGATCGTGGTCCAGGATGGGGCCGGATTCTACGTCAACCGCATCCTCGCGCCGTATATCAACGAGGCCGGCTACCTTATCAACGAAGGCGTGGCCATCGACGCCATCGACCAGGCGCTGGCGCAATTTGGTTTCCCGGTTGGCCCCTTCACCCTTCTCGATGAGGTCGGCATCGATGTGGTCTCCAAGGTCGGGCCAATTCTGTACCAGGCCTTCGGCGAGCGGATGAAGCCGGCCGGCATCGCTGACAAGTTGCGAGCCGACGGGCGCTACGGGCGCAAGAACAAAAAGGGCTTCTATCGTTACGAAGGCGTCAAACAGGGCGAGAAGCCGATTGACAAGAGCGTCTACGGCGTGTTGGGCGCGAGCGGCGACAAAGCCATGGAAGCGAACGAGATCGTCGAACGCTGCGTGCTACCTATGCTCAACGAGGCGGCGCTGTGCTGGGACGAGGGCGTGATCCGCAGTCCCCGCGACGGCGATATCGGCGCGGTGTTCGGGATCGGTTTCCCGCCGTTCCTGGGCGGCCCGTTCCGTTACGCCGACAGCCTTGGCATCGCGGAACTTGCGGCGAAGTTGGAGCAATACCGCCAGCAATTGGGCGAGCGTTTCCGGCCCGCAGAGATTCTGTTGCGCATGGCGGGGGAAAAGCGGACCTTCCACACGGATTGAACTCGCCCCCTCACCTCCATTTCCTCTCCCTCAAAAGGAGAGGGAAGAATTCCCCTCCTTGGCGAAGGAGGGGTGGCGCGAAGCGCGGGGTTGTTTGAGCTTTACAACGGGCATGGGGCACAATGGCCCCGGGCAACCGAACCGCCGAGGCGCCGCCATGAATCCGCAAACCAAACACCGTTTGACCCGCGAAGACTATCTCGCCATCGAACGCAGCGCCGAGTTCAAGAGCGAGTACTTTGACGGCGAAATTTTCGCCATGACCGGCGCCAGCAGGGTGCATAACACCCTCGTCCTCAACATCGGTTCCGAAATCCGACAACACCTGAAAAACCGGCCCTGTAAAGCCTATGTCAACGACATGCGCGTTAAGGTCAGCCTGACCGGTTTGTACACCTACCCGGATGTGGTGGTAGTCTGCGGCAAGGAGCAATTCGACGACGCGCATCTGGACACCTTGCTGAATCCCACCCTGATTATCGAAGTGCTGTCGGATTCCACCGAAGCCTATGATCGGGGCCGCAAGTTTGAACATTACCGCCAACTGGACTCGCTGGTCGAATACGTGCTGATCGCCCAGCATCGGCCCCATGTCGAATCCTACCGGCGACAACCTGACCAGCAGTGGCTGCTGACCGAACGCACGGGCTTGGACGCCACGCTACGACTGCAATCCATCGACTTCGCGCTGGCGCTGGCGGAGATTTACGACAAGGTGGATGTTATCGAAGATACAACGAACTGAGATGGATTCCTACAATCCTGTTGCGGTTTAAGCGGGGTTGTAGGAGAATGCGAACTATTCGCATTTAGGAAGTACCGACATGACCATGGTGCGCCTTTCCGAACTGGCAATGGGCCAGCAAGCCATTATCGAAGATGTGGACGCCGAGGAGCATTTTCGTCAGCGGCTGCAAGCCTTGGGCTTTCGCGTCGGCCAGAAGGTGCGTCCAATCCGCCAGGCCCTGTTTGGCGGACCCCTCCAAGTTCGGGTTGGCAGCGTCAACATCATGCTGCGCCGCAACGATGCCGCGCTGATCCACGTCTGGGCCGAGAGTTGAAGCGCATCGCCCTGTTGGGGATGCCCAACACCGGCAAATCCACCTTTTTCAATCGCCTGACGGGCGCCTCCGCCCGGATTGGCAACTGGCCCGGGATCACCGTGGATTTGCTGGGCGCGAAAATCCTGCTCGGCGCCGACATGGTCGAGGTGGTGGACCTGCCAGGTCTCTACGATCTGCACGGGTTTGCCGAGGACGAGCAGGTAGTGCGACGCTTCCTGCTAAACAACCCTATCGACCTGCTCTGCATCATCCTCAACGCCACCCAGATCGACCAGCAACTGCCGCTGGCTCTGCAACTGCGTCAACTGGGCCTGCCGGCGGTAGTGGTCCTGAACATGGCCGACGAAGCGGAACGGCTCGGTATCCACTTCGACACCGGGGCGCTGGAGGCGGGCCTGGGCTACCCGGTGTGCTGTGCCAGCGCCAAGTATGGCCAGGGTTTCCCGGAAGCTCGCGACACCTTGCGTCAGGTCCTAAGCCAAATCCCTCCCATCGAGAACCACGTTTTACAGGCCGACTTCGCCGCTGACGAGGCCCTGATCGCGGAAGCGGAGAAGCTCCTGGCGCGGTCGGTGATGATGCCTCGGGTGCTGGAATACGGCCTGAGCGAGCGAATCGACCGGATCGCCCTGCATCCGCTGTTTGGCGTCCCGCTGTTTTTCCTCGCCCTGTTTCTGCTGTTTCAGGCGGTCTACACCCTAGGCGGACCGTTGCAGGACGGCATGGCCTGGCTGCTGGAGCAATTCCGCGAACTGGCGCTGGTTCATCTTCAAACCATTCTGCCCGGCTGGCTATACGGCTTGCTGGTGGAAGGACTCTACGACGGACTGGGAACCGTCGCTTCGTTCGTGCCGATCATTGTGCTGTTCTTTCTCGGCATGGCGCTGATTGAGGACAGCGGCTATCTGTCGCGCATCGCCTTCCTGATGGACGCGCTGATGGCGAAGCTGGGACTGGACGGGCGCGGCTTCGTGATGCTGCTGATGGGCTTCGGCTGTAACGTGCCGGCCTTGATGGGCACCCGGGTGATGCGCTCGCGCGGGCTACGGTTGCTGACCATGCTGATTATCCCGTTCTCGCTGTGCTCGGCCCGCTTGCAGGTGTTCGTCTTCCTGACCACCGCGCTGTTTTCGCCCGCCCAGGCGCCGCTGGCGCTGTTCGCGCTGTACGTGCTGAGCTTCCTGACCGCCTTCGCCACCGCCCTGCTGTTCAAGAACCGGCTCGGCGGCGCCGAACCGCTGCTGATCGAACTGCCGCCCTACCGCTTGCCGACGCTCAAGCAGGTGGCGCTGCGCGCCTGGCACGAGGTCCACCACTTTCTCAGCCGCGCCAGCCGCTTCATCATCGCCGGCGTGGTGATGATCTGGCTATTGACTCATTTGCCGCCGGGCGCGACCGCCGCCGGCCCCGATACGCTGGCGGGCCTGTTTGGTGGCATGTTGGAACCGCTGCTGCGGCCCATCGGCATCGACCAGCAAATGGCGGTGATTCTGCTGTTCGGCTTCGTCGCCAAGGAGATCGTGCTGGGAGCGATGGCGGTGGTCTACGGGTTGGAAGGCGACGCGCTGGCGCAGTTGATGGCCCAGCAAATGGACTGGGTGCAAGCGTTCAGCTTTATGCTATTCACGCTGATCTACACCCCCTGTCTGTCCACGGTGGCGACCCTGCGCGGCGAATCCAAAAGCCTCATCTTTACCGGCTTCAGCATCGTTTGGTCGCTGGGGCTGGCTTGGCTATTGAGCTTCATCTTCTACCAGGGCGCCCGCTTGCTGGGGTTTTGAATTCACCTCAGGCGCGGTTGAAGAAATACGCCAGCGCATCCAGCAGTCGCGCGTCCTCGGCAGCCAGGCCGGCGTGCTCGAAATGGCCGGCCTGCAATACGAACAGTTCCCTGGGACCAGCGAGTGCGTTGTAAACAGCGAACTGGCCGGGGGGCGGCACCACCGGGTCGAAGCGGGCGGCGGCGACGTGCATGGGGATGTGCAAGTGCCGGGCCGCCACGGCGGCGTCGAAATAGCGCAGCGTGTACAGCGCCCGGTCGTTTTGCTGTTGGAAAAGACGCACCGCCTCGCCGCTGCCGATGCAAGGCAACGCCAGCCGCAGCGGCTGGTGGCCGAACGTCGGCACGTTCAGGTGAGCGCGATGGAAACGCTGGTCCCACGGCAGGGCCAGCGCGCCGATGCCACCGCCGAAGCTGATGCCCAGATAGTCCAGCCGTCCCGCCGCCATCGGGAACAGCTCCAGCAACGCCGAGGCCGCGCACCAAACCGTATCCGCCGCGCAAGCGCCGAGCACGTAAGTCTCGCGTTGTTTGATGCCGTGCAGCACGTGGACATCGGGATTGCTGGATATATCGGCGCGGGTGCTGCGGGAAATCCCACGAGCGCAGGGAAAAATCATTGCCGCGTGCTTGAACGGCAAGTGAAAATCCGGACCGTCCCGCCCGCCATAGCCGTGACTCACCACCACGCCCCGCTCGACCGGCTCGTCGAGCGGCCGGGTCAACCAGCCTTTGACCCGAAACCCGTCCAGCGATCCGAACTCCACCTCGAACACGCGGGTTCGAGCTTGCGGACTCGGCAGTTCTCGTAGCGACGGCGCGACCGTTACCGTCCGGGCGCGAGCCTGAAGCGCGCGCCAGAACGCGGCGAAATCCGCCGGTTCTTCCGGGGCGGCGACTGTCAGCAGGGCGGCCAGATCATGGCCATAACAGGGATCAAACGGATATTCGTGATGAAACATTGGCATAATAGGAACAAAATTTTAATGATGGCGTGGCATTTCTCGCTGAGTGACTTGGAGACCACTCCAAGCTTAGGCTAGACTCATTATCAGCAGCAGTAACGGCAAGGCTTTCCGCCGCGCCCCGAAATTGATCAAGCGATTCAGAGGACTGAACTCATGCCGAAAATGAAAGAGCCGACTGAAACCACCGTCAAGCAAGAACCGAAGAAAACCACGATCCCAACCGCCACGGTGAAACCAACCGTCGCGGAACCCACCAAACCGGCGGAAGCACCTAAGCCCGCTCCGGCTCCCGCCCCCAAGGCCCCCGAGAAACCTGCTGCTCCGGCGCCCTCAGCAAAGGCAACTGAGAAACCCACCGCTCCGGCTCCGACCGCCAAGGCCGCCGTAAAACCCTCCACTCCGGCGCCCGCCAAGGCCGCCGTGAAACCCACCGCTCCGGCTCCGACCGCCAAGGCCGCCGTAAAACCCTCCACTCCCCCGCCCGCCAAGGCCGCCGTGAAACCCACCACTCCCCCGCCCGCCAAGGCCGCCGTGAAACCCGCCGCCCCGGCTCCAGCGCCCGCCAAGGCCACTGGAAAACCCCCTGCCACCGCCAAAGCCACGAAATCCGCTGCTCAACCCGAATCGGCAGTTACCGTCGTCGTCGCTAAATACGACGTTGGCCCCGGCAACAACATGTTCATTCGCGGCGAAGGCGCTGGCCTTAGTTGGGAGTCCGGGGTACAGATGGAAAACGCCGGCAACGATGTGTGGGTGTGGACGACGAACGAAGCGGGCACAAGCGCGGTTTCGTTCAAGTTCCTGATCAACGACGAGGGCTGGTCCATCGGCGACAATATGACAGCCCCAGCCGGCGAAACGACCACACTCTATCCTGCCTTCTAACCCACGCCCTGGATGGGTGGTGCCGACCGTCGGATAACCGATGGTCGGCACCGCGCCAACCTCTCACCAACCTTCCCGACGCAGCCGGTCGAATTCGTGGCGCGAGCGCGTCACGCAATCCTCAATGGCGACCCCGGTGAAATAGTTGCCGGTCAGCGCCAGACGGCTTCCGGCCAATGCCGCATCCAAATGCTGGGTCCGTTCGCCATGACCGACCCGCAAGGCGGGCAACTGGTTGATCCTGGTGGCCACATTTTCCGCGCCGAGCGCGGTGCGCGGCACGTTCAGCACTTGGGCGATGCGGTTCAGTTTCCCCTCCTCGTCGAGAACGCCGGGCCGGAAATGGAAGGTGAACCCCCGGTACCGGGCATCCGGCACGGTATCGCGCGACACCGCCGAATAAAACGCTTCGTCCCGGCCGATCAGTCCCGCTACTGGCGGCAGTTGCACCCGGTCGGCGGGCAGCGCCACCCCGACCGATTCCACCGTGGCGGTGGCGATCTCCGCCAACCGCGCTGCGATGGTGGGAAACGCGGCGCGCAGCAACCCGGTTGCCACCGCCACCGGCGTCGCCAGGCATAGCGCGCGGGCGGTGTATTCGCCCTGGTCGGTACGGACGCTGAATCCATCGCCGTCGCGGCGAATCTCCCGCGCGGCCTGGCCGAACTCGATCCGGATCTCCGGCCGCGCGCCCAGCGTATCAACGATAGTTTGCAGCCCGCCGGGCAGGGTAAAGCCGCGGGGTACGTCCTTGCGGCGGGGACGCGCATTGAACAGGCTGTCGGCGGGATACTCGCTGGCGGGCTGACAGATCACCGCGTTGAAGGCCGGTTCGAACACCGCCGCGTAATTGCGCGGGCCGAGGATGTGGCCGTAGTAGTCGGCGACGCTGCGTCCGGTTTTGATCAAGCCGAGCAGCCTAAACGGCGCCAGCAACAGTTCCGGCCAATACAACTGGGAAGGGATGCTTTTGACCGCGCCGTCGGCGAACAGCCGAAAACCGACCCTGGCCCGGCGCTGCACGCGGTTCAGCACGCCGATCTGTTCCAGAATCGCCAGCAGGTTGGTGTAGGAATTGAAGCTGCTGTGCGCGCCCAGTTCCAGCCAGAAGCCGTCCAGCGCCCCGCCGAAGCGATGCGAGTGCAGGCAGCCGCCCGGCCGGTGGTCCCGTTCCAGCACCCGCGCGTTCAAACCGGCGGCGGCGGCGTAATGGGCCATGCTCAGGCCGCTGATGCCGGCGCCGATGATCAGCAGGTTGTAAGGTAACCGTTCGCTCCCCTCTCCCCTTGGGGGAGAGGGGTTGGGGGTGAGGGCCATGACGGGCTCCATGGGGATGAAGGATTCCCAACGATTCTCGACAAGGTCGCCGGGACGGTCAAGTTAGCCAAAGCGTGCTATGTGAAGCAGTTCGGTTTGTTTAGGCTTGTTCGATAATCGACCCGAACCTTAAGGAAACGCCATGATCATTACCAACTATTTCGCCAAAGACCTGTTCCAGGGCAAGACCGTGTTCATCACCGGCGGCAGCAGCGGCATCAATCTCGGTATCGCCCGCAATTTCGCGGCGGTCGGGGCGAATCTTGGCATCGTCGGCCGCGCGCAGGAGAAGCTCGACGCGGCGGCGGCGGAACTGCGGGCGCTGGGCGCGCGGGTGTCGGCCCATTCCGCCGACGTGCGCGATTACCCGGCGCTGGAAACCGCCATGCAGCGTTGTCGGGAGGAACTGGGGCCGATCCACACCCTGATCTGCGGCGCGGCGGGTAATTTCCCCCTCGCCGCCGAACAGATCAGCCCTAACGGGTTCAAGTCGGTGATCGACATTGATCTGCTGGGCAGTTTTCACACCTGCCGGGCGGCGTTCGAGCAGCTCAAGGAGACCCAGGGCAACATCATCTTCATCTCGGCCGGCCAGGCGTTCATGCCCTACGCGCTTCAGGCCCACGTTGGCGCGGCCAAGGCCGGCATCGACAACATGATGCGGAATCTGGCCCTGGAATGGGGCCGGTTCGGCATCCGCTGCAACAGCATCGCGCCCGGCCCGATTGAGGGGACCGAGGGCGTGCGGCGGCTGGTGCCAGCGGGCAGCGCCCATAAGCTGAAAAGGATGATCCCGCTCGGCCGTTTCGGCACGCCGGACGACATCGGGCAATTGAGCGTGTTCCTGGCCTCGCCGCTGGCGTCCTACATCACTGGGACGCTGGTGGTGGCGGATGGCGGCCAGAATTTGCCGGGCTCCGGGGCGTGGACGCAGTTGGTGCTGGCGGAAATGGCGAAGGCAAAAGGTTAAGGAGGCTGCGGACTTCCAGCCTGCATTCTCCCCATGAGCGGGATGATGTATACTTTACGTCCTTATTTCGCACATAAAACGAGCACGCGCCATGAATATCAACTTTCCGCCCGTGGACGAAAGCTACATCAAGGCCAAGATCGCCGAGGGCTTCTACAGCAACGCCGCCGAACTGGTGCGCGATGCTGTGCGCCGCTTGCGGGAGCAGGATGACAGCAAACACGCTCGCCTCATGGCGGCGCTGGATGTGGGCGAGCGAGCCATCCAGGAAGGCCGCACGGCCCCCTACACGCCGGGGCTGCTCGACCGGATCGAACAAGACGCCCGGCAACACGCCACCGAGGGTAGAAAGCCGAATCCCGATGTCTGCCTCTAAATTCCGGATCGAGCTGAGCGAACCCGCACAGCAGGATTTTCGCGACATTTTGTCATTCACGCTGCAAACATGGGGGGAAGGGCAGCTTGCCGAGTACCGGCACACGCTCGACGGCGCACTGAAGGCCATCACCGAAAACCCGCAGGTGGGCCGTCCCAAACACGGGATGATGGTCTATCCGGTCGGGAGGCACTTGGTTTTCTATCGTATCGAGGAAGCCGCGCTGACGGTTTACGTCGTTCGAATCCTGCACGAACGCATGGACGCCTTGCGGCATTTGACTTGAAGTCTACCGCCAACCGGAGGTTGGCGCGGGTCAACGCCGCGCGCTTGTCGCGGCTGTAGGCCGCTTCCACCAGCGCCTCCAGCACGGCGAGCAAGCCGCTTTCCAGCCGTTCCCCCAGGGTGAACCGGCGCGAGCGCGGAAACTGGTCGAGCAGCGGAATCAGCCAAGCCAACAGTTCGTGACAGGCTTGCACCGCGCGCGGCGTCCGCTCATCGGGTTTCTCGTCCATCCCACTACCCGCTAAAAAAACGCCCAGGGGGCTTCGCCCCCTGGGCCCCCGAAAAGGGAAAAAGTAAAAAGGTCAAAGGGTTAAGGTCCTGGCCAGACGGAACCCCCAGTTGTAGATGTTGAACCTGTCGCGCGGGTCGTTCCCGCCGCGCGCGGCCGACCGCAGCCACCCCGGATCGAGGAACCACGAACCGCCCCGCAACACCCGGGGACCGCCGGAATCGGGGTCGCTGATACAACGCAATGCGGCACCCCCATAATTTTCGTCATATTCGGAGCAGTTCCATTCCCAAACGTTGCCGTGCATATCGTGTAGTCCCCAAGCGTTGGCTGGAAACTGGCCGACCTCAACGGTCTTTTGCCGATACACGCCTTTTTGTCCCCCGCCATAGGTGTAATTGCCATTGTAGTTGGCTTGCTCGGTACTGATTGTGGTCCCGAAGTAGAACGGGGTTGTCGTCCCCGCTCGCGCCGCGTACTCCCACTCCGCTTCGGTCGGTAGGCGATAAGTCTGGCCGGTCTGTTGCGATAGCCACTCGGCATAGGCCACCGCGTCTTTCCAAGTAACGTTGATAACCGGCCGCCGTCCCCGACCCCAACCCGAATCTGACGGCTTCTCGCGCTGGATCGCTGTAGCAAAACGGTCGTATTCCTCGAAGGTCACTTCGTACTTGTCCATTGCAAACGGCGCGACTTCGACCTCGTGCGGGCGTTCGTCACCTGTTCGTTGCGGCTCGTCTGGCGGTGAACCCATCTGGAAACGTCCGCCGGGAATCACCACCATCTTCGGTCCCAGACCGCCATCCTTGAGCGTATCCTGGAATTCCACCGGTATCTTGAATGCTTGAGCAGTTTGTTGTTGCAGGGATTGCACCTGTTGTGCCGACCAGCCGTGGATATTCGGTAAAGCCAGGGAAGAGGGTAGCTTAGCCGCCGCCTTGTCCGCCGCCTTGTCCGCCGCCGCCTTGTCCGCCGCCGCCTTGTCCGCCGCCGCCTTGTCCGCCGCCGCCTTGTCCGCCGCCGCCTTGTCCGCCGTTGATTGGGTCGAGTTAGTTGTCTGATAGAGCCACTCGCGCCCAAGGTAATACAGACCAGTCCCACCCAAAATAACCAACACCAACATGATCAACAGTCGAGTAGACAATACCGATCGTTCCGGTCGTTCCGGTCGTTCCGGTGGTGGTTGGGGTAATGGTTCCGGTGGTTGGGGTGGTTTCGATGGAAAAGCAGGCGGTTTGACCGCCCTAAGTTTTTCGGCGATTTGCACCAGTGCGGCATCCTGTTCGGCCGCAGTCAGCGTGGATAGCGGTGTTCTGGGATTATAGGCTGCCTGGTAACGCGCAATTTCAGTTTCCTTATACAGACTATGCCGTACTGGCACCCAGAGAATGGTCAGACCCTCTTTCCTAGCGGCCTCCAGCAGCGTTGGTAACTCGTGCTTGGCGATAAAGTCCGAAGCCAGAAAATCTGGGCTCACCATTAGCACGGCGACTTTGGCTCTCTCCAGCGCCTTTTCAATTTCCTCCTTCCAATCCTGCCCTACCTGAATTCGCGAATCTTCCCATACATCCAGCGCTCCCTGACGCTGTAAAGGAACAAGCATGGTTTGCAGTCGTTTCAGCCAGTCACTGTCTGCATGGCTGTAGCTGATAAAAACCTGATCCCGGTTCATGCCGTTAGACTCGTACGCCTGATTGTATGGATCGTTAGTAGTAGTAGGTCGGGTTGCCATGAAAGTACGTTTCATAGTTTCATAGCCGGGGGTGTCGATCCCATCGACATGACTGTTAGGCGCCAGGCGCGGTAACCCGACAACTCCCGGGCATTGCAAGCTGTCGGGTTACGCTTCGCTAACCCGACCTACCCGCTTGATTCCATATTTGTCGTTGGCCACATCATAGCGCACCGTCATGCGTTCTGCTGAAATTGGGCGCGGGACCGCCGGCAAGCCTTTGGCCCCGCGCCCTGTCGTTCCCTGACCCGACTATTCGGCGCTCCCGTCCCTGCGAGTCCTGGAAACGGACTCACGGACACCCACCCGCCACGCCCGCTACATCCGTGAACGCGGCGGCTCCGGGATTAGGTGGGCGGACTGGCCAGACGGAAACCCGTGTTGTTGTTCCTGTTGCGCGGGTTGTTCCTGTTGCGCGCGGCCGACCGCAACCTCTTCGGTTCGTTGTTCCACGAGCCGCCCCGCAACACCCGGGGACCGCCGTTCGGTCCGTTCCCGCTGAGGCAGTCCTGATGATCAACGCATGACTGGTCCTTACACCCCCCTTTGCTATAATGCGAATTCAGAGCAATCTGGGAGGCCAGCCCGAAGTCGTATCATGGGAGGCTGTTCCCCAACAACCTGACCGAGTACGACGATGGACTGGCATGCGCGGTTGATCACCCTCTACCTTGCGGTTTGTAACCATTGGCAAGAGGTGGGCTGGGTGCAGGCCCAGAGCCACGCGCCTGATGCCGGCCTGGACTGCACCGACGAGGAGGTCGTCACGATTTACCTGTTCGCCGTCGCTATGGAACAGAAGCGGCAGATCTAAGGATATCCACCGGCATGCCGGGCGCTATTGGCGGGACGGGTTCCCCCGGCTGCCCGGCTACGGCGCCTACGTGCAGCGCTTGAACCGGCTCGCGGACTGCTTTCCGGCCCTGTTGGAGCGGTTCTGTGCGACCGGTGAGACGGCGTCTTTCGCCGGGCTGGTTGACTCCATGCCGGTGATCCTTGCCCGGCAGGGGCGCCGTTTCAACGCCAAAGTCGCCTCCGAGCTGGCCAGCAGCGGTTACTGCCCGACCAAGCACCTGTATGATCACGGCGGGTAGATTCACTTGGTTGGCGACTTTCAGCCCGGCACGCTGCCGAGTCCGCGCTTTATCGGTCTCGCGCCGGCGGGGCTGAACGATGGCCCGGCGCTGGAGCAGGTCGCCCACGCGCTGCCCTACCAGGAACTCTACGCCGACCAGGCGTATGAATACCTCAAGCGCGCGCACGGGCTGCCGTTCACCGTGATGGCGCCGGTCAAGAAGCAGAAGGGCCAGGCGCATCTCGACGCCGCCGACGCCTGGCGGTCCCGCGCCGTCTCGCGGGTGCGTCAACCGGTCGAGTCGATCTTCAATTGGATTAAGGAGAAAACCGGCATCGAGATCGCCAGCAAGGTGCGATCTTCCCAGGGTCTTCTCGTCCCTGTCTTCGGGCGGCTGGCGGCCGCCATGTTTGTGCGGAATGGCTTGCCACAAAGCACTTTATTCGCATTTTAGCCCAGTCTAACCGGAACAAGCTGATAAAAGACGATGGAAGACACCGCCACCTATCGCGCCGGCCCAGACGTCCCCTCACCACCGAGGGCTTGGTCGCCCAGGCCTACGCCAACCGTCAGGGCATCCCCTACGAAACCGGAGAACCGTCGATCCAACGCCTTCCGGAGTGGCCGCGCGCCCTGGTCGATCCCGTCCCCCGACCGAGCGGGAAGGACCACGCTGGGGAGGTGGCCCATCCCATGACCGCGCCGATCGACAGCATCGAGAGCGCCCGGGCCGACCCCATGACATCCCACCGATTCACGCCGCCGCCCACGGCCTTGCCGCACGGGCCACCCGAAACAGCCCGCCACCGAACCATGGGGTTTGGAAAACCATTGCGCTCGGAGGAAGGATGAACTTATCGATGACAGCGACAGCCGGACCCCTGGCGATCGGCCACGGGGATACGATCGAGCATTTCCTGACAGGCCAGAAAGGCCAGCAGGTGACGATCCGTCTGGGGGCGGGCGAAGACCTGACCGGGACGGTCCAGGAGGTGACTGGCCCGTTGGTGCATTTGAGCGACCTGGACGGCCAGGCCTTTTGCGATGCGGTCATCGTGACCAAGAACATCGCGGCGGTAATCCTCCGCCCCAAGACGCCATGACCGCCGCCCTCCCGCCGATCCATGCCTGCCCGGATGAAGTCGCCGTCCGAGCGCTGCTCGCCGCCGCCGGCCTGCCGGTCGCCGATCTCACCGCCGCGCGCCTGAACGACTTGTGGGGCAGTAGCGACGGCGCGGACCTGTCCGGCGTGGTGGGGCTGGAAGTATGCGGGGAAGTCGCCCTGCTCCGGTCGCTGGTGGTCGCCCCGGACTGGCAAGGCCTGGGCCTGGGTTCCGCGCTGCTGGCCCACGCCGAACGGGCCGCCCGCCAGCTGGGCATCGCGGCGCTGTACCTGCTCACCACCACCGCCGAAGCCTTCTTTGCCCGGCGCGGCTATGTCCGCATCCCCCGTGAGGTCGCACCACCAGTCATACAACAGACCACCGAATTCGCTGCCCTGTGTCCAGCCAGCGCCGCATGCATGACCAAACCGTTGGCAACGCTGAACTTGGCCTCGGCATGATGTGCCGGAGGCGCGGATGAGGCTGATCACCCCATCAGGCCCTCGTCACCGCTGCCACCTCTAACGGGCAGCCCGCCACCACCCGAGCCATTCCCGGAGCGGACCGGCCGGGCATCACCTGTACAGCTTCCGTATCAGCCAGGGGTTTCCGGCTGTGGCTTACCGCGATGACGGGGGGTGGCTCCGCTTACTTTTCCTGCATCCCGATCATGAGTCGGCGTATCGATAGTCCAAACCACGAACCTGAAAGTGGCCGACGTGCGGTGGGCGGATAACACTGCCAAGTCGGTGCGAGTAATCGGCAAAGGCGACCAGGAGCGGCGGGTATCGCTGCCGGAAGCCTTCGGCCAGGTGTTCGGCTTCTGACTGAAGGACCAGCCCAAGGGCGAGTACGTGTTCGTCCGCGCACCCGATTAATAAGCCGGTGTCCTCGCAGGCAGCCCGCGCTTACCTGCGGGGGAGGCTGCAACAAGCGGGTATCGACCAGAGGATCAGCTCGAAAAAGCCGCGCCACACCTACGCCACGAACTTATTGAACGCCGGAGCGGAACGGGTGGGCATCCAGGCGTTGCTGGGGCACTCGACGATCAACACCACCCGGGATTGACACCCATGTGGGGCAGGATCGGA
This sequence comes from uncultured Gammaproteobacteria bacterium, assembly GCA_963696515.1. Classification (GTDB taxonomy): domain Bacteria; phylum Pseudomonadota; class Gammaproteobacteria; order Competibacterales; family Competibacteraceae; genus Contendibacter. The sequence goes on from CAVOKM010000001.1 coordinate 86,595, forward strand.
TGGCGGCGGCGGTGGCGCGGTTGTGAACGCCCGAAACGTCCCATGCCATGGTTAGCGCGTGGGGGATGCTGTTTGGGCCGCCCGTCCGTCTATACTCCATGTGCGCTTCCTGGTTAGCTGCTGCCATATCACTTAACCGTCGGAGAATCGGGCGTCATGAACCAGAACAAGCCCCAGCCACTCACGTTCTTTCGTGTGCTCGCCCTCGCGCATGGAGTCGTTGGCCTTCTCCCGCTGCTCTTCAGTCTGTTCATCGGCGGGCTCCTTGCTGGAGGCCGGTGGTGGACGCCATCGAGCGGTGTCAGCATTGCGTGGTTGGGGGTGGTCTCGGTCCAGCTCCTGCTGCCGATGGCCGGGGCGGCGTGGCTGCTCGTTCTGGCTTGGCGCCTGTGGCATCCCACCCCTCGACTGGCGGCACCGTTGCGCTGGACACACTCGATGGTTCTTCTGCTGGGCGGCCTTCACTGCGCTTGGGGTCTCTTCGCCATCCAGGCATCCGAGCGGAGCGCGGCGGCCGGGGGTGGACTCCTCGGTCCGGTTGCCGTCATTCCGCTGATTATTGGCGTTCCACTGGTCGTCTTGGCCCTGGCCTCGTTGATGGCGGCGAGCCGAATCGCGGCTGGGCACTGATGTTGGGCTTCGTACGACCGTGCAAGACGCCCGACCCGCTCGATCGAGCGAACCGCCGCCTCGATTCTCGGCGCGACGGCGGGCGGCCATTGGGGAGCGCCTCGCGCGCTCCACCGTCCCTCTCGGTGGCCGTCGTTCCTCTCACCCTTGGGGCGTCCTGATGAGTTTTGATTTCGACCGCGTGAGCAGTCTCCCTGCGCTGAGCTTGCTATGCGCGCTCGGAAACGTGGCCGCGCTCGCGGAGGTACCCCCTTCCCCGCGCTTCGGCACCGCCGTGGAAAGCTTTATCCCAACAGGCTACGCGCCGATCGCCCAAGAACAAGCGGACTTCAACGGCGACGGGCGGCTCGATGTGGTACTCGTGGTCGCAAGCAAAGCCGATCCCGATGCGGACCGTCCCCTTCTGATCTTGTTTCGCCGACCTTCGGGAGGGTTCGTCCTGTCGCACCGGTCGGATCGCGCGATCCCGGAGCGCGCAACCGGCGGAATCGCATCGCCCGATGGTTTTGCGGGGCTTCGGGTCGAGCGCAACACCTTCCTCATCGCGGAATACGGCGGATCGAGTGTGCGCTCCAGTACCCGTTGGCGATTCCGCTTTCAAGACGGCGACTGGTTCTTGATCGGCGAGACGCTTCGGCTCGATGGTGCGGGAGTTGAATGCCTGAATCCAAAACTCGCAGGCGATCGCGAGTGCCTGGGCTATCAAATCGATACCAATTTCCTCACGGGTCACCAAATCATCAAGCACGACTACCACGACTTGGCCGCGGACCAAGACCTTACCCAGATGATTCGCCGTACCCTGCGCGTCGAGAAGTTGGTCCGCCTTGTCGACTTTGAGCCTCGCCCGTGGGCCGCAATACCGCAATAGTCCATCGCGGAGCACGGTGGCAGGATGCCCGGCACGGTGTTGCGGTGGACGGTCACTCGCGAGCTGCGTCCACCGGCTCCCGTCAATGCACGCGCGCGTTGTTGTGCACAAAAACCTTCCCACTACTCCTGTGTCCGCTCCTTCCCCAGCGCCACCGGCACATCGCCGCGCATGGCGAGGAGATCGGGCCACGGCCTCCACTCCTGTGCGAGGGTGTCGTGCAGTTGGAGAACATGCAATCAGTCGCCTTATGCAACCTGCCAATAATGGCTATTGTCAGGGAAATACGTTGTTTCCTGGTCATCGCCATTCATTCCTTCATCACTATTCGTCGTAGATAAAGAACAATCCTCCATTGCCGATTCAATCAAAGGACGTTTATCGATCACTATCTCTAACGCACCATTAATGCGATCCAGTTGACGAGCCAGGGTACCGAGTAAGGAACAATCCAGACGTGCCGAGACTTTCTTGAATACGGTTTGCCGTTCTTCCAGTTCGGCCGCAATCGACTCCAGATCCTCCGGATGCGCACCCTGCATTGTCGTAAACAAGAGTTCATCGATAGGCTTTAGGTCGTGTAACACGCTGGGGTGGCTTGTGGCGCAATGATTGACGATAGCGGGCGCCAATAACGAATAATCGGAAATTTCATCGTGAATGCTGGTCATCGTCGCCACGGCAACCCGCGTTTTGAGCGGGTTCCACAAGGGGACGCCGTGGCGCGGGCCGGCCTGCAATTCGAGGTTGATTTGCATTGCTTGCTCCTGGTTGGGTTGCCATAACCAAAGAGTAACCAAAACCGTCAGGCCCCACATGACCTCGCGCGCCATTCGCTTGACAGAAAACGCCAATGTCGCGGTCGGGAAATGGTGGAAAGGGTTCGGGCAAGCGAACCTGTCGGTTCAAGCGGGCGAGAGTTGCCGCTCGCGATAGACGGTAGGCGCTATCCCGCGCCAGCGCTTGAAGGCGCGGGTAAAGACGCTCTGCTCGGAGAAACCCAGCAGAAAGGTGATATCGGTGACCGTCTTGGTGGGATCGTCGAGATAGCGCAACGCCAGAGCGTGGCGCGTTTCGTCGAGCACGCCCCTGTACGTCAGGCCGAGTTCCCCAAGCTTTCTTTGCAACGTCCTCTGGCTCATCGCCAGCGCGGCCGACAACGCTTGTTCCGAGGGCTCGCCGGACGTCAGTTCCCGCAACAGGTACGCCTTACAGCGGGTGATGATGTCGTTCTTGTCGAGCGCCGCCAACTGTTCGGTCAGGATCGCGTCGAACGTGGTCGCCAACTGTTGGTTGGCGGAGGGCAGTGGCGTATCCGCGACCTGGCTGTCCAGCAGAAAGCTGTCCTCCAAGGCGCCGAAGCAGATCTCGCAGCCAAAGAAGTCCCGATAAGGCTGGGGTTCGGCGGGTTCCGGGCGGCGCAGAGTGACGGCGGCCGGGTCAAGCGCGTCGCCGAAATTGGTTCGGCACATGCTCAGGAGCAGCGCTAGGCTGGCGTCCGTCATCAAGTGCCCGATCGGCCCATCCCCTCGGCGGTGGTCGAAGACGAAACGCAATCCGGTGGGCTCCGCGACGCAGCGACAAGTAAATTTGGTGCCAAGAACGCGAGAAAAGCGTTCCACCCGCTTCAGTCCAGAGCGGAGCGTTCCACTCGATAGCCAAGCATAGCCCAGTACACCGAGGTTGGACGGGTGCCAGCACTGCGCCGCGCGCAACGCAAAGGCGGGGTCGGGAATCAGCGCGGCGGCTTTCTCGTAGGCGGCATCGGCAAGTTGGCTGGGAAGCCGCCCCCGAGTATCCCGGAAAGCTTCCGCATCCACCCCAAGTTCCCACATAAATTGCCGCGAATCAATGCCATGCACTTCCAAGAGGCGCAGCAGCACCAATCCGAGCGTCGCCAACATGCTATCCGTTTTCATCGATGAATGCGTAGCCTCCTCACCACCGATCAGTGATGAAAATCACCAGGTTCGCTTGTTAGAAAGCGGCATTAAGGGGGTATACGCCCAAAACCCCGAAATTTCCGAACGGCATAGATCTGTTCGTAACCTATTGATTAATTTTGGTAATTAATTGTATATCAAATAACGGTTGTTAAAAGGTGATCAACTTGACAAACATAAACACTGTACAAAACACGAGCAAATGGTATGAATTGCTGGCGAAAATGGGCTTACATCTTAACAGTCCTGCTGGAACCCACAAAAATCAATCGATTTTGGCCCAGGAAACCATCACCCAATGGCTGGACAGAATTTTCATTAGTTTGGGCCTACAACCCCCTACTGGGACGACCCGCTCAACCAGGCGGTGATGAAAGCCTGGCGGGCGGGCATCGTGGTGGTGGCCTCGGCCGGCACACCGGCCCCGCACCGATGACCGTCGGCGCGCCCAGGAACGTGCCCTACGTCATCACCGGGGGCGCCATGACCAACAACCACACGCCGGCGGACCCGAGCGACGATCGCCTGACCTCCTTCTCCGCCGCCGGTCCCACCGCCGAGGGCATGGTCAAGCCGGAGGTGGTCGCTCCGGGCGGGTTTGTGCGCGTGCTCATGGACGATGCCGCCCGCATTGCCCGCGACCATCCCGAATTCCACGACGGCGGACTCTACTTCACCGTGTCCGGCACCTCGCAGGCGGCGGCGGTGGTGTCCGGGGTGGCGGCGCTGCTGCTGCAGGCCGACCCCAGCCTGACTCCCAACGACGTCAAATGCCGGTTGATGGCCACGGCCCGGACGACGCGCCGCTGCCCGTCTGGAACGGCATCTTCCCGTGGCGGGACACCTTCCTGTCGGGCGATGCCCTCAGCGAACCGGTCGGCATCAACGTCTGGGTAGAGCAGGAACAAACGCCACCAGCGACGCATCCGCGACCTCCACCGACCCGGCCTCGCGCCGGGTTTTTTCTTGGCCGCGCCGGCCCCTCCACCCATGTGCGGAGCCCCGGTCGCGCCGGGTCGACTTGACCCGATGAAGATTGCAATTTGTCACATATGAATATCGTCTGTAATCCAATAATCTAATAATACGCAACTCTGGTCCGTCGGCCCAGCGGCGCTCGTCGGCCAGGGGGTGGCCGGGCGCACACGAATCCGGTGGTTGCCGGTCGTGTCACCGCCCCGACTCGGCGCCATCCGCCACAATTTCGGCGCCGTCCCCCATCATTTCGGCGACGGGCCGAAATACCGGTGATCGATGGCTCCAATCAGAGACATTCTTTCCGCCAATCCTGGTCAATGGTCCCCTGACATACTGACAAGAGATTGAACTGTCATCAGTTTTTCAGTCACTCCCCGAATATTTAGCGTTCCGTGACGATTGGCGCAATTCTTGTACTGTGAGGGTAAACACGACTCTCTATGCTTGAGTTTCCTAAGGTGCAATCATGAAAAAAATCTTTCCCACATTTCGTTTGAACCGCCTTCGGCAAGCCATCGCCGCCAGCCTCCTATTCGGGACCTTCGCGGGCGGCGCACTCTTGCTCCTTGGCGCGGAGCCGCCGGAGATGCACTCCGTCATCATCCGCGGCGCGAACTTCGCGACGGTCAAAGCCGCGGTGGAGGCGGTCGGCGGCCAGATCACCCACGAACTCCGCATCATCGATTCGGTGGGGGCGAACCTCAGCGCCGAGCAGTTAAAGGCGCTGCGCGGCCAGGCCGGCGTGCAACAGGTGTACGAGAACCACGGGGTGAGCACCAGCCAAGCCGTTCCGCCCGGCTGTACCGTGACCGGCAAATCCGTGGTTAATTACGAAAGCGGTGAAAGCATCTCCTGGGAGATCACCAACACCAGCGCCATCGATATCGTGCTCGACAGCGGCATGATTCTGTGGCCGGCCTCCAACAACCGCCTGGTAGAGGTCAAACGCGAAGGGGACAAGATCTACGACCGCGCCGTCTATGGGGTCTCGGCGACCTTCAGCAACACCGACTGGCTGGGCGATACGACAAAAAGAACGGTAAAAAAGGGCGACCGCAAGAAATTCTTCTTCAAATTCGACAAGCGGTTCCAAAGCCAACAGGCTTATCAAATCCGTCTGAACTTCCGTGAGGGCTGCTCGATCGAGTTTCCGCCACCTCCCGAACAAGTCTTACCGGGCAACAGCGACAAGAACGCCAGGCGCAGCTTCATCTCCACCATGGTCGGCGCCAAGGAACTGACCATGCAAGGCATCGACGGGCGCGGGGTCGGCGTGGCGGTGATCGACACCGGCATCTGGGCCAGCAGTGGCATGTCCGGATACCTGCTCAAGGATTACTACAACAATCAACGCATTCTCGCCCAGTACGACGCGATTGGAAACAAAACGCTCAAGGTGACCGAGAACAGCGACCAGAACGGCCACGGTACCCATGTGAGCAGCCTTCTGGCGAGCAGCCGCTACAAGGACAATGAGTTTAACGGCATCGCCCCCAATGCGAATCTGATTGTGGCGCGCGCCTTCGACGAGGCAGGCAAAGGGACCTATGCCGACGTGATCCGCGCCCTCGACTGGCTGGTGGCCCGCAAGAGCACCTACAACATTCGGGTGGTCAACCTGTCTTTCAGCTCCCCGCCAAGGTCCCATTATTGGGACGATCCGTTGAATCAGGCGGTGATGGCCGCGTGGAAGGCGGGCATCGTGGTGGTGGCCTCGGCCGGCAACACCGGCCCCGCCCCGATGACCATCGGCGTACCCGGCAACGTGCCCTACATCATCACCGTGGGCGCCATGACCGACAGCGTGACACCCGACGACCCGGCCGACGACACCCTCGCCTCTTTCTCTTCCACCGGCCCCACCCCCGACGGCTTCGCCAAGCCCGAAATCGTCGCCCCTGGCGGCCACGTGCGCGGGATGATGGAAAAGAGCGACAGGCTGGTCAGGGACCATCCGCTGTTCCACGACACCGAGAGCTACTACACCATGTCCGGCACCTCGCAGTCGGCGGCGGTGGTCAGCGGGGTGGTGGCGTTGATACTGCAAGCCCAACCTTCCCTCACCCCCGACCAGGTCAAGTGCCGCCTCATCGCCTCGGCGCGCCCGGCCGTCAACGCCAGCGGGCAACTGGCCTACAGCCCGCTGCAGCAGGGCGCCGGCATGGTCAACGCCTACGACGCGGTGCACAGCAGCGCCAGTAGTTGCGCCAACCGGGGGTTGAACGTCACCGCCGATCTGGCCGGCACGGCTCACTACGGCGGTCCGGTCAACCGGCGGGCGGACGGCACCTATTACCTGATGGACCCGGCCGGGGGCGCCCGTGACCTGTGGAATGGGACCTACACCAAGGGTGCGGGCTACCTGTGGTCGGACGGCTATCTGTGGTCGGACGGCTATCTGTGGAGCGATGGCTATCTGTGGAGCGACGGCTATCTGTGGAACGACGGCTTTCTGCGGAGCGTTGGCTATCTGTGGAGCGACGGCTATCTGCAGATCAACGGCTATCTCTGGTCGGATGGCTACCTGTGGAGCGATGGTTACTTGTGGGGCGACAGCTATGTATGGAGCGCCACCCGGACTGAAGCAGCGGCCATCAACGTCTGGGTGCCGCAGGAATAACCCCCCATCCATTTTCCACCTCCACCGACCCGGCCCCGCGCCGGGTTTTTTCTTGGCCGCGCCGGCCCCTCCACCCGTGTGCGGAGCCCCGGTCGCGCCGGGTCGACTTGACCCGATGAAGATTGCAATTTGTCACATATGAATATCGTCTGTAATCCAATCCAATAATACGCAACTCTGGTCCGTCGGCCCAGCGGCGCTCGTCGGCCAGGGGGCGGCCGGGCGCAGACGGATCCGGTGGTTGCCGATCATGTCCCCGCCCCGACTTCGGCGCCATCCGCCACAATTTCGGCGCCGTCCCCCACCATTTCGGCGACGGGCCGAAATACCGGTGATCGATGGCTCCAATCAGAGACATTCTTTCCGCCAATCCTGGTCAATGGTCCCATGACATACTGACAAGAGATTGAACTGTCATCAGTTTTTCAGTCACTCCCCGAATATTTAGCGTTCCGTGACGATTGGCGCAATTCTTGTACTGTGAGGGTAAACACGACTCTTTATGCTTTAGTTTCCAAGGTGCAATCATGAAAAAAATCTTTCCCACATTTCGTTTGAACCGCCTTCAGCAAGCCATCGCTGCCAGTCTAGTTTTGGGCGCAGTGGCCGCCGGCGTCCTGTTCGCGCCCAGCCAGCCCGAGCCGCGCTCGGTGATTGTGCAGGGCGACAACCTGACCGCCGTGGCAGGCGCCGTGCGGGCCGTGGGCGGCGCGATCACCCACGAGCTGGACATCATCGATGCCGTCGGCGCGCGGCTCACCGCCCATCAACTCGAAACCTTGCGCGCCCGCTCGCCCGGGCTGCGAATCTTCGGCAATTCGGAGGTCCTCACCAGCGGTGCGCCGATCCCCGATACCCCCTACCGGGTGCAGGTCGGCGCCGAACAGCTCCAGCAGCAGGGTATCAATGGCAGCGGGGTCACCGTCGCGGTGATCGATACCGGCATGTGGTACAGCTACAACGATATCAAGTGGGATCTGAATGGCAACAACCGCCTCGTCGCCCAGTACAACGCGACCACTGGCCAGCTACAAAATGCTCCGGACAAGAGCGGACACGGCACCCACATCGCCAGCGTGATCGCCAGCAGCAAGCGGTCGGCCAACGGCAAGCCTCAGGGCATCGCCCCGATGGTGAAGCTGGTGAGCGTCAAGGCCTTTGACCCGGGCAATACGGGATCGAACAGCGGGACTTACGCCGACGTCATCCGTGGCCTCAACTGGGTGGTGACCAACAAGAGCGCCTACAACATCCGGGTGCTCAACCTCTCCTTCGGCACCCCGCCGCGTTCCCACTATTGGCAGGACCCGCTCAACCAGGCGGTGATGAAGGCCTGGAAAGCGGGCATCGTGGTGGTGGCCTCGGCCGGCAACCGGGGTCCCGCGCCCATGACGGTGACCGTGCCGGGCAACGTGCCCTACGTCATCACGGTCGGCGCGATGTCGGACAACTGGACCCCGCAAAACTCGAACGACGATGTGCTGGCTTCCTTCTCCTCGGCGGGTCCGACCCATGAAGGCTTCGCCAAGCCGGAGGTGGTCGCCCCCGGCGGGCACCTGCTCGGCATCATGGACGACGGCAACCACCAAATCGCCAGGGATCATCCCGAGTGGGTCACCCCCGACGACCGGCTGTACACCATGTCCGGCACCTCACAGTCGGCGGCGGTGGTCAGCGGCGTGGTGGCGTTGATGCTGCAAGCCCAACCGTCCCTCACCCCCAACCAGGTCAAGTGCCGTCTCATGACCACGGCGCGCCCGGCCGTCAACGCCAGCAACCAACTGTCCTACAGCCCGCTGCAGCAGGGCGCCGGCATGATCAACGCCTACGACGCGGTCGGCAGCAGCGCCAGCGGCTGCGCCAACCGGGGTCTGGACGTGACGAAGGATCTGGCCAACACCGCGCATTACGGCGGCCCGATCAACAAGGACGCGCAGGGCCGCTACTACCAGAAGAACCCGAACGGCCTGAGTTACAACCTGTGGAATGGAGCCTACACCAAGGGCGCCGGCTACCTGTGGTCGGATGGCTACCTGTGGAATGATGGGTATCTATGGAGCGACGGCTATCTGTGGTCGGATGGTTACCTGTGGTCGGATGGCTACCTTTGGTCCGACGCCTATCTGGATAGTTATGTGTGGAGCAGCGGCATGACCGAGACATCGTCGATCAACCTTTGGGTCAATCAGGAATAACAAGAGGATTACCACCATGTCATTTTCTTATCGCAAGACTCGGATACTCGGCGCGTGCGGCGGCCTGGGGCTGCTGGGTGCCGCCCTACTCACCGCACTCCCCAGCCAGCCGGAGACCCACTCGTACATCGTCCAGGGGCATGAGCTGACGGCGGTCGCGGCGGCGGTGCGAGCCGCCGGCGGCGAGATCACCCACGAGCTGGGCCTCATCGGTGCGGTCGGCGCGCGGCTGACAGCCTCTGAACTCGAATCCCTGCGGGCTTCCCCGACCATTCGGCGGGTCTATGAGGATCGGCGTGTGGAGACCGCGGTGGCCTACTATGGATACGACGCCAACAGCGGCCTCGTCCCCGACTCCTACTTCCCGGACGTGGTCGGGGCCCGCGCGCTCCACGATGAGGGCATCGACGGCCGGGGCGTTACCGTGGCGGTGTTGGACTCCGGCATTTGGCACGGCAACCACGCGCTCAAGTTCACGCCCGACGGCGTTAATCGCACCGCGGTCCGTTACGACGCCATCGCGAACCGTGACGGCTGGGCCGATGACGGAAATGGCCATGGCTCCCACGTGGCGAGTGTCATCGCGAGTTCCAAGCGCTCGGAATATAGCGCCGAGCTTCATGGCGTGGCGCCGTATGTGGAACTGGTCGGGGTGAAGGCCTTGGACGGCAACGGGCTTGGGACCTACGCGCACGTGATCCGGGGTCTGGACTGGATCGTCGCGCACAAGGACCAGCACAACATCCGGGTACTCAACCTGTCCTTCAGCGCTCCGCCGCAATCGCACTACTGGGACGACCCGCTGAATCAGGCGGTGATGGCGGCTTGGGAGGCGGGCATCGTGGTGGTGGCCTCAGCCGGCAACACTGGCCCCAAACCGATGACCATCGGCGTGCCCGGCAACGTGCCTTACGTGATCACCGTGGGCGCCATGACCGACAACCATACGCCGGACGACGTCTCCGACGACCGGTTGGCGACCTTCAGCTCGGCCGGCCCCACGGCCGAGGGCTTCGTCAAGCCCGAGGTGGTGGCCCCAGGCGGACACATCCTCGGCATCATGGACCGGAAACACCGGATTGCCAGCGACCACAAAAACGATCAACTGATCAAGGAGCAGCATCTCTTCGTCATGTCCGGCACCTCGCAGGCGGCGGCGGTGGTCTCGGGGGTGGCGGCGCTGCTGCTGCAGGCCGACCCCAGCCTGACGCCCGACGACGTCAAATGCCGGCTGATGGCCTCGGCCCGCGCGGCGCGGGCCGCCGACGGCGCCCTGGCCTTCTCGGTCTTCCAGCAGGGCGCCGGGCTGGTCAACGCCTACGACGCCGTATACAGCACCGAAACCGGCTGCGCCAATCGCGGTATGGACATCGCCGCCGACCTGGCCGGCCCGACCCACTACGGCGGCTTCGCCCGCCGGGACACCGCCGGCCACTACTACATCGAAGGTCCGGACGGCGCGCCGCTGCACGTGTGGAACGGCGCCTACCTGTGGCGGGACGCCTACCTGTGGCGGGACACCTTCCTGTGGAGCGACACCTTCCTGGGGAGCAACACCTTCCTGTGGAGCGATACCTTCCTGTGGAGCGATACCTTCCTGTGGAGCGATACCTTCCTGTGGAGCGATACCTTCCTGTGGAGCGACAGTGCTCTGTCGGGCGCCGCCCTGGCCGAGCCGGTCGGCATCAACGTCTGGGTAGAGCAGGAATAAACGCCACCAGCGACGCATCCTCGACCTCCACTGACCCGGCCTCGCGCCGGGTTTTTTCTTGGCCGCGCCGGCCCCTCCACCCATGTGCGGAGCCCCGGTCGCGCCGGGTCGACTTGACCCGATGAAGATTGCAATTTGTCACATATGAATATCGTCTGTAATCCAATAATCCAATAATACGCAACTCTGGTCCGTCGGCCCAGCGGCGCTCGTCGGCCAGGGGGCGGCCGGGCGCACACGGATCCGGTGGTTGCCGGTCGTGTCCCTGCCCCGACTTCGGCGCCATCCGCCACAATTTCGGCGCCGTCCCCCATCATTTCGGCGACGGGCCGAAATACCGGTGATCGATGACTCCAATCAGAGACATTCTTTCCGCCAATCCTGGTCAATGGCCCCATGACATACTGACAACACATTGAACTGTCATCAGTTTTTCAGTCATTCCCTCAATTTTTAGCGTTCCGTGACGATTGGCTCATTTCTTGTAAAGTGAGGATGGACACGACTTCCTGTTTCCTTACTTCGGTCTTAAAAGAGCAATCATGAACAAAATCCTCTCCGGTACGATCACCAGCCTGGTAGCCCTCCTGCTGTCGGCTCCGGCCGGCTGGGCGGCGGATGCGCGCTTGAATCACCGCGCTCAGGCCGCCATCGCGGCCAATCCCTCGGGCAAGGTCAAACTGATCTTGACCTACAACCAGCCGCCCGGCCTCGCTGATGAGAACAAGGTCAAGGCCAAGGGCGGCACGGTGAATAAGAAGTTCAAGTCGGTTCGCGGTCACGCGATTGAGATGCCGGCTCAACAGGCCGAAGCGTTGCTGGGAAGCAATCCCAACATCACGCGCGCCAGCCTGGACGAGCCGGTCGCCGGTAAGCTCTCCTACCCCACGGCCGACGGCCAGTTCACCCTGACGGCCGCTTCGTATCCCGTAACCACTAGCGTGCCCTCTTCGGTCAGGGCCGGCCAACCCGAGTTGGCTTACGTCTCCTACACCGGCACCAACGTGCGGGTCGCGGTGCTGGACAGCGGCTTCAAGGGCCACAGCGACGTTGCGCCGCTCGGCACCTTCGCGATCGTCGGCTCGAAGGCGGACGACACCTACGGTCACGGTAACCACGTGGCCGCGATTGTGGCCGGCACCGGCAGCAAGTCGGGCGGGCTGTACGCCGGCGTCGCCCCCGGCGCCAAGGTTTATGCCGTGCGGGTGCTGGACCAAGCCGGCCAAGGCCTGACCTCGGATGTGATCGCGGGTCTGGACGAGGTGCTGGCGAAGAACCAGAGTTCATGGAACATCCGGGTGCTCAACGTGTCCCTCGGCCACCCCGTGGTCGAGGCTGCGGCGGTCGACCCGCTGGTCCAGGCGGTCGAGGCGATCTGGGACAGCGGCGTGGTCGTGGTGTGCTCGGCCGGCAACGCCGGGCGCGACGGCTACGGCACCATCACCAGCCCCGGCAACTCCCGCAAGGTGATCACGGTCGGCTCCCTCACCACCTGGGGCGATGCCGACCCGGCCAACGATATCGTGTCCACCTTCTCCTCGCGCGGCCCGACCCGCATCGACCGCTTCGTCAAGCCGGACCTGCTCGCCCACGGCAACCGGGTCATCTCGATCAACGCGGCCAGCTCCTATCTGACCACCCAGCAATCGGGGAACCTGATCAAGGCCCCGGGGGCTTCCAAAGCTGAATACTATCAGCTCTCCGGCACCTCCATGGCGGCGGCGGCGGTGAGCGGGGCGGTGGCGCTGATGCTGGAAAAGGAACCGAGCCTGACGCCCGCCACCGTCAAGGCGCGGCTGATGCGCACGGCCACCAAGGTCGACTTCGCCGACGTGTTTGCCACCGGTGCGGGCGTCATCAATATCCAGGCGGCCCTAGGTTCAAACCTCACCGCTGCCCAGTCGCCCTCGCCGCAGGTCAAGCGTGACGTGGCCAGCGGCAAGATGGGCTTCCAGCAGACGTCCCAATTGTGGGGTCACTCCCAGTGGGCCCTCGGCTATCTATGGTCGGACGGCTTACGTTGGACCGGCAACGTGGATGGCAATGGCTACCTATGGTCGGACGGCTATCTCTGGAGCGACGGCTACCTGTGGTCGGACGGCTATCTCTGGAGCGACGGCTATCTGTGGAGCGATGGCTACCTGTGGTCAGACGGCTACCTGTGGTCGGACGGCTATCTCTGGAGCGATGGCTATCTGTGGTCGGACAGCGCGACCACGGCTGACACCGCGAAGCGCAAGGACTGATCCGATGGCCATCGCCCGGTCGAATCGCGCGGGGGTTGCACCGTCGCATTACCGGAAGCCCCGACTTCCGCTGTTGGAGATCAATAAAATGTCAAGCAACTACCCCAAATTCGCCAAGCGCTTCGGACTGCTGGCGGGACTTACTTTCTTGAGCCCGGTCCTCTTCCTGGCGTGGCCGAACCCGGCGCCGACCGGCACCTACATCGTCCAGGGTCGCGACCTGGCGGCGGTCGCGGCGGCGGTGCGGACCGCCGGCGGCGAAATCACCCACGAACTGGGCCTCATCGGTGCGGTCGCGGCGCGGCTGACCGACGCGCAACGGCAAGCTTTGCAGTCGTCGCCGGGGATCGGTCGCATCTATGAGAACCGGACGGTAACGAGTGCGAAAAAGACGGTTCCGGGTGACGCAACAGTCGACGAGACCAGCCACTTGACCCTGGTTGGCGCGGATCGGCTGCATGAGCAAGGCATCACCGGCGCCGGGGTGACCCTGGCGGTGCTCGATTCCGGTCTTTTTTCCCAGAAAAATCTGACCCGGAATGTCAGCGGTCAAACGCGGGTCCTGGCGCAGTACGATGCGATCACCGGCAAACAGCTATCGGTGTGGGACGAGACGGATGGAAGCGGCCATGGAACGCACGTTGCGGCCATCGGGTTGAACAGCGCGACGGCGAGCGGCAAGTACCTGGGCATCGCGCCCAACGCTGGATTCGTCAGCATCAAGGCCTTCGACGCCGCCGGCAAGGGGACCTACGCCGACGTGATTCGCGGCCTCGACTGGCTGGTAGCTAACAAGAATGCTTACCAGGTGCGCGTGCTCAACCTGTCCTTCAGCGCCCCGCCGCAATCGTTCTACTGGAACGACCCCCTCAACCAGGCGGTGATGAAAGCCTGGCAGGCCGGCATCGTGGTGGTGGCCTCGGCCGGCAACACCGGGCCCAAGCCCATGACCATCGGCGTGCCCGGCAACGTGCCCTACGTCATCACCGTGGGTGCCATGACCGACAATCACACGCCAGCCGACCCGAGCGACGACCGCCTGACCACCTTCTCCGCCGCCGGTCCCACCGCCGAGGGCATGGTCAAGCCGGAGGTGATCGCCCCCGGCGGGCATGTGCGCGCGCTCATGGACGATGCCGCCCGCATTGCCCGCGAGCATCCCGAATTCCACGACGGCGGGATCTACTTCACCATGTCCGGCACCTCGCAGGCGGCGGCGGTGGTGTCCGGGGTGGCGGCGCTGCTGTTGCAGGCCCACCCCAGCCTGACTCCCAACGACGTCAAATGCCGGCTGATGGCCACGGCCCGGGCGGCGCGCACCGCCGACGGCGCCCTGGCCTTCTCGGTCTTCCAGCAGGGCGCCGGGCTGGTCAACGCCTACGACGCGGTGCACGGCACCGAGCGCGGCTGCGCCAACCGGGGGATGGACGTGGCCGCCGACCTGGCCGGCCCGACCCACTACGGCGGCTTCGCTCGCCGGGACACCGCCGGCAACTACTACATCGAAGGCCCGGACGGCAAGCCGCTGCACGTGTGGAACGGCACCTTCCTGTGGCGGGACGCCTACTTGTGGCGGGACACCTTCCTGTGGAGCGATACCTTCCTGTGGAGCGATACCTTCCTGTGGAGCGATACCTTCCTGTGGAGCGATACCTTCCTGTGGCGGGACGCCTACCTGTGGCGGGACACCTTCCTGTCGGGCGCCGCCCTGGCCGAACCGGTCGGCATCAATGTCTGGGTGGCGCAGGAATAACCTCCCACTTCTCCTCGACCTCCACTGACCCGGCCCCGCGCCGGGTTTTTTCTTGGCCGCGTGGCTCCTCCCACCGGCGCGTGGAACCGCGGCCCCATTGGGTCAATTTGTGACTGGAATTGACATAAGTCACGGCTCAATATGAATTCCTGACTGCTGAGAAGGGTTTTCCTTGGCAGGGGTGTGGTATCCACGCTGATCCTATTTTAATCTATTGAAATTAAAAGTTTTCTTACTCTGCTCTCTGAAGCGCTGGTTGCCTCATGGAGTGAACTGAGTGGAATCCATAATTGAGCCTAAGTCACTTATTGACGTTATTTTTACCTAAAGCGGCCAGAATTGGCCTGCTGACACCGGCTGACCCATGAGCGGCGGCGGTTTAACTCGAAAAAAGCCGGCGGTTGTTGCCAGTCCGTCTCCCCATCCCTGCCACGGCCCTGTCCTCCACAATTTCGACTTTCATCCTCCATAATTTCGGCGCACGGGCTGAAATGTTGGAAAATTTTGATCAAAAACAGATGGGTAAATTTTCATTACACGCGCTATCGATCCCAAAAACATACTAAGAACATGATAAATTTAGATTACTTTTTCAAGTGGATGGTCTGGTTATAGTTCATTTTTTTTATATACGGCACAATTAATGGATACGGTGAGAAAAACGGTTTATTCATCCTACCATCAAGTCCCATAGGTATAATATGAAAACCAATCTCACCCCCATGTTCCCCAGCCGGGTGCTCCCGGCGCCACACACCCAGTTAACTTACAAATTATTGCGCACCACAACCGCAATTGGCCTCGGGCTAGCGCTATTGGGCACAGCCGCGTCGGTCCGGCTGCCTGGTCCGGCCCAAACCCAGACGTTCATTGTTCAGGGCGCCCACTTGACGGCGGTCGCGGCGGCGGTGCGGGCCGCCGGCGGCGAAATCACCCACGAACTGGGCCTCATCGGTGCGGTGGCCGCGAAGTTGACCGAGGCGCAACGGCAGGCCCTGCAGTCGTCGCCGGGGATCGGTCGCATCTATGAGAACAGGACCGTGGCCAGCGCGGCCAGGCCGGCCAACCCGGTCGATGACAGCCCAACGCCCGACGAAACCAGCCACTCGACCCTGGTCGACGCGGATCGGCTGCACGCCGCAGGCATCACCGGCAAGGGCGTGACCCTGGCGGTGCTGGATACGGGCTTTTTCAAGCATAAGTCCCTGTTGCGGGATACCCGCAACGAACCGCGCATCCTGGCGCAGTACGATGCGCTCGCCGGCGCCAAGACCGACACGCGGGAAGAGACTGACGATAACGGTCATGGCGCCCACGTCGCCGGCATCGCGCTGAACAGCCAACTGTCCCGGGAGACGGGCCACTACCGCGGGGTGGCACCCGACGCCAACCTGGTGGTGGTACGGGCTTTCGACGCGGAAGGCAAGGGGACCTACGCCGACGTGATTCGCGGCCTCGACTGGCTGGTAGCTAACAAGAATGCTTACCAGGTGCGCGTGCTCAACCTGTCTTTCAGCGCCCCGCCACAATCGTTCTACTGGGACGACCCGCTCAACCAGGCGGTGATGAAAGCCTGGCAGGCCGGCATCGTGGTGGTGGCTTCGGCCGGCAACCGGGGTCCAGCGCCCATGACCATCGGCGTGCCCGGCAACGTGCCCTACGTCATCACCGTGGGCGCCATGACCGATAACTACACTCCATCCGATCCTGCGGATGACCGGATCGCCTCTTTCTCCTCGGCCGGTCCAACCGTCGAGGGCATGCTTAAGCCGGAGGTGGTCGCACCTGGTGGTCATATCGTTGCGCCCATGGATAAATACAGCTTCATCGCCCAGGCGCATCCCGAGTTCCATGATCGCGGGACCTACTTCACCATGTCCGGCACTTCTCAAGCGGCGGCGGTGGTCTCCGGGGTGGCGGCGCTGTTGCTGCAAGCGGACCCAACGTTGAGTCCGGACGATGTTAAATGTCGGTTAATGGCAACAACCAAGTCGGCGAACACCGCCGACGGCGAGTTGGCTTTCTCGGTTTTCCAGCAGGGCGCCGGGCTGGTCAACGCCTATGATGCCGTATATAGCATAGAGACCAGATGCGCCAACCGTGGGCTAAATATCGCCGCCGATCTGGCCGGACCAGATCATTTCGGCGGTCCTGCCCGTCTTGACCACGACGGAAACTACTACGTCGAAGGGAATGACGGCGAGCCTTTGTACGTATGGAACGGCGCTTATCTATGGCGGGACGCTTACTTGTGGCGCGACACCTTCCTGTGGGGCGACACCTTCCTGTGGGGCGACACCTTCCTGTGGGGCGATACCTTCCTGTGGGGCGATACCTTCCTGTGGCGGGACGCCTACCTGTGGCGGGACACCTTCCTGTCGGGCGCCGCCCTGGTCGAGCCGGTCGGCATTAACGTCTGGGTGGCGCAGGAATAACCTCCCACCTCTCCTCGACCTCCACTGACCCGGCCCCGCGCCGGGTTTTTGCTGGGTAAAAATCAGCCGCCTCCGTCAATCAAGGTTGCTTGGCCTGGGTTGCAACCACTTCTCGACAATAGCCGCGGGCTCCGCACGGCTGAAGAGGAAGCCCTGATAGCATTCGCAGTTCAACCGCGCAAGGATGTCTCGTTGCGCTTCGTTTTCCACGCCTTCGGCAATGGTCAGCAGGTTCAGGCTTTGGGACAAGGCGATAATGGCCTTGGTAATGTCCTTGTCGGTCCGGTTTTGGTGCAAATCCTTGATGAAGGAACGATCGATCTTGAGGATGTCCAACGGAAACCGCTTGAGATAGCTCATCGACGAATAGCCGGTTCCGAAGTCGTCCACGGCCACCCGCACACCGATGTCCTTCAATATTTTCAGCTTGCGTTGCGCCTCCTCGACATCGTGCATGATGATGCTCTCGGTCAGCTCGATCTCCAGATAGTGGGGCTCGATGCCATTGGCGGTCAGTATCGATTGAATCTCGGTTGCCAGGTTGGGGCTGGCGAACTGCCGCGCGGACAAGTTCACGGCGACGCGCACCGGCAAGAGGCCCTTGTTGCGCCATTCCGATAGCTGGGCGCACGCCGTCTTCAGCACCCATTGACCGATCGACAAGATCAACCCGGTTTCTTCCGCGACCGGAATGAACTCGCCGGGTGAGATCGGCGCCTCGTTTTCGGGGTGCCAGCGTAACAGGGCCTCAAAACCCAACAGTTCGCCGCTCGCTACCCGGACCTGCGGCTGGTAATACAAGCTCAATTCCTGTTTTTCCAGCGCGCGATTGAGTTTTGACTCGATACTCAGCCGCTCCACAGCCCGCTGGTTCATATTCAGGGAGTAGAAGCGAAAGCAGTTGCCGCCGGCCTTTTTGGCATGTTCGAGCGCAATATGGGCATTCCGCCAGAGGCCATCGACGTCGCTGCCGTCCACTGGGTAAAGCGCGACGCCCAAGCTCCCAGTCACAAAAAGCTCCGTGTTCGCCAGATTCAACGGACGGGCGATTTCCGTCAGGATACGGCCGCAAACGGTTCCTGCATGTTCTGCATTCTGCAAGCCACTGATCAGAATCATGAACTCATCCGCTGCAAGCCGCGCCAGCGCCATGGAGAGTTGAGGTTTCACGTTGACCCTGCCGACGACGTCGGAACGACGGGTATAACTCAGCAGACGGTCGGCAATGGCCTTCAAAACCTGGTCGCCGACGGTATGGCCCAGCGAATCATTGATGCGCTTGAACCGGTCGAGATCGATAAAAATGACGGCGGTCTTGGTCCGGTCTCTATCCGCGGCCGGGAGCGTGCGAGACAAGTGTTCCACGAACAGTTCGCGGTTGGGCAACCCCGTTAGATCATCGTAATAGGCGAGGTGATAAATACGCTCCTCGGTGCGTTTCCGATCGGAGATGTCCTGGATGATGCCGCGGACCCGGGCGGGCGAACCGTCGGCGTCGGCTGAGACCATGCCGTGGGTGTGCGCCATGATGACCCCACCCGTGGATTGACAGACGCGATGTTCGACAGCGAACTCCCCAAGACGCTGGATGGCGGTTCCGATGGCGGTGGACACCGCCGCCCGGTCCTCGGGGTGGACGCTGTGCAGAAAGGTCGCATAAGTCACGTCGGCGCCTGAGTCCCTGCCGATCAAACGATAGGTTTCTTGCGACCACTGCATCACGTCGGACACCAGATTCCATTCCCAACTGCCAATCCGCGCGATTTGCTGGGCCTCCGCCAGATTTTGTTCGCTGAGACGGAGCTTGCGCAGGGTTTCTTGCGCGCGCAGGATGTAGCGCAGACGCTGCGCGAAGATCGGCCAGTTGATCGGCTTGGTAATGAAATCCGTCGCCTTGGCTTCGAACGCCCTGAAGATGGATTCATGGTCATTGGCTCCAGTAATGACCATAACGGCTATTTCTTCGCTGCCCGGGAGCGCCTTGATCGCGGTGCAAACGGCAAAACCGTCCAGGCGCGGCATATCGAGATCCAGCAGGATCAGGTCATAGCGTCCTTGCGCTTGCTCGAAGCGGTCCAGGGCCTCATGGCCATCGCAGGCATCATCGACGCTCACGTCCAAGTCTTCGAGTAAGTCTCTGACCATCATGCGCACCATCGGGTCGTCGTCGGCCACGAGAGCACGCGACGAGGTCGCTACCGCACTATGCCTGTCGATCATTTCACGGGTTCCTCAAATTGCGCAGCGCATCGCTCACCGGCGCATAAGTCTGCTCGATATTTGCCAGGACCTCCCCGGCCATCTTGGCTTCGAAGGGGACCGCTTTGCCCAGGACTTCCAGGTCGCAGGCCAGTTCCACCAGGGCGCCCGCTCCGAGGTGGGCGCTGCTGGACTTCAGGGAGTGCGCCAGCGAGCGAACCGCGTTGGCATCTTGCGCCGCCATGGCTGCGTTCAGCTTTCCCAATAAGATTGGCGTATGCTCCAGATAAGATCTTCACGACCTCGGCCACGCGGTCCGGCTTGCCCGGCCGCTGCAACATTCTCAGCGCGCGCAGCGGCGCCTCGTCCAGTAAGGCCGGCGGTTTCTCCAGCAACCGGTTGTCGGACTGCCGGTAGGCCGGTTCGGGTTCGGCCCGCTCGGCGGATTCACTGGCTGAGTCTGCTTGACCGAGCCACCGCGCGAGGCAATCGCGCAGCCTGAAGGGGTTGATCGGCTTGGTGAGGTAATCGTCCATGCCCGCTTCCCGGCAGGCGGCCTGTCCTTCCGCCGTCATGTCGGCCGTCAGCGCGACGACAGGCATCCGCTCGGGCCGCTCCCGTTCGAGCGCCCGGATCTGTCGCGTGGTCTCCAGGCCGTCCATGTCGGGCATCAGGCAATCCATGAGAATCAGCGCGTACTCCGTGTTCCGCACCGCCTTCAGAGCGGCGATGCCGTTATCCGCGGTTTCCACCGTGCAGCCGAAGCTCTCGAGGAAGGTCCTGGCCACTTCCTGGTTGATCGGATTGTCTTCCACGAGCAAAATCCGCCCGCGCAAGGGGCTCGTTGCGGTCCGTGGCTCGGGTTGCTCGCCCGCATTGCGAAGCAGCGCGTCGCGAAGCGCCGCCTGCAAGACCCGCGAGCGTGGGGGCTTGGCGATGGACAAGTTGATGCCCGCCCCCATGGCCGGTTCGTCGGCGTCCGGGCTGCCGAGCATCAGGATGATCGGCGTCTGCTCGAACTCCGGCGTCGCTGCGATCAGCCGAGCCAACAACGTTCCTTTCAGGCCCGGCATGTCCTGATCCAGCAGGACCAACTCGAACGGTTGCCCCCGATCGAGCGCCGCGTGCAGGAGTTCCAGAGCCTGTGCGCCGGAGGCGGCCCCGCTCGGTTTCATGCCCCAACCCGCGCATTGCATTTCGCAGGCCGCTCGCGCGGTCGCATTGTCGTCGACGACCAACAGACGCCGGCCCGCAAGGCTCGCGTCCAGGGCGATGGCCGGTTCGTTGGCCACCACCTCCAGCGGTAGTTCAAACCAAAAAGTCGACCCGACCTCCGGCTTGCTCGCCACCCCGATTTTTCCACCCATGATCTCGGTCAGTTGCTTGGCGATGGCCAAGCCGAGACCGGTCCCCCCGTAGCGACGCGTCGTCGAGCTGTCAGCTTGCCTGAACGACTGGAATAGCCTCGACATCTCGGTTTCGGTCATGCCGATTCCGGTGTCCTTGACTTCGAAGCGGACGCTGGCGCGTGGGTCGGTGCGTTCGCTGAGGGTCAGGCTGACCACGACCTCTCCCCGCGCGGTAAATTTGATGGCGTTGCCGATCAGGTTATTCAAGATCTGGCGCAGGCGTACTGGGTCGCCGCGCACGCGGGCGGGCAGCCCGGGCGGAAACAGGGTGATGACCTCCAGGCGCTTGGCGTGCGCGAGTCCGACCAGCAGTTCGACCGCTTCCTCGACCTGCTCGAGCAGGTCGAAGTCGATGATCTCCAGCTCGAGCTTGCCAGCCTCTATCTTGGAAAAATCCAGAATGTCGTTGATGATGACCAGCAGAGATTCCGCCGACCGGTGAATGATGCCCGCGAAGCGTCGCTGCTTCTCGTCGAGCCGGGTGTCGAGAAGCAAAGCGGTCATGCCCAACACGCCGTTCATGGGGGTGCGAATCTCGTGGCTCATGGTCGCCAGGAACTGGCTCTTGGCGCGGCTCTCGGCTTGCGCCTGAGCGAGCTTCGCCGCCCGTTCCAGGCGTCCGATCCGGGAACGCAGGTAGAACCCCACGAGGCCCAGAGCCAGGACGAGGTAAGTGAGATAGGCCCACCAGGTTTCCCAGGGCGCTGGCCGGACCACCAGTTCCAGGGCAGCGCCTTGCTCGTTCCATAGGCCGTCGTTGTTGGCGGCGCGGACCTGAAACCGATAGCGTCCGGGCTTCAGGTTGGTGTACGTGGCGCGGCGCGCCGTCCCGGAGTCAACCCAATCCGGGTCGAATCCCATCAGCTGATATTGGTAGCGGTTCTGCCCGGGCGCGGTGAAATCGAGCGCGGCAAACTCAAACCCGATCACGTAATCCTGGTACCCCAACACCAGTTCGCGAGTCCGGGACAGGTCCGCGCTGGAGAGGATCTCCTTGTTGAACTTTAAAAACGACGTGATTCGCACCGGCGGCACGTGAGTGTTGTCCCGGATTTCTGCCGGGTGGAAGGCATTGAAGCCGTTGGCGCCGCCAAACAACAACCTGCCGTCGGCGCGTCGGAAGTACGCGCCCTGGTTGAAGTCGTTGCCCTGCAGGCCCCGGGTGACGTCGTAGTTCTTGAACACGCCGGTCGCTGGCGAGTAGCGGGTGAGGCCGCCGTTGCTGCTGAGCCAGAGATTGCCCTGCTCATCGCCCGTGATGCCGTTGACCGAGACGCTGGGCAGGCCCTCCCGCCGGTTGAAGTGCGTGAATTTTGCCAGTCCCTTTTCCCGGTCCTGGCGGCTCCAGCGATTGAGTCCCCCTCCCTGGGTACCGATCCAGAGGTTTCCCGGGCCATCTTCGTAAATGGTCCAGACCCGATCGTCGGAAAGACTCTCAAGGTCGGCGGCATCATACTGAAAGCGCTGAAAGGCATTCGTGTCCGTGTCGAATCGATTGAGCCCACCTCCATCCGTGCCGATCCAGAGGTTGCCACGCTGGTCCTCGGTGATCGCGACCACGCGGTTGCTGCTCAGGCTCGCCGGATCACCGGGATCGTTTTGATAGCGCCGGAAGGTTCCGGTCGCCGGGTCGAACCGATTGAGCCCACCCTCGTAGGTCCCAATCCACAAGACCCCGCGGCGGTCCTGGAACAGGCGGGTAATCCCGTCGGCGCTCAGGCTTCCCGGGTCGCCCGGGTCATGCCGAAAAGACCGGAATCGCTCGGTGGCCGCGTCGAAGCGGTTCAATCCACCGGTCCTCGTGCCCACCCAGAGCACGCCGTCCCGGTCGACCAGCACCGCCATGACGCGGTCGTCGTTCAGACTGGTGGCATCGTTCGGCTTGTTTTGATAGTGCTGGAACGTCCGGCCCGAGGGAAGGAGCCGGTTGAGGCCGCCGCCATAAGTTCCAACCCACAACGTACCCTCCGCGGACTCGGCGAAGGACGTTACCGCCCCGTTGCTCAGGCTATTGGGGTCATCCGGTTGGTGCCGGTAACGCGGGAAATAGCCAATTTTGGTATTCAAGCGGTTGAGTCCGGCATGGGTCCCAATCCACAGGACCCCGCCCGTGTCTTCATAAAGGGCGATCGCGTGATTACCAACGAGGCTCCATGGATCCGCCGGATCGTGTTGGTAATTCGTGAAGCGCGGGGTTGACCGGCCGCGCTTGCCGAGACCGTGGTCGGTGCCGACCCAAAGGACGCCGTTACTATCCTCCAGGATGCTGCTGACGACGTTGGCGGCCAACGTGGTCGGGTCGGTCGGGCTGTGGCTGAAGCGTTCGAAGGTTTGGGTCCGGTGATCGAAACGGTTCAGCCCCCCGCCGAAGGTCGCGATCCAGAGGTTCCCGTCCCGGTCGATGTGGAGACCCCGGACGCGATCGTCGCTCAGGCTGGCCGGATCGCTGGCAGCGTGCTGGTAGTGGGTCCATGTGCCGGTGGCGCGGTCGAGCCGGCTCAGACCGCCGCCGTCGGTGCCGACCCAGATCGAACCGTCCGGGTCCTCGCACAGGCTTCTAACCCGGTCGCTGACCAGCGACGCGGGGTTGGCGGGGTCGTTGCGAAACCGATCAAAGGTTCCGGTGGCGACATTGAAGCGGTTCAAGCCGCCGGAATCGGTGCCGACCCAAAGGGTTCCCGATGCGTCCTCAAGCAGTGCGCGGACTTGATCCTGGCCGAGACTGGTGGGGTCGTTCGGGTCATGCTGGAAGCGCTTGAAAGTTCTCCCGTTCTGATCGAGCCGATTCAAGCCACCGCCATAGGTCCCAATCCAAAGCACCCCTTCCCGAGTCACCAGCAGGGCGGAAACCCAGTCGTGGGAGAGGGACTGGGGATCGGTTTGATCGTGGAGAAAAACCTCAAAGTGATTGCCGTCGTAACGGTTCAATCCCTCCTGGGTTCCGAACCACAGGAAGCCCTGCCGGTCCTGGACGATGGCGTGGACCGACGGTTGCGAGAGACCGTTTGCCGGCGTCAGGGAGGCAAAGGGCAGATCGTTCGAACGCGCGACCTGGAGCGCTACCCATCCCCACGCCACGCACGCCAGCGCGATCCGGAAAAGGATTGCACCGAATGCGGGCGAAATAGGTCTGGTCGTGGCCATGGGGAGTCGGGTTCGGTATGGGCAGGGGGTGGTTAATTCGAAACCTTTTCTTTTTTCCGCCGGTCCTGCAATAGCAGTTCACCGCGAATGGAGGTGGTGACCCTCAACTGACTCAGTGCGACTTGCTGTGAGAGTTCGCTCTTGATTCGAGCCGCGAGTTCGTCGAGGATGGTGCTTGGTGTGCTGTACACGCCAACCCAGGCGTTGCGCTGCGTGTTTTTCGCAATATAGGCGGCATGGTCCGCAATCCCGATCACCTGCTCCCAGGTCAGGGCATGCGGGTGTCCGGGGATGAACGGATACATGGCGAGGCCGATGGACCCGGATAGCCGGCCGATGTGTCCGCCACCGATTTGATAGGGATGCTCGGCGAGTTGTTCGCGGATTTGCTCGGCCAACTTCTCTACTCCCAGTCGGCTGCTTTGACGGCCGACGATGAGAAATTCGTCGCCCCCCCAGCGGATGATCTGCTCTGATTTTCCACAACAGGAACGCAAGATATCGCAAACCTGAAGCAGCGCCATATCCCCGCTATGGTGACCGTGCTCGTCATTGATCGCCTTGAATCCATCGAGATCGATCATCAGAAAAAATAGAGACGGTGACAGGTCGACCGCCACCGGTAGTTGCCGGTCTGAGTAGGTGTTGGCGCTCAAAGTCTCGATTTCGTCGATCTCTTTCTCAACATAGTGATAGAGAAAACGCCGGTTTTTGAGTCCCGTAAGCGAATCGGTGATGCTGGCAACTTCGAGTTGGTGGATCGCCACCTCCAAATCCGCGTTCCGTTCCGCGATTTCACCGGTGCGCAGCGCGATCTCGTGCTCCATTTTGATGCGTTGTTGGGTCTCCAGGCGCAGCTTTCTACGCTCCATATAGAAAAAAGAACCGATCATTGCTAAAACGAGCAGTCCATAGAGCGTATAGGCCTCCACTGTTCTCCAGGGTGGTGGAATAACGTGGATTGAAATGCGCGCTGGCTGCTCGCTCCAAACGCCGTCGTTATTCGACCCCCTCACTTGGAAGGCGTAAGAGCCGGGTGGGAGATTGGAATACGTGATCTGCCGGTGCTGGCCGGGATTGATCCAGTCTTTGTCGAACCCGTCGAGTTGGTAGCGGTATTGGTTCTTGTCCGGCGAGGCGTAATCGAGGGCCGCAAAATCGAAGGAGACAAAGCTGTTCCGGTAATCCAGTTTGATGGGGATGGAGCGCGGGATACTGCTGTCAGTGCTGCCCAGTGTGTTCAGTTGGTTGCGCACGGTCACGACAACGGGTGGAGCATGTCGATTCAAGCGAACGCCGGCCGGATTGAAGAAAACCAAGCTCTCGGTTCCACCAAAATACAGGACCCCCTTGCGGGTTCGTAACCGGGCGGCGTGGTTGAATTCGCCCTCTTGGAGGCCGTTCCACTGATCGAAGTTTTGCTGCGTTTTGTGGTTTGGATCAAAACGCGTGAGTCCGCGATTGCTGCTGAGCCACAACGCGCCGTCGGCAGCTTCGAGGATCCCGTATATCGTATCGCTGGCAAGACCGTCGGCTCTGGTGTACCGGGTGAAACGAGGGCGGCCAGCTCGCCGGTCGGCGAGATCCCAGCGGTTCAATCCGCCTCCCTTCGTCCCGATCCAGAATGCGCCGTCGTGGGTCTCGGCAATCTCCCAGGCACTGTTACTGCTGAGGCTGCTGGCATTGCCAGGGTCGTGGCGATAATGGATAAACGAACCGGCGCTTTCGTTCAGAAAGTTCAAACCCCCATCCTCGGTACCCACCCAGAGGTCGCCGATACCGTCGCGGAAAACGACCAGGACGCGATCGCTGCTCAGGCTCGAGCCGTCTTCTGGCTGGTGACGGTAATGGTGGAACCGATGGGTGCCTGACTCCATGAGGTTCAGGCCGCCTCCGTAGGTCCCGACCCAAAGGCTCCCGTCTGGATTGCCCAGGAGGTGGGTCACCCCGTTGGCGCTGAGCGAGTCCGGATCGGCAGGATCATGAATGAAGCGCTGAACCTGGCCGGTCTGGGGATCCAGTCGGTTGAGGCCGCTATTTCGAGTACCCAGCCAGACCATCCCGGTCGGGTCGACCCAGATCGCCATGATTCTGTCTTCGCTCAAGGTTTGCGGGTTATCCTTGTCATGGCGAAATTGGGATACGTGGCCGTTTGTGGCCTCGATCCGGTTGAGGCCCTGTCCGTAGGTGCCCACCCAAAGGTCGCCGTTCGGAGATTCCGCGATGGCAGTGATCATTTTTCCGCTGAGCGATCCTGGCAGCGCTGGATTAGCCGGAAAGTAGTTGAACGCATCGCTGGCATAATTCCATTTGCTGATTCCGTTGTAGGTCCCGACCCACAGGACCCCGCCCTGGTCCTGCAGGATCGCGGTGATCCGGTCGTTGCTCAGGGAGCCGGGGTCGGCCACATCGTGTTGGTAGCTCACGAAGTGATTCACATTGGGGCGCCACTCGTTCAGTCCTGCGTCGGTGGCGATCCAGAGCGTGCCATCCCGGTCTTCGAACAGGCTGCGGATGCGGTCGTCGCTGATGCTGTGGGGGTCGTTCGGATCGCGCCGAAAATGCTGGAACGTCTGGGTCGCCGGATCGAATCGATTGAGTCCGCCCTCGCTGGTTCCGATCCAAATGTGCTGCCGGCGATCCTGGAAAATGCTCCGAACCCGATCGCTGCTCAGGCTGCCGGGTACGCCCGGATCGTGACGCAGGAACCGGAAGGTTTTCGAGGAGGGATCCAGGATGGCGATGCCGCCGCCGTCGGTGCCCACCCAGATGGCGCCGTGATCGTCCTCGTGGAGGCTCAGCACCTGATTGCTCGGCAGACTGCCAGGGTCGGCCGGGTCGTGTTGAAAGCGGACGAAGCGGGAATGAGCGGGATCCAGGCGGTTCAGTCCGCCGCCGTCGGTGCCGACCCAAAGGTCGCCCCTGCTGTCCTGGGTGATCGCCCGGACCCGGTCGCTGCTCAGACTGTGGACATCCCGCGGATCATGTCTGAAATGCGTGAAAGTATCGGTGATGGGGTCGTAGCGGTTCAGGCCACCACCGTCGGTGCCGATCCAAACGGCGCCGGATCGGTCGACGAAAATATCCCAAACCCAGTTGTTGGAAAGGGAGTTCGGAGCGCCGGATACGTTCTCGTAGACGGAAAACTCATAACCGTTGTAACGGTTGAGACCCTCTTGCGTGCCGATCCAAATGTAACCGGTTCGATCCTGCGCGATGGCAGTGACCGCATTCTGGGACAGACCGTCCGCCTGCGAAAGATGGGTGAACTGGATATTGCGGGGCGCAACCGCGAGCAATGAAGTGTCGGAGTCGTGCGCCGCGCAGGGGCCACTGGCGAGCAGCACCGCTACCAGGCCAATCAGGACGGCGCAGAGACGCGGCGCCAAGGCCAGCAGCCGAAATCCCGGTGCCCGTTCCAGCAAGCGTCCCACGAACTTCACTCCACGGTTGGTCATGAATCGAAATCTATGATTGTTCCGTGCGGGCCGCGGTACGCCCCGCCGGGCCTTGCTCGATCATCCGGGGTGATCGCCGGGTGAGCCTCTTTTCGGCTCTTGCTCCGAATCGGCGGGCGCGCCGCCATCGAGTTCCGCTTTCCAGCGGCGATAGGTCGGCACGGTGACACCCAGCAGCGCCGACCCCAGTCGGTCGTCATTGGGCAGGCAAGACCTGATTTCCTTCAGCAGCAGCCTGCGCGCGGCTTTCAGGATATTTTCGTCACGGCCAAGGTCGTACGCGCGCGCCAGGCGCTCGAGGACCGGTACCACCGGCGACCAGACGGGGTGGCGAGGCGAAGTCCGCTGCCCGGTTGCGCGCTTGGCTTTTTCGAGATGGCGCCGAAACGTGGATTCGGCCATGCCCAGGACCGCCGCCGCCTGCCGCCCCACGCCGCCGTGCGCGGCGGACGCCGCCAGCACCAGATCTTCGTCCAGCCAGACGCCGAGCGGGAGCGGATCGGCGTTGCGCCGAGCGGTGGCGGTGGCCACCTGCCGGGCAAAAATGCCGCGCAACGTTTTCCACGGGTTTTCATCCTCGCCAGGTCCGCCGCCGCCGGTTTGCGGCCACGGTTCGAGGTCCGCGGCTGACGGGTCGACGGTGCGCCCCGCCCGCACGGAATCCGGAGTCCCGTCGAATGCGGTCGAGGGCCGATCCGCCGGTTTCCCGTTCCGGGCCAGCGCGCCGTCTACGCTGTCCAGGGAAAAATCAGCCGGCGTTATCTCGTCGTCACTACACACGATAACAGCTTGCAGAAGACGGTTTTGCAGTTCTCGGACGTTTCCCGGCCATGGATAATCCAGCAACATCGTCACGACCTCCGGGCTCAGGCACCGCACCCTTTTATCATACTGAATGGCCAGCTTCTCCAGGAAATAATGAGTCAGCGGCAGGATATCGTCGGGTCGCTGGCGCAGCGGCGGGGCGGTGATTCCTACGACCTGCAACCGATAGTAGAGATCCTGACGAAACCGCCCGGAAGCGACCTCTTGCGGTAGATCCCGGTTGGTGGCGGCCACGATGCGCACATCGACCTTGCGGGAATGGATAGCACCGACCGGGGTGATTTCCTTTTCCTGGAGGAAGCGCAGCAGTTTTGCCTGCACGTCGAGGGGTATTTCACCGATCTCGTCCAGGAACACCGTTCCATTCTCGGCTTGGGCGATGCGCCCGAGCGAAGCGCCGCTGGCCCCCGTGAAGGCCCCTTTCGCGTGTCCGAAAAGCTCGGTTTCCATCAGGCCCGGCGAGATCGCCCCAAAGTCCACCGTGACGAATGGGCCAGCGTGGCGCCGGCTTTGCTGGTGCAGAGAACGGGCGATCATCTCCTTGCCGGTGCCGCTTTCTCCGGTGATCAGCACGGTAGCGTCGGTGGGCGCGACCTTGCGCACCCGTTGGAGCACCGATTCCATCCGAGCGGACTGATAGATCAGTTTCGAATGGTCGAGGGCCTGCCGTAATCCGCGCACTTCTGCGCGCAGCCGGCGGCTTTCACCCTCCCGCTCGAGTTGCCAGCGCAAGGTCAGTTCGCAGCGCTCCAGAGCGACCGCCACTTGTTTGGCGAGAACTTTCAGGAATGCCAGGTCCGAGGAGTCGAGACGAAAATCATCCTGCGGCCCGTCCACGTAGAGACAGCTATGATGGTTATTGCCCCCGATCAAGGGAACCGCGTACGCGGCAAGCGTTTGCCCGGCGCCTCCCGGCCGGTCGACGGACATCCCGATCTGGGTCTGTTCCGTCTCTCCGCTTTTTTGGGCTCGTGCAATCAGATTGCGCCGTTCCGCGGTGAGAAATTGGGAGATGTCGCCGATCTCTTCCGGCTGTATCGAGCTGCTGATGGATCGGGGATGCGAAAGGAAGCGGGCCTGGCTCTCGTTTTCGACAGAAATCAAGGCAGCGCATTGCGGCTTGAAGGTCGTTCTCACCCTCTCGACGAATTCGTTGGCGACCGCCGTCAAGTCGGTGTGGGACGCGATCACTTGCACCGTATTCCAAAGCAGCAGCATGTTTCGGTAATCTTTTTTGGTGTCGGCGGTGAAGATTCCAAAAAGCCGATCATGGTTATTCGAGGAGGTCGTGACACCCTCCGGGGTCCACAGCATGGTTTGTGCACCACCGGAAACCTTGGCCGCGTTCAAGGCGTAATCGGCGCGGCGCAGTAGCTCGGCATGATCCATTTCGGGGTTGGAACCCTTGCGGATCTCGTAGGTGGACACCCCGATGCTGAAGTTCAGTTTGATCTTGCCATTTAAAAATCCTCGACCGTTTAACACTTCCCGCAAATGAGCGACTGTTGGATGGGTGTCGCTTGCGTCGGAGACCTGGAACGTGACCGCGAACATCGCGCTGCCGTAATGATAAACTTGATCAGATTGGCGAATGTTGGCCTGGATGAGGTCAGCCATTTCGCGCAGGAGGACGTCTCCTCGCTCACGTCCCCAGCGCTGGTTCACTTGCTCGAATTCATCTGGGTTAATCAAGGCCAGCCCCAAGACATAGTGCTGATCCGATCCGCTTGCCAACATCCGATTGATGTGCGTTTGGAGTTCGGATCGTCTGGGCAGACCTGTGGTTGGGTCTCTTAGGAGGGCGGACAGCTCGTAAATTTGCCAGGCCATCTGTGCGCCCGAGGTGAGCGCCCACTGCAGCCGGTCCGGCGCCGACGGTGCTCCGCGCGATTCCGGACCCCGGAGGTTGCCACCGATTTCGTTCAGAAATCCGGGAGTTGTCCCGTTATCGTAGCGAAGGCCGATCCATACGTCCCCGATCGCGTCGAACTGCGTCTTTTTCGGAATCAGCCGCCTGTTTTCGAGAGGGACGCGCTCAGGTTCTTCCAAATCAATATCGCTGGTACGAATATGAAGCAGATGTAGGTCATCGGATAGGCCGGTGAAATAGCGTACCGGTGTGTGCGAATCCAGCTCTTTGGCGTTTTCGCCGTTGCCCGTGGCCTTCGCGATAAGGGCCAAAGCCTGCTTTTGCATTTCGCGGTTGGGTCTTGAGTTGGCGCTGCTGGCGAACAGACAGTCCGGGGAAAATCCTGGTTGTACGGGTTTGATCAACAGCCATGCCGCCCGTGCTGAGGCCATCGCTCTGACGCTCTCAATGTAGTCGCGCAACACCTTGATGAACCTTTTTGGATGGATCTGGAGCGGAATCGCTCTGCCACCGAGAGGCGCCGCAACCTCAGACAAACCAGGCAATACGAACCGGTTCCCGCAGGACTGCACTGGTAGATCGATCGTTAATGGTGACATTGGCTGTCTCGGCGGATTGTTCGTCCCGCTATGTATATTATTGATACAATTATCATCATATCGGTACTTTTTGGAGCCCATGATACCGAGAGGTTGTTTGGACAGTTCAAAAATCCCTTTAATAATATAATCTTGATGCACACAATAATCGTGCCATGTTCGATTTTTTCTTAATTCATTATTTTTAAAGCAAAATCTGCTCAATGAATCCAATTAGGTCTACATGATTGGGTCGAAAAAACGGTGTTTCGTATTTTTTTTGACGAAAAAATGGTTTATCAGCGTCATGACCCGTTCAAATTGACTCGATGTGAGGGGTGGGAAACACGTTCATCCCGGGGTTTTCAGGTGGTCCAGTTCGCCCCTGAGGGTGATCGAAGGGCGATTCAACGGCATAAAACGGGCTCGACAAGCTCGCCTCGGGCGGAAAGCGAAGGTCCTGCACTCGATGGGTGTTAAACGAGCGGGGCGATCATGGAAGAAGAAAAATCGGCGCAGCTCCGGCGGGCTTTACGGACCAGAAGGAAGCTTGAAAGGGACGCTTTCAGTCGATCCTGCTTGCCATGAAGAGAAAAATGCGGCGAAAGACCGGGCAGCGAGGGGCGGGGATCGAAGCATAATCGATCAGATCGGGTGCGAAACCAGACGGACGCGGCTTTCAGGGGCTGTGATCACTGGGGCAGCGTAAACCGGATTTCTTGAATCGCTAGAGTCTGCACCGGCTTGCCACTGACCATTTTCGGCCGGAACCGCCATTGCATGATCGCTTCGAGGGCCGCCTGATCGAAAATCTGGCGCGGTCTGGAGGATACGACGGCCGGATTTTCGATCCGACCTTGCTCGGTGATCGTAAACGAGACCTTAACCCAGCCTTCCTGCCCGCGTTGCAGCGCATCGCGCGGGTAAACCGGCCTGGTCTTGGAGAGGATTCCGACCGGGCTGTTGCCCGGCCCGCCAGTATCACTACCGGCCGGCCCCGATCCCGCGCCCGCACCTTTGGAGGGGGATCCAATGGGGCTTTTGCCCGGTGTGCCGGCATCATTCCCGCCCGACCCAGACCCCGCGCCCACCTGACTCTCCCGACCGGCCGCTAGCCTTGGGCGGAACTCTTCTGGTAGCGCTGCCGGGGGTTTTGCCGGGAGCGCTGCCGGGAGCGCTTCCGGGGATTTCTTCTTGTCAATGGAACTATTCTTGGCGTTCTTCGGGGTTGGCGGGGGTATTGGTGCTTTCGACCCGCTCGGCTTGGGTTTGGTCTGGGGAAGAAGGGGTTTCTTCGCCACAGTCACTGGAGAACCGCCGCGAACCGGCGGGGCATCGACCGGCGCTACCGCCGGTAATGGTAATTCGATCTCCTGACTCGGAGGGGGGAGGGAGGTGGACTGTGTTTCGTTCGAGTCCGTTCGAACCGGTTCCGACGCCGATGGCGCCGCCGCCGCGGGCGCAGGAGGCTGCGACTGTCCACCCGTGCCCGTGCCCGTGCCCGTGCCCGCGCCGGATGCGCGGTGGAGCGTGACCAGCCGGATATCCGTGGTTTGGACAAGCTGGTCATGGTTCCGAACCTCTCCGCTGATCAACGACTGCATGAGATAGAACAGCGCCAGCGTGACGACCCAGGCCGCCGCGAAGGAGATGACGAGCCGCATGGCTAATCGTATGCAACGGTCGCCGCGATGTAAATATCGCTGATACCAGCCATTCAAGGCTGGTCGATGACTTGAACCAAGAGACCCGAACGGGATGCCTGGTCCGCCTGAATGACGACGGCGCCTTCTGGATTCACGGCACGCAGCGGAACCATCTGAGCTTTGACGGCGCCTCTCATTTTCATTCAGCATGGCTATTTTCGAAGGTGGATCGTTTTTGTTGTGAAAGAGCTAGTTTTTCTGCTCTGTAGCGATAGCGAATTCGAGCGCCCCAACTTTTTTCGCTACATCCATAATCGCTATTGCCTTACCTAGCGTAGCTTCCTGATCACCCTCAAAAACAATAAGTTTTGACGCAGAGCCATCCAATTCTTTCTTGAGAATTTCTTCTAGATGGTCTCCCACACTGTTGCCTTGAATGTAGACTTCACCTTTAGAGTTCAAGGAAACAATGACACCCTCATCTTCTTTTTGAAATTTTGTATTCGAAGAGGTGGCGGGGAGGGTTACATCGACTCCTGACTCAAGACCGACAGAAGATGTGACCATAAAGATGATCAGGAGCACCATCATGATATCAATAAGGGGAGTCATGTTGATTTCTGCAACGACTTCTTCTTGGGGTTGATGGGGTTTGATGGCCATAAGTTAATCCTTCTTAAAGTAGGCTGCAAAATCAGCAAAGCGGTTTCTAAAGTCGGAGCTAAGAGAGTTAACCCAGTTAAGCAAAAAGTTGAAAAATAAAACAGCAATAACCGCTACAATAATCCCTGCGGCTGTAGCAATTAAGGCCTCAGAAAGTCCAGCTGCCACAACTGAAAATCCGCCTTTTCCAGATTTAGAAATGTCTTCAAAGGAGCGGATGATCCCAACAACTGTTCCAAAAAGACCCACGAAAGGGGCCGTAGATGCAATGGACGCAAGTACCCAAAGATATTTCTTGAGATTTAGATGAACTTCTTGGAGTCTACGTTCAACTCGTTCTTCGAGATCAGGCAATTTGTTTTCTTGAGAGTCCAGAAGAACCTTGTAGGGAGCATTCAAAAACTCGGGAACACTTAAGCAAAATCCCTTAAGCTCAGAGAGCCTATTATTTTTTCCTAAAAGTTCTTGAGCTTTTAAGTGAAGATTAGAGTAGGCGGATTTAAATTTACGGAGGTACCAAATTCGTTCAAAGGCAATGGTCCACATGATGACAGAGAAGAGAAATAGGGGAATCATAACAAAGCCACTATCGGCCAAAAGATTCATCACATTCATAGTCAATAACTCCTCGAGAAAACCCTTATTAACCAATGGCGCTAGTTTAATTTAGCATGCCATTAATTTATATTGATGCGCACTCTCTGGCACCGCCAACCCTTGATCTGCAACTGTTTGATCTTGCTTGCCCGTGATTAACGAATATATTTTTTCCTCTTAACCAGGCGTCTTCAACAAGTTTTCTTGGGAGCATTCGGGGCAAATAAAATACAGGTTGGCTTAATCAATAACCGTGCCATGATCAATTGTTGCTTAACCCATTGATATATATGATAAACCTGCCGAATAATCACGGCTAAACCTGCTTGATTATAAAAAATGGTTTTTTTGTTTATTTTTTTGACAAAAAATGGTTTATCAACGTCATTTTTTTGACAAAAAATGGTTTGTCAACCTCATGACTCGTTCAAATTGACCCGATACTGAGGGGGTCGAGAACAACTCCATCCAGGGTTTTCGCGTGGTCCGTTCGCCCCTGAGCAGGGTCAAAGGGCGATTCAACGGCATGAAACGGACTCGACAAGCTCGCCTCGGGGGGAAGTAACCGTTCACTCCCCTCGCCCGCTTGCGGGAGAGGGGTTGGGGGTGAGGGCCGCGGTTTCAAGACTTACCCCCTCACCCTAACCCTCTCCCCCTTAGCAGGGGGAGAGGGGACTGAATAATTACGGTGGGAAAGCGAAGGTCCTGCACTCGATGGGTGTTAAACGAGAGGGGCGTTCATGGAAGAAGAAAAATCGGCGCAGCTCCGGCGGGCTTGACGGACCAGAAGGATGCTGGAGGGGGACGCTTTCAGTCGAGCCTGCTTGCCATGAAGGGAAAAAAGCGGCGAAAGACCGGGCAAAGAGGGGCGAGGATCGAAGCATAATCGATCAGATCGGGTGCGAAATCAGACGGACGCGGCTTTCAGGGGCTGTGATCACTGGGGCAGCGTAAACCGGATTTCTTGAATCGCTTGAGTCTGCACCGGCTTGCCACTGACCACCTTTGGCCGGAACCGCCTAAGCATCCTGAATCCGCCGATATCTTCCCGAGGACAACCTCGGGATCGTCGATCACGTCGCCGATTTGCGCGACGCGCGCTGCGCGCACCCCGCGCAGAAACGGCGGATCGAGCGCGATTCATTGCTTCAGGGGCTCCAACATCCGCGCCATTAAGCGGAGGAGGTCATACTGGCTCAACCGGGACTCTTTCAGGCGGCGCTCCGCGGCGTCGATGGCGGCTTCCTGCGTGGCGATCATCTTTCCCAGATGATCGTTAGCATTCACGCAGGATTTCGCGTTCCCGAAAGTCGGCCCGGTACTCGTGGAGCAGTTTTAGGCCGTCGAGAAGAAGTCGGCGTCCTTCTCTGTCAGGGCGCTCGCTTGCCCGGTCTGGATACGGGTTGATTCCTGTAAGGGTTCCGCAACCGCGAGCCAAGCGGGTGCCAAAAGGCACAGGGCCGCGCCCAGGCCGTGGAGCAAGGGCGGAGGCTGCGACCGGCGCCCGCGTTGCGCGCCCGGGATTCCCCAAGATACCTATCCCCGAGCCGTCTTAGAATGTGTACTTATATCGGGCATACAGGAATCGACCGCGCGCGCTGTAGAGCGCCCTGTTGAACCAGGGCCAGCCTTCGCTCCAGTAAAGTTCTTCCGGCGGTTCCGCGTCGAACAGGTTGTTGATGCCGATACCGAGAGTTCCACCCTTGAGCGCCGAGAGGCTCCAATCGAACTGGGTGTCCACCGTGGTCCAGGAACTGACACCGTAAGGCTGGGTCGTTTCTGTCACACGCTCGTAACTGCCGATATAGTTGACGATGAGGGCAGCCTGGTAGTCGGCTTTCTTCCAGTTCAAGATGGCTTGCCCCCGCCAGCGCGGGCGACCGTTCTTACCCGCCAAGTCACGGGATTCCGCCTCGGGCGTCTGCTGTTCATCGTAGGTGTTGAGATAGGTCGCCACCAGACTGAGACCGAAATCGCCCGCGTCCGTGGTGTTCCAGCGGTAATTGGTGCTGAAGTCGATGCCCGAAGTGTCGACCTTGGCGATATTGCGGAATGGATTCCGCACTTCCACAATTTGCCCTCTAGAGTTACGAATGACGTTATCTGGGAATTGGGCCTCGTTGTCCACGTAAAATTGTGGATTATTTGAGACGACGTTATCGACATCGATACGCCAAAAATCAACGCCAAAGCCCCAGGCATTGTTGATGTCCCAAATCAGGCCCAAGTCGTAGTTATTTGAGTCCTCGGGTTCAAGATCAGGGTTGCCGGAGGTGATGGTGCGGATATTGGATCGCACACGGCCGGTGGTCGGATCGATCACGTTAGCAAAAAGCAGGGTTTCGCCGCTGTAAAGTTCGGGCAGGGACGGCGCCTTGAAACCAGTCCCGGCGCTGCCGCGCACCAGGAGGTTGCCCAGCGGCTTCCACCGCAGCCCGAGCTTGGGATTGAAGGTGCCGCCAAAGTCGCTGTAGTCGTCATAGCGCCCGGCGAGATTGATTTCAAGATTTTTTGCGGCGGGGATGCTGAACTCGGCGTAAAGGGCTCCGACCCGCCGGTCGCCATCGCCGGAGGTGCCCCCGGTGCCCAGTACCTCTCCGCTGGCGGTGATCGGATCGAATTGGTCGGAGAAGTCCTCGGACCGATATTCGGCACCGACAGCCGCCGACAACGCGCCGTGCTGCATCTGAAGGATCGGGCCGGTGGCCTTGAGATCCGTGAAGAACAGGCTCGACTCGCCGTCGCGTTGGGGTTCGTACCGGATCGACGATGGATCGAAGTTCGGGCTGGGTCCGAAAGGATTCAATGCGCCGCTGTCGATGGCTGACTGAACGGCCTCTTGAGTGGCGTACCCGTTGACTCCTCTGACCTGGCTGTCGACTTTCCCGCCGCCGACGCCCAGTTCCCAGTTCCAGGTCGCAAGGGTGCCCTTCAGTCCGCCGACCAGATTCCAGGCATCGGTCTTCACCTCGTCGGTGCGAGCGCCGAGTTCGCCGACCCGGTAAATTGAAAGGATGGGTTCGCCCGGGAAGGGATTATTGGGGTTTTCGGGGCTGATGAAGAACACGTCGTTGGGTGGCGGGGGGGCCAGATCGCGCTCAGACTGGTTATGGG
Organism: uncultured Gammaproteobacteria bacterium; assembly: GCA_963696515.1. Taxonomy (GTDB): domain Bacteria; phylum Pseudomonadota; class Gammaproteobacteria; order Competibacterales; family Competibacteraceae; genus Contendibacter. Next base: position 123,480 of record CAVOKM010000001.1, read on the forward strand.
TATAATTGGCCCCGAAGAAGGCGACCAGTCCCGGGTTGATTTCATAGTCACCCGACGCAACCAGGCCGATCCGCTGGGTCTCCGGGATCAGCGTGTTCCAGGTGGCGAAGTCGTAGAGGCAGAACGGTCCCCGCTCCGGGTTGAGCGAACTCGCCGGACAGTTCGGATCGGGCAACAAGGCGCCGCCTTGATCGGGCCGGATGATCGTTCCGGGATCACCGGCGCTGCTGCGGTCGTCATAACCCCGGTTTGCGGATTTGGTGATATCCCGATCCCGGGCCATCACGGCGTTGCGATCGAACAAGTCGAGGGCGAAAGTCACATTGCCCTTGTCGGTCGTCTTGCCGCCTATCGCCGTGATTTGACCTTCCCAGCCGTCTCCCTTGTCCGTTCCGCCCCCGTACACGGAAACTTCCGCCCCTTCGTAGTCCTTTCTCAGGATGATGTTAACCACGCCGGCGATTGCATCCGAGCCATAAATGGCCGAGGCTCCGTCCTTCAGAATTTCAATCCGCTCCACCGCACCCAGGGGAATCAGGTTGATGTCGACGAAACTGCTGCCGTCGTTGGAGAACGGAGATACCGGTACCCGCCGGCCGTTGAGAAGCACCAGGGTGCGGTTGATGCCCAAACTGCGCAGGTCGATGGCCGCGGCACCGGGCGTAGTTGCCTGCGTGAAGGACTCGTCGATCGAGCCGGCCGTGTTGTAGATCACGTTCTTGAAGAGTTGATTCAGGGTGGTTGCACCCGACTCCTCGATATATTTTCGATCCAGCACGACCAGGGGAGACGAACCTTCGATTTCGGTGCGCTTGATTCGGGTGCCCGTCACCTCCAGCGGTTCGAGTTCGACCATGTCTTCGGTCTGCGCAAGGGCGATCGATCCGATGGGAAGGGTGCTCAGCACGGCGGCAACCGCCAGATAGAGAACGCATTGTTTTGCTGGAGCTGCTTGGGTATTCACCACAGGTTTTCTCCCCTGAAGATTTATGGCTTTTAGCGGCGGGAAAGCCAAAAAATTTAGGCTATGTTGACATTTATTTGGGTCTGTTCAGGATGCGTGCAAAAAGTAGTAGCCTCAGCGAAGCGCCTCGTCAGGACAGAATCCCGAGCGGTTTCGGCGCCAACGGTGCTGGGCCGACCGCCCCATTCCTTGGTCAGCGACCAACCTAAAGCGGCCATGTCGGACAGCGGCTCGGTCAGGTTGGCTACGTTGTGCGGCATGATCGCGCTGGCCACCCAGTCCCTGTACTTGACCTGTTTGATCTGCTCCACGGCATCGCCGCTTTCGAGCACCAGCCCGCTGAAGCCGATCCGGTCGTGGAAGTCATTATAGGCCAAGATCGGGCGTGAGGTGGTAGGAAAAATTGACAAACGTATCCGCCACAGCCCGGTGACGCTCTGAAGTGATATAAGACGCTCTGAAGTGATATAATGATTACCCGTATCCCGAGCAGACCCCTTTCTCCGATCATCGCGGCCCTGTGCACACAACGGAAGACCTCGATGCCCTTCGATCCCGAATCCCTGGCCGCCCGTTTTCGCCGACTGGCGCCGGCGGCCGATCACGTCGCGTTGCGCGTGGTCGAAGAAACGTCCGAGCGCGTCTGCGTGCGGCAGGACGTGGCGCTGCCCCCCTCGACCTCGGTGGACCGCGGGGCGATGCTGACCGTCATCGACGGCGATGGCATCGGGTACGCCGCCACCAGCGATTGGTCCGACGCGGGGCTGCGCGAGGCGCTGACTCGCGCGCGCGACTGGGCGAGACTGGCGCGGGGCCGCAGCGTGTTCGACGGTACGCCGCCCGCGCTGGGCAACCCGGACGGAAGCTACGCGTCGCCCACCGTGCGGCCGCTCGCGCTCTCCAAAGCCGACCGCCTCGCGCTGCTGATGCAGGAGTCGACCCAGGCCAAGGCGGTCGACGCCAACGGCGACCTCGTCGACTGGGAAGCCTCGCTGTGGACGGCGCACGCCGAAACGCTGCTGGTTTCCGCCGCCGGCGGGATCGGCGCCGGCCGCTACGACTACACGATTCCCGCGCTGCACGTCACCGCGTTTCGCGACGGCGTGACGCAGACCCGCAGCTGGGGCGGTCGCTACAACGGTTACTGCCAGCAGGGTGGCCTGGAAATCCTCGAACGCGCCGGCTTCATCGGCAGCGGCCGCACCACCGCCGAAGAAGCGCTGCAGTTGGTGGCCGCGCCCAATTGCCCGAGCGGCCAGTTCGACGTGGTGCTGATGCCCGACCAGATGATGCTGCAGATCCACGAATCGATCGGCCACCCGCTGGAGCTCGACCGCATCCTGGGCGACGAGCGCAACTATGCGGGCACGAGTTTCGTCACGCTCGACCTGTTCGGTATCTACCGGTACGGCTCGCCGCTGCTGAACGTGACGTACGACCCGACGCGCGCCGAGGAATTCGCCAGCTTCGCGTTCGACGACGAAGGCAGCCGCGCGGAGCGCCAGTTCCTGATCCGCGCCGGCATCCTGTTGCGACCGCTGGGCGGCGCCAGTTCCGTGCGACGCGCCCGCGCCTGGCGCGCCGACCTCGACGGGGTGGCCACGACGCGCGCGGGCAGTTGGAACCGCCCGCCGATCGACCGCATGAGCAACCTGAACCTGGAGCCGGGCACGGCCACGCTCGACCAGATGATCGCGGCGACCGAACTCGGCGTGCTGATGAAGACCAACCGCTCGTGGTCGATCGACGATTCGCGCAACAAGTTCCAGTTCGGCTGCGAGTGGGGGCAGATGATCCGCCAGGGCGCGCTGGCCGAAGTGGTGCGCGACCCCAACTACCGCGGCCTCAGTCGCACGTTCTGGCGGTCGCTGGCGATGGTGGGCGATGCGTCGACGGTCGCCGTGCTGGGCACGCCGTATTGCGGCAAGGGCGAGCCGAACCAGCTGATCCGCGTCGGCCATGCCAGCCCGGCGTGCCGGTTCGCCGGCATCGCCGTGTTCGGCGCGGAGCGGTAGCCCATGCAGGATCTCTTCTTCTCGCTGGCCGAACACGCGTTCGCGCGGTTGCGCGGCAACGAAGTGCTGCTCGCCACCTTCGCCGGCGAGGTCTCGGACTTCATTCGCTTCAACCACGCGCGCGTGCGCCAGCCGATGACGGTGCGGCAGGCGCGGCTGGGGCTGTCGCTGATCGAGGGCGCGCGCCGCGACCATTGCCACCTCACGCTGTCCGGCGCGGTCGCCGAAGACCGCGCCGCGGTGACTGCGGCGGTCGCGGCGATGCGCGCCGACCTGCCGTCGCTGCCCGAAGACCCGTACCTGCTGTATTCGACCGAGGCCACCACGTCCGATCGCGAAGTGGCGGGCGCGTTGCCCGCGGGCGCCGAGGCCATCGAGGCCGTCACCCGGGCCGCCGCGGGCCTCGACCTGGTCGGCCTCCTGTCCAGCGGCCCGATCCAGCGCGGTTTTGCCAGTTCGATCGGCGCGCGACACTGGCACGCGGTCGACGCGTTCCTGTTCGACGGGTCGCTGTATCGCGCGGCGGACCAGGCGGTGAAGGTCCGTTGGGCCGGCGCGACCTTCGATCGCGCGGAACTCGCGCGCCGCATCGACGCCGCGCGCGCGCAGTTGCGCGACCTGGCGCGGCCGGTGCGCACCCTCGAACCCGGCCAATACCGCGCGTACCTGGCGCCCGCGGCGCTCGACGCGCTGCTGGGGATGCTGAGCTGGGACGGCGTCTCGGCCAAGGCGCAGCGCACCCGCAACAGTTGCCTGCAGCGGCTGGTGGAGGGAGAAGCGGCCTTGTCGCCGCTGGTGACGCTGGATGAGGACACCGCCGGCGGACTGGCGCCCGCCTTCGACGCCGGCGGCTTCACCAAGCCCGCCCGCGTGCCCATCGTGCGCGCAGGCCGACACGCCGGCAGCATGGTGTGCCCGCGCACGGCCCGGGAATACGGCCTGCCCGCCAACGGCGCCGCCGACGACGAAGGGCTGGAATCGATGGCGCTCGCCGGCGGCACGCTGCGCGCGGCCGACGCGCTGGCGGCGCTCGATACCGGCATCGCCATCGGCCACTTACACTACTTGAACTTCTCCGACCGCGCCAACGGCCGCATCACCGGGCTCACCCGCTTTGCGACCTTCTGGGTCGAGCGCGGCCAGATCGTGGCCCCAGCGAACGTCATGCGCTGGGACGACACCCTGTTCCGCCTGCTCGGCGCGAACCTCGAAGCGCTGACCGACGAACCGGAGTGGATTCTGAACAACAGTACGTACGAGCAGCGCTCGGTGCAGACGAGCCGAGTGCCGGGCGCGTTGTTGTCGGGGATGACGTTCACGTTGTGATCGCGCCGTCACGTACTGCGGGCGCTGGAACTGTTCCCGAGCTCGCCCCACGACGCGGCCTTCGGATGCGCGGGCCGCGCTGCGCGGATCCGTCGAGCAAACCCGGGGACGCTGGGATGACGCAGATCGACGCCGCCGATCGGACGAATCACTCGACCCGACGATGCATTCGGTGATAGGCGGCGGCTCGCGCGCGGGACGGGTTGCCGTCGCTCGGCGCGACGGGCACAACCCGCTGGACAAACTCTAGCTGGGGCCGGAGCTTCAGCACCGGGGGATTGGCAGCGCCCTGAGGGTCGGCAACGATTCGTCTGATAAACAGCCACCCACCGATGTGCGGGGGGATGGATTGCGTTGCGGACTATCCGATTTCTTGCTGTAAATTTTCCAGTGATAAAATTCAGATCAACTAGCCAGGGCCAAGACCGGATGAATGTCATTAAGGTCTGGATCATTGGCGGCCTCGTTGGAAAATCAGAGTTCCCGCCACTGATTATTCAGTTCTGCTACTTTCAAAATACCCAAACTTCCACTTCCTATTTTGCTCCAGCTCATCCCCTTTTTTTTCTGGCGATGGCCAATCACTTGATCGCAGCATTTTTCTATTCGACCACTGCCAATGATTTTGCCTGATTGCTGACGACGCTGATAGTCAATGATCTCCGATTGAGGCTTTTCTATATAGCCAATCAGTTCGGATAGTTTTTCCGGAAGGGGGTGGGATGTTTTTAAATACAATTAATGCCCAGAGATTCCCAAAGAACCCGGTTTTTCTGCCAAGAGCCTCGAACGGACCCTGGGCACTCGGTATCGCGTGGCCTGGACCATTTTGCAACGGTTTCGGGTCGCGATGGTGCGCGCTGAACGCGCTCCCCTGTCGGGTACCGTCGAAGTGGATGAGGCGCTGATCGGGGGTGTCAAGCATGATGGCAAACGGGGTCGTGGTGCGAAAAAAGCTATTGTTCTTATCAGCTTAAAAATCAAACAGCCCAAGGGTTTCGGTCGTGTCAGGATGCGCCAGGTCGCCGATGCGTCTGACGCCAGTCTGCGTCCTTTCGTTTGCGATACGGTGGCTCCGGGATCCATCGTCCGTACGGATGGCTGGACCGGTTACAACCGGTTAGCCCAGAGTGGCTATGTCCATGAGCGTACCATCATGAATTCCTCAGGCGATCCGGCACATGTCGCTATGCCAGGAGGTCACCGCATTGCCAGTCTGCAGAAGCGCTGGATTCTGGGGACCCACCAAGGCTCGGTATCGGATGAGCACTTACAGTCCTATCTGGAAGAATTCACCTTCCGCTTTAATCGCCGTACCTCTCGCAGCCGGGGACTCGTCTTTCGCCGTTTACTTGAACAAATCGCCATGACAGACCAGGTGCCCGAGAAAAATCTCATCCATGGTTACGATTGGCGGCTACACAAGATGTAGGGCAGGAGGAGCTAACCGCCCACCCCTTTTTTCTTAATAGAAAGGTTTTCAACTTTGGAAAATGTGGATGGTATTTAGAAATTCCACAACCAGTATAGGAAAGCTATATATGCGCATCTGATGTATAGAATTTTATGATCCAGGCCGAGCAGTTATTGTGCCCGGTCAATTAGTCGTTCGATGGCTAAAATGGTTGTTCGACAAGAGGACAGCCGGTCTAAATCCGGGTCGTCGGTGAGGTATGCCTAACATGAGCCCTTAAGCCGATTATTTTAGCTTTACAAGCAGTTAAAGTTAGAAAACCCCTGGCTGATCTGCTTTTATAGCCTGAAATCAGGTGAAATCTCCCTTTTAATGATGCAGCACCAATATTTTGCAAAAGGCTCCTATCAATGTTGAATCAGATCCAGCCCATGGCTACCGGAACACTGTACATCGTCGCCGCCCCGTCCGGAGCTGGAAAGACCAGCCTGGTCAAAAGCCTGGTGGAGACCACGCCCGGGGTGGTCGCCTCCGTCTCCCACACCACCCGCCCGCCCCGACCCGGAGAACAGGACGGCGTCCACTATCATTTCGTCCCACTTGCCACGTTCGAGGCCATGATCGCCGCCGGCGCGTTTCTGGAGCACGCCCAAGTGTTCGGCAATCACTACGGCACCAGTCGCGCCGGGGTGTTGTCAATATTACAGGCTGGTCGGGACGTGATTCTTGAAATTGACTGGCAGGGGGCCCGGCAGGTGCGCGAACAGATGCCATGCTGTCCGAGCATTTTTATCCTGCCGCCCTCCCGCAATGCTCTGCGGCAACGGCTTGCAGGGCGCGGTCAGGATAGCCCTGAAGTGATCGCCGGGCGCATGGAGGCGGCACTTGACGAATTGTCGCACTATGCGGAGTTCGATTATCTGGTGATCAACGACGAGTTCTCGATGGCGCTGACCGAACTGCGAGCAATTCTCATCGCCCCGCGCCTGCTGCGGGGGGCGCAACTGGAGCGCCATCCGGAACTGATCCGAGCACTCTTGTCTTAACCGCTTGTTTTTCATTAAACTGATCAATTGCAAATCGGCAATACCACGTCTGGAGCAATCCCCGAATGGCCAGAATTACCGTTGAAGACTGCCTCGACCGGGTGGATAACCGTTTCGAACTGGTGCTGATCGCCGCGCGCCGCGCCCGCGATCTCGCGCTCGGCAAAGAAGCGATGGTTCCCTGGGAAAACGACAAGCCCACCGTCGTAGCGCTGCGTGAACTGGCCGAGGGCAAGCTCGATGCCCTGATCAAGGAAGAACGGGACCGCTCCAGCCCGCCCACGTCCGTTCCAGAACCCGAACTGGCGCCCGCCGAACTCGATGAACCCACGCCAGATTCGGAGTGACCGCGCCGGTCCACCCATAGGAGAGCCTTCGTCGTGATGGGCGCCCCGTTGCGGGAAATCCAACCCGAGGTCGAGCAAAGCCGCAAACTGGCCGTGGACGACGAATGGCTGGACGACTTGCGTTTGCGCATCGACGACCTATGCGCCATCACCAGCGAATACCTTGAACCGGAACAGGTTAGGCAACTGCGCGAAGCCTGCCATTTCGCCGCCGAGGCCCACGCCGGCATCTACCGCAAAAGCGGCGAGCCGTACATCTTCCATCCGCTGGCGGTAGCCCGCATCCTCGCCAACGTCCGCTTCGACCACGAAACCCTGCAAGCCGCCCTGCTGCACGACGTCATCGAAGACACCCTCTACAACAAGGATCAGATTGGCGCCCAATTCGGGCCTGAAGTCGCCGAGCTGGTGGATGGCGTCAGCAAACTGACCCAGATCCAATTCAACTCCAAGCTGGAGGCGCAGGCAGAAAACTTCCGCAAGATGTTCCTGGCCATGGCCAAGGATCTGCGGGTGATCATGATCAAGTTGGCCGATCGTTTGCACAACATGCGCACCCTCGGCGCCATGCGCCCGGAATCGCGCCGCCGCATCGCCCGCGAAACCCTGGAAATCTACGCTCCCATCGCCGGCCGGCTGGGCATGAACCACCTGCGCCAGGAACTGGAAAATCTTGGGTTTAGCCATCTTTACCCGCTACGTTACCGGGTGTTGCAGGACGCGGTGCGCAAGCTGAGCGGCAACCGCCACGAGATCGTCAGTCAACTGGAAAGCCGCATCCAGGACCGGCTACTGGACGAGGGCATCAATGGCCGAGTCGTGGGCCGCGGCAAACACTTATGGGGCATTTACCAGAAAATGCGCCTGAAACACCTGTCGTTCAAGGAAGTCCACGATGTCTACGCGGTGCGGGTCATCGTGGACACGGTGGATACCTGTTACCGGGCGCTGGGGGTGATGCACAGCCTGTACAAGCCGATTATGGGCCGTTTCAAGGACTATATCGCCATTCCCAAGGCCAACGGCTACCAGTCGCTGCACACCGTGCTATTCGGGCCCAACGGCTTGCCGATCGAGGCGCAGATCCGCACCGAGGAAATGCACGTCATGGCCGAGGTCGGCGTCGCCGCCCACTGGCGCTATAAGTCCACCAGCGACGGCCAAGGCAGCCACGCCCATCAACGGGCGCGCGAATGGTTGCGGAAACTGCTGGACATGCAACGCCGCGCCGGCAATCCGGTGGAATTCCTGGAAAGCGTCAAGGTGGACCTGTTTCCCGACGAGGTCTACGTGTTCACCCCGCGCGGCGAGATCATCCAACTGCCGCGCGGCGCCACCGCGGTTGATTTCGCCTACGCCATTCACTCCGACGTCGGCAACACCTGCGTGGGTGCCAAGATCGACCGCCGGCTGGCGCCGCTGCGCACTCCACTGGTCACCGGCCAGACCGTCGAGGTCATCATCACCCCCACCGCCCGGCCCAACCCAGCCTGGCTCAACTTTGTGGTCACCGCCAAGGCCCGCTCCAGCATCCGCCACTACCTCAAACACTTGCAGCGTGGGGAGGCGATTCTGCTCGGCAAACGGTTGCTGGAGAAGGCTCTAGCCGGCCGGATCGGCGGCTTGGGAGAACTACCCGCCGGTCGGATCAAGGCGCTGGCGCGGGAGTTCAATCTGGCCGATTCTGAAGATCTGCTGGCCGACATCGGTCTAGGCAACCGGGTCGCGGCGTTAATCGCCAAGCGGCTGTTGCCGGATGAGGACGAGGATGAGATCGACTCGCCGGACGCCAGCGCCCAACCTCTGTTGATCAAGGGCGCCGAGGGCACGGTGGTCAGCTTCGGCAAATGCTGCCGGCCTCTGCCAGGCGACGCCATCGTCGGCTACCTCAACACCGGGCGTGGCATCGTCATCCATCGCGACAGTTGCAAAAACGTTGCCAGCTACAAAAAGAATCCCGAGAATTGGATCGAGGTGGAGTGGGAGTCGCAGGTGAGCACCGACTTCAGCGCCGAACTACGCCTAGACGTGGTCAACCGGCGCGGGGTTCTTGCCACCATCGCCGCCGCCATTGCCGCCTCCGACTCCAATATTGAAACCATCAATACATCCGAACGGGACGGCGCCACCACCACCGTGCATTTGTTGCTCAACGTCCGCGACCGTGCCCATCTGGCCCGGGTGATGCGCCAGTTGCGCCTCCTGCCCGAAGCGTTGAAACTGGCCCGGCGCGGTTGATCCCCTGCCACCCTGTAAGAGCTAGCGGCCCTGGCCGGGATTGCACGAACAAGCTGGCTCCCACACAACCGTTTTCAACCCGCCCCCCGATCCCTCGGGGAGTTCGTCAGGAGCATTCGATCATGCCGCGTGAAATCATCCACACCGACCAGGCCCCCACCGCTATCGGCACCTATTCTCAAGCGGTCAAGGTAGGCAACACGGTTTATCTATCCGGCCAGACTCCGCTTGATCCGACCACGATGCAACTGGTGACAGGCGACATGGAGGCGCAGATTCGCCGGGTGTTCGACAACCTGGCGGCGGTGGCCCGCGCCGCTGGTGGCAGCCTCTCCGATACGGTCAAGCTCACGGTGTTCCTGACCGATCTCAGCCAATTCGCGTTGGTCAACCAAATCATGGCGGAATACTTCCCGAAACCTTATCCAGCTCGAACCACTATCGGCGTCGCCAGCCTGCCACGCGACGCCCAAGTCGAAATGGATGCGGTGCTGGCGTTGGAGAACTGAGGATGCGACCATGGCTGACATGGCGCGACCTGGGGGCGGTGCACAGTGAACGGTGAACGGTGAACGGCGCGGCCATGCAGGACTTGGCGCGGCCATTGCCACCAGAACAACTCCCGGTCACCGCCCTGAAGGGCGTAGGACCCAAGCTGGCGGACCGGCTCCGGCGGCTGGACATCCGCACCGCCGAAGACGTGCTGCTGCACCTACCGCTCCGCTATCAGGATCGCACCCGCATCACGCCCATCAGCCAACTGCGCCTCGGCGATGAAGCGCAGATCGAGGCCGAAATCATCGGCGCCGAAGTGACGGCGCGCGGTCGACGCTTCCTGCTTTGCCGCCTGCGCGATGGCGCCGGCTCCCTAACGCTCCGCTTTTTCCACTTCAGCCCCGCCCAGGAACAACTGTTTGGTCAACCCGGCGTGCGGCTGCGCTGTTTCGGGGAGGTGCGGTCGGGCTATGCCGGCCTGGAAATGATCCACCCCGAATGCCGCCGGCTCGATTCGGACGCGCCGCCGGTAACTGATCGGCTGACACCGGTGTATCCGACTACTGCCGGCCTGCAACAATTCACCCTCCGCGGCTTGGCCGAACAGGCGTTGAATCAATTGGATGCGGGGGGGCTGCTGCCGGAACTGTTGCCGCCGGCGCTGCTGACGCAACTGAAGTTGATGTCGGTCGGCGAAGCGGTGCGGTTGCTGCACCAGCCCCCGGCGGATGTTTCGCTGGCCGAACTGGATAGCGGCCGACATCCGGCCCGGCGCCGGCTGGCGTTCGAGGAACTGCTGTCCCATCAGCTCAGCCTACGGCGGCTGCGCCAGCGGGTGAAACGTCAAGCCGCGCCACCGCTGACCGGTCACGGCGGACTGAGCCAGCGGTTTCTGGAACGATTGCCCTTCGCGCTTACCCAAGCCCAGCGGCGGGTATTGGAAGAAATCGACGCCGATCTGGCCCAGCCCCGGCCGATGCTGCGACTGTTGCAGGGCGATGTCGGGTCCGGCAAAACCGTGGTGGCGGCCGCAGCCGCGCTGCGGGCGGTGGAAACCGGCGCGCAAGCGGCGCTCATGGCCCCCACCGAGTTGCTGGCCGAACAGCATTACCGCAATTTCCACGCCTGGCTGGAACCGCTGGGCATCGAATTGGCCTGGCTGACCAGCCGGCTCACTGGGCGGGCGCGGCGGACCATGCTGGATCGGCTGGCCGCCGGCGAAATCCACCTGGTGGTCGGCACCCACGCCCTGTTTCAGGAGACCGTCGCCTTCGCCGAACTGGCGCTGGCCATCGTGGACGAGCAACATCGCTTCGGCGTCCACCAGCGTCTGGCACTGCGCGAGAAGGGGCGGCAGAGGGGCCATTGCCCGCACCAGCTCATCATGACCGCCACCCCGATCCCCCGCACCCTAGCGATGAGCGCTTACGCCGATCTCGACACCTCGATCATCGACGAACTACCGCCGGGCCGTCAGCCGGTCAAAACCGTGGTGGTACCCGACCACCGCCGCGATGAAGTGATCGAACGGATTTGGCGGGCCTGCCGGAGTGGCCGCCAAGCCTACTGGGTCTGTCCGTTGATCGAGGAGTCCGAGGCGCTGCAATGCCAGGCGGCGGCGGCCACCGCCGAACGCTTGACCGAAATCCTCCCGGAATTGCGGGTCGGCCTGGCGCACGGTCGGTTGCCATCCGCCGCCCGGGAAGCGGCAATGGCCGCTTTCCAGGCCGGCGATCTCGATCTGCTGGTCGCCACCACCGTAATCGAGGTCGGGGTGGACGTCGCCAACGCTAGCCTGATGATCATCGAGAACGCCGAGCGGCTGGGACTGGCGCAATTGCACCAGTTGCGGGGGCGGGTCGGGCGTGGCGCGGATCAGAGCAGTTGCGTGTTGCTGTACCGGCCGCCCCTTTCTCAAGTCGCGCATACTCGGCTGGCGGCGCTGCGGGAGAACTACGACGGGTTCGAGATCGCCCGCCTCGACCTGGAACTGCGGGGCCCCGGCGAGGTGCTCGGCACCCGTCAGACCGGCGAACAGACTTTGCGGATCGCCGATCTTCTGCGCGATCAGGATCTGCTGAACGCCGCCCGCTACGCCGCCGACCGGCTACTGCGCGAGAATCCGGAGCTCGTCGAACCACTGATCCGGCGCTGGATCGGCGCCAGCGCGCATTACGGCGAGGTGTAGCCGATGTATGCGGCGCACTTCGGGCTGCGCGAGCCGCCGTTCGCCATCACCCCCGATCCGGCCTACGTTTATCTCAGCCGCCATCACCAGGAAGCGCTGGCGCACCTGCTGTACGGCGTCGGTGAGAACGGTGGTTTCGTGCAACTGACCGGTGAGGTCGGCGCCGGCAAGACCACCCTGGTCCGCACCCTGCTGGAGCAAGGACTGGAGAACGTGGACGTCGCCCTGTGCCTCAACCCACGACTGACGGTCGAGGAACTCCTGGCCACTGTTTGCGACGAACTCGGCGCAAGCTACCCGGGCGACCGCCCTACCCTCAAGCCTCTCCTGGACACGCTCAACGCCCACCTGTTGCAAACCCACGTCGCCGGCAGGCGCACGGTGCTGATCCTGGATGAGGCGCAGAACCTGAGCCTCGAGGTGCTGGAACAGATCCGGCTGCTGACCAATCTGGAGACCGCCAAGCACAAGCTGTTGCGGATCATCCTGGTCGGCCAGCCGGAGCTGCGGGCGCTGCTGGCGCGGCCGGATTTGCGGCAACTAACCCAGCGCATCACCGCCCGCTATCACCTGCCGCCGCTGGATCGGAGGGAAACCGCCGCCTACATCGGCCACCGGCTGCGGGTCGCTGGCGGAAGCGAGGAGGTGTTCAGCAACGGCGCGCGACGGGTGGTCTACCGCTATTCCGTCGGCATCCCCCGGTTGATCAACATCATTTGCGATCGCGCCCTGCTCGGTGCTTACGGCCAGGGCGCAAGACAGGTGAGCGCCAGCCTGGCTCGCGCGGCGGCGCGCGAGGTCCTGCGGGAGAGCGCGGGGAGGTGGGTTTGGCGACCCTGGCTGGCGCTGGGCGTCGGACTCGCCGGACTGGCCTTGATCGGCATCGGTCTGTGGCTTCCGCACACGAACCCGACGCCAACCGTCGCCTCAACCGTCCCCTCTTCACCCATCTTATCCTCTGATCCAAGTCCATCCAGGGGGACCATTTCGACCCCGGCATCCGTTGCGCCAGCGCAGACCGCCAGCACCAATTCACTCGATGTGGCCGCATGGTTGCGCAAGGTCGCCGCCGACAACGCCAACGATCGACTGCTGGCAGTCTGGGGCGTCAAGCAACCACTGGGGGGTAAAGGGCCGTTCTGCGAGCAAGTCAAGGTTTACCAGCTACGCTGCCTGACCGGACGCGGCGACTGGGATCTATTGCGCCGCTACGATCACCCCGCCCTGCTGCGGTTGACCACACCGAGCGGTCACTCTGGACAGGTCTTACTGAGGGTGCTGACCAAGGACAACGCGACGCTGGAGATCGCTGGCGAGATGATTGACGTGCCGCTAACCCAACTGACGGCACTGTGGACTCGGGATTATTTGCTGCTGTGGCGATCACCGATCAAGCAGCCCGTACTCGGCCCCGGCGCAACCGGAGAAGAAGTGCTCTGGCTGCGCCAGCGGCTGGCCCAAGCAACAGGTCAAACCTCCCCCGAACCTCTGTCCGCACTCTTCGACGCCAATCTGAGCAGGCAATTGCGCGCGTTTCAGCAGGATCACGGTCTGCAACCGGACGGGCTGGCGGGAGAGCGCACCCTGGCGTTGCTAAGCAACCTCGCGCCGGAACCGGACGCCCCGGTGTTGCGACCACCCGAGAGGAAGCATTAGATGTCCTACATTCTCGACGCCCTGCGCAAGGCGGAACGTGAGCGCCATCTCGGCCAGCCGCCGAGCCTGACGGTCCCGCCGCTCTCGGCCGAACCCCGCCGGCGCCGGCGGGGTCCGTGGCTGGGTGCTGGGCTGGGCTTGGGGCTAAATACCGCGCTGCTGGTTTTTTTTCTGACCCGACCCGAGCCGGCGGCTCCACCACCCGCCGTTACCGCACCGCCCGCGCCCCTGGCGCCAGCGTCGCCGGCGGCGTCCGCTCCATCCGCCACGGCCGCTGTCAGTTCCTTGCCTTCCGCGTCAGCCCCCGCCCCCGAACCCCCGCGCCCGACCGCCCCGCCGGCCAGCCGGGAACGGCGGGAACGGCGGAAGTACCGGCCCGGCTGCCCGTGGTCCCCGGCTCCGTGACCATCGCGCCCGCACCAGAGCCGGTTCCCTCCCTGGAAACGCTGTCCACCAGCGCCAGGCGCGGAATTCCCACCCTGAATCTCGACATTCACATCCACAGCGCCGATCCGGACAAGCGCTTCGTGGTCATCAACGGCCGGCGTTATCGGGAAGGCGAACGGCTGGGCGAGGGACCGGTGCTGGAAACCGTCACCCGCGACGGCGCGATTCTCCGCCAGGGTGGTCAACGCTTTCGCCTCTCGGTGCGGCGCTAACCAAACGGCGACCGGTCAGGGTCTTATCCTCTCCTTGTGGTCTCCTGGATTTGCAAATGACTCTCGCCGGCTGCCCGGGGCAGCGGCCGCTGGCTCTCCAGCTTGATCCGCAACCGCAGGTTGTTGGCGGAATCGGCGTGGCGGATCGCGGTCTCGTAGCCGATCCGGCCGGCTTCGTACAGCTTGAACAGGGCATCGTCGAAGGTGACAATGCCCTGTTCGCCGGAACGGGCCATGATGCTTTTGATCTCCTTAATCCGCCCCTGAAAGATCAGCTCCGCCATCAGGGGCGTGTTGAGCAGGATTTCCACCGCTGGAATCAATCCCGGCTCATCCTCGCGCGGCAGCAGTCGCTGCGAGATGAACGCCCTCATGTTGAACGACAGGTCCATCAACACCTGCGCTCGCTTTTCCTCCGGGAAGAAATTGACGATGCGGTCGAATGCCTGATCGGTGTTGTTGGCGTGCAGGGTGGTCAGGCACAAATGGCCGGTCTCGGCGAAATTGATCGCATATTGCATGGTTTCCCGATCCCGGACCTCGCCGATCAAAATCACGTTGGGCGCTTGCCGCAAGGTGTTTTTCAACGCCACCTCGTAGGATTCGGTATCAACGCCGACTTCGCGCTGGTCCACCAGGGATTGTTTGTGGCGATGGAAAAATTCGATGGGATCTTCAATAGTCACGATGTGCTCCCGACACTGGCTATTGCGATAATCCACCATCCCCGCCAGCGAGGTGGTTTTGCCGCAACCGGTGCCGCCCACGAAAATCACCAGGCCGCGCTTGTGCAAGACGATGTCCTTGAGAATCGGCGGCAGATTGAGTTCATCGAGGGTTGGGATCCGCTGCTGGATCAGCCGCAGCACCATGCCGGCGCTGCCGCGCTGGGTAAAGGCGCTGACCCGGAAGCGGGCGAGATCGGGGAAATTCAGGGAAAAGCTGACCTCCCGATGCTGGTCGAAGTCCCTTGACTGCCGGTCGTTCATGATTGAACGGACCAGCAGGCTTGTCTGTTGCGGCGCCAGTTTCTGGCCGCTGACCCGGTGAATCTCCTGGTTGACCTTGAACGCTGGCGGACTGCCGGCGGTGATGAAGATGTCCGATCCTTGCAATTCCAGCAGCTTGAGCGCCAGTTCGTAGAGATACTGAGTGGCCTTGTCCTGATCGACCACGACGACCGGTTGCGAATTCTGTCCCATGCCTTGCCTCTTGGTGTGATGCATACGCCATCCATCAACGTCCGATGGCGCTGTCCGATCCGACCCGGTGAAGGGTTGGATCCCCCGCTATTGCCGCCCGCCCATTTTGATCCGAGCCTTGACAATTATTTTATACTGCGCGCATCGCTCCGTCGCCGGACAACCGAACGGGATCATCCACCGCTCGGCGGTTTTTCCCCTTCCCTGTCCTTAGCGGCGTTCACCACCTCTGCCGGCGCTACGTATCATAATACGTATCCTCATTCCAGGAGATCACCGCTCTCATGAGCCTCCACCGCCACTCTCTGTTCCTACTGCTCGCGCTCCTGCTGCCGCAGAGCGGGATAATCGCAGCGCCGGCCCACCCCGCCGACTCCCAGCCTTTGCCGGATTTCCGCAATCTGGTCAAGCAATACGAGCCAACCGTCGTCAACATCAGCTCCACCCAGGCGCCCAGCCGCAAGACCGCGACCCGCGCCCCCGGCCTGCCAGAACTGCCCGGCGCCGAGAATCCCTATCTGGAGTTCTTCCGGCGCTTCTTCCAGGAGCGACCGGAACTGCCTGCAGAACGCCAAGGCAATTCACTGGGATCGGGCTTCATTCTCTCTCCGGATGGCTACATCCTGACCAACGCCCACGTCGCCCGGGACGCAGACAAGATCATCGTCCGGCTCAGCGACCAGCGGGAACGGCCGGCCAAGGTGATCGGCGTGGACGACTTGACCGACGTGGCGCTGCTCAAGATCGAGGGCGAGAACCTGCCGGCGGTGAAAATCGGCGACTCCGACGCGCTGGAGGTTGGCGAATGGGTGCTGGCCATCGGCTCGCCTTTCGGACTGGAGCATACCGCCACGCAGGGCATCGTCAGCGCGGTGGGCCGCAACCTGCCCAGCGGCACCTTCGTGCCGTTCATCCAGAGCGACGTCGCGGTCAACCCCGGCAGTTCCGGCGGCCCGCTGTTCAACCTGCGCGGCGAGGTAGTCGGCATCAACTCGCAGATTTACAGCAGCACCGGCGGCTACATGGGGCTGTCGTTCGCCATTCCCATCAAGCTGGCGATGCAGATCGTCGAGCAGATGAAGGCGACCGGCGAAGTCACCCGCGGCTGGCTGGGGGTGCTGTTGCAAGGGATCAACAACGACTTAGCCGAGGCCTTCAAGCTCGACCGACCGCGCGGCGCTCTGGTGGCGCAGATCCTGCCGGATAGTCCCGCGGCCAGCGCCGGCTTCAAACAGGGCGATGTTATCTTGCGCTTCGGCGGCGAACCAGTCGAGGATTCCTCGCAGTTGCCACGAATGATCGGCGTGACGCCGGTCGGCAAGACCGTGGCCATGTCCATCCTGCGCAACGGCGAACCGCTGGAAATCAAGGCCACCATCGCCCGGCTGGAAACCGCCGCCGAGCCGGTCGCCACCATGGACGAGCACAGCGACCCACGCCTGGGCGTCACCGTCGCCGATCTCAGCAACGAACAACGCCGCAACCTGGGACCGGAGGAACAGGGCGTGCTGGTCACCACGCTGGATGAAGGTCCGGCCGCCAACGCCGGCCTGTACCCGGACGACATCATATTGCAGGTCAACCACTTGCCGGTGAAGAGCGCCAACCAGTTCGTCGAATTGGCCAAGGAATTGCCTAAGGGCAAGGCGATCCCGCTGCTGGTGCGGCGTGAGAACGAAGCGTTGTACCTGGCGGTGCGGCTGCCCGACAAGGAATAATCGCCCCTGATGAATCCGAACAATTGTCTGGATTTCGAAAAACCCATCGCCGAACTGGAGGCGATGCTGAAGGAGTTGCGCCATCTCAGCGCCGAACAGGATTTAAACATCGGCGACGAGATCGCCCGGCTGGAGGCCAAGAGCAAAGCGCTGACCGACTCCATCTTCGCCACTCTGACGCCGTGGCAGATTTCCCAGATCGCCCGCCACCCGCTGCGTCCCTACACCCTGGATTACGTGGATCGTCTATTCGCCGAGTTCGTGGAACTGCACGGCGACCGCGCCTTCGCCGACGATCACGCCATCGTCGGCGGGCCGGCGCGGCTGGACGGCCGGCCGGTGATGGTGATCGGCCTTCAGAAAGGCCGTGACACCAAGGAGAAGATTTTCCGCAACTTCGGAATGCCTCGACCCGAGGGTTACCGCAAGGCATTGCGCCTGATGAAGCTGGCCGAGCGGTTTCGCCTGCCCATTCTCACCCTCATCGACACGCCCGGGGCCTATCCGGGCATCGGCGCCGAGGAACGTGGCCAGAGCGAGGCGATTGCCCGCAACCTGTTCGAGATGAGCCGGCTGCGGGCACCCGTGATCTGCACGGTGATCGGCGAAGGCGGTTCCGGCGGCGCATTGGCGGTCGGGGTGGGTGACCGGGTGTTGATGTTGCAATACAGCACCTATTCGGTGATCTCGCCGGAAGGTTGCGCGACAATCCTGTGGAAAAGCGCCGACCGAGCCCCCGAGGCGGCCGAGGCGATGGGATTGACGGCGGAACGGTTGCTGAAACTCAATCTGATTGACGGAATCGTGCCCGAACCGCCTGGCGGCGCGCATCGCGATCTGGAGTGGATGGCGGAAACCCTGCGCGCCGCGCTATGCGAGCAGTTGCGACAACTGGACCTGCTGACGGTCGATGAGTTGCTTGAGCAGCGCTACCGACGGCTGATGGCGTATGGGGTGTTCAGGGAAACCGAGCCGGCGACCTCGACCCAGTCTTCCTGGCAAAGCAGCGTGGCGGCTCTGCTTGGAAAAGACACGTTGTTGGGAAGGGAATAAGAATTACTGAGCACTAAATCCGGCATTACCCACTCTCAGCACAAATTTCAAAAAACACTTCAGTTGCGCAAAATATTTGTTGCGCAACTGAAGTGTTGTCTTAAAATAGGGCCATCGCTGCCACTTCATTGGAAAAGAATGCGATGACCAATCCCATGCGACTCATCCTTGGCGCTCCCGTCATGGGTGATGATTTCTTCCCGCGCGACGATGTGATCGCCGCCCTCCAGCGAGGTCTGGATGCCGAACACGTCCTGTTCCTCGCGCCGCGCCGTACCGGCAAGACCAGCCTGCTGAAGCAGGTGGCCAAACAGCCGCCGTCCGGGGCGAAAGCCATCTACATCAACCTGGAGCGGTTCAGTCATCCCAAGGACTGGATCGCCCAGATGGCGAAAGAATTGGCCAAACACAAGGGGTGGTTCGAGGCGAAGAAGAGAGTCGGCGGTTTTCTTTCCCGTTTCGAATCGGAGTTCTTCAAGCTGACGGAAACCGGCTGGACCGACTCGGCCGGCGAATTTCTGGAAGAACTGAACCGTCTCGACCAGGCGGTGTTGTTCCTGCTGGATGAGTTCCCGATCATGATCAACCTTTTTGCCAAAAGGCACGGCGAGTTGGAAGCGGAAAGCGCCTTGCGCTGGTTTCGCGCCTGGCGGCAGGAGAACCTCGGCGGCAATGTGCGGTTTCTGTTGACCGGCTCGATTGGCTTGGACAGCGTGGTGCGGCGTCTGGGTTTTCCCGACGCCATCAACGATCTGCGCCGGCAGGAATTGTGGCCGTTGCAAGACGCCGAGGCCATCGCGCTGACCCAGCGCTTGGCCTGCGACAATTGCGGCTTGGACGCGCCGCTCGCCGCTGAGATGGCAGGGGAATTCCTGCGGCTCGCGGGTACGGCCTGGCCGTATTTTCTGCAATTGTTCGTCGCCGAATTGCAGGAGGCCAACCCACGCCCGGCAACGCTTGCCAGCGTCAAACCGATTTACGACAAGGTCGTTTTCGGGAAACGCAACCAGTACGCCGAGCACATGTGGAAGCGTCTGAACGATGTGTTCCCGGCTCCACTGGCCGATGCGGCGCGCGCCGTGCTCAGGCTCGTCGCCGATTCCAGCAATGGCGTCGAGAGACAGGAATTGCGGGCCAGAACGCCCGTCATCGAACCGGAAGATTTCAATTACGTGCTCGACGTGCTCATGCACGACGGTTATCTGTCCGAAACCGAGGATGGGCGCTTCTTCTTTTTCACCAATTTGCTCCGAGACTACTGGCGACGCAAAGGGCGGGTATGAGCGCGGCGGGTGGGTCCTACCTGAATCTTTACAATCCGGCCACTCTGAGCGCCGAACAACTGCTGCGGGAATTTATCGACCGCAAGGGGCTGCTCGAACGCATCCTGGACATCGTCCGCCAGAACACCCCGGACAAGCCACAGCAACACCTGATCGTCATCGGTCCGCGCGGCATGGGTAAAACCATGCTGTTGTGCGCGATCCGCCACCGGGTCAATGGCGATGCGACGCTGAACGCCGAGTGGCTGCCGGTCAGCTTTCACGAGGAACAGTACGGTATCGGCGACCTGGCGGATTTCTGGCTGGAGGCGATCCGCCATCTGGAATCGGCGTTGAACCGTCCGTTGCAAGCCGCTGATGAATTGCTCGATCATCCCGGCGAGAACTTGGCGGAGCGCGCTGAAGCCCGGTTTTTCGAACTGCTGGCGGAATCGGGCAAACGGGCCTTGCTGCTGGTGGACAACCTGAATGACATCTTGGCCGCCATCCACACCGAGGAGTCGCTGCATCAACTGCGCGCCCTGTTGATGGAAGATGAGCGGCTCATGCTCGTCGGCACCGCCGCCAGCTATTTTGCCGAGATTACCGACGTCAACCAGCCTTTTCACGATTTCTTCCGCACGTTTTCGCTGGAAAGGCTCAACCTGGAAGAATTGGAAACGGTTCTTCGCGCTCTGGCGGCGGCCAACGATGACCCAACCGTGCCGGAAATCCTGGAGAAAGCGCCGGAGCGGGTACAGGCGTTGCGCATTCTCACCGGCGGCAATCCGCGCTTGGCGAAACTGGGCTATCGCATCCTGCGAGAAGGCTTGGACGGAGACGTGCGGCGTGATTTGGAACGATTGCTGGACGAATGCACCCCATTTTTCAAGCATCGCATTGAGGGGCTGGCCAAAGAGGGTCGCCGCGTGTTTGACGCTATCGCCCGCCGTTGGGACCCGGTAACAGTGGATGATCTGAAAAAGGAGTTACGCAGGCCGTCCAACTACATCAGCGCCCAGATCAAGCGGCTGGTGGATGAAGGTTTCATTGAGGAAGCGAGCGGCACCGAAAAGAAAAAGCGCTACCAAGTCGCCGAGCGCTTTTACAACATCTATTACCTTATGCGTTACAGCCGCGAAGGCCGGGAGAAGTTGCGCTGGCTGGTGGCGTTCATGAAGGCATTTTATTCATGGGATAATTGGAATTGGCCTGAAAGGTTGGAAAGGGAATTGAATGATCCGTTGGAAACACTTGGCGTTCAAGTAGAAAAGCTGGCGAATTTGTATACTCTGGTTGGGGTGGATGCTTTAGTCGAACAGGACCATTCACAGGAATTCACTCTGGTGAAACTCATCGCGCTGGCAACCTCCGGACCCCACGACGAGATATTGAAAGCCTTGCTTGTTCTGGACGAACGCCAGCAACTTCCTTTCGAACCTTTAATCCTGGCATTACGAGCACTCCAGGATCGGGCGGTGCTCTATCAAATCGCCCGCGAGAAACGGGACCTGGTACTGGATGTCATGGCGCGAATTAGTGGGACGACCGACTCTCCAGCGCCGTGACAATGATATGCTGTCATGACTGCAACCCCGCTTTCCCCGGCGATTCTGAACTCCCTGCTAACCGCCCATCCCAACATTCGGCGGCTGATCGTTGGCTTCAGCGGCGGCCTGGATTCCCACGTGCTGCTGCATCTGCTGGCAATGCACCGTGCATCCTGGCCGGAAAGGACGCTGGCGGCGGTGTACGTGGATCACGGCCTGCAAGTTTCCTCTGCTGCCTGGGGCGAACATTGCGCCGGGGTCTGCCTCGAACTGGGGGTGCTGTTCCGAAGGCTGAAGATTGATGCTTGCCCGGCGCCCGGCGAAAGTCCCGAAGCTGCCGCCCGCCGCGCTCGTTACGCCGCTCTCGCCGCCGAACTCAGGCCGGACGCCGCGCTGCTGACCGCTCACCACCGCGACGATCAGGCCGAAACCCTGCTGTTGCAACTGCTGCGCGGCGCGGGTCCACACGGCTTGGCGGCGATGCCGACCGTCAGCCGGCTAGGTCAGGGCTGGCTGTTGCGGCCGGTTCTGGACGTGGATCGCGCCGAGCTGCTGGCCTATGCGCAGGCGCACCGCTTGCATTGGATTGAAGACGCCAGCAACGAAGATACTCGCTTCGACCGCAACTATCTCCGCCACCGCATTCTGCCGCTGCTCCGGGAACGCTGGCCCGCCGTTAGCCGCAATCTGGCCCGTTCCGCCCAGTGGTGCGCCGAAACCGCCGCCTGGCTGGACGCAGAAGCGGACGCCGACCGCACCTGCGTCGTCACCCATCGTTCCGACGCTCTGAATATCCCGACGTTGCGGCAACTCAGCGAAATCCGCCAGAGGAATCTGCTTCGCCACTGGCTGCGGCAGCTCGGCTTGCCAACGCCCGACCGCCGGCAATTAAGGCATATCCTCCACGATGCCCTGACCGCTGGCCGAGACCGGCAACCGTGTATCCGCTGGCCCGGCGGCGAGGTTCGTCGATACCGGGCTTCGCTGTACGCCATGCCGCCTCTGGCGCCGCACGATGCACGACAAACCTTCGTCTGGCGACCTGATCCAAACGGATATCCACCGCTGGAATTGCCGGGGCTGGGCCTTTTGCGGCTGCAACGCATGATCGGCGTGGGATTGCGCGAACCGGCGCTGGCGGATGCCGCGATGATCGTGCGCTTCCGCCGGGGCGGCGAACGGTTCCGACCCGTCGGTCGCTATCACAGTCAGGAATTGAAAAAGCTGTTGCAGGAAGCCGGCATTCCATCTTGGGAAAGGGACAGGCTGCCCCTGCTGTATCGGGATCAAACGCTGTTAGCGGCTGTCGGTCTGGGCATCGCCGCCGACCACGCCGCCGGCCCCGGAGAAACGGGTTTTCTGCCGGTATTGGGTTCGCTATCGGTGCAAGCTCAGTAGGTCGGGCACAAGCAAAGTTTTGCGAGACGGTTTTAAGGCGTGGATAAACAGTTGTTATCGCTGGTAAACCGGCTCCAGCAGGCAGGTCGTTGATTAGCAGGTTATCGTTGTTATACAGCTACTTAGTCTGGTCCGACTGGTAGGTTGTCGATCAACCGCGCCCGGCCCAGCCAGGCCGCCGCGAAAATCCGCAAATCGGCGACGGCATCCTCCTCGATGGGCCGCTGCAGGTCGTGGGAGCGGCGGATTTCGAAATAGTCCGGCCGGAAACCCGCCAACTCAAGTCGCTTCCTCGCCTCGGCCTCCAACACTGCGAAATCCCGTTCCCTCGCCCTCAGCCGCTCCGCCGTCGCCCTCAAGGCAGCGTACAATTTCGGCGCGACCACCCGATCCTCGGTCGACAGATAGCCGTTACGCGAACTCAGCGCCAGCCCGTCTGATTCCCGCACCGTTGGTACGCCGACAATTTCGACCGGCATATCGAGATCGGCCGCCATCCGGCGGATGATCACCAATTGTTGCCAGTCCTTCTCGCCGAACATCGCCACATCCGGCTGCACCATGTTGAACAGCTTGCTCACCACGGTGGTGACGCCGTTGAAATGGCCAGCCCGGATGGCGCCGCACAGCACCGCTTGCAGTTCCGGCACCGTCACCTGGGTCATCTTGTCCAGCCGGCGTGAGTACACCTCGGTCACGCTGGGCACGAACAACAGGTCCAGCCCGCTTGCCTCCAACTGGCGGGAGTCCTCGGCCAGGGTCCGGGGATAGGCAGCGAAATCCTCGCTCGGACCGAACTGCATCGGATTGACGAAGATGCTGGCGACAGTACGCGGGGCCAGTTTGCTCGCCAGCTCGACCAGCCGGATGTGTCCCCGGTGCAGGTTGCCCATGGTGGGCACAAAGGCCACTCGCTCCCCGGCTTGTTTCCAGGCCGCGACTTGGGCGCGCAATTCGACGATGGTGTGGACGGTCCGCATGACGCGCTCTCCTCGGAAATCAGGCGATGCAATGGTCTGGGCCAGGGAACTCGCCGCTCTTGACAGCGGCCACGTAAGCGGCCACCGCCGCCTGCAAACTATCGTGGCCGGTCAGGAAATTTTTGGAAAACTTCGGCCGGCGGCCGGGAGTGATGCCGAGCATGTCGTAGCTGACCAGTACCTGAGCATCGCAACCCGGGCCGGCGCCGATGCCGATCAGCGGGATTTCCAACGCTTCGGTCAGCCGCACCGCCAGCTCCGCAGGGATACATTCCACCAGCGCCAGGTCCGCGCCGGCCTCTTGCAAGGCCAGCGCCTCGTCAATGATCTGGCGGGCGGCGGCCTCCTCGCGGCCCTGCACCTTGTAGCCGCCCAGCTTGTAAACCGACTGCGGCAACAACCCCAAATGGGCGCAGACCGGAATGCCGTTGCGGCTGAGCTGGCGCACGGTCTCGACCAGCCAGGCCCCTCCCTCCAGCTTGACCATCTGGGCGCCGCTTTCCCCCATCAACCGGGCTGAGTTGCGCACCGCTTGTTCGACCGTGGCGTAGCTGGCGAACGGCATGTCGGCCATCAGCAACGCTGTGCGGCAACCGCGCGCCACCAGCCGGGTGTGATAGATCATGTCTTCCATCGTAACCGGTATGGTGGTGCGCTGGCCCTGGATGACCATGCCCAACGAATCGCCGACCAGAATCACTTCGACGCCAGTCGTCTCAAGCAGCGCCGCGAAACTGGCGTCGTAGGCGGTCAGAACCGCGAATTTCTCCCGGTTGCGTTTCATTTTCGCCAGGGTGGTGATCGTGATCGGCTTGCGGGTCGGCTGTTCCTGGTACATGGCGTGCTCTAGGTAGAGCCGCACCACTCCGGCGGATGGCGGGCGGAGCGGGTGTGGCGGGTTCGAGAAAGAGTTCTGAAGCGAGCGGGTTAGCGTGGTTATCGTACCCGGTTAATCGGCGCTGTCCAGACGGGTGATGGCCTGCGGCGGGCAGCGCGCCAATAACTCGACCAGCGAACCCCGGCCGGGAATGGTCAGGGTCGGGGCGATATCGTGCAAGGGAAACAGCACGAATGCCCGTTCATGCAGGCGGGGATGCGGCAGCGTCAACCGCGGATCGTCGCATATGACCTGGTCGTAAAGCAGTAGATCCAGATCCAGGGTGCGCGGCCCCAAGCGCTCGGTTCGAACGCGACCCTGAGCCCCTTCCAGCGCCTGCAACTCCGCCAGTAATTCATCGGGCGCAAGTGTGGCATCCAGGGCGGCGACGGCGTTGATGTAATTCGGTTGACCGGGTGGCCCACCGACCGGGGCGGTTCGGTACAGCGGCGATTGCGCCACGCAACGGCAGGAGGGAAGGGCGGAAAGCTCCTGAAACGCGCGGCGGACCTGGGACACCGGGTCGCCCAGATTGGAGCCAATGCCGATATAAGCCCTCTCTGGCTGCATCGGGCCGCTTCCCGGACTCAGGCCTCGGGTACCGGTCTGGCAGACTGATCTTCCTTGCGAGCGGTGCGCGATTTGCGCCGGCGCCGTGGTTTTCCCTTGTTGGACTTGACCGCAGGTTGGGTGGCCATGGCACGGCCGGCGTCGTCCAACGCCAGCAACCTGGTCCACCATTCGGCCAGCTCAGCCGCCTTCTCGTCAGTTTCGGCGCGCAGCAGCAGGAAATCGAACCCGGCGCGGAACCGGGGATGGTCCAGCAGACGGAGCGGGCGCTTGCCGGTGGTGACCATCAGCCGTTGCTGCAACTCCCAGATTTCCCGCATTGGCAGGCTGTAGCGGCGGGGCAAGGCGGTGTGACGGATTTGCGCCTGGATGACTCGCTCGGCTGCTTCCTGCAACGCCTCGTGCTCGTCCAGCCCTTCCATTTCCAAGTGGCTCATCTGTTCCCGCAACGGCTCCCACAGCAGAGCGGCGAACAGGAACGCAGGGTGGATCGCCTTACCCTCGGCGACCCGGCTGTCGGCCGCTGCCAGGCCGCGGACCAGCAGCGTTTTCGGGTAGTGGTGCTGTTGGTGGTTCAAACAGCGCTCGGTCGCCGGGAACAGCCATCCGAACAGGCGATAATGGCGCAGCAATTCGAAGGTCTGGATGGCGCAGCCGCCCATGAACAGCTTGAGGATTTCGTCGAACAGCCGGGCCGGTGGGATTTTTTCCAGCAGGGGGCCCAGTCGGTGTAACGGCGCTTCGGTGGCCGGATCGAGCCGGAACCCCAGTTTGGCGGCGAACCGCACCGCCCGCAACAGGCGCACCGGATCTTCGTGGTAGTGTTGCGCCGGATCGCCGATCAGCCGGATCAGACCGGCCTTAAGGTCGGCCATGCCTCCCACATAGTCGAGCACCGCGAAATTGGCGAGGTCGTAGTACAGGGCATTGATGGTGAAATCCCGCCGCCAGGCGTCGTCCTCGATGCCGCCGTAGACATTGTCGCTGAGGATGCGACCGTCCGCGGCTCGTTCCACACTGCGGCCGTCGCCGTTCTCGCTGTCTTCACCGTGGGCGCGGAAGGTGGCGACTTCGATGATCTCCTGGCCGAACTGGACGTGGGCTAGCCGGAAGCGGCGGCCGATCAAGCGGCAGTTGCGAAACAGCTTGTTGACCTGTTCGGGACGGGCGTCGGTGGCGACGTCGAAGTCCTTGGGTTCGCGGCCCAGTAACAAATCCCGCACCCCGCCGCCTACCAGGCAGGCCCTATAACCGGCCTCGCGCAGCCGGTACAGGACTTTGAGAGCGTTGGCACTGATATTGGCCCGCGAGATGTTGTGCTCGGGACGGGGGATGATGACGGGTGGGGGATGTGAGCTTCTGGATTCCAAGGCGCGTTCGCCAACTCTTGTATGCAGCGGAAGCAGGGATATAATACTATTTTACTTTCAAGACGCCAGCCATTCCGCTCCCTTCGTCTAGTGGCCCAGGACACCGCCCTCTCACGGCGGGAACAGGGGTTCGAAACCCCTAGGGAGCGCCATCTTATCAAGCACTTACGGCGTGAACCCACGCCATTGTCTAGAACTTGTCTGGAATCCACCGTTGTCCACTGCCGTCCGTTGCGGTATGAGGGTGTTGGGTTGACTCGCGGATTCAAGACGCCGGGCAGCGCTGGCGGTATGATTGCTGCGAGTCCGCTCCCACTTCCGGCCGGGTCGGCGTAGGCCAGGAGTGCGTAGCGCCGGTCGTACCGTTGCCAACGCCGTTTGCACCGCAGGATCCATTGGAATCCGCCATCCTTGGTCGGGCAGCGCGAAGGATCGAGGTGTGGGCGCTGCGGCGACGAACACGATTTGCGAACCGGCTGCCGCATTCATCAACGCGGCCAATTCCCGCAGCGCCTCGGCGCCGCCCACCCTCGCGAACAGTTCGGGCGGGATGTTCACCGCGATGCGAGACGGCATCATCGCTCGCTCGAAGCACTCGGGTCCGTAGCCTCGCGCGATGGATTCGGCATCCAACAACACCCTGTTGCACGCCTTGCACCGCGCGGCCCGCATCGTCTGAACGCCAACGTCAACGCTTTGCCGCTGCATTGCTTCGAGTCGTTCCAACTTTCGCAGCAACCGCCGCGTCGAAAGGCTCATCGGTATTCCTCATCCTCGGCGTCTTCGGGTCCGAAGTCTTAAATCAGCATGAAAGCCGCCAGCGGCAAGGCGGTATCGTCCAAGGGCGGGTCGCCGGGACAGCGCGTAATCAACGCGAACGGCGGCACGCCACGGGCGTTGCCGGCTAGCCGTTCGACTTCCTTTTTGAGCGAGGCGAGATTGAGAGCGGTCATCGTTTGGGTTGCTGCGGTTGCGCGGCCTTGAGTTCCGCGACCTGCTGTTGCAGGTCCGCGAGTTCGGTCAGCTTGGCGCGGCTGGTCAGCACGTCCAGGAGGCTGGCGGCGACGCTGGCGGGTAACTCGCCGGAGAGCATCAAATCGGTAATCCCTTCAACCCGATCTTGCAGCGAGTGCTTGCCGCGCTGGTCCGGGATTTTGACGGGCGCATCCACCGGGCGTAGCACCGGGATGGCGCGTTCCAGAATCAGCTTGATGGCGCCGGTGTCGCCGGCTTTGGCTTGCGCGATCAGCGCCTCCAGCACCTCGGGCAGTTCCTTGGCCAGCGCCGCGCGCAGCTTGTCGATCTTGCCGGAGCCGATCTTACGCCCGCTGGGGTTGCCGGATTGCCCGGATTGCCATTTCACGCTGCTTTTCTCCTGCTTTTACAGGACCGCCGAAAGTCGAATTAATCAATTTTATAATAGTTTTTGATAGTTATAAGCTATTTAAAGACCCGTAGGGCGACGGCGGTAACCGATTTCAGTTTAAAGGCTGATAGACGCCACCTCAGTATGTATCGTTGCCAACACCGCATAACAAGCGTCCGGCAATCGTCCATTGTGCCCTTGATGCAGCAACTCCAACACTTGTTGCCAAAAAAGCTGGCGCAAGAGGCATCAGAGCCCCTCCACCTCCATGCCATGTTCCGCCAGCCAGCGTTTGCGGTGCTCGAAGTCGGCGAGCGCACGCTCGACGCGCCGCCAGAATTCGGGGGTGTGATGCGGTTCGTGGAGGTGAGCCAGCTCGTGCACCACCACATATTCGGCGATGCGGGCCGGCAATAAAATCGCCTTCCAATGGAAGTACAGCCAGCCGTCCTTGCCGCAAGAACCCCAGCGGTAGCCAAGGTCTTGTACCTTCACCCCCGCCGGTATGACTTCCATGCGAGCGGCGTAATCCCGAACCTTGCGCCAGAGCCAGTCCTGACCTTTCTTGCTGTACCAGCGGATCAGCGTTTGGCGGCCTGTGTCGGCCAGCTCGCGGCGCAGGCAAAAGCGGCCGTTGAATAGCTTGATCGGCTCGGCTTGCCCGTCCACCAGCTTGAGGCGATAGCTGCGGCCCAGGTATAGAAACCCTTCGCCATTGACGAAGGTCTTGGGTGGCACCTCTTTTTGCAGTTGCTCTTTCTCGGCCAGCCGGGTGTAAATCCAGAAGCGCTTTTCCCGCACGAAAGCACGCAGGGTGGCTTCATCCACCTCGGGGGGCGCGGCCAGCACCAGTTCGCCGCCCCGATCCACGGTGATCTCCAGAGTCTTGCGCCGGGCGCTGCGGCGTACCTCGAAGCGCAGGTCATCCACTTGCAGGGCGTTCATACCTGCATCAACCGGGGATGATTGGCGCGGGCCAGTTCTATCAGTTTGTCCACCAGTGTTTCCACCCGACCCATTTCAATCAACCCAGACGCGATCAGCCGCTCGAAAATCGCGCATTGCAGCGCATCCTGGGCCGGTTTCTTGTTCGGCTTCCAAAAGGTCTCGGTCAGTTCGCTGGCGATATGGTCCACGATCTCCACGGTCACATCCGCCAGCCGCTTGCGGGTTGTCTCGCCCGGCGCGGTATTACCGACGGCGGTTTCCAGCAACAGGCGCAGGAAGGGCAGATAGTGGTCGGGCAGGTCCGGCGCGTTGCCATCTTTCGCCACTTGGCCGGTTCGCAACTCGTCGATGATCTGTTGCAGCGCGGCGAGCAGCGCATCCCACTGCTCGTTGAGCTGGTCCAGGATGTCCTTGAGGCGCTCGCTGAGCTTGCGGTAGAGCACCGGGTCTTCGTCCAGGTGCTGGCGGATGTGGGAGCGGATGGCGTGCTCCATTTCCGACGCCTTGGCGCGGTCGTTGGCCTGGCGCGTGACGTGGGTATCGAAATGGGCGTCGGTCAGCGAAATCGGCGGAATCTTCGGGTCGATGCCGAGGGAGATGACATGATCGTCGATCAGCTTGCGCACCTTGCCGCCGATATCCTTGCCCAGCACCGGCATGTCCTTGTAGCGGTTGCGGGCGCGGGCGTGGATGAAGGCCAACCGCTTGGCGTCCTGGGTGAACGGCAGTCCATCCGGGCGCGGCAGCACCAAATCCAGCGAATCCAGGAACGGCTTGAGCTTGACGGTGAACTCGGCGCGCAGCTTGTCATCGGCCAGCAGCGCCACGCAGGCTTCGGTATCGTCCAGCGCCTCGATCCCTCGACTGCGGAACACGCTCACCACTCGCGCATGGCGGTCGCGCAGGATCGGTACTTCGTCCTTCAGGTTTTGCAGCGCGCCCTGCACGTCTTCATCGCTGTACGCGGCCAGCGCTTCCTTCAGGTGGCGAGCCACCCCGTAGTAATCCACCACGATGCCGGCCCGCTTGCCGAAGCCGGGGCGGTTGACGCGGGCGATGGCCTGCAACAATTCGGCTTCGCGGATCGGGCGATCCAGATACATCACGCCCTCGATGGGTGCGTCGAAGCCGGTCAATAGCATCGACTTCACGATCAGAAACGCCAGCGGGTCGGTTTTGGTCGGGTCGGCGTGAAACAGCGGTCTTCTGAAGCGCTTGATGCGCAGTTCCTGGGCCGCGCCGTCCGTCCAGGATTTCCACGCCGGGTCGTCGTTGTTGCCGCCCGAGATGACCGGCGCGAACTCGATGGTTCGCAGCGATTCGCGGTAGCGCCACGCCTGCACCCGCGCCTGGATGGGGAGCGGACGCCGGCACAGGGCCTCGTCGTCCAGCGCTTTATCTTCCGGCGGCAGCGCTTCAGCCTCGGCCAGCAATTCGGCGCGGGCGATTTCCAGGGCGTCGAAATAGCGCAGCGCCGCCAGCCGGCTGTAGGCGACCAGTTGCGCCTTGTAGCCGTTGGGCAGAATGCAGGTCACGTAGTGGCGCAGGATGTCGCGGGCCTTGGCGGCAATCAGCGCCGGCGCCTCGAAAATCTGGCCTCGGGTGGCGTATTTGCGCTTGATCGCTTCCAATTCTTCCGGGCTGCATTCCCGAAACAGGTCTTCGAACAGTTCGTCCAGGCTGGCGCCGTCCTTGATCGCGCCCCGGGCGGTGCGGCCTTCATAGAGCACCGGCACGGTCGCGCCGTCGCGTTCGGACTCCTGAAGGGTGTAGCGGTCGATGAACTCGCCGAAGATTTCGTGGGTGCGTTTCTTTTCGCCCATGATGATGGGCGTGCCGGTGAAGCCGATCTTCGCGGCATTGGGGATGCCGGCCATCAAGTAGGCATGGAGGTCGTTGCCGTGGCTGCGGTGCGCTTCGTCCACCAGCACCAGGATGGCGTCGTCGCCGTTCAAGACCAACGAGGGCCGGGCGACATAGCTCGGCGGGGCGGGTTCCGCCGCTTTCCGTGCGGGAGTGGCTTGAGGTTCTCCCGCCAAGTCGCTCTCGCGGTACTTCTGGATCATGGCGAACACCAGTCCCGGTCCTTGGCGGCGCACCAACGCCTTCAATTTGTCGGCGCTGGTCGCCACTTCCACCGGCTCGCCGGTCAGGTCGGCGGTGGCGGCAAGCTGCGCCTGCAAGTCCTTGCGGTCGGTGACCACGATGACTTTGAAGCGCCGCAAATCCGGTTGGGTGCGCAGCTTCCTGACCAGAAACACCATCGTCAGGCTTTTGCCCGAGCCTTGGGTGTGCCAGATGATGCCGCCCCGGCGGTCGTGTTCGCCGTCCTGGATGCGGGTTTTGCCGGTGCGCAACCGGGCGAGCGCCTGGTTCACCGCGCGGAACTGCGGGTAGCGGCAGACGGCCTTGAGGGTTTGTCCGCCCACCGCCATGAACAGCGTGAAGTGGCGGATGATGTCGAGCAGGTTCGACGGGTCCAGCATCCCGGCGATGGTGCGCTCCTGTTCGGAGAGCGTGGTTTTGCCGAGACAGGCCGCGACTTCGGCCTCGGTGCGAGGGGCGACGGTTTTCCAGACGGCGAAATGTTCGAACAGGCCGCCGATACAGCCCACCCGCGTCTGATCGAAGCTGGAGGCGATCAGCAACTGGTTGGTGTGGAACAGCGGTTCGTTGCCTTCGTTGTCCTGGACCTCGAAATTCGCCCGGCGCTGGTTGCTGTAACGGCGCAGTTGATCCACCGCTGCCGCGAGCGGTTCTTGCACCGCCGGGCTTTTGCACTCCACCACCACCAGCGGGATGCCGTTCACCAGCAATACCAAATCGGGGACGATGAACGCCTTGCCGCTGTTGTAGCCCGGCGGGCAATCCACCCGATATTGGTTGATGACGGTGAACTGGTTGCGGTCGGGATGCGCCCAGTCGAGGTACTGGAGGGTTTGGCCGCGCCCGCCGTCCCAGTTCGGCTGGCCGTCCACGGTGATGCCCTTGAGCAGCAGGTCGGTGGCGATCCGGTTGGCTTCCATCAATTTGGCCGCGCCAATGCGGGTGATGGCGCTCACCGCTTGCGAAATCCGTTCGTCGTCCAACCAGGGCCGACCGTCGCGGGTGTTGAGTTCCGCCAGCTTGGCGCGGAGCACGCTTTCCTGCACCACTTGGGCGAAGCGGGCGCGTTCCGTTATGGCTGGGTCGTCGATGTCGCCTTCAACATGCCGCCAGCCCATGCCGACCAGTTGCGCCACGAAAGGTTTTTCGACTTCGCTCAGTTCCCAGCCCATTCGGGTATCTCCAAACTCAGTGCAACCAACCCTTTTCCGTCAACTGCGTCCACGCCGTGCGGATGTGATCCGGCTTGAACACGCGCTGTTTGCGGGGGTTCCACGCATGAATCCAGTGGATGGCCATTTCGGGAGTGATTGCCGGGGCTTCGCCTCGGGGACCGCCGTGATGGGCAACCCAATGGGTGGTGGCCAGCAACTCCATACCATAAGGGGTTTCAAAGCCTTCGATCAGTTCGGCGACCTGTGCAAGTCGGGCCAGCGATTCGTCTTTGTCGGCCAGGAAAACGGTCGCCTCCTCAACTGCGCCGGGAAGCAAGTCGATCTCGGCCTCTGGTTTCTGGCTATCGCCGTAACCCCGGATGAAATGCCCCTCCATCACTTCCAGGACTTTGTTCAGATTGGCGGCGTAAGGACCATAGTGACCCGCCTGGTACTGCAAACGCAGCGGTTCGCCGGCTTCTTGCAGGAAATAGGCGAGTTTCTGCACTTCCAGAAGGGTGCGGCGGTAGTCGAGAGCAGAGTAAGCATCCATCAGCTTGATGAACAAGGCGCGTGCCGGGGTCATGCGCGGGCGAAGGGTTCGCACCGGCATCGCCTTGGCGTCCGGGGCGCCCGTGGGTTCAAACAGTAAAATCCGAACATCCGGCAAAACTGAAAAAGCCCGTTCGATCATCGGGCGTACCACGCTCCAGTCCAGCCCGCCCAAGCCGCAGCCCAGCGGCGGCACGGCAATGGAGCGAATACCCAACCGCTGCACCTCGACCACCAGTGCTTGGAGTCCGGTCGCGATGTCCTCAAGGCGCGATTTTCCGCGCCAATGGCGCTTGGTCGGGAAGTTGATGATGTAGCGCGGGCTGATCAGACTACCGTTGTCGGTAATCAGCATCTTGCCTGGTGTTATCTCGCCCGCGCGACAAGCCGCCTGATACGTCTTGAAGTTGGCCGGGAACGCCTGTTTGAACTGCAAGGCGATCCCTTTGCCCATGTGGCCGATGCAGTTGACCGTATTGACCAGTGCTTCGGCTTCGGCTTCCAACAAATTGCCCCGCGCGAGTTCAATCATCGCCATCCTCTCTCTTAGTAATACCAGTCCGGTTTGGGCGACACCTTGGGGTGTGCCCGCTGCGGGAACTGGTTAAGTAGGTCTTCTACGCGCTGCTGTATCGCGTTATCGAGTACCGCGATGCCGCGAATCAATGACCAATCGAATACCTGCCAGACCAGAAATTCCGCCTGCTTGCGGCGTTGGCGGTCGTTGTCGTCAGGTTGATCCGACCAGTAACGCTCGCCGACGATAGCCCAATCCACTTCATCCAACCGGGTCAAGTCGTCGTACCAGTGGGTGAAACGAGCCAAACCATGACCGTCCGAAAACACGAACCGGCATCCCGCCTGCCGCACAGTTTGCGCGGTCGTCACCAGATAGATCAACGGCGCTTGACCTTCGTGGTAATCCGGCACCCGCCCAGTCTTGAGGTTCAACAGCATCACCGACAGCGGGCCGAAGTAGAACGGCACGTAATCGTGAACCGTACCGCCTGGCCCGCAGGGAACGGGTTTGACCTGTCGGTTGGCCTGAACCGCCGTGCTATGAATGGTCCGGTAGGGCAATCCGTCGTTCGGGGTGCAGTTTGGAGCGTGTAAAGCACCCCGCGCTAGCAGCGTGGCGAGATTGTCCACATGTACGAGGCGGTAGAGCCTTGTCGGGTTTGGGGGCACGGCGTCCAACCATCAAGCCCCCGCCGTCCAATCAGGCGTTTCCAGCAGCAGATAGCGTGGCCGTCCGTTGCCGACCCGCGTGACCATCAGCCTGATACTCACGGTCCGGTACAGGTGTGCGTTGAATTCGTCGGCGGTCGCGATAGCCGGTCCGATCTTGCCGGCAATCACCTCGTCAGATTCTTGCAGCTTGAACTCGAACGTCTGGCGTTTGGGTAAAACCCCCTGAAATTCGCCCTTGAGAACCTGTTCTTCTTCGTGCAGGTTGTCTTGGCTAATGCGTTGGAGGCTGCGCCGGACCTGCCCGGAGTCGGTGAAGCGGAATGCTCGGTTGCGAAACTGCAAGGTGCAAGTCGCATCGATTTCGGCGAGGGTGTTGATGAAAGCGCGCACCTTGTCCAAAGCCCGCTGGTCGAGTTCGGCGGCGGAATCCGCCAGCAATTCATCATCGGGATCGGTGGAACCTTGCAGCAAGTTTTGGGTGCGTTCCAGCGCCAATTCGACGATGCTTTGATCGTCCAGCGTTAATTGTCCCTGCCGGTATTCTTCCAGTTCGAAGCCGAACGACCCCAAGGCGGTGCTGGTGATAAGCAACTGGTTTTGTTCCCGGTTGGGAATCGGCCCCATCGCCGCCAGGGGCGCGGTGAGCGAGGCGGCCACGGCGGCCACCGCTTCGGTAAAGCTGTTGACCGCTTTCATGCCGAAGTCGGCAAAAATACCGTGGCTGTCGATCACCGGGCGACCCTTGAACGTCAGCCGTGCGCGGGCCGGTTCGCGTTCGTCAATCTGCGTTTGTGCAATCTGGTATTCAACTTCTTCCAGCCGCGCCGTCAGGCTGCCACGGTCGAGTACTTCTTCTTCCGGGATGTCGGCAATTATGCGCTGGAGTGCGCTGCGTTCGCCGAGAAGGTGCAGAGCGCCTTGTCGGTTCATTCGGATTTCCTTTCGAGTTCTTTGGACGCTGGAGTTTCGCTGGAAAGCAGCGCCGTAACACGCACGCGGCCAGTCAGAAGGTCGTCCATGAGGGCGGATTTCAGCATACGATATTTCAGAAGCTTGCTCTGATTCGTCTTTAAGTCGCTCTCGGTCGCAAACATCACCTCTCCAGCGGCATCCTGTTCTCGGCGAGGCGGGACTACAATTTGAAGATGTTTGAAAAACGGCAACCCAATAGTCTTGATGGTGCTGCCCATCGCAATTGACTCAAACTGCGGCTTGTTAGATTGGAGCCAGTAATAAAGAAAAACATTATTCAAACGTTTTCCGCATTGCCAAGCCATAAAATGCTGGCTTACTGCCATTTGTTCGCCGAGAATCGCACTTTTTCCTACCCCAGCATCGCGCGAAAGAATAACAGTACCAGAAGGATGTTTTACTGCCGATGAATTGGCTATCCCTATTTCACTAATTTGCTTATCGGTATCCCAGATAAAAATCTGATCTAACTTATCCGAGTCGGCTAGTGAAACCCATTTTATTCCGCCGTTCCAGTAACCTAGAACGCTCTTGTTTGGTGTATGGCCACTACCTCGAATAGCTACCTCGTCAAGCAAACAAATCTCCCACTCCCTCGGAATCCATCCCAACGGCGATTCCTTGTAGAGATGCGGCGCTTGTTCGACGGGCGGGCGCAATTGACCGTTGGCGTCGATGCCACGGGTCAGCAGGTCATGCAGCAACCCCTGCTTCACCTGTTGCAGCTTGGCGATGATCGCCTCGGTCTGGCGGATAGTGGTGTCGAGGGTGTCGAGGATTTGAGCGATTTTTGGCTGTTCCTCGTTCGGGGCAAGATACACTGAAATATTTAGATAATCTTTGATCCGAATACCCTTGACTGTTGAACCAATTGCTTGTGATTCCGCTATCGGCTGAATGCTGTGAAGTAAATATAAGAGATAACTTGAATCAATTCCCCTTGCTGGAAATAGTGCTTTTACATCCTGATTGATTGCTGTTGGTTTATTAAAAATTGCTGCCCGACCGACTGCCATTCGAGTACAAACAAGTGGTGTTCCAGCAGGTATAAGATTACTTGTACTGGCAAGCAAACCTGATTTCGTGATGGTTTCTTCAGTAAATAAGATGATCGATGAATTTTCATTGAAATCTTTTACTGAAGCCCACGGAATATCACCATTCCAATAAGATGGATTTTGTCTGGCTGGAGTTCCTCCACCAATATGATTTAATACTGTATCGCTTAACGGTTTCTTCTCAAACATACCCCAACCCCTCCAAAAACCGCCGCAACTCCCGCGCTGCCTCATCCCGTCCCTGCTCAATCTCGGTCAGCGTCACCTTGTACTTGTCCCACCAGTTCTCCACGGCGGCGATGATCTGCTGGCGCTGCTGGGTGATATAGCGTTCGACGATGGCGCGCATGTCGTCGTGCAGGATGGTCAGCAGCAACTCGGCGGCCTGCTTCTCGCTCAGACTGGCCACTCCCTGATTCAAATGCGCCTCGAACGTCGCTTTCTTCACCTTGAGCTTTTTCTTCACCTCGCCCAATTCCTGCTTCCACGCCTTGAGTTGAGCCTCGTCCACCACGTTGTCATCGTCAACCTCGGCGGCGGCGGCGTCTTCGCCCTCCTCGTCCTCGTTGGGCGCGGTGGCCTTGATCTGGCTGTCGAGTTCGGCCTTTTTCGCTTCCAGTTCCGCCAGTTCCTCGACAAAGCCCCCCATCAGGAACTTGACCAGCTTGTGCTCCAGCGGGCTGTTCTTGCTGGCCTTGTCCTCCAGCGCCGTGACGATGCTGGTGCGCCAGGCATCTACCACGCCCTTGGCGCCCCGCGCCATCAGGGTGAGGAATTCGTACTGGGTCTGGTTCCAGAACCCGGCGATGATGCCGCGCACCTGAAACGCATCGAGCACGCCGACCGTTTCCAGCGATTGGCTAAAGCTGCGCAGCAATTCCTGACGCAGGCCGACCAAACTCTGACTGTCCACCAGCGCGGTGATGTGGCCGCTATGCTCTCGCCACCAGCTTTCAAATTGGGCGCGGAGGGCGGTTTCCTTGCCGGTGACGCCGGGGTTGCGCTCGATCAGCGGCTTGAGCGCCGGCTTGCTGGTGAGGTCGGCGCGGAAGTCCATATAGGCGGCGTCGCGTTCCACCAACAAATCCAGCGGATCGAACCCGTGGGCGGCAAACAGCGGCGTCTTGGCGGCGATTTCGGCCTTGGGCACCCCGCCCAACAGATGAGCGCGCACATCGTGCGGTTCGGGCGGCGGGGCATTGTCGGCGTAGCGGCGGATGTTGAGGTTGTACTCGTTGGCCTTGAGCGTGGCGTTCGCCACGATGGCCGAAAAGCCGGGCACTTCAGCGTAGGCGTCGAAGGTGGTGACGATCTTCTCAAGGTGTTCCGGCAGCAGATAGTTCTGCGCCCGGCCCTCGAAGTAGTCGCGGTCGGCGTTAGACATGTTCCCAAATAAGTATCCATAACCTATTGAACGACATAGTCATTTTTAAGGTTACACAGGCCGGTAACCACTAAAATAACTTTATCGGCCATATTCTTTATGTGGTTTCGGAATTTAATAGCGAGAATCTGAAAGCTTTTCAGATCTCCAATCAGGTGTTCCACCGCAACGCGAACTCGACTGATGGCCCGGTTTTCCTTCTTTTGTTGTGAGGTTAACGTCGGCTTTGGATTGTTTTTTGACTTCCGGGGCTTTTTATGGGGGATATGAATTTCATGGAAAGTCGGATAGCGATCTTTAATGCCCTGATAGCCTAAGTCGACATAAGCCTCAACCGAAGAGAGGCCCGGTGGACTGGGAGCTAATTCCTCTTTTAATAACGCATAGTCATGCCGGCTGCCTGGGGCCGTCGGACCCACGACGGGGATGCCCTTGTCGCCATCCGCGATCACCGTGTTTTTCAGGGTATGATGGTGTTGCTTGCCACTATAATAGTGTTTCTGTTTGCGAGCATGGTGGGGTCGGCAACAGGGTCTCTCCGTGGCGTCGATAATAATTTTCTGAGTTTTTTCAGTAGGTTGTTCGTCATTGCTGGCCGGTTTGAAGTGACGGTGAGGTAAAACATGCAGGCGTTGTTCGGCCTGTTTTAAAATGGGCAGAAGCCGCATCACATTTTCCTCGGCTTTGGCTGGGCTGAGATCGAACCAGCACCCAAGCACATCAAAGGTCGGATAGGTTTTCAGTTAGAAGAGGATAAAAAAGAGCTTTAGTTCAGGTGTGGATAACGTGCCTTTACGTCCGCCGCCAGGTCTTCTTTTACGCTGTGCCCGATGTTTTTGGTAGTTTTTCTGTCGAGCCGATTCCAAACACTGGGTAAATTCTGGCAGGAGGATATCAAAGACTTTCTGAGGTATCCCCGTTAAGGCTCTAAATTGTCGTTCGTTACGAATGATCATCAATTGAAATTTTTTCATGGGGGCTTTCCTGATCGCTCTATCCTCATCCAAGAAGATGGGGACTTATTCAAAAAAGTCAACCCCAAGCCATTGGGAAAGAAGAAAAACTTTTTATAGTTAAATAGCAACAGATTGAAATTATATGCCTATCCGGTTGACTCAGGAAAACACCATGAATAGTACTAGGCGACAAGGCCGCACACTACCCGTAGGGGATACCTGAGCCAACCGGATAGGCACGTGAAATTAATCAAGAATTATTTGGGAACAAGTCTGTTGATGAACAGCACCTTGCCGCGCCGCGATTCGGGCTTGCCGCTCTCGCTCCCCCGCCGCTGGCGCAAAACCAGAATGCAGGCCGGGATGCCGGTCCCATAAAACAGATTCGGGGCCAGACCGATCACCGCTTCCAGCAGGTCGTCTTCGATCATCCCGGTGCGGATGGTTTTCTCCTCGCCGCCCCGAAACAGCACGCCATGCGGCATCACCGTGGCGAGCAGTCCGCCCCCACGCAGCACATGCACCATGTGTTGCAGGAACATCAGATCGGCCTTTTTCGCCCCCAGCGGCACTTGGCCATAGTGAAAGCGCTCCGGGAATTTCGGCGCGAAGGCTTGTTGGCTGTCCTTGTCGCCGGGGCCGAAGTTGATCGAAAACGGCGGATTGGTGAGGATGCGGTCGAAGCGCAACAGCTCCCCGCCTTCGACGTGTTGCGGTTCCACCAGGGTGTCTTCGTTTTGCAGGTCGGCGGTGCTGATGCCGTGCAGCAGCATGTTCATCTTGGCGATGGACCAGACGGTGCCGTTGGCTTCCTGCCCGTAGAGGTCGGCCTTGCGGCCTTCGCCACCCTGCTCGTCGATGTATTCCTTCGCCAGAATCAGCATACCGCCGGACCCGCAACAGGGGTCGTAAATGCGGTGATGCTGCTCCGGCTTGATCAAGCGCACCATCATCCGCACCACCGAGCGCGGCGTATAGAACTCGCCGCCCTTCTTGCCGGCGGAATCGGCAAACTCGCCGATCAGGTATTCGTAAGCCGCGCCCAGCAGGTCGGGGAACTCGAAATCCTCGTTGCACAGGCGGTGCTCGCCGAAATGCACGATCAGCTCGCGCAACTTCTTGTCCGGCAGCTTGCTCTGGCCGACCTTGCGGGTGAAGTCGATGTGCTCCAGCACCCCGTCGAGGCTGCTGTTGTGGGTTTCCAGCCCGGCCAGCGCCTTGTTCAGGTAGTCGCCTACATTGTGGTGGGCATGGTCGAGCAGATAGCGCCAGCGTGACTCCGGCGGCACGTAGAAGCTGGCCCCATACCAGTTTTTCATCTCGGCGATTTGCGCAGCCTCGGTCGGCGATGCGCCGGCCTGGCCTTGCTGCCGGATGATTTCCTCGCGGCGCTGGTCGAACACGTCGGAACACCGCTTCAGGAACAACATGCCGAAGATGTATTCCTTGAATTCGGAAGCGTCCATCTTGCCGCGCAGGATGTCGGCGGCCTTGAACAAGTGGCGTTCGAGTTGAGGCAGGGTGAGCGGCATGGGCCTGGTTCTGGTGGGTTATGGCGCTTGGATTGTTTGAGGCAATAGTAGGGCTTTACGTGCCGTTGCGCAGTGCTTTTGGCTTCGCCGGTACCGTCAAGGCGCGGTCGGTCTTCCGATCCAGGTGGGTCTCGTGGCAATGCGGGTGCTGATTGCGGTCGAAATTCTTCTCCACCACCACAAAACAGGGCCGTTCGGCGGCCGGTAGAAACCGGTTGTTTAGAATTTCACCCCTCTTTTTTTCTCCGGGAGAGATTCTTTGTTCATAGGTGTTCTGGATTATTTTACCTAAATTTCATATAGTTATATAACGCCTAATCAGATGGCGAAAACCTTACGAACTTTGAAAGGTACAATACTCATGCTCGTTTAATACCGACAAAGCAGTCAGGAGATCGCCATGGGTCAGAGTAATCCACTGGATGTATTGAAGCAATGTTTTGAAAAAATCATTCCCAGCCAAGATGCCAGAACCACGATTAATCCGATGGAGTTTGTCGTCTGCTTGGTATTTTGCTATTTTAGGCGATTCGAAAACATTCGCGCTGGAAGCGATCCGTCGCTTCATGAAATCTCAGCTCAACAGGGAAATCGGCCGGAGGGCATTTTGGGAGCGTCTGGCCAGAGACCGACTGAAAGGTTATTTACGCCAAGTGGTGGCTGAATTAATGGTGACCTTAACGGTCTCGGTCACGGCGGGCCACCAGATCCTGAAGTCATTAGGAGTCACGGCTATTTGGCTGGTCGATTCCAGTTCGATTACGCTCTGGGCCAGTGCGAAAAATCGCTTTCCTGGCACCCGCACGGCGGCGGGGATTAAATGGCATGCGGGCTTCGATCTATTCGCGGGGATGCTGACTTGGTTTCAATTGACGCCGACCAAAACCCACGATCGGAAATGTTTTCCTGCCGTCGAGCGATTAAAGGGAAAATTAGTCATCTTTGATTTGGGATACTGGGATTACGGGTTACTGTATGCTATTGAAAAAGCTGGAGGTTTCTTTCTATCCCGGCTCAAATCGAACGCGGTCATTCCTATTGCGGAGGTGGTGCAGGGACTCTCTAAGGAGCAGGTGGGTCAAGCGCTGTTATCCCTGGATTTTAGCCGTAAGAGAGGCAATATTATTGAAGTATTCACGACGAAAATCTATGACGGGCACCTCTTACGCTATCGGGCGATTGGGTTTTGGAATCCGGTTGAAAAAGGGTATCATTGGTATATCACCAACTTAATGGCGGCTGCCTATCTGATCTATCCTTTATATCGACTCAGATGGCAAATTGAATTGATTTTCAAGGCCTGTAAAAACTCGCTGAATGCGAATCAAATCACCTCGGGTGATGAGAACATCATCGAAAGTTTATTACTGGCTTCTATCGCGGCTCATTTGAGTTCTCATACGCTATTTAATATGGGCACAGCGCAGGTTGAAGCAGACCAACAGTTAGCGATGTCGTTTCAAAGAGTCGCCAAAGTAGCGGTTGTACTAGCACAGGATTTTATTCTATTTCTGTTAAATTCTTCACGAGAACATTTTGATAATTTACTGCGCAAGATAAAGTTATTTGCTAATGAAATGTTTGATCCAAATTACAAAAAAAGAGAGACATCATTAATGCGTATCAATAGATTGTTATTGGAAGGTGAGGTATAAAAATCCCGAACACCTATGATTCTTTGTTAAACCACCCTCACAATCATCAGGATCATCACGCTTTGCGGCGGGCGGTTCGCCCTTGAGGATGCGAACCATGAAGCCAGCGCGGGTATGTGCGTCGATTTTTACCCGCACGCCCACCGCCGCCAGCGCGGGCCGCTGCCGCCGCAACGCATCGCTCAAACCGCGCGGCGATTTGGGCCACTCGTCGCCCATCGGGCGGAACCGGTCCAGCGCGGCCAACAACTTTTTCATGTTGCCCTCGAAGACAAATGCGTCGTTTGCCGCTTCGGCCAGTTCCTTCACCGCCAAACCCACTGGCGAGGCGTCCAGCCCACGAATCACCGATTCGCGGCGATTTTCCTTGAACAGCCGTATGAATTCGCCGGGCTCTTGGCCGCAAGCCCGCATCATGGCTTCCCCCAGCAGGGCGAAATCGACCATGCGCGGCGGATCGTCCAGGATCACGTCGGGCAAGCGGGCGAGGGTGATGGCGAACAAATCCAGCAGTCCGCCGAAAAGCGCTGGCAGCGCGGCTTCGAACGCCGCGTTCAACTCGATTTCGGATCGGTAAGTCGAAAGCTCGGGCAGCTCGACAAGGACGATGCGGTCGGTCAGGTCTTGCGCGGTCACCACGGGATTGATG
This sequence comes from uncultured Gammaproteobacteria bacterium, assembly GCA_963696515.1. GTDB lineage: Bacteria > Pseudomonadota > Gammaproteobacteria > Competibacterales > Competibacteraceae > Contendibacter. The sequence goes on from CAVOKM010000001.1 coordinate 165,331, forward strand.
CCGTTGATGACGACAGGGCGCTTGCACTCGACAACGGTTTCATCGGCGTTTGTGTATAGAGTCCAACTGGCGAATCCGCCGCCCGTTGCCATGGTGCATAGCGCGTCCTGCTGCTGGAAGGTCAGGTTGGAGAGATTGTTCATGCTCACCATCCAGTTACAGCCAGCGCCCACGAACAGGTCTTCGGTGGTCTTGGGCGCGGCGCGCAGATTGACCGCGTTCGGGTCGATCAGGCACCGCAATTTCTCTTGGGTGCTGCTTTTGGCCGAGCCGTGCCGACCGCACAGTTCCAGCAACACGAAGGGCGTATCGGGCCGTAACGCCTCCAGCATCCAGGCAAGTACCAGCGGCCGGGTTTCTTCGGGAACGACGAACTCCCACAACCCCGACAGGTCTACTCCGGAAAGAGAACCGGCAAAGGGCGGGAGGTGTTCGGGCGCCAGAACCGAACGGGCGGCGTGTCCAGGATATTCCAGCCGGCGGGCGTGACTTCGACCGCGCGCCACGAGTAATCGCCCAGGTCGATGATGTAGCCGCCGTTCCAAGGCGCCGCGCACAGGTAGCAGGGTCGTTCCTCGCTGCCGTGCTTGGCGATGCCGGCCAGCGCGATGAGCGCGGCTTTCAGCGTCGCTTCGCCGACGGAACTCCCGGTGCCGTTCTTGTTCTTCCCGGCGGTGCTGGAGTAATAGGCGTAGCTTAGCCAGTCTCCGAACGCCTGGGTCCCAAGCTTGAAGGTTTCCTTCAGGCTCTCGCTTTCCGTCTTGATGGTGGCATAAGCCGCTTTCTCTGCATCGTGGAACAGGTCCGTTTGCTTCAGTACCAGCGCGATCAGGACATCCGCCGTGCCGATGTCCTCGCCGCCTGCTTCGTCGCCGCGAACCGCTTTGTCCAGGTCGGCCAGCAAGACGCCGCTCGGCTTGGCTTGCTTGACCGCCACCCGAATGCGGGCGTCTTCTTCGGGGTCATCCGCGCGAATCCGCTGCCAAGCCTCGATGAACTCCGGCGACCGCAGAATGCCTGGGTCTGCTTGACACCGGGCTATCGCGTCACAAACGATCTCTGGGCTCTCCACTTAACCGGAGTGCCTCCACGGACGGTTCGCGGAAGGACGATCGAGACTCGGTGGGTGCCCGCTTGCCTTCGGTGGTGTGGGCGGCACTACACGCGGTCGCTGGACGGCGACGAGATCTTTGTAGCGCACCGGTTCGTGAGTGACGGCGAGTTCAAGCACCCGGTAGAACACCATTCCACGGCTGCGGGAACGGCGGCGGTTGAAGCGGAACACGAACTCGTTCAGGTAGCTGACTAGGTGTGCCCTGTCCACGGCGCCCTGGTGGGTACCCAACAGCCATCGCTTGGCCAGCGAAGCGACCCGGTGTACTCCAGGCAGAAGCACCGAGGGATCCTCCCCGCCAGCCCGGGCTGCCGGCTGACTGCGCGGTTGGTGGAGGTAGCCGAGTTGATCCAGCCCGCAGTAGCCTTGCCAGCCGTCGGTGATGACCGTCGATCCCGGCGCGACGAAATCGGTCACGAAAGGATGCAGTGATGCCGACGATGCATCGGTCAGTGGTCGCATTCGGCATCGGCCGAACCCTCTCGGTTGCAGGACTTCTACGGCAATGCCGGTCAAGACTTTCTTGCCAGGGGCGCGCCCGCCGGACAATCCCACCTCCTGCCCGCCGATGTAGGTCTCGTCCACTTCCACCCTGCCGCTCAGCCGATCCCGGCCCGGTCGCACGAGCACTGACCGCAGCCGATGCAGCATGGCCCACGCGGTCTGATAGGAACCGATCACAAGCGTCCGTTTCAGGCTCAGCGCCGAGATCCCGTCTTTACCACTGGCAAAGAGCCAGCAGGCGGTGAACCAGACCGTCAACGGTGTGCGCGTCCGTTCGAAGATCGTGCCTGCCGTGACCGACGTACGACCACCGCATCCGCCGCACATGAACCGACCATCGCTCAGCCGCCAACCTCCAGCGTGGCTGCAAACCGGACAGACAAAGCCTGCGGGCCACCGTAGCCACTCCAGGTAGTCCAGACAGTCCGCATCGGTTCGGAACCAAGCCTGGAACTCGCCCACCGACCGAGGATAATGAATGCCAGCATTGGGATGAACCATTCTTCCAGTTTACACCAGATTACTCCGGTTAAGTGGAGAGCCCGGAAC
>CAVOKM010000002.1:0-43816 GCA_963696515.1 uncultured Gammaproteobacteria bacterium
AAACCCCTCATCCCCGACGGCGAGGCGCTGCGCCACGCCTTTCAGTGGCTCGCCGAACAAGGGCACTGTACGCTCAAGACGGTCGAACAGGCCAGTCTGATGTTCGATCTGACGCCACGGGACGAGGAGTTCCTGCTGCGGCAGTTTGTCCACCACCGGGGCGCGGCCAGCGACGCTCCAGATTCAGGGCAACAGCGGATTCCCGGTTAGCCGGAGGGCGAAATTGACCAGCATGGCGGCGGTCGCGCCCCAGATGAAGCGATCTGCATAGGGGATCACATAATAGCGCCGCTGCTGACCCTTATAGAACAGGCTGCGGTATTCGTGATTGCGGGGATCGAGAATGAACTCCAGCGGTACTTCGAACGCCTCGGCGACCTCGAAGGCATCCAGCATCAACTCGAACGGCGGCGTCACGAATCCTACCACCGGCGTGACCAGAAACCCGGTCACGGTCTGATACAGATCGAGATAACCGGCGATTTCCACCACGTGCCTGCGTTGCAGGCCGATTTCCTCTTCCGCCTCGCGCAGCGCGGTATCGACCGGGCTGTTATCCTCCTCCTCGGCCCGACCACCGGGAAAGCTGATCTGCCCGGCGTGGTGTTCCAGATGCGCGGTGCGCTGGGTCAGCAATACCGTGTAGCCCTCGGACCGCTCGACCAACGGCACCAGCACCGCCGCCGGGGTCAGTACCCCCTCCTCGCGCGCCATGCCGGCCACCGCGTGATCGCCGGTAATGGTTTCCACCTGGTGCGTGGAGTGCAGACAGCGGCGAATCCGGTCGCGCATCCCCGCGTGATTCACGCCGCCTCCAAGGACACTCCGAACAGCCGGCTGTAGTTGGCGCTCGTAACCGCCGCCACCTGTTCCAGCGACTCGCCGCGCAGTTGGGCAACAAACTCCGCCACATGCCGCACCCAGGCCGGATGATTGGGCTTGCCGCGATGCGGCGCCGGCGCCAGATAGGGCGCGTCGGTTTCCACCAGCAGCCACTCGGCGGGTACCCGGCGGGCCACGTCCTGAATCTGTTTGGCGTTCTTGAAGGTCACGATACCGGAAAACGAGATGTGGAAACCCAGTTCCAGCGCCCGTTCCGCCATCGCCCAATCCTCGGTGAAGCAGTGCAGCACACCGCCGACCTCGGTCGCACCCTCCTCTTCCAATACGCGCAGGGTATCGGCGCGGGCATCGCGAGTATGGACGATCAGCGGCTTGCCGAGTTCGCGGGCGGCGGCGATGTGGATGCGGAACCAGTCAAGTTGGCGGACGCCGCTATCGCGGCCGTAGTAATAATCCAGCCCGGTTTCGCCGATGGCGACCACGCGCGGCTCGCGGCCCAGCGCCACCAGTTCCGCCACGGTCGGCGAACGGCCGCCATCCTCGCTGGGATGCACCCCCACCGACAGGGCAATCTGGGGATAAGACTCCGTCAGCCGGGCCAGCGCCGGCCAGCTTTCCAAATCCGTCGCCACGCTCAGCAACCGCGTTATGTCGTTCTCCGCAGCAGCTTCCAGCACACCCGCTAGACCACCGCCGAAGGGCGACAGATCCAACCGGTCCAGATGGCAATGGGAATCGACCAGCATCTCCCACCCACGCCTACATGGTATTGGTCACTTGCTCGGCGCGGATATAACCGGCCAACTGGGCTTCAACCTTTTTCTGGAGATTGGCGCCTTCCACACCGGCAAACTGGATGCCTACCCCCATCTGCCTGCCGCCAGGCGTGGTTCGGTGATTGATCCAAACTACCTTGCCGGTAATGGCGAACCGTTCCGGGTCGTCCAGAATAGTCAGCAATAGAAACACCTCATCACCCAGTTCGAAGGTTTTTTCGGTCGGAATGAAAATGCCGCCACCCTTAACGAAAGGCATGAAGTTGGAATGCAGCATCGCCTTGTCCTTGATGGCCAGGGAAATGACCCCTTGTCTTGGAGCCGCCATGTCGTTCAACCTCTAAAAACGGGATCGGGAATTAGCTGAATGAATCGCTGAGAAACCCTTCAAGCAGCAAGGGCGCGTTGACCTGGGTGCTCGTGCAGAGCGCGTACAGCCGAACCGCTGCATCCAATCGTTCGAAAAGGGCACGCAGAGTCCGCGCATCGGCCCAACGCCGCAGCGAGGAACGCAGGTCAGGATTGCTCAGGCGAGGGGGTTCGGAATTCATCTTAAGCCGAATCAGATCGGTATGCCAACCGATGAGCCAGCGCAGATTCTCGGCCAACTCGCCCTGCGTCCAACCTTCCGCTGCCCGGATCGGGTCGGCCCGACCGGCCAGCACCTGCTCGTAGCCCTCGAACAGTTCCCGGCGGCGGCGCGAGCGCTCGCCGTCGGCATAAGCCAATGCGTTGAGCGGAGAGCCGCCCGCCATTTCCAGCAACACCGCGGGTTCCCAAGCGCCTTCGACGCGCGAGGCCAACCAGGGAATGGCGACCGCCGGCGCCGGGGGATCGAAACCGATTCTCTGACAGCGGCTACGCACCGTGGCCGGCAAGTGCCCTGGCTGGGCGGTCACCAGAACAAGCAAACCGTTGCCCGGGGGCTCTTCGAGCGTCTTCAACAGACTGTTGGCTGCATTGACGTGTAGCCGGTCGGCCGGCTCCAGCAACGCGATCTTGTAACCGCCATATTGGGCGGTGTAGCCCAGGAAGGCGCACATATCGCGTATTTGATCGATTTTAATGACTTTACTCTTCTTTTTTCTCGCGCCGGTTTCACCGGCATCCCCTGAAAGAAAATCGCTTTCAGCGATCTTATTGTCCTCTTCTGGTTGCACCACTCTGTAATCGGGATGACTGCCAGCATGGAACAGGCGGCAACCCCGGCATTGGCCGCAGGCCTCGCCCTCGGCATCGGGACGTTCGCAAAGCAGCGCCCGCGCCAGCCGGCGGGCGAACAGCCCCTTGCCCAAGCCGGCTGGACCGGCGAGCAGAAGAGCGTGGGGCAGTCGGTCGGCGGTCCGTCGCTGCTGGAGTTGCCACCAGAGGTTCCGATGCCAGGGCAGACGCTCGTTCATTAGCCTTGCTCCAGCCACCCAGCGAGAAGGGCTTCCACCTCGGCCCGAATCGTTTCGACCGGGCGGTTGGCATCGATGATCCGGTAGCGGTCGGGATTGCGGGACGCCCGTTCCAGGTAAGTCGACCTGACCTGTTCGAAAAAAACCAGCTCCTCGCGCTCGAAGCGGTCCGCCGCCCCGCGCCGCCCGGCCCGCGCCAGACCGACCACAGCCGGCAGATCAAACAAGAGCGTCAAATTGGGCCGCAATTCCCCCTGCACCCAATCCTCCAGGATCGCGATCCGTTCCGGCGGCAGGCCGCGCCCGCCCCCCTGATAGGCATAGGTGGCGTCGGTGAACCGATCACACAGCACCCAATATCCGGCGGCCAGCGCAGGTTGGATTACCCGTTCCAGATGTTCGGCGCGGGCGGCGAACATCAGCAAGGTCTCGGTGGTCAACGCCATGCCCTCGTGACGATGCCCAAGCAATAAGCCACGAATCTCCTCGCCAAGCGCCGTTCCCCCCGGCTCGCGGGTGAGGGTCACCGGACAACCTGCCCGTTCCAAATACTCGCACATAAACGCGAGCTGAGTGGTCTTGCCGGCCCCCTCTCCGCCCTCAACGGTGATGAAACAACCCGATGCCACGCTATTGCCCCTTGCGCTGATACCGCCTGACCGCTCGATTGTGCTCATCCAGCGTGGCGGAGAACACGTGCCCGCCTTCGCCGGTCGCCACGAAATAAAGCGCGTCGCCGGGCGTCGGATTGACGGCGGCGGCCAATGCGTCCGCGCCGGGCAGGGCAATCGGCGTCGGCGGCAGGCCTTTATGCGTGTAGGTATTGTAGGGATTATCGTTGGTCAGATCGGCGCGACGCAGGTTGCCATCGAACGCCTCGCCCAAGCCGTAGATCACGGTCGGATCGGTCTGCAAAAACATCTCCCGGCGCAGGCGCCGGGCGAATACGCCGGCGACGTTTGGCCGTTCCACCGGCAGCGCTGTCTCCTTCTCCACGATTGAGGCCAGAATCAGCGCCTGGTACGGATCGGTCAGCGGGACATCCGGGGAACGGCGGTTCCATGCCTCGCGCAATTGGCGATCCATCGCCGCCAGCGCCCGCCGCAGGAACGCCTCATCGGTGAAGCCGGTGGGAAAAAGGTAGGTATCCGGCAGAAACCACCCTTCGGGGTGCATGCCTGGTCGGCCGAGCCGCGCCATGATGTCGGCGTCGCTTGTTTCTTGCAGGGTCTGTCTGATCTTGGGGTGTTCCGCCAGCGCCCGCCGCAACTGCCGGAAGGTCCAACCTTCCACCACCGTCAGCGAATGCTGGATGACCCGTCCAGCCACGATCTGTGCGATCAAATCGCGTGGCGTGATGGCCGGCGCAAGGGCGTATTCACCAGCCTTGAGCCGGAGCGCCATCTGATTCAGCCGGGCGTAGGCTTCTAGATACGGCGCCGACCGTAATAAACCCGGCTGCCGCCGCAGTTCCAGGGCGAGGCCAGCCACGCCCGTGCCGGGTTTCAGCTCCAACACCAGGCCGCCGGCGGGTACCCCGAGAGGCGTGTCAAGAAATGCGCGGTAATCGGCGTAAACGATGTATAGCGCCGGGCCGAAGATCAGCGACAGCGCCACCAATGGCAACAGAAAACGTCTAAACCACCCAAACGTCGGCTTAGATTCTGTTCCTGTGTGAGGATTGCTTTTCAAAGTCGAAACCCTCATTCCGACTTCGGTCCCTGGGAAAGCGCGCGCGCGTCAATCCAGCGCGCGGAAAATCACCGAACCGTTAGTGCCACCGAAGCCGAAGGAATTCGACAGCGCTACCTTGATACGCCGCTCCTGGGCGGTGTGGGGCACATAGTTGAGATCGCAGCCCGGTTCCGGCTGGTCCAGATTGATGGTGGGCGGGGCAACCTGATCGCGGATCGCCAGCACCGAGAAAATGGCCTCAACCCCGCCGGCGGCGCCCAGAAGGTGGCCAGTCATGGATTTGGTCGAACTCATCGCCAGCCGGTAAGCGTGGTCGCCAAACACAACCTTGGCCGCGTCGCTCTCGATCTTGTCGCCAGCCGGGGTGGATGTGCCGTGGGCATTGATGTAATCCATTGCGTCGGGCGCGATTTTCGCGTCTAGCAGCGCGTTCAGCATCGACCGGCGGGCGCCGTCGCCATCCGGAGGCGGCAGGGTCATGTGATAAGCGTCGCCACTCATGCCGAAACCGACCAGCTCGGCGTACATCCGCGCCCCGCGCCGCCGGGCGTGTTCGTACTCTTCCAGCACTATCACCCCGGCGCCGTCGCTGAGAACGAAACCGTCACGGTCTTTATCCCACGGCCGGCTGGCTTTCTCGGGCTCATCGTTGCGGGTGGAAAGCGCCCGCGCCGCCGCGAATCCGCACAGCCCGGTGGGCGTGGTGGCCATTTCCGCCCCACCGGCGATCATCACATCGGCGTCGCCATAGACGATCAGCCGTCCGGCCAAGCCGATGCTGTGGGTGCCGGTGGTGCAGGCGGTGACCACCGCCAGATTCGGACCCTTGATGCCGTATAAAACGGACAGGTTGCCCGAAACCATGTTGATGATGCTGCGCGGCACGAAGAACGGAGTCAACTTGCGCGGCCCGCCCTTCAGAAAGGCCGAATGACCCTCCTCGATGCCTGGCAGACCACCGATGCCGGAACCGATATAGCTACCAATCCGTTCCGCATTCGCCTCGGAGATTTCCAGCCCCGCATCCCGGATCGCCTGCGCCGCCGCGCCGATGCCGTAATGGATGAAGGTGTCCATCTTCTTGGCTTCCTTGGGATTCAGGTATTGCTCCACCAGAAAATCCTTCACCGAGCCGCCGATGCGCACCGGATAACCGCTGACGTCGAAGGCGGTGACCGGGCCAATCCCGCTACGACCCGCCAGGATATTGGTCCAGGCGGTCTCCACGGTGCTGCCGACCGGGGACACGATGCCCATGCCCGTCACTACCACTCTCCGCTTGGTCACGGAACTATCCTCATTGCGCCAGGCTGACAAAAAGAAAAAACCGCGGCCCCTGGCGGCGACCGCGGCGCGTTCGGATTCGCGCGGAACGGACGCCTTCAACCAAGATGCGTGGCAATGTAGTCAATCGCCTGCTGCACCGTGGTGATCTTTTCGGCGTCCTCGTCGGGAATTTCCAGTTCGAATTCCTCCTCCAGGGCCATCACCAGCTCGACGGTATCCAGGGAATCGGCGCCAAGATCCTCGACAAAAGAGGCCTCGTTAGTAACCTGTTCCTCCTTCACCCCCAATTGTTCGATGATGATTTTCCTGACGCGGGCTTCAATGTTGCTGATGTCGGTCATGATGGTTTGCTTCCTCGTCGTGTTGGGTTCAATCCGTACCCGCTTGTTATAGCGGATTCAATCCGGTGACGGCGCCACACCCTCGGTGTGGGTTCCGACCCCGCGCCGACCACCGGCATACCAGCGCGGATTTGCCCTGTGCCAACCTCTGGCCGGCGATCAGGCCATGTACATCCCACCGTTGACATGGAGGGTCTCGCCGGTGATGTAGGCCGCTTCCGGCGAGGCCAAAAACGCCACGGCATTCGCAATGTCCTGGGGTTCACCCAGCCGTTGCAGCGGAATGCCGGCGACCAGCGCCTGCCGCTGCTCCTCTGGCAGATGCCGGGTCATATCGGTGGCGATGGCCCCGGGCGCCACGGCATTAACGGTGATGTTGCGGGAACCGATTTCACGCGCCAGCGACTTGGTGAAACCGATGATGCCGGCCTTGGCCGCGGCGTAGTTGGTTTGTCCGGGATTGCCGGTTGCGCCGACCACCGAGGTGATATTGACAATGCGTCCGCGCTGGGACTTCATCATCCCCCGCAACACCGCCTTGCTCACCCGGAAGACCGAGGACAGGTTGGTGTCGAGAATCACCATCCACTCCTCTTCCTTCATCCGCAACAAGAGATTATCGCGAGTGACGCCGGCATTGTTAACCAGAATGCTCGGCGGGCCGAATTCCTGGATCACCGCCTTCACTGTCGCCTCCACCGACGCCGGATCGGTCACGTCCAGCCGAAGGCCGCGCCCCTTAAGACCGCGCTCGCGCAAACCCTGGGTAATCGCCTCAGCGCCTACCTCGGTGGTCGCGGTGCCGATCACGGTCGCACCGCGCCGGCCCAGTTCGCGGGCGATGGCCTGGCCGATGCCGCGGCTGGCCCCGGTCACCAGGGCGATTTCGCCGTCCAGCGTCGTCATCGTTAATTCTCCTTCACGCTCAATATTTCAGCAACACCGCGCCCCAGGTGAAGCCACCGCCGAACCCTTCGAGCAGCAGCGTATCGCCGCGCTGGATGCGGCCGTCGCGCACCGCCACGTCCAAGGCCAGCGGCACCGAGGCCGCCGAGGTGTTGCCATGAATCCGCACGCAGTCCACCATCCGCGCCTCCGGAAGACCGAGCCGCTTGGCGGTGGCGGCCAGAATCCGGCGATTGGCCTGATGGGGGATCAGCCAATCCACGTCGGCGACCGTCATTTGGTTCGCGGCCAAAATCTGTTCGGCGATGTCCTTGAGGGTGGTCACCGCCACCTTGAACACCTCGCTGCCGCGCATTTCCACGAACGCGGCGTTCTGACGGGTCTGGTCGTAACCGCTGGACACTCCCGCCGGCACCCATAATAGTTCCTTGAAACGGCCGTCGGCGCCCAACCGACTGTCAATGATGCCGGGTTCCTCGGCCACTTCCAATACCACCGCGCCGGCGCCATCGCCGAACAGGATGCAGGTGCCGCGATCGCTCCAGTCGATGATGCGGGTGAAGGTATCCGCCCCCACCACCAGCGCCCGCCTCGTCGCGCCGGTGAGGATGAAGCGGTTGGCGATATCCAGAGCGTATACGAAGCCGGTGCAAACCGCCTGCACGTCGAAAGCGGGGCCTCCATGACAGCCTAGCCGGTGCTGCAACTGGGTGGCGACGCTGGGGAAGACGTGATCGGGCGTGGTGGTGCCGAGCACGATCAGGTCGATGTCGCCCGGTTCGAGGCCCGCGGCTTCCAACGCGCGCCGGGACGCCTGTTCGGCCAGATCGCAGGTGGTCTCCCCCGGTGCGGCGATGTGGCGCTCCTCGACCCCGGTGCGTTCGACGATCCACTCCGCCTTGGTCTCGATCAACTGTTCGAGATCGGCGTTGGTCAGCACTTTCTCCGGCAGATAGCCGCCGGTTCCAATGATTCGGGCGTGATTCAAAGCGCTTGCCTCTCGGCGTGAAGGGCGGCCAGATGGGCATCGATGAGTTGGGGCACCGCCTGCTCGACTTCCAGCATCGCAACCTGAATGGCGTTGGCGAACGCTAGGGCGTCGGCGCCGCCATGGCTCTTGACCACGATGCCCTGCAAGCCCAACAAGCTGGCGCCGTTGTAACGGCGGGGATCGATCCGGCGGCTGAAGGCCCGCAACACCGGCAGGGCGATCAGGCCGGCCAAGCGGGTCAACAGGTTTCTCTTGAATTCTTGGGTCATGTAGTGGCGGACCAGCTTGGCCACGCCCTCGCTACTCTTGAGCGCGATGTTGCCGACGAAGCCATCGCAAACCACCACGTCCACCTCGTCAAGGTAAATCCCATCGCCTTCCACGAATCCGATGTAATGGAGATCGCTGGCAGCCAGCAATTGAGCGGCTTCCCTGACCTGTTCGTTGCCCTTGATATCTTCCTCGCCGATGTTCAACAAACCCACTCGGGGTCGTTGGACGCCGTTGACCTCGGCCAACACCGAACCCATGACCGCGAATTGCAGCAGGTGTTCGGCCTTGCTGTCCACGTTGGCGCCCAAATCCAGAACCCGGGTGTGGCCGCGCACGGTCGGCAAGGTGGTGCAAATGGCTGGGCGGTCGATGCCAGGGAGGGTCTTGAATACGAAGCGGGCCGTCGCCATCAGGGCACCAGTGTTGCCGGCGCTGACGCAGGCGTCGGCATCGCCCTGCTTGACCAGATTGATCGCCACCCGCATCGAGGAATCCTTCTTGACTCGCAGCGCCTGGGAGGGCGATTCGTCCATGTTCACCAGTTGCGAAGCGTGGCGGATGTCGATGCCAGGATGGCCCTTGGCCTTGAGTTGGGCGAGCCGGGCCAACAGGATGTCCTCCTGTCCCACCAAGATCAGGCGCACGGTCTCCCTTGCGGTCTGGAGCACGCGGAGGGCGGCGGGTACGACCACATCGGGACCGACATCGCCGCCCATGCCATCCAGGGCGATGGTCAACGGCCGGGTCATGCGGGCGGGGATTGAGTCATGGCGGGATCGGGTTGAAAGGGGGATCGGAACGCGGCGCGGCGCCGGCGGTTAATCTTCGCTCTGGTCAACCACCGGCTTGGTTATGACCTGACGGCCACGATAATAGCCGTTCGGGGTCACGTGGTGGCGGCGATGCAATTCGCCGGAGGTGCGGTCCGTTGACAGCGTGGGCGCGGTCAAAGCATCGTGAGAGCGACGCATGCCACGCTTGGAGGGACTTTTGCGGCTTTTTTGTACAGCCATGCTCAATGACTCCTTTGAGAATCTCGTAACAGGGACGCCAGCGTTGCAAAGGGCTGGTCTCGTTCCGTATCCGGCGCCCGATAACCGTTGGCCGAGCATTCGCCCGCATCGTCATGCCGGGGAATTTGCGGCAAGGCTAACAGCAATTCATCCTCCAGCGGATCGGCGACACGGATGACGCCCTCGGGAACCTGCAGCGGGTCGTACTCGTCGGGCAGACAGTCGGCTTCGGCCTCGCTATGAACCAGGCCCAGACTGACCATCACATCCAGAGGCCATCGAAGCGGCCCCAGGCAACGTTGGCAAACCAGTTCGACTTCAGCTCGCAAAGCCCCCTTGATGAACCGCACCCCCCTCGGATCGACGCCGGCCGCCAGGGCCACGCTCACCACGCCATCGGCCCGATTCAACTCCGCGGCCAAGCGCGGCAACTCACCCAACGCCAGCGCGCCATCCAATCTTCCGCCCTCGGCGGCCAGACGCCAAAGATCAATCCTGCTGGGAAGCGACGGGGTCTGCATAAGACGCGGGATAATATAGGCGCGTCGGATTTCTGTCAAAATAAAGCCAGATTCCGCACAATTACCGCTTTTTCCAGGCATCTGCCGAATGTTTGCCATGTCCGAAATCCTGCCCGACGGTCGCCGTCTGATCCTGGCCTCCACTTCATCCTTTCGCCGCGAACTGTTGGCACGGCTGGGACTACCATTCTCCACGCAAGCGCCCGATGCCGATGAGTCCCGCCTCCCCGGCGAGGAAGCGCCGGCGCTGGCGGCGCGGCTGGCGGAATGGAAAGCCCGGGCCGTCGCCCGCCGCGAACCAGCCGCGTTGATTATCGGTTCGGACCAGGTTGCGACGCTGGATGGCGAGATCATCGGCAAGCCCGGCGACCACGAGCGAGCGGTGCTGCAATTGCGAAGGGCCTCGGGCCGGACGGTCATCTTTTATACCGGCCTCTGCCTGCTCGACAGCGCCACTGGCCAATGCCAGGTGGCGGTGAAACAATTCCAGGTGGCCTTCCGGCCGCTGACGGCAGCCATGATCGAACGCTATCTGCGGCGGGAGCAACCTTATCAGTGCGCAGGCAGTTTCAAGTCCGAGGGGCTGGGCATCGCCCTGTTCGAGCGGCTGGAAGGCGATGACCCCACCAGCCTGATCGGTCTGCCGCTGATCAAGCTCACCCGAATGCTGGAAGCGACGGGGGTGACCGTGTTGTAAGGATTATCCACGGAAGACACGGAAGGCATGAAAATAGAACAAATCCTTTCGTGACTTCCCCGCCCCACTATTGTCCCGGCTTGCCTAAAGGGTGGAACCTGCTAAAAAGCTCACGGCTTCGCTAAGCTTTGCTCATCAACTCCGCACTGGTGGAAATATCATGGCTGTCCGCTTTCTGGTTTTGTTACCCCTGCTGTTCTGGACGAGCGCCATGCCGGCCCGCGCCGATAATGGCTGGAGCACGGTCGGGTATCCGCTGGCCGGGCCGCCGCAAGTGATCGGTTCCCACGCTGCCGGCTGCATTGCCGGGGCGGTGGCGCTGCCGCAGGTGGGCGACGGCTATCAAGTCATGCGGCCCAGCCGCAACCGTTATTACGGTCATCCGCTGCTGGTTCGGTTCGTGGAGCGACTGGGCCGGCAAACGGCGGCGCGCGGCGCGCGGCTGCTAATCGGCGATCTGGGACAGCCGCGCGGCGGCCCGATGCCGAACGGTCATCGCAGCCATCAAAGCGGGCTGGACGTGGATGTCTGGTTCTTGCAGCAACCGCGCGACCGACTGTTGTCGCGGCCGGAAACCGAACGGATCGACATGCCGTCGATGATCCGACCCGCCGAGGGCGCGTTAAATTATTCCCGCTGGTCGCCGCGTTATCGGGTTGCGTTGCAGCAGGCGGCGCTGGCGCCGGAGGTGGAACGCATCTTCGTCAACCCGATCATCAAACAGGCACTGTGCGACAGCGAAACCGACCGGAGCTGGCTGGAGAAGGTGCGGCCGTGGTGGGGCCACGACGCTCATTTCCACGTTCGGCTGGCCTGCCCGCCCGGCGACGGCCAGTGCAAGCCGCAGAAGCCGTTTCCACCCGGCCACAGCTGCGACGCCGAGCTGGCCAACTGGGTCCGGGAGATCGTGCAGGCGACGCTGTCCCCCAAGCCGATCAGGAAACCCGAACCGCCGTCGGCGGACCGGTTGCCAGCGGCCTGCGACGCGGTGCTCTACGGCCCGATGGCGAGAGCGAACAGGATCGACTCCCAGAGCTTCGCCAATCCCCCCTCCTGGGATCGTTAAATATCTGCCAATATGGCAGGTATAGGAAATAAATCCATTTCAATCAGTTAGAGTTCTTCCCAGATTTTACCTGCCATTTTGGCAGTAATTTGCCTTCCCCATTTTTCCTTATTGGTAATCTTTATTTGTTTATTCAAAATCTTAATATTCATGGTTCGCTCATTGCTTCGGTTCAGATTTCTGAATCTGTTTATCTGCTGATCACTTTGAGAATCAAAAATGATACAACAAGTGCGAACTGTAGGGATGATTGGCGCGGTGATTGCTGGCCAGTTACTGTTCGTTCATGGCGCAATCGGAATGGAAACGAAAGAAGGAGTATACATAGCTGGCCTAAAACCCGATCAGCGCCCCGAGGACGCCCCTCTTATCACGGAAGCAAGCAAGGATCATGCATGGTACGCAAAGGCATTGACAGGTATTAGTCAGCCTTTTCCAAACAGCCTTCGTTTTCTGGACGATCAAGGCAACTGGTACACGCCATTCAATCGCCCTGGCATGACCGGCCGTTACGATATCCGTGGCTGGCATCAGCAAACAAAATAATCGACCTGGCCAGAATAACCGTGCGAACCAGGCGCGGACGATTCCTGCTGATTTTTTTGGATGGATAGCTTCCGCGAAAGTTATCCAATTGTTGTGTCCTTTGTATCGTCAACTCAAGTAAGAACTGGAGGATTCCCGTGAAGAAAATCAACCGAATGTTGAAGGCGCCGATGATTGTGGGCATGTTGCTTGGGACGCTGGTTGCCGGTCCATCCCTCGCTCAGGGGATGAGTGGCATGTCCGGCATGTCCGGCATGGGCGGCATGTCCGGGATGAGCGGCATGTCCGGGATGAGCGGCATGGCGGGTATGGCGGGCGGCGGTGGTTCTGGCTGGGTATGCACTCAGTGGTCTTATGCCCCTGCGATGAGCGGCATGGGCGGCATGTCGGGAATGTCCGGCATGGGCGGCATGTCCGGGATGCAAGGGATGGGTGGTGGCATGTCCGGCATGGGTGGCGGCATGTCCGGCATGGGCGGCATGTCCGGGATGTCCGGGATGCAAGGGATGGGTGGCGGCATGTCCGGCATGGGTGGCATGGGTGGCATGTCCGGGATGAGCGGCATGGCTGGCAACCCCGGTTGGGTGTGCGTGCAGTGGACCTATAATCCGGGCGCCATGGGCGGTATGGGTGGCATGTCGGGAATGTCCGGCATGGGCGGCATGGGCGGCATGTCGGGAATGTCCGGCATGGGCGGCATGGGCGGCATGTCGGGAATGTCCGGCATGGGCGGCATGGGCGGCATGTCGGGAATGTCCGGCATGGGCGGCATGTCGGGAATGTCCGGCATGGGCGGCATGCAAGGTATGGGCGGCATGTCGGGGATGAGCGGTATGCAAGGTATGGAAGGCAAGAAGGAAGAAGCCAAGAAGGAAGAAAAGAAGTAATTGCCGCGATAAAACTTGAGTGAGTGGGGCGCTCAGGGATAGAGCCCTCCTCACTCCATGCCAGAACCACCAACCCAGCAGTTACCTTTCAACCAAGCCAAGTGAGGATCAGGTTTATGTGGAGGTTGCAGCCAAAGACTCCGCAAGGATGGGCAAGCCTGCTCATGGCGCTAGCGCTGATTTTATTCACCACGGCCCGTGCCGAGAGTCCCGATTATCAGAAAGCCCAATGGGACCCCATTCATTTCAAGCCGCAAATTGACAGCGCCACCAACGAACAATGCCTGAGCTGCCACAAGGAAATACTGACGGATAAACCGCTGGAACAGTCGCCAGCGGGCGTTAAGGCAACCGATGTCCTCGCCTGGTACCAAACCCTCGATACCTACGAGGGCGCGCAGGACACGATGCACCGGCGCCACTTGGTGGGGTCGCTGGCGACCCGCCTGATGGACATGAAATGCACGACCTGCCATCAGGGCAGCAATCCCCGGGAAGCGACTCCGATTCCTCCCGTCGGCACTGGCGCTTCCTTTACGATGCGCAAAAAGGTCGATCCGAATACCTGCCTGATGTGCCATGGCAAATTCCCGCACGAGGTCATGGGCCTTCCGGATCACTGGTCGAAATCCGGCGAGATGTTCGGAAACAACTGCATGAGCTGCCATGCCGCCTTCCGGACCAATCGTCACCAGGTCAATTTCCTGAAGCCGGAAGCCATCGAGGACGCCGGTAAAGCGAGTGGCGACGCTTGCTTCGGCTGCCACGGCGGCCGCCAGTGGTACCGGATCAGTTTCCCCTATCCGCGTCACGCCTGGCCGGGCATGGCCAAGGAAACGCCGGACTGGGCCCAGGGCCGTCCGACCGAATCGGAAGCCCGGTTCCTGCAATACATGAAAACACCGGCCCAACCATCAGGCGCACCCAAATGAAAAGCCGGGACGATGCGAACATGACCTCGAATTCACCCCTCGACTTCTTGCGCGGTCGACTGAATCTGTCGCGGCGCTCCTTTCTCAAGGCGACCGCCGCCACCGGCGCCGCACTCGGCGCCAGCGGCCTGCTCGATCTCAAGACCGCCCGCGAAGCCCAGGCTTTCGCCTACGAACCCTATCCGCGCGACGACCAACTGCAAACCGTGGTCACCAGTTGCGCCCACAACTGCGGCTCCCGCCACATGCTGGTGGCCCACAAGAAAGGCGACGTCATCGTGCGGCTGTCCACCGACGATGGCCGCTACCAACGGGACGGCGCCTTCGGCAAGGACACGGTGGAGGAACCGCAGTTGCGTGCCTGCCTGCGCGGGCGTTCCTACCGGCAGCGGCTCTACTCCGCCGAGCGCCTGTTGTACCCGATGATGCGGGTGGGCGAACGCGGCGAGGGGCGCTTCAAGCGGGTATCGTGGGATCAGGCGCTGACCTTCGTCGCCGAGAAGATGGTCGCGCTCAAGGAACAGTACGGGCCGACCGCCCTGCTCGATCAGAGCTACGCCGGCGCTTCCTACGGCGTACTGCACAAGTCCGACCAGATCGAAGGCCTGCTGGCGCGGTTCCTCGGCATGTTCGGCTGCCGCACCAGCTCGTGGTCGGTGCCGTCCTACCAGGGCACGACCTTCAGCTCGCGCATGACCTTCGGCACCATCGAGGACGGCAACGAGGACGACGCCTTCGCCCACTCGAAGCTGATCATCATGTGGGGCTGGAATCCGGCCTACACCTTCCACGGCGGCAACACCTTCTACTACATGCGGCTGGCCAAGCAGCAGGGCTGCAAGTTCGTCCTGGTCGATCCACAATACACCGATTCCGCCGCCACCTACGACGCCTGGTGGATTCCGATCCGGCCCAACACCGACGGAGCGATGCTGGCGGGGATGGCGCATTACATCTTCACCCACAACCTCCACGACCAGACCTTCATCGATAAATTCTGCCTGGGGATGGATGCCGGCACCATGCCGGACTGGGCCAAGGATCAGGAAAACTTCAAGGACTACATCCTCGGCAAGTACGACAACCAGCCCAAGACGCCGGAATGGGCCGAGCCGATTTGCGGGGTCAAGGCGGAAGACATCAAGAAGCTGGCCGACCTGTACGCCCGCACCAAACCGGCGGCGCTGAAGGCGTCCTGGGGGCCGGGCCGCAACGCCTACGGCGAACAGTACAACCGCCTGGCGGCGGCGGTGCAGACGATGACCGGCAATATCGGCATCCTCGGCGGCAGCGCCGAAGGCGTGGGCAAGGCCTGGCACTCCGAGGCCGTGGCCTATCCCTACGATCAATACGCCAACGTCTGGTTCGCCTCGATCAAGTCCGACCGCTGGGCGCACTGTGTCCTCAACTACCCCAACGTCAAACGCGAGGAAATCGGCCTCTGGCCGCGCAGCGGTCAACTCGATGGGGTAATCCCCAACATCCGGGGCATTTTCTGGCATGGGTCCGACTGGTTCAACCAGCTCACCAATATCAACAAGGAAATCCAGGCGGTCAAAAAACTCGACCTGGTGGTGTGCATGGACAGCACCATCACGCCTTCGGGCTTGTGGGCCGACGTGCTGTTACCGGTGGCGACCCATTTCGAACGCCACGACGTCGCCCTTCCCTGGTACAAGGGGCATTACTACATCCACCGGCCGAAAGTCATCCAGCCGATGGGCGAAAGCAAGACCGACTTCCAGATCTTCACCGAACTGGCCTACCGGCTCGGTTTCGGTCCCCAGTACAACCCGCGCGCCAACCGCGACTACTTCCTGATCGACGACAACGTCGACGAGGCGTATCTGAGCGCCTGGTGGCACGACAAGGTCATGCACCACCAAGGCGTGACCATGAGCTGGGAGGAGTTCAAGCAGCGCGGGGTATACAAGTTCAAGCTGGACCAGCCGCACGTGGCGTTCCGCGCCCAGATCGAGCAGGGCATGCCTTTCCAGACCCCCTCGGGCCGGATCGAAATCTTCTCGACCCAATTGGCGCAGATCAAGGACTGGGCCAAGACCCAGTACGGCTATCCGATCCCGGCCATCCCGAAGTGGGTGGAGCCCTGGGAATACGCCGGCAGCGACAAGACCAAAAAGTACCCCTTCCATCTGGTCTCGCCGCACCCGCGCTGGCGCACCCATTCGATCTTCAACAACTGCGCCTGGCTGCGGGAAACCTACGAGCAGGAACTGACCATGAACGCCGCCGACGCCAAGCGGCTCGGCATCCAGATGGGCGACACGGTCGAGGTCTGGAACGACCGGGGCAAGGTGGTGGTGCCGGTCTACGTGACCGAACGCTGCATGCCCGGCGTCATCGTCCTGCACGAAGGCGCCTGGATGGATCTGGACGACAACGGCATCGACCGGGCCGGCAATCCCGACTTCCTCACGCTCGACGAACCCAGTCCGGCGGGCGCGTTCGCCTACAACACCGTGCTGGCCGACGTAAAGAAGACCAACCTCGCGCACCGGCCGGGGTGGGACAAGCTGGCCACGGCCCGCTCGTACATCTTTAGACGCGATCTCTGAACGCCCTGAGGAGTTGCTGCCATGGCTGAGGCGAAAGCCCCCGAACAAGCGGCCCAGATCAAAGCGGCTGTCGTCAAACGCAAGAAGGAAACCTACACGCCGGTGAAGCCCGACCTGCAGCTCGGCTTCATCCACCACAACGTCGATTGCATCGGCTGCCGCGCCTGCGAGATCGCCTGCAAGGACAAGAACGGCCTGCCCGCCGGCCCGCGCTTCCGGCGGGTGCTGTACGTGGAAGGCGGCGCGTATCCCGACGTGTTCGCCTACAAGGTCAATATCTCCTGCAACCACTGCGCCGAACCGGCCTGTCTGCCGGCCTGCCCGACCGGGGCGATCTTCAAGCGCAAGCAGGACGGCATCGTTGATATCGACTCGACACTATGTATCGGTTGCCGGCGCTGCGAAGCGACCTGTCCGTATGGGGCGCCGCAGTACGATCCCAGCGATCATCTGGTCAAGAAGTGCAATATGTGCGTGGACGAGATCGAGGCGGGGCGCAAGCCCTACTGCGTCATGGCCTGCATGATGCGGGTGCTGGACATCGGTCCGGTCGACAAGCTGCGCACCGGGGAGTGGCAAACCCCCGCGCTCGGTCCCAATGACCAGCCGGTCCGGGCGATCAAGAATTTCGCCGACCCCGAGCTGACCAACCCCTCGATGGTGTTCATCCCCCACAGCAAGGGCAAGGTGGAATGAGGGCGGAGGTGGACGCGGCCTCCGGGGAACCGGAGGCCAGACCAGCCGCCACCCTCGACCATTTCCGCCGCCTGGTCGCGGAGGACTTGCTGTTCCTCGCCCTGCTCCACCACGCCGAGCCCAGTCGCGAACGGCTGGAGTCCCTGCGGCGGGCGGCAAACCCCCTCTCCCTAACCCTCTCCCCCATGAATGGGGGAGAGGGGAATACGGCTGAGGAGCCGGGGGTGAGAGCGTCTGACTCTCCTCGCCCTGTGGGAGAGGGGCCGGGGGTGAGGGCGGAACTGGCGCTCGGTCTGGAGTTGCGGTCATCCACGGGCCAGGAAGCCCTGCGCGCGCTGGCGGCGGCGCTGGCGGGCTTGCCGGCGACTCTCGACCAATCGGTACTCGACCAGCTCGCCGCCGACTACGCCGACATCTACCTCACCCATGGCTACGGGGCCTCGCCGCACGAATCGGTGTGGCTGGACGAGGACCATTTGATGCGGCAGGAGCCGATGTTTCAGGTGCGGGCCTGGTACGCCCGCCACGGCCTGACCGCTGGCGACTGGCGCAACCGCCCCGACGATCATCTCGCCCTGCAACTGCAATTCCTGGCTCATCTGTTCGCCCCCGAGCGGGGCGACACCCTGGCCGAAGCCGCCCGGTTCATGGACGAACACCTGCTGCGCTGGCTGCCGCGGTTCGCCCGGCGGGTGGCCGAACGCTGCCGGACCCTGTTCTTCGCCGCGCTGGCCCTGCTGACCGACGCCTACTGCGAGGAACTACGGGACCTGCTGGCGCAGATCCTGGCCGAACCCCGCCCCACCCCCGAAGAAATCGAACAACGGATGAAAACGATGCGCGGTCCGGCGCTGGCGCCGTCGTCCTTCATCCCCGGACAGGGGCCGACGTGGTAAGCTTGTAGGGGCAGGTTCAGGTTCTCGACACGACAAGACCGGTGGGAAAGTGGTTCGCCCCTGCCCGGTCAGATGGCGCTAAACCCTTGATCCCATAAATTGCTGTATATCTTGCTATACCGTTAAGATATGCGGAGCCAGATAATCACTTGTTCCGCGCGTCTGCGTCGCGCGGAATCGCGGCGCCGACTTCGTCCAGTGCCTTGTTCCGCCGCGCTCCGCGCGCCGGAACAAGGCACTGGACCCGACTGCGCTCGTCGGATGTACGCAGGCAAGCCTGCTCCCATCTGCCGTGCTCGCGGGTCAGCGCCGCGATTAGACCGCATGAACACCGCCCCCGACAACTCCGCAGCAGAACGACCACGGGTCTTCTACAAGTACGTTTCGAGCAGCACCGCAATACTCATCCTGTCGCGCACCGCTCTTCGCTGGAGTTCTCCGCTGCTGTTCAATGACCCGTTCGACGTGCCGCGCGAACTAGCTCCACCCAATGGGCGCCAAGAACTAGCCACAGCGCTTCTTTCGCGCCTAGTTGAACTCATTGAAAGCCCACCGGACTCTCTAGATGAGCTACACCCAGGGGTCGTTGCTCTGGTGTCCAAGCTGAATGCCGCGGGGCAATCGGACCTCAAAGCACAGGTCTTGAAGTCGATTGATAGCGTTGCGCTTTCGGAAGACGTCGGTCAATCCGCACTAGACGGGTTGCGCTCAGAGTGGAAAGCGATGCTTCCCAAGCTCCGGATTCTGTGTCTGACGCAGAGCCCAAAGCATGTTGCGATGTGGCACCACTACGCCGACAAGTACACCGGCGCGGTCCTTGCTTTTGAGTGTATCCCTGCCCTCGACAGCGCATGGCTAGCGGCAAAGCCGGTCGACTACCCGTTCACGAGGCCAGAACTATTCACGCATGAAGGGTGGGTAAGGCTGCTCACCGAGCGATCGAGCGTCGCTGTGGGGAGGCTGTTGGATCTTGCTCTCTATACCAAGTCTACCGATTGGAGCTACGAGGCGGAGTGGCGAGTCGCGTCGCAGATGCGGCCCACTGATGCGGGACTGTTCTCCGACTACAAGTTCCATCCGAACGAGCTCATTGGTGTCTACATGGGGCCGCTCATTACCCTACGTGACGCAGACGTCATAAGGAATCTAGTCCGCGGCTATCCAAGTGCGCGGCTCTACTCGGTGAGGACCGGCTGTGGTCCTAGCCTTGAGATCGAGAATGCGGGATAACTCGGCGCTGCAGCCGCCCGCAACGGCGTGGCGCCGCGAGCGGCCGGCATAAAATGGCCGAAGGCCATTGCCGGCTGGGAGTGGCGGCACGCCGTTGCGGGCGGCTGAGCTCTACGTTAGCTCATAAAGCGTCAAACTTCAGAGGCAATAATATAGTCTCGCCAATTATGATCTATACATAGCACGTGGTTAAGTTGATATTAGTCATTATAAATCATAAAGTTGTCGTTAACCAAACGGCCGAATGTATAGTTCTTTATTAGCGGCTCTATATGACTTGGAAGAATTGGGGAGATCACCCGGTCATTGTTGGTATTATTGTTATAACAGCATTAATCAATGCATTAATGGGCATCATTTCCTACTTCAAGGTGCAGAGCTCCCCACAATCTGACAAAATGCTCCTTAGGAAAGAGCATCAGCCCACCACAGACAATACCGTCAGCCAACCCGAGGTAGCTTAAAAAAGAATCGTCCCCCGTGACCTAACAGGAACTGTAACTCTTTCACGAAGGAATGGATTAACAGAATCTTGTGTTCGGTTTTCGGGTTTCCCAAGAGGCCTCCCCGGGAAAGACCACCCAGTATTTCATGCATGGGTTCCATGAAGTGGCGTGGATATCCCAATGACGTGGTCAAGAAAAGAGCCTTGCAGAA
Organism: uncultured Gammaproteobacteria bacterium; assembly: GCA_963696515.1. Lineage (GTDB taxonomy): Bacteria > Pseudomonadota > Gammaproteobacteria > Competibacterales > Competibacteraceae > Contendibacter. Next base: position 20,230 of record CAVOKM010000002.1, read on the forward strand.
ACGGCTATGTCTTGACTGTGAGCATGCCGCCTTTCTCACGGGGCGGCACGATGTCCATAAGTTAGGGCTTGTCTTTTGCTATTCGATTGCTACCGAAAAACAAGGGCAAGAGAAAAGGGGTCAGGCTCAATTCAGAGCTAAAGACCAAGTTCATTAGCTAATAATCCAATTCCCCACTCCCGTATCCAAGGGAATGAGCAAAGGGCGTTATGGGCGGTGAAACCAGTCTGGCGAGTCACGCAAGGGTGTTTTGAGGAGCACCTGAACGTGAGAACGAGAGCGGGTTAGCAGGAGATCACCATGCGCTTTCCCTACGGCATAGCCGACTTCCGCAAAATCCGGGAAGAAGGCTATTTCTACGTTGACCGCACCGACCGTATCGCGCTGCTGGAAGAAACTGGCAGCCAGATATTGTTCCTGCGTCCGCGCCGATTCGGCAAAAGCCTGTGGCTGTCCACCCTGGAAAACTACTACGATCTGGCGCGGGCGGCTTATTTCGAGCGGTTGTTTGGGGAATTGAAGATCGGTCAGAACCCCACCCCACGGCATAACCGCTACTTCGTCATGCGCTGGGATTTTTCTCTGGTCGATCCCAGCGGCGACCTGAACGCGATCCGGCGTTCCCTGTTCAATCACGTCAATGCTCGCATCAAGGACGCGGTGGCCCGCTATGGCGACTGGCTGAACAGACCGGTTGATCTGAACCCCGACGATGGCCTGGCCTCCTTCCAATCGCTGTTCAGCGCCGTCTCGCAAACCCCGCACCGCCTGTATCTCCTGGTTGATGAATACGATAATTTCGCCAACGAAGTGATGATCAGCCCGTTGCGGGGCACGCACCGTTACGAAGAACTGGTGCAAGGCGAAGGGATCATCAAGACCCTGTTCAAGGCGGTGAAAAGCGGGGCCAGCGGCAACGGCATTGACCGGGTATTCCTAACGGGCGTATCGCCGGTCGTGTTGAGCGACATGACCAGCGGCTACAACGTCGCCGAAGACCTGAGCGCCGATCCGGATTTTCACGATCTCTGCGGTTTTACCGAAACCGAGTTGCGCGAAGCGCGGGCGGCGGTGGGAGCGGCGCGCGGTCTCGAAACCGATCAAGTCACGATAGCTTTGGACCTGATGCGGGATTTCTACAACGGCTACAGCTTTGCCCCGCAGCGCGAGGAACGGCTTTACAATCCCACGCTGGCGCTGTACTTCCTCAAATACCTGGCGCGGCATGGCGCCTATCCCCCCCGGTTGCTGGACGACAATCTGGCGATGGATCGCAACCGGATTCAGTATGTCGCCCGACTGCCGCACGGCGAAACCCTGGTCAACCGCGCCCTTAATCCCGCTGAACCGCTGGCCATCGCCCAACTGGTCAACCGCTTCGGCGTGCAGGACATGCTCACCGCGCCGCGCGATCCCGACTTTCTCGCCACCCTGCTCTACTACTTCGGCGTCCTCACCCTGGCCGGGCGCGACGCGCTGGGCAAACTGCAACTGACCATTCCCAATCAGGTGATCCGCAAGCTGTATGTCGAACGGCTGCGGGAACAAGCGCTGCCACACTACGAAGATCAGGAACAGCGGCAAGCAGTGGTCGAACGGTTTTACAGCACTGGTGACTTGGGATCGCTGTGCGACCTCATCGAGCAAAGCTATTTCAAGGCCTTCGACAACCGCGACCTGTGCTGGAGCAACGAACTGGTGGTCAAGACCGCTTTCCTGGTCACACTGTTCAACGACACGTTTTACCTGATGGACTCGGAACCGGCGCTGGAACGGCGTTACGCCGACCTACTGCTGCGGGTGCGGCCGGACATGCGCCAATATGCGTTACTCGATCATCTGCTGGAATTCAAAACGGTCAGTCTCAAGGACGTTGGGCTAAACAGCGCCGAACTGGCCGCTACGACGCGGGAGGCGTTACGTGCGCTGCCGATCGTGGCCGAAAAATTACGGGAAGCCGGGCAGCAATTGGCCGTCTACCGGGAGACGCTGGAGCGCGCCTATGGCGATACGCTTCGACTGCAGACTCACGCCGTCGTCTGTATTGGACTGGAGCGGCTGGTGTGGTGACCGGTTCTCAATCGCCTCCCCAAGCTTCTCTGGCCGGCTCATCCACTACCGTAACCCGCCTCCCCGACGTGAATGCAGACCGCTGCGTTCACACGCGCATCGGCCATGCCCGGTGCCGCGCCTGCGCCGACGCCTGCCCGCGCAACGCCTGGGTCATCGACGACGAGCGCCTGGGCATCGACACCAGCGCCTGCGACGGTTGCGGCCTGTGCGTTCCGGCCTGCCCGGAGGGCGCGATCTCCAGCGGCCATGGACCCGCCGCTGAAATCCGCACCTGGAACGACCATCCGGCCGTATTCCGCGCCTGCGAGCGAACCGGCCTCGCAAGCCGCGCCGAACTCGTTCCCTGCCTGCACGCTGCCGGCGCAGGGGAACTGTTGCGCCAGTACCGGCGCGGCGTGACCCACTGGATCGTCAGCGCCGCCGACTGCGACGCCTGCCCGCGCGGTCGAGTCCAACGCCTGTCGGAATCGGTTCGGCAGGCCAACGCGCTGCTGCACAGCCGGGGACTGCAATCCATCGTCCTCGTCCTGCTGGAACTCCGGCAATGGCTGGAAATCCTCGGCCAGTCCACCGCCTATCAGGGCCAACCGGTCTGGACCCGCCGCAATTTCTTTCGCGGCGCGCTGCGGGCCGCCCTGGATACCGCTCTGGACCCCGCCGCGCTCGCCGGGGAAGAACAGGCTGACTTCACGCCGCCAACAGCCTGGCTGCCGGCCACCGGTCCAGATGATCTTTTTCTCCACAGCCCCACCATCGATCCACTGCGCTGCAACGGCTGCGATGCCTGCGCGCGGCTGTGCCCCCATCAGGTCATTACCCTGGAAACGAGCGGGGGCGAGCCGTGCTATCGGATCGACGCCCGGCAATGCACCGGCTGCGGGATTTGCCGGGATGCCTGCGACCAGGACGCCGTTCGCCTCAACGCGCTGTCGCCGCTGCCCCAGGCCACGCTGCCGCTGGTCCAGGGGCATTGCCCCGCCTGCCACGTCCGCTACCACCTGCCAACCGGACAGCTCCGCCCCGACCGGCTCTGCCCGATCTGCGCGCGAACCCGCCATGGCCGTCAACTCTATCAGGTGTTGAAGTAGAGGCGTCCCACCGCTCCTGTCTCCTCTTTCCTACCCCTCTACCCAAGCATGGTATGCTGATCGCCAATCTGTTCTGGGAGCGATGATGGCATTGAGACGCTGGATCGCACGCAGCCTCAACCGCAAGTTCATGGCGGCGGCCGTCGCCGGACTGTTCGCGGTCTCGCTGATTTTCCTGCTGGCGTTCGTGACCCTGTACCGCAGCCAACTCCAGGAAGAACGCGCGCTCAAGGCCGGCGAAGTCAACCGCCTCCTGCAAGCCACCCTCGAAAACGCCATGCTCGTGCGCGATCTGGCCGGGCTGCGCGAGATCGTCGCCCGCCTGGGCCAGGAAAAAACGATCCGGCAGGTCATGATCCTTAACCCGGCCGGCGAGGTCCGGTTTGCCTCGGACCATCAACTGATCGGCGCGCGGCTGGTCAGGCCCGGGGACCCCGCCTGTCCGACCTGTCTCCCGGCCAGCGCCCTGACCCAGGAGACCCGGCTGACCTTCACCGACGCCGGCGGGCGGGACGTGCTGCGCGCGGTGAACCCGGTGCCCAACCAGCCCCGCTGCATCCAGTGTCACGGCCCGGTCGAAGCCAAGCCCATCAACGGCATCCTGGTGGTCGACCACGAAGCCGAGACTCTCCGCGCCCGCGTGCTGCACAGCACCGGCCTGCTGATGGGTTCCGGCGCCGTGGTGGTGCTCCTCTCCGTGGCCGGCGGCTGGTGGTTCATCGGCCGCTTCGTGTTAAAGCCCGTGGCCGACCTGGCGGCCGGCGCGGACCAGCTCGCCAGCGGCCGGCTGGACGCGCGCATCGCCGCGACCGGAGAGGATGAAATCGGCCAGCTCGGCCACACCTTCAACCACATGGCCGAAAATGTGGCGCGCGGCATGGAAGCGGTACGGGAGCAGCAGGCGTTTCTGCAAAACCTGATCGACGCCATTCCGGACGGGATTCGCGTGATCGGCCCCGACTACCGGATCGTGCTGGCCAACCAGACCTACAGCCAGCAAGTAGGCCAACCCATCGCCGAAATCGCGGGCGTCCCCTGCCACCGCTCCAGCCACCAGCGCGATCACCCCTGCCCGACCCACCTGATCACCTGTCCGCTGGTCGAAATCGGCAAGACCGGCCAGCCGGTCAAAACCCTCCAGAGCTTCACCCGCAACGATGGCGTTTCCCTGCACGTCGAAATCTTCGGCGCGCCGATGCGGGTTCGGGCGTCTGGCCTGGAAACCGCCTACGTGGTGGAATCGGTGCGCGATCTCGCCCGGCAGATCGAATATTCCCACCAACAGAAGCACGCCACCCTGAGCCTGCTCGCCTCCGGCGTCGCCCACGAGATTCGCAACCCGCTGGCCTCGATCCGCATCGCCCTGGATACCCTGTTCAAGCTCCGGGACAGCGCGGTCCACGACGACGAACGCTTGTACGAGTATCTCCATCTGGTCGACCGGCAGATCGACCAATGCATCGACATCACCGAACGGCTGCTGCGCCTGAGCCTGCCGGCGGGCCAATCGCCGGATTTGGTGTCGCTCAACAGCGCCATCGACGACACGATTTCGCTGATGCGGCTGGAAGCGCTCCAGCGCGGCGTGACCGTCGAGCTGGCGCTGAACCCGACCGATGCGCGGACCATGGCCTCCGACAGCGAAATCCGCATCGTGATCGTCAACATGGCGCAAAACGCCTTCCATGCCATGCCCCAGGGCGGCGTGCTGCGGGTGAGCAGTCAGGCCGGCGAGGAATGGGTGGAAATGCATTTCGAGGATACGGGCGCCGGCATTCGCCCCGAAGACCTGCCCTACATCTTCGATCCCTTCTTCAGCCATCGGGCCGACGGCGCCCGGGGCACCGGTCTCGGCCTGTCCATCAGCCGGACCATCGTCGAACGCTGGGGCGGCACGATTCAGGTCGCCACCCAGTTGGACCAAGGTTCACGATTCACCGTGCGGCTCCCGAACGCGGACGCCGGCGACCTGGCTTGAACACAGCGAATGGACGTTCGTGAAAAATGAAGGACATCCTGATCATCGAAGACGACAAGACGCTCAACAAGCTGATGGCCCGTCACCTGCGGGAACTCGGTTTTCCGGTCCGATCGGCGCTGGACTGGGCGGGCGCCAAAGAGTATCTCGCCGCCAGCGAACCGGCGCTGATCATTCTCGACTGCCGGCTGCCTGACATGGACGGGCATAATGTCATTCCCGAACTGGCCCCCCAGTATCCAGTCATCGTGCTGACCGCCTACGCCTCGGTGCAGAACGCGGTGCGGGCGATGAAGGCGGGCGCCGCCGAATACCTGACCAAGCCGGTCAACCTCGACGAACTGGAATTGACGGTCAAGCGGACCCTGGAAACGGATACGCTGCGGCGGGAACACCAGTGGTACCAGCGCCAGATCCGGGCGCTGGGCAAGAATCCGATGGTGGGCCGCAGCCGAGCGCTCGCCGAGACCAACGCGCTCATCGACGCGGTCGCCGCCGCCGACATCACCGTGCTGATTCAGGGCGAGAGCGGCGTCGGCAAGGAACTGGTGGCGCGGCAAATCCACCAGCGCAGCCCGCGCGCCGACCGCCACCTGCTCGAAATCGACTGCTGCACCCTGCACCCGACCCTGTTCGAGTCGGAACTGTTCGGGCACGAGCGCGGCGCGTTCACCGGCGCCGACCGCCGCAAGCCCGGGCTGGTGGAAGGCGCGGAAGGTGGCACGCTGTTCCTAGACGAAATCGGCGAACTGGATGTTTCGTTACAGGCAAAGCTGCTGCGAGTGCTGGAAACCGGGCAGTTCCGCCGCCTGGGCGGCACCAAGGACCTGCGGGCTAACGTGCGGGTCGTCGCCGCCACCAACCGCAATCTGGAGCAGATGACGCGCGACAGCAAATTCCGCCAGGACCTGTATTTCCGGCTGAGCAGCTTCGTGATCCAGGTCCCGCCGCTGCGCGAGCGGCGCGAGGACATCGCGGACCTGGTCGAGCACTTCCTCCATCACCTCGACATCCGGCTCCAGGTCAACAAGACCGTGTCCGCGGCGGCGATGCGGCAACTGGTGGCCTACGACTGGCCGGGCAACGTCCGCGAGCTGCGCAACGTGGTGGAGAGAGCCATCATCCTGTCGGGCAACAAGCCGGAAATCCGGCCCGAGCACCTCACCTTCGGCTCCGCCGGCCAAAATCCTGCCACCGGGACTTCGCTGACCTTCGACCACGATCCCAATCTGGATGAGATCGAACGGCTCTATCTCGAAAAAATGCTGGAAAAGCACTCGGGGCACCGGGCTCACGTCGCCCAGGTACTCGGGATCAGCGAACGGAACCTTTACCGACTGATCCACAAGCACGGCATCAAATCCTGACCCCGGCCATTCGCGCCCCGATCCGAACCGCCATCCACAGACCGTCTGCCGGCGGATGGCCAGCGGGTGGTCATTCACCGCTCCGCCTTATCCAGCTTCAACGCCGCGGAGTTGATGCAATAACGTAATCCGGTCGGTTGCGGGCCGTCGTCGAACACGTGGCCCAGATGCGCCCCGCAGTCGGCGCACAGAACTTCGGTGCGGCGCATGAACCAGCTTCGGTCCTGGGCGGTGGCGACCTGGTCGGCCGCCACCGGCTGCCAGAAACTCGGCCAGCCGCTGCCGGATTCGAACTTGGCCTCGCCATCGAACAGCGGAGCACCGCAACACGCACAGCGGTAGACGCCCGGTTCGTGACAGTCGTGGTATGCGCCGGCGAACGCCGGTTCGGTCCCCTTCTGGCGGCAGATTCGATACTGCTCCGGGGTCAGTAGCGCGCGCCATTCGGCGTCGGTCTTGCTGATTTTGTAGCTCATGACGGGTCCTCGCGGGTTTCCAGATGTGCCGCAATAGACCGCGCCGGCGCGGATTGGTGTCAGATCACCGCGCCGTCGACCCGCCGGCCGGCCCGGTTCTGCAAGGCTTCCCAGACGTGTTCGGCCAGGCCGACCCCCACCTCGTTGAAGGCCAGGAAAGTCATGTCGGCCCCTGCCGCCTTTAGCACCTTCTCCTCCTCGGGATAGTTGCTGACCGCGCCGATCAGGCCCTGGAAGCCGCGCCGCCGCAATTGCCGGCTGGCGATGCGCTTCGCCTCCGGGTCCGGCATGGCCAGAATAACCGCCTTGATCCCGTCCAGGCGCAGGCGATGCCAGAAACCGGGATCCTCGGCGTCGGCGTACACCACGCGCCGCCCTTCATGGATATGCCGCTCGACCTTGACCAGGTCCGAGTCGATGGCCGACACCATCAACACCTTGTGCGGATGTTCGGGAACGTTCTGGCGTTTCTTCAGAAAATCGTAGGCGGCGGCGCCGGCGTGGCCCATGCCGATGATCAGGATCTGGGTGCTGCCCAGCGACACCGGCTGTTCGTCGGGATGGTGCTCGGGCCGCTCGAACGGCGTCAACCGCTCTTCCAGCCTCTCGTAGAGTCCATGAGCGAACCGGTTCAGCGGCGCGGCGATCACGAACGACAGCGCCACCGCAATCGCCAGCAGAACCAGCCAATCAGCGTTTAGTTGGCCGTTATTCACCATGAACTGCACGACGATCAAGGTGAATTCGCTGTAGCTGGTCAGGGCCAGCGCGGTTAGAAAAGCGGTGCGCGCCCGCAGTCGGAATGCGATGAGGATGAAGAAGAATAGCGCTGCCTTCAGCGGCAGCAGCAACGCCAGCAGCGCCGCGCCGCCCAGCAGCGTCGGACTCGGCCAGCCCATCAGCCCGATTTGAAGGAAAAAGCCGACCAGCAACACTTCCTTGAGCGCCCATACCGCCCTGGACAGTTCCATGGCCTTGGGGTGGCCGACCAGCAGTACCCCCAGCATCAGCGCGCCCAGTTCCGAACTGAGGCCCAAATGTTCGAAGCCCAGCCCGCCGACCACCAGCGCCAGCGCCAGGCCATAGAGCACCAGAAGTTCGTCGTGGCCGCTCCAGTCCAGCAAGCGCATCACCACCGGCCGCAGCAGTGGCAGGCCCAGCACCAGCAGCGCCCACGGCGACGGCGCCGTCGCGCCGGCGAACGCCATCAACGCCAGCGCCGCCAGATCCTGGATGATCAGAATGCCAATCGCCAGCCGCCCATGATAGGCGCGCAATTCAGCTTTTTCCTCCAAAACCTTGGCCGCCAACACCGTGCTGGAAAAACCCAACGTGGTGGCCAGCACCAGCGCCTGCCACGCTGGCAGGGTCGCGATGGCGAGGAAACCCAGGCCCAGCAGGACGCCGCTGACCGTCAGATGCAGCAGTCCGCCCCCCCAGACATCGGGCCGGGTAAGACTCCTGAGCCGAAGCTTCAGTCCGACGCTGAACAGCAACAGCAATATGCCGGCGTGGGCGATCTGGTCAAGCAGTTCGCTGCCGCGCTGGCCAAGCGCGTTCAGCACGAATCCGGCCACCAGGTAGCCAACCAGCGCCGGCAATCCCAGATGACGAACCACCAGACCCAGCGAAAAGGCGAGGGCAAGCCAGAGAGCATCCATGAGGTTGGACGTTCTAGGCTTTCTTCAGCACCTGCACCACGTACAGCAGCACCACGGCGCCCACCGTGGCGGTGATGAGATGGCCGATCAGTCCCACCGCGGCCAAGCCAATCAAACGGAACAAAAAACCGCCGACAAAAGCGCCAATCACCCCAATCACCAAATTACCGGCCAGACCCATGCTGCCACCGCGCATGAACTGGGTGGCTACCCAGCCGGCGATCAAACCAATCAACAAAAAGCCAATTAAATCCATGGTCTTTCCCCCATTCGTTGGTTACCGATACCCACGATCATACCGAATGCCCGCTCCAGGCGGAAACCCGCATCGGCCAATCAATCCTCCAGCAACTTGCCCGCCTGACGGTAGTTCAGCAGCTCCCGTCCGGCAATCTTGCAGATTTTCTGCCCCGGCCGGGCCAGCCGCTCGGTCATCCGGGCGAACAAAACGCCGCTCGTGGCGCCGCGGATGGGTTCTCGAGCCGCGTTGGCGGGATCGTCAAGGGGGTCAGCCAGTTCCGCCACCACCTCCCCCGCCGCTACCTGTTCGCCCAACCGCTTGCGGTAGACCAGCACGCCAGCGGCGGGCGCGGTCAGCACATCCACCCCAGCTAGCGGCGTCGGTTCGCAGCGCGGTTCCGCTAGCCGTCCCGGTTCTCCTGCGATCACGCCGCGCCGTTGCATAAAACGCAATAGCGCCGCAGCGTCGGCCGCCGCGTATTCATCGTTCACATCCGCTTGCCCGCGCAATTCCACCGTGGTCGCGAAACAGGCCAGCGGCGTCGGACCCTCGGCCCCCAGCGCCGCGCGCAGCTTCCACCAGGGGCTCGCGCAGGCTTCGTCAAATGGGTTGCCGCCCGGCTCCTCCTCCAGCAGAATCGCCTCTGCGCCCAGTTCCGCGCCCAAGGCCACGGCATCGTTGCTCTGCCACCGGGAAGCGTACAAATGCAGCAGCGCCTCGCCATCGCAGTGCAGGTCGAAGACGAAATCCGCATCGATCGCCAAACCCAGCAGAGCCAGCTTGAGCGCCTCCGTCTCCCGCGCCGCTCGCTGTTCCGCCAGCGCGGCGCGAAGGGCCGCGCGAATGAGCGTCGCGTTCGCCACCGGATCGGCGCTCAACTGGCCTCTGACCCGCTCCAGCGCGCCGGCGGCCAGATCCGCAAAACCGCGATTGAAATTGCCGGGGTTCTCAAAATCGAACCGCCCCAGCAGCCGGCCGTTGAGATGCTGGCTCAGGCCGATGGGATTGGCGACCGGAACCACCACCACCTCGCCGATGACCCTTCCTTCCGCCTGCGCTTGTTCCAGCCCACCCAAAAGATGTTGCGCCGCCAGCAATCCCGGTATTTCGTCGGCGTGGAGCGCGGCCTGGAAATAGGCTTTGGGCCTGGCGCCTGGCGCGCCGTAACGATGAACCCGCAGCGTCCGTTCGGTACCGGGCGCGGACGATGGCAAAATAATTTTAGCGGTGGACGTGGGCATGGCGGGTTCTCCTCGCTCAATCAACGGTCACGGGACAACGAGCGAATGCCTATCCTAACGCGCCCGGTCCCGAACCGTACCGACAACCATTGACTCTAGGCAGGGCAACCCGGCGCCGGATCGAGGGCGCTCGCAACCCTAACCCAACTTTCGACCGTGGAGGATTCTCATGTCGACGATGAAGGCCGTGCGCATTCACGCCTATGGCGGTCCCGAATTGCTGCATTATCAAGACGCTCCCCGGCCCCAGCCCAGACCCGACGATCTCCTGATCCGGGTCCGGGCGGCGGCGGTCAACCCGGTAGACTGGAAAATCCGTGAAGGCGCCCTGCGAGGCTTTCTCAACCACCACCTGCCGTTGATACTCGGGTGGGACGTGGCTGGCACGGTGGTGGAGGTCGGTCCCCAGGCGGCCGGTTTCAAGGTCGGCGACGAGGTCTATTCCCGACCCGACATCGAACGCGACGGCAGCTATGCCGAATACATCGCGGTCAAGGCCAGCGATGCCGCTCTCAAACCGGCTACCCTGGATCACCCTCACGCCGCTGCCGTGCCGCTCGCCGCTCTGACCGCCTGGCAGTCGCTGGTGGACGCCGCCCAACTGCAGGCCGGCCATACCGTGTTGATCCACGCCGCCGCCGGTGGGGTTGGCAGCTTTGCGGTGCAACTGGCCAAGGCCCGGGGCGCGCGGGTCATCGCCACCGCCTCGGCGGTCAACACCGGATTGGTGGCGGAACTGGGCGCAGACCAGTTCATCGACTACACCCGGACCCGGTTCGAACAGGTGGTTAAGGATGTAGACGTGGTGTTCGACACCATCGGCGGCGACACCCAGGAGCGTTCCTGGCGGGTGTTGAAACCGGACGGCATCCTGGTCTCGGTCGTCAGCCCACCGCCACCGGCGATTGCCGCCGCGCATGGGGTCCGTAGCGCTTTTGTGTTCATCCACCCCAGTGGAGCACAATTGGCTGCCATCGCCCAGTTGATCGACGAGGGGCGGATGAAACCGATCATTCATACCGTGTTACCGCTGAGCGAAGCCCGGCAAGCCCACGTCATCAGCCAGGGCGGCCACGCTCGCGGCAAGATCGTCCTCCACGTCGCCGACTAACCTTCCCGCTCGCTGGAGTGCGTACCAATGCTCAATTTCACCTACTACAATCCCACCAAGATCCTGTTCGGCAAGGGCCAGATCGCCGCTATCGCCCGGGAAATTCCCAAGGATCGGCAGGTGCTGATCACTTACGGCGGCGGCAGTATCAAACGGAACGGCGCGTACGATCAGGTTATGGCTGCGCTGGCCGGCCGGACCGTGTGCGAGTTCGCCGGCATCGAGCCTAATCCGACCTACGAGACGCTGATTGAAGCGGTGCGCGTCGTCCGCGAGCGAAATATCGACTTCCTGCTGGCCGTCGGTGGCGGTTCGGTGGTTGATGGGACCAAGTTTATCGCCGCCGCAGCCCTGTTCGAGGGCGAGCCTTGGGACATTTTGGCCAAAAGCGCCAGAATCGCCAGGGCATTGCCGCTGGGCGCGGTGCTTACCCTGCCCGCCACGGGCTCGGAAATGAACTGCTTTGCCGTGGTTACCCGCCGTGCCAGTCAGGACAAAATGGCCTTCGGCCATCCGCTGGTCCATCCCCGCTTTTCAGTGCTCGACCCCACCGTCACCTTCACCCTGCCGCCGCGCCAGATCGGCAACGGCGTGGTGGACGCTTTCACCCACATCATGGAGCAATACTTGACCTATCCGGTCAATTCCCCGGTGCAGGATCGCTTCGCCGAGGGGCTGCTGCTAACCCTGATCGAGGAAGGTCCCAAGGCGCTGGCAACCCCGGAGGACTACGACATTCGCGCCAACATCATGTGGTGCGCGACCCAGGCATTGAACGGGCTGATCGGTGCGGGCGTGCCCGGAGACTGGGCCACGCATTCCATCGGTCACGAAATCACCGCAGTGTATGGATTGGATCACGCGCAAACCCTGGCGATTGTCCTGCCCAACGTGATGGCGGTGAAGCGGGACCAAAAGCGGGCGAAGCTGTTGCAATACGCCGCCCGGATTTGGGGCCTGACTGACGGCGATGAGAACGAACGCATCGACGCCGCCATCGCCAGTACCCGCGCGTTCTTCGAAGGGATAGGGGTGAGGACCTACCTCAGCGACTACGGCATCTCCGCTGATGCCGTGCCCGCCCTGTTGGCGCAACTGGAACGGCATAAGCTGACGGCGCTGGGCGAGCGCCAGAATATTGACCTGACCACCAGCAGGCGGATTCTGGAACTCAGCATGGCGGCCTGAAATGCGAGCATACCGGGATCATCTCTACCGCGTTGTGAAAAAAATGTCGCCGTACCAGGCCACAGCGTTCTGACCGCTGTTGTCGGTATCGGTCATCAGGGCCACGGCGTCGATCTGGCTGATGTCCTCGCCGAACAATCCGCGGAAATCGGCGCGGATATCCCGCTTCTCACTGACCCAGCCGCCGGCGTCCTTCGTTCCCGAGCGCAGCGCCATCACCCTGGCATTGCTGGTAAAAGCGTTGTGCCAGGTCGCACCCTCCGGTTGGTTGCTGGACCAGACATAGACCAGCGAGCGGGTTTTCCAGAACGCCGCGCCTCCCGACGCTACTACGTAGACCCGCGCCGGATAGTCGTCGCCGGCCTTGGTCCGCTCGTCTACCCCGCTCAACACCCGATCCACCCGCCACGACCAGTTGAGCCAGGGCGTCCGGTTCAAATCCACCCGGATTTCCCGATACCGGCCCGAAGCCGCACCCTGGCTGTCGGCGAAAAGCACCCGCCGGCCACCCTGATCCACCAAGCTATAGCGGGTTTCGCCCTGGAATGATTTGCTCTGCCAGTCCTTCAAGTCGCCGGCGGAAAATCGCCCAATCATCACCGTCTCGTCGGCCGCCAACGCCAGCGTCGAAACCACCAACAGCGCCGCGATTAGCCTTGTTCCAATTTTCACCGTTCCTCCTTCACCGGCTCGAACAGCCGGTCCAGTAAATCCGCGTCATCGAAGTGCCGCCGACCCACGAAAGCAATGGCGTGGCGGCCACGCTCGCGCATGGCGCCGGGCGAGGGTACGCCGGTCGGCCACAGCAGCCAGCGCTCGGCCCGTTCGCTGCCCGCTACCCGCCCATCCGGCCCGAACAACCCGCGCGGAGGACCGTGTTCCACGGGAACGGCGTACAGCGCCGCATATTCCCGCTCTTCCAGCCTCGTCACCGCACCCGGCCGATCCGCATACACCCTTTGCAACTCGTGGCTGCCAGACGCCAGCCGGATCACGGTGCGCTCGCCCTCCCCCACCCCAGGCGCTGGCTGCGGAACCAGGGGCGGTTCGGCCCATTGCGCCGTCCCCGTCCGCAACCGCAAGCTTGGACCGGGAAACAGCTGGTGATAACAGCCGCAGGCGTGAATGCTGTCGTACAGCAGCGGTTGTCCTGACCGATCCAGCGTCACCCGCCACAGCACCCCGTCCAGCGCCCCGCCCAGCAGGTCGAACATGCCGGTTCGAGGCCGGGCGGCGAACCAGATCAGATAATTCAGTTGCAACAGCGGCTCGCCCCGCCAGCGGGCATGGGAAAGATAGCGATAGACCACCGGTTCGGCGGGATTGACCGTCGGAACGCCCCCCGCCCCCCAGTATGGCGCGCCGGGCAAGTCATCAGGGGTGGCGACACCAATTTCCCAGATCGGGGCATGGCCCGCGAACAGGGCTTCAGTTTGGGCTGGGTTTAGTGTGGGAATGTCGAGCGCATCGCGGGGAAGCGTTGCGAAATCGATGGTGACCGGCGGTACAAAAGGCGAACCGTAGCGGCGCAACTCGCCATGAACCATCAGTTCCGCCATAGGTCGGGCAAACAGGGCGCGGGTTTCCTCCTGATAGCGGTAGATGCCGAAATCCACCGGCAGCATCGCCAGCGGATAAAGTCCCAGCACCTGGTTCACAGTGTCGTAATCATCCGGCGCCCTGGCCCTCTCCCGGATCAATGCCAAGCGTTCGGGATCGAGCATATCGGCGCTTCGCAGCGTGGCCGCGCAGCCTGCCAGCGCGGGGAGAACCCCATCGGCGAGTGCAGGTTTGCGGCTGGGAGCCGTCCTAACCGACTCCGGCAGCGACGCCCACTCCACCCGCCGGGCTTCCTGGTCCAGCGCGTTCAGCCGCGTCAGCCAGGCAGCGGTTTCAGCGGGATTCAGGGGTTGCGCGCGAAAACCGGCCAGAATCCGGTCCACCCGCAAGTACGGAAACCCGGGGACGCGGGCAGGCGCGGAAGGCGTCGCACCGTGTACGGCCACCATCGCATCCAGCTTGCCATACAATTCCAGACAGCGGACCACGGCGGGATTGTCGGACGGCCGGGGTGGGTTCAGGGCGCAACCCGCGAGCAGGAGCGCCAGTCCCACGCCCGCCACTTCGCGCCATATCCTTCCCATCACCCCGCCTCCACGGTTGGCTCTCCCTCATCAAAGACTACCCGGACGCCCGTGCGTTCCCCTCATTCGGGTTTCAGCTGCCTGGAGCTGGGGGAAACTATAATCGCGGCATCGCCAACCACGGGAGGAACCATGCGCGTTTATCTGCTATCGACGGCGGTCGCGCCGCTGGGTTCCGGGCTGGGGGGTGGGGTGGAACACATGGTCATCACCGCCGCTCGCCAGCTTCACGAACTCGGTCACCTCGTCCGGGTGATCGCGCCCGCCGGTTCCGTGGCCGACGCTCCGGAGTTGCTTACCCTGCCTGGTCGGCTGGCGCCGACCGCAGTGACCTCCGCCTACGACGCGCCGCTACCGCTCGAGGCCGACGACTTCCTGGCCGCGGCGCTGCGCTGGCTGGCGGAACAGGCCAAGCCCGAAGACGCCATCCTGAACTTTTCCTACGACTGGCTGCCCCTGTTCGCCAGTGATTTACTGCCCTGCCCGCTCGGCTCGCTCATCAGCATGGGCTCGCTGAACTGCACGCTGGATTGGGAAATCCGCCGCCTCGCCACCCGCCATCCGCAACGGCTCGCCTTCCTGAGCGCCCCCCAGGCCGCCAGTTTCGGGCTGACGGGTCCCATTCGGCTGATCCCGCCGGGGCTGGATCTCGGTCAGTATCGCTATAACGCCGATCCGTCGCGGTCCTTCTGCTGGTTGGGACGGATCGCCCCGGAAAAGGGGCTGGAGGACGCTTTCGCTTTTGCCGCCCGCACCGGCCTTCCGGTAACCGTATTCGGTGCGATGCAGAATCCGGCCTACTGGGAAGAACTGACGCAACGCCATCCCGACGGGCTGATCCATTATGATGGGTTCCTCCGGATGCCCGCGTTGGCCGAGGCGGTGCGCGAGTATCGGGGGTTGCTGATGACACCGAAATGGCATGAAGCCTTTGGCGTCGCCGGCATCGAGGCGCTGGCCTGTGGCACTCCAGTCATCGCCTACCGGCGCGGCGGAATCGGCGACTACGTGCGCGACGGTGAAACCGGCTGGCTGGTCGAACCGGACGACCTCGACGGCTTGGGCGCGGCGACGGAACGGATCGGGCGGATCGACCGGGCCGGCTGCCGAGCGCTGGTGGAAAAACGCTACACTTTGTCGCATTACGGCGCGGCTCTGGCGCATTGGTTGCGCGACTTGACGGTGGGTGCAGTAGAACCAACGGGGGTAAAAGCATGACCGGACCCGAGGGACATCGGAATTGGACCCTTCATATCCGCAAGGACTATCTCAAATTTTCGGCGGCGCACATGACGGTGTTTCCCGATGGCGGTAAGGAGCGCCTGCACGGCCACAATTATCAGGTTCAACTGGATGTGGAACTGACCGAACCCCCGGTGCTGGCGCGGCTGCTCGGCTACGAGGTCTTCAAACGGGCACTGCTCGCGGTCTGCGACGACTGGGACGAGAAGGTGCTCATCGCCGGTGATAATCCCTGGCTGGAATGGCTGCCCGGCACGGATGGGGAATGCGCGTTCCGCCTGTGCGGCAAACGGTACGTGCTCCCGGCAGACGAAGTCGCGGTGCTGGAGGTTGACAACATCACCACCGAGAATCTGGCCCGGCTGCTATTCGAGCGGTTCTGGGCGGAACTGACTCGCAACCGCGCCCTGCCCTGGCAGGAGCGGATCAGAAGGGTGAAACTGCGGATCGACGAAACGCGAGGTCAGGGAGCCACTTACGGCATCCGCTTTGATGCAGAACCCCACGCATGAAATCCGCCCTGCGCTGACGGTGGTCTACCCCTCTTGCCATACCGGACGGCGTTGTTGACGCGCTTCAACCGCGTCTGCTCGCAGCGCCAGGACGCGAGAATAAAAAAACCGCCAGCAAATCCGGCTGGCGGTCAAGTACAGGATATTGAGCTTAAAACACGCCTTGCTGTGGAAAACAGCTTAAGCGGCGTTTAGTTAACGACAATCCGGCCCACAGGTAAATCGGGAAGAATCACAACCGAATCATGGTTTTTACCTAATTGACCCCCTTCACGGTTCCTCGCCGAGGCGCAAGAAAATCATCCCGCCGCAGGCCGGGCAAGGCTGAATGGTGGCGGGAGCATGGAAGATCATCGGTTCGCCGCATGCGTCGCATTGCAAGGTACCGGGGCCAGTTATTTCGCCGCTGCGATACTCGACCGGTTCCGCGCCCACTTCGGGTTCCTCGAACGCCAGAAACTCCAGCCGCGATTGGTCCACGCCGCGCTGGAAGAAGTCCAGCAACCGGTCTTCCAGCAGCTCAACGTCGAAGCGCAGCCAGGCGCGCAAATCGCGGCCGGTGTTTGTCAAATACTGGCCCGCGTCCTCCAGATCGCGCTTGAGATAGCCGCCGATCAGCCGCGCCTCCTCGCGGGTCAGTTCCCCAAGTTCCACCGCCTTTTCCGCCGCGTGTTCGATGCTGGCGCGCAACTGGGGCAACGCTTCCTGCTCGGCCTGCTCCAGCTCTTCCAGACGGAGTTTCACCCGCTCCATCATCCGGTGATAGGCCATAACCAATGGGTTGCCGTGGGTCGGTTCGATCATTGCGATTCACTCCCCTGTCGACGTTCGGCGGTTGTCGACGCAAAGCGCGGTTGGCTCGGGTGCGCCATTCGAAACCGATCAGGACCGTCGCAGGTCATCGGCGTTGTCCCAGCCCCGAGCGAGCGCCGCCCAGCCCGCCACCCAAGCGTGGTACAAGTAGCTTTCCGGGACATAGGGATTGCGGTCCTCGCCCCGGGTTGCCGCTTCAATGCCCTGCCGGAAAGCCTGGCGCAACAACGGAGCCAGTTTCTTGGAAGCATTCATATTGCCGCACATCATTCGCGTTCGTAAATAAAATTTACTTGCTAAACCATACAAATCAGGAATGTTGTGCATTTGAAACTATTTTTATTAATAAAGCAACTTCGTGGTTTGATTGCCATTACCCTGCATCCGGTACAGGCTAGCGTACAACCCATTCCGGGCCAGCAATTCGCTGTGCGTACCGATCTCAACCACGCAGCCCCGATCCAGCACCACGATGCGATTCGCGTTCTCGATGGTGGACAGCCGATGGGCGATAATGAAAGCGGTGCGGCCCTGGCGCAAGGTATCCAATGCCTGTTGGACTTTGCGCTCGGACTGGGTATCCAGCGCCGAGGTCGCCTCATCCAGGATCAGGATCGGTGCGTTCTTGAGCAGGGCGCGGGCGATGGCCAGCCGCTGGCGCTGTCCGCCAGACAGCAGCGCGCCGTTCTCTCCGATCAGAGTATCCATGCCATGGGGTAACTCACGAATGAACTCCAGGGCGTGGGCGCTTTCTGCGGCCTGGAGCAACTCGGCCTCGCTGGCCCGGAACCCGGCTCCGTAGGCGATGTTGGCGGCCACGGTGTCGTTGAACAGCACGATGTCCTGGCTAACGTAGGCGATGTTGGCGCGGAGCTCGGCAAGCCGCAGATCGCGAATCGGCACGCCGTCCAGCCGGATCTCCCCGGACTCCAGCTCGTAGAAGCGCGGCAACAGGCTCATCAGGGTGGTCTTGCCGCTGCCCGAGGGACCGACCAGGGCGATGGTCTCGCCCGGCCGCACGGCTAGGTCGAAATGCCTGATCACCTCGGGGCCGTCGTCCCGGTAGCGGTAACCCACCTGCTGGTAACTGACCTGACCCCGGGCGCGGCCGAGGGTTTGGGTGCCCCGATCCGGTTCCGGCGGTTCGTCCAGCAACGCGAAAATGGTCTCGGCCGCCGCCAGCCCACGTTGCAGTTGCTCGTTGACCTTGGTCAGCCGCTTGATCGGCGCCAGCAGCATCGCCATCGCTCCGAAAAGCGACACAAAACCGCCGACAGTGATCTGATCCGCGGCCGATTGCAGCGCGGCGAAGTAGATCATCGCGCCCAGGGCGACAATCGCCAGCATTTGCACCAGCGGCCCGCTGCCCTCGGACATGGCGGCCAGCTTCAGGTTGAATTGGCGGACTCGGTTGTTGACCCGGTGGAACCGATTCTGCTCGTAATCCTGGCCCCCGAAGATCTTGATGACCTTGTGGCCTTGCAGCACTTCATCGATCACATGGGTCAGATCGCCCATCAGATTTTGCAATTCCCGACTCAGCCGCCGCAAACGCCGGCTGATCAGCCGCATGATCACGGCGATGCCGGGTGCGATCAGAAACACCAGCAGCGACAATTTCCAATTGAGATACAGCATCCACCCCAGCAGGCCGATCACCGCCAGCCCGTCCTTGACCAGCGTCACCATCGCCTGGGTGGTGGCGGTCATCACCTGGCTGACATCGTAAGTGAGCCGGGACAGCAAACTGCCGGCTGAATGGTCGTCAAAATAGCGGGTCGGAAGCGTGAGCAAACGCGCAAACAGAGCATTGCGCAGGTCCATCACCACCCGGTGGGCGATCCAATCCATCGCCACGCTGCCGACGAAGCCGGCCATGCCGCGAATAATGAACACCGTCACCAGCAGCAGAGGTATCAGCCGGATGGAATGTGGATCTTTTGCGACGAAACTGCCGTCAAGCAGCGGCTTAATGAGAGCCGGAATCATCGGCTCGGTAGCAGCCGCGGCCGTGGTGCCGAGCAAAGAGAGCACAAATACCCGGTGGTAGGGCCGGACATAGCCCAGCAGTCGCAGGTAAAGATCCTTGCTGTTCATCATTGGGAGCGAAGGTTGGGAAGCGAGGAGTAAGCGTGGGGAGTCTTGATCCCCTTCACATCTTTAGCCTTTTGCCTTTGACTTTTCCGCCCCATGCTATCATGCCATCACTCTGAAACATCCCCCAGATCATCAATGAAACCACACATTCCCCTTTTCGAGCCGGCCCGGGTGCTAATCGCCGGCGATGTGATGCTGGACCGCTACTGGCTAGGTCCCAGTTCGCGCATCTCGCCGGAAGCTCCGGTGCCGGTGGTCAAGATCGAGGAGGTCGAGGAACGGCCCGGCGGCGCGGCCAACGTGGCGGTCAACATCGCCACCCTGGGCGGTCAGGTCCGCGTACTCGGCGTCGCCGGCGCCGACGAGGCCGCTTCGGTGCTGGAAACCAAACTGCGTCGGCTGGGCGTGGCCAGCGATCTGCTCCGCCAACCCGGCCAGGCGACGATCACCAAGCTGCGGGTGCTGAGCCGCAACCAGCAATTGCTGCGGCTGGATTTCGAGGACGGCTTTCCCGGCTTCGAACCGGCCGCCCTGCGGGAACGGTTCGTGGCCCACCTGCCGGATAGCGACGTCGTGGTGCTATCCGATTATCAAAAGGGCGCGCTGCGCGGCATCGAGGACTTGATCGGTGCCGCCCGCTCCGCCGGAAAACCGGTGCTGGTGGACCCCAAGGGCTGTAATTTTGGCCGCTACCGGGACGCGACCCTGCTGACGCCCAATCTGGCCGAGTTTGAAACCATGGTCGGCCCCTGTCGCAACCTGGAAGTCCTGGTGGACCGGGGCGAGACCTTGCGCCGGGAACTGGAACTGGAAGCCCTGCTCATAACCCGGGGCGAACAGGGCATGACCCTGTTGCCCGCTGGGGCCAAGCCGTTGCATCTGGCGGCCCGCGCTCGCGAGGTCTACGACGTAACCGGCGCCGGCGATACCGTCATCGCCACCCTGGCCACCGGGCTGGCCGCCGGGCTGGATTTAGCCGCGGCGACGATGCTGGCCAATCTGGCGGCTGGCATCGTGGTCGGCAAGCTGGGCACGGCCAGTGTTACCGTGTCCGAACTGCGCCGGGCGCTGTACGAACACGAGGAACCGCCGCGAGGCGTATTGGACGAGGCTCAACTGCTGCAAACGGTTGCCGATGCCAAGGCCCATGGCGAAACCATCGTCATGACCAACGGCTGTTTCGACATCCTGCACGCCGGACACGTGAGCTATCTGGAACAAGCCAAGCGATTAGGCAATCGGCTGATCGTGGCGGTCAACGCCGACGCCACCGTGCGTAGGCTCAAGGGCGCCAACCGACCGGTCAATCCGCTGGCGCAGCGGATGCGAGTGTTGGCCGGACTGGCCGCGGTGGACTGGGTGACGCCATTCGAAGAAGACACCCCAGAGCGGTTGATCTGCGCGGTTCAGCCGGATTATCTGGTCAAGGGCGGCGACAACGATCCTGCCCACATTCCCGGCAACCGCTGCGTCTGGGATGCCGGCGGCCAGGTGGTGGTCATGGACTACATCGAAGGCTGCTCGACCACTAGCACGATCTCCCGAATCCTGCGCCGGCCATGAAATCGCTGAATCCGACTTTAAATGTGGACGTCGCCATCGTCGGCGGCGGAATCGCCGGCCTATGGCTCTTGGCCCGGCTGCGCCAGCACGGCTTTGGCGCGCTGCTGATCGAAAACGGGCGGCTCGGTGCCGGTCAAACCATTTGCGCCCAGGGCATCATCCACGGCGGGGCCAAGTACAGCCTGACCGGCCAGCTCACCAATTCCGCCACCGCCATCGCCGGGATGCCAGAGGTGTGGCGGCGCTGCCTTAACGGTACCGGAGACATCGACCTCCGCGCCGGGCGGCTGCTGGCCGAGCATCAATACCTGTGGTCGACCCGCGCCCCAACCTCGCGTCTGGCGGCGTTCTTCGCCAGTAAGCTGATGCGTGGCCGGATGGAAAAGGTCGCTGCGGCAGGTGCCCGTGATTATCCTCCGCCCCTGCGCCATCCCGACTTCCGGGGCACGGTGTACCGGCTGGACGAACCCATCGTGGATGTGGCCTCGGTGCTGGCGGCGTTCGCCGAGGTTTACCGTGACGCTATCGTGCTCAATGAGGGGCCGGTGACGCCGAAGGCGGATGGCTCTCTCACCCTGCGCCATGCCGGCCAGCCAACGTGGACGATCCGGCCGGCCTGTACCGTGTTCACCGCCGGCGCCGGCAATGCCGCACTGCCGTGGGCGACGCTACAATTGCGGCCTCTGCACATGGTCATGGCGCGCGGCGTTGCCCTGCCCGGCCTGCTCTACGCACACTGCCTGGGCGCCAGCGATGTGCCACGATTGACCGTGACTAGCCACTACGACGCCGATGGGCGGTTGGTCTGGTATCTCGGGGGAGGGCTGGCCGAAGAGGGGGTCCATCACGACCGCCGCGAGCAGATTCACACCGCACGGCGGGAACTGGAAAACCTGTTGCCATGGGCGAACTGGTCGCGGGCGGAGTTCGCTGTTTTCACAGTCCATCGGGCAGAAGCTCGCCAGTTGCAGGGAATCCGGCCAGCAGAACCTGGCATTTTCCGCAATGGGCGAATGCTCGCCGCCTGGCCGACTAAGCTGGCGCTGGCGCCGCTGTTGGCCGAGCGGATTGAGGACGAATTGCGCAAGCTCTGTGTAATTCCTCGGCCGATTCATTTACTGTCCCTGGCTGACTGGCCGCGTCCAGAAATCGCGATTCCGCCCTGGGACCGAGAAGATATGGAATGGAGCTAAGACCGCTAGGCGCAACCGGTTTGCGGGTCAGCCCCCTAGGGTTGGGCACGGTGAAATTCGGCCGCAATCAGGGCATCAAATATCCACGGGCGTTCGAGTTGCCGTCGGACCGGGAGGCGCTGGCGCTGCTCGAACTGGCCTGGGAGCTGGGCATCAACTTGCTGGATACCGCGCCGGCCTACGGTGAGAGCGAGGAGCGGCTGGGCCGACTGCTGCGGCAATGTCGGCGGGACTGGGTGATCGTGACCAAGGTCGGCGAGGAGTTCCACGCCGGCGAATCCCGCTTCGATTTCTCTGCCGCTGCGACCCGCGCCAGCGTAGTATGCAGCTTGCAACGGCTGGGGGTCGAGGCGCTGGATGCGGTGTTGATCCATTCCAGCGGCGACGATCTGGCGATTCTGGAGCGGGAAGCCGTGTTACCAACCTTGCTCAATCTCAAACAGGCGGGGCTAGTACGGGCAGTTGGGATGTCCAGCAAAACCGTGGCTGGCGGTTTGCTGGCGGTGGAGTACTGCGATCTGGTGATGGTCACCTATAACCTGTCCCAGCGGGAGGAGTTGCCGGTGATCCGCGCCGCCTACGCCGCCAGTAAGGGCGTATTGATCAAGAAGGGCCTGCTTAGCGGCCATCTGGATCAGAGATCGGAGGTTGATCCAGTGCGGGCCTCGCTGGAGTTGATCTACGCCGAGCCGGGGGTGAGCAGCGTGGTGGTCGGCACCCTGAATCCGGCGCATCTGCGGGCGAACGTGGCGGCGGTGGAAGCCGTGTTGAGCCAGCCAGCCTTATCCGATCCGGTTGGAATCGCTTCCGGCTGATCCAGATTGCTGTCATCCAGTGAGCGGTTAAAAGAACCATGCAAAACGCTTATCTTACTGTACAACGGCTGGAAGGCCGCCATTTAGTCATTAATTTACCAATAGATTTTCCAAAATCCGGCGATGCGGAAATTATTATTCTTCCGCTCGATTCGACCGATGAAGCCACGGGTCGACTCTTAATGCGCGAATGGCTGGCCCGCGCCTGGGGTAGTGCGCCCGATTTCCCCGACCTTCCCGATCAACCACCACTCGATAACATCGCGTCGTTATGACTTCCCGTTATTTGCTGGATACCAATGTGTGCATCGAAATTGATCGGTGGGCGTCATTCAGGCATTCAAACACGCATAGCGGCATTGTTCTACAGCGAAGTGGCGATCTGCTCTATCGTTTGGGCTGAATTGGAACTGGGAGCGCATTTATCCCCCAAGGGTTATGCTCGCGCCCGTGCCCAGATCGAGGTCTTCTCGCTATTGCCGCAATGGCCTTTCGACCGGGCTTGTGCCGAACGCTACGCGGAACTCCGCGCTGATCTGCAACGCCAAGGCCGGTTAATCGGTGGTCACGACATGCAAATCGCCGCCATCACCTTGGTGCATGGCTTGATTCTGGTCACCCACAGCACCCGTGAGTTTTCCCGTGTGCCGGGATTGCGACTGGAGGATTGGCAGGATGAAACCTGAACGCTCATCCTAAACAGGATCAAGGCGTTCGGGCATCACGCTCCGCTTGGATTTGAGCGTCGATGGCTTCCGCCGTCCGCTGGCATTCCAAGGGTAAA
>CAVOKM010000003.1:0-143278 GCA_963696515.1 uncultured Gammaproteobacteria bacterium
TTCCGTTGGCTCCAGTGGCCACTATATGTAGTATCCTAAAGCATGGAAGAATACCCGAAAACCCTGGCAGAGTCGAACGGGAATTTGCTACCGAAGAGGCGTGTGCGCACTATCTTTTTCAGTTGCGCTGGCCCGAGGGGTTTGTCTGTCCACGCTGCGGCGGTACGCAATATTGGACAACGAAAAGAGCGCTGTTCAACTGCGCGCGGTGCCAGTATCAGATGTCGGTCAAGGCGGGGACCATTTTTGCGGGATCGCGCTCGTCTCTGGTGACGTGGTTTCGGGCGATCTGGTGGGTAACCAGCCAGAAGAACGGAGCCAGCGCGAAAGGGCTGCAACGCATCTTGGGGCTGGGCAGCTATAAAACGGCGTGGACCTGGCTGCATAAGCTGCGTAGGGCTATGGTGAGACCAGGCCGTGATCGGCTGGCGGGTGTGGTCGAAGTGGATGAAATCTATATTGGCGGAGAAAAGCCTGGAAAACGCGGGCGTGGCGCTGCGGGTAAGGCCCTGGTGCTCATCGCAGCCCAGGTGGACGGCGAGCGGATCGGGCGCATTCGGCTTCGGCGAGTCAAGGACGCTTCGGGGGCCAGCTTGGAACCGGCGGTTCAGGAAACCGTGGAACCGGGTAGCATCGTTCGGACCGACGGTTGGGGTGGGTACAATAACCTGGATCATTTGGGTTACGTGCGTGAGATTGTGCGAAAGAACGCGGAGGTCGGTGATAATCTGCTGCCTCGCTGCAACCGCGTGGCCGCTCTCCTCCAGCGATGGCTACTGGGTACTCATCAGGGTGCGGTCAGTCACGCGCATCTGGACTATTACCTCCAGGACTTTCGCTCAGGCAGGCTGGTAGGCGGGAATACGTGGGTTTCGTAGCTCATTACGCAGATAATCGCTCCATAAGTTATGCTTCACTTGGTACAGCGTTTTCCCAAGCTTTTTCGCCACGACCTTGAGTGAAAACCAAGCGTGATAGCAACAGGCAAAATGATTGCGTTGTGCACGTTTTTTACGGCATTGACACCGTTCAATTCCCGTGAGTTGTTTCAATTCTCGATGCAGTTGTTCTATAAACCAACGCACCTTGTTCTCGTTTTGAACAACCTGCGTGTCGATAGAACCTGGGGCGCGATTCGTGATCACCCATTCAATGTCGCCGTTCGTGGCGACCACCTTGAAAAGCTGCACTTTAAACGGGACTTCCTTGAGTTTGACGGTGATACCATACTGGAGTTGTTCGGGAGTCCATTCGATTTGTTGCAAATGAATGTAGTCTTGCTCTTTGCTGAGACTGACCAGACGATTCTCTTTCAAGGTCGTCACAAAGAATTTGTCAAGCCGATGAATGAACTTGAGATTTTCCGAGGCGGCATACCAGCTGTCGAACAGAATCGTTTGCGCTTGAATGCCTTTTTCTTCAAAGGCTTGGCGAAGCATATCCCGGAAGTGGTCATTTTTTGTTTTGCCGTCATCCGCCGGGTCATAGACGCGAAAATCCAGTGGATGATAATCCCCCTGATGCGCATGGACTAGATTAACAATTCCGATTCCTTTCACTAAGCCATGCGCATTCCCACTATACTGGCGTTTCACCATTTCAATTTTTTGGGAATAGCTTTTATCCTGAACGCTGTCATCTGCAACGAGGTAAGCTTCGCTGCTGTTATTAATCAAGGGTTCAGCCAATTCCCATACGGTATGCGACGTATGTTTTTCACGCCGCAAATAATCATTAATCGCATCATGACTGATATCGTCCAAATGATCAGCCAGATTAGTACAAGTATAGTTGATCGGAGTACTGATCACATACTCGACATAGCGTTGTTTAGTGATTTTCATTCGGTTATTATATCAGATAATTGGGTTTATACAACTCCAAGCGAAAGTCCTGAGTAAAATTGAATTTTGACTCCATTCGGTTCGTGGTTCCACAAATGGAGGGCATCCAGTGTTCGCTTTATACACCTGAAAAATAACTCTACTTGCCAGCGATAAGCATAAAGAATAATGATCTCACTGGTCTTTAAATCCAAACGATTTGTAGTAATTCGATACCATTCACCAAAAACATAAAAACAAACTAAACGATAAGTCACTTTCGATTTATCACCTGAAAAAATAACGAGCGCATCGGTGACTTCTGAAAGGTAAAAGTTCCATGATTCGGGAATATTCACCTCCAGTACCGTTTGAATAGATGCTCGCATATTGTAGCGAATACGAGTAATAAAAAACGCTTGCTTTTCCGTAACTTGTTGAAAAATATCAAAAGCAAGATAACCCCGGTCCGTGATATAGGTCACCCCGGCTTCCAGCAATTCCATGAACACTTTTCGCTCGGAATAATTCGCTTCACTACTCATAAATTGTACAGGAATCATGCGATTAAGTTCATAAGCTAAATGCATCTTCAAGGCTTGGCACTTGGAAGTATATTGGGCCCATTCCATGTTTTTAAATGCAGGAAATAACGAACCATCAAACAATATGAAACGCCCTAATGTTCTTATCTCAGGAATATCTTTAATCTCAATGATTTCTATTAATTTAGCAAAAATACGCTGAAATACCTCTGGCTTATACCGTGAAAATGCTTCCGAATACATCGATGGCGATGCTAAAACAAAACCGAGCTTTTTTAAATCAGGATTTGTTTTTATTTCTGTGATTAGCAAACGAATCGATTGGGTTTTATTAATCACTGCATAAATCAGACTCACCATAAAATAGTACAGTGATAGCTTGTAAAACTTCTCATCATTTTTTAAGCGATTCTGTTCTTCCTTAATTAATAGAATCACAGGTTCAATAATCTTTTCAAAAGTCAGCATAGTTTCATTTCATCAGATGGTACTGCCCACCCAGGTGACTCGCTTCCTCTACCCCCCAGTCGTCGCTGGATTAAACTAGAGTCCCGAGGCAGGCAGTGAATTGTGATTTCACATAACAACTTGATTACAAATTGGAAAATTATATCCCAAAGTTAATGGCAATTGCTATGCCGAACACTATTGCCATCAACACCAGATGCGGGGCGATTTCGTGATAGGGGGCGCTGCCGAGCAAGGGTTGCCCGTGCTGGCGCCAGAAGCTCAGAAACGCCGCCAGCAATTGCTCGGGATTCAGGCTGCCGTCGGCATTGAGCCAGGTCGGCGCGATCTGGGGCAGGGAGTCCTGCGGTCCGCTGGCCAGGGCGCGGGGCAGCACTTCCCGGTAGATCGGGTTGGCGACCACCAGCCCGCCGGCCCCCGCCCGGCGCAGCAGGCCCAGATCGACCAGATATTGCCGGTCATCCTCGGGAATCTGACCCATTTCCGTACCGGCCAGCATCGGTTCGATCACCCGCCGCACCCGGTCCTCCCGTAGCTTGTCGGCCAACTGATCCAGATGGGTCACCCGCCGTAGAATCAGATTCTCCTTGGCCTGCTCGATCATCTCCACGGTAATCGGTCGGCTCCGGTCCCGGCCTTCCCGCATCCGAAAACAGGCTTCATAGGCCAGGGCGTTGACCAGCCAGGGCTGCCCCTGGGTCAGCGTCCATACCCGGTCCAGCGCCTCGGGCAAGAACGCCTGGCCGGTTTCCGTAGTGTGTTCCTGGAGCAGGGTTGCGACCTCGACCGCGCTGAAGTCGCCCAGCCGCAGCGATTCGGCCTTGATATTGAAGGCGCTGCCGCCGGTGATCGCAGTCTGCTCGGAACTGGAATGAATCCGGTAATCCCGCAAATCCCGTACCCCGCACAGAATCACCGTCTGCGGAAAGCGCTGGGGCCGCTGCGGATAGCCAGCACGCAACTGCCGCAGCAGCGAAATCAGGGTATCCCCGACCAGGGCGTCCACTTCGTCCAGCATCAACACGATCGGCAGCGGCGATTGTTCGCACCAGGCGGTGAGAAATCCCTCCAGCGCCACCAGGGGCGCCTGTTCCCGCAAAATCCGCCGCGCCAGAGGGTCGGCCTGGTCGTCTTGCAGCCGCCAGCGGGCGCTGTTGGCGATAACCTGAACCACCGCCGCCATGCCCGGCTCCACCCGTTCCCGCGCCGCCTGGGCGGCTTCGATGTTGGCGTACAGCGCCCGGTAGCGCCCGCCCTGGTTCAGATGATCGGCCAGCGCCAGCAGGCAGGTGGTCTTGCCGGTCTGGCGGGGCGCGTGCAGCAGGAAGTATTTTTCCTGGTCGATCAGAGTGAGGATTTCCTCCAAATCCCAGCGCTGCAACGGGGGCAGGAGATAATGCTTTCGCGAACGACCGGACCTTCGGTGTTGAAAAAACGCATGGCGCGCCTCCCGCAGAAATTCAGGATGAATCGATTGCGCAGGAATACCATGCTTATTGTAAAGCGACAAAAACTTGAGGATCGAGCACCAACAAAGCCAGCTCTTACAAGCCAAAGCTGTCAAGGTCCGGCTATATCGGCCAGCATCGCGCCATTCTCCTTCCGTTTGCCGAGGACGCCCCATGAGCACGCCCCAGACTTTCGATCTCAGCCAGACCATCTGCGTCAATCCAGCCACCGGCGACATCGTCGGCTATTCGCAGATGAACACGGCCGAGGAAGCGCGCGAGGCCATCCGCCGCGCCCGCGCCGCGCAACCGGCCTGGGCGGCGTTGCCGCTGGCGGAGCGAGACCGCTACATCGCGCGCATCCGCGATTATCTGGTGGATCACGCCGATGCGATCAGCGACACCATCTCCAAGGATGTTGGCAAAACCCGGATCGAGGCGCTGGCCACCGAAGTGCTGACCAGCGCGCTGGCAACCCATTATTACCTCAAGAACGCCCGACGCTTTCTCCAGCCGCGCAAGGTTCGCGGCGGTTCGCTGCTGTTCCTGAACAAGCGCAGCCGGATTTTCCGCATCCCCTTCGGCGTGATCGGCATCATCGCGCCGTGGAACTATCCGCTCGGCATCCCCATGCACGAAATCGTGCCGGCGCTGCTGGCCGGCAACACCGTGATCTTCAAAACCGCTCCGGAAACCCAGATGGTCGGCCGCAAGATCGAGGAGATGATCCAGGCCGCCGGCCTGCCGGACGGCGTGTTCATCCACCTCAACATCCCCGGCGCCATCATCGGCCAGATCCTGCTGGAGCCGGACCACCACGTGGACAAACTGTTCTTCACCGGCTCGGTGCCGGTCGGCAAGATCCTGATGGCCAAGGCGGCCGAAAGCCTGGTCCCCGTGTCGCTGGAACTGGGCGGCAACGATCCCATGCTGGTCTGCCCGGACGCTCACCTGGAACGGGCGGTCAACGGCGCGATGTGGGCCGGCCTCCAGAACAGCGGTCAGTCCTGCGGCGGCGTCGAGCGCATCTATGTCCACCAGGACGTTTACGAACCGTTTATCGCCCTGCTGAAACGGAAGGTGGAAGCGCTGCGGCAGGGACCGAACACCCATCACAACGTGGACGTCGGCGCCATGTGCACCGAACGCCAGATCACGACCATCCAACGCCAGGTGGACGATGCCCTGGCCAAGGGCGCGACCGTTCTCGCCCAGGTCAGGATCGATCCCGCCCACGCCCACGCCAACTTCTATCCGGTCACGGTGCTGGTCAACGTCGATCACACCATGGCACTGATGCGCGAGGAAACCTTCGGACCGGTGTTGGGGGTGATGAAGGTGGACGACATGGAGCAGGCGCTCGAACTGGCCAACGACTCCAGCCTCGGCCTGACCGGTTCGGTGTGGTCCAGCAACACCCGCGACGCGGTGGCGCTGGGCCGGCGCATCCATGCCGGGGTCATCACCATCAACGATCACCTGTTGACCCACGGCATGGCCGAAACGCCGTGGGGCGGGGTCAAGGAATCCGGCATCGGCCGCAGCCACGGCGAATTGGGCTTCGATGAGATGACCCACCCACAGGTGGTCACCACCGAACTGCTGCACTTCGCCAAGCGCAACCTGTTCTGGCATCCCTACGACGCCAAACTCTACGATGGCCTCAAAGGCGCCCTACACCTGCTGCATGGTCGCGCGTTCGGCGAGCGCCTGCGGGGTTTGCTGCGCTTCGTGATGCTGCTGCCAAGAATGTTCAAAGACTGATCGAGAAGTGGAGTGGCGGAGCCATAGGTTTCCACTGTGAATCATGGCGGACTTTCGAACAGAAATTACTCAACCCCTTTGTCGAAGGGGGCCCAGCGTCAGTGGCGCAGGGATTATTCACAACCGCTTCCGTTTCCACAACTCGAACAGGATTCCAATATCCTGGCCTCTTCGCGAAAAGCATCAGGGTAAAAATAGCTGATGCAGATTCGCTCAACGCTTTGATTTTACAAATTTATTTATCAAGTATTGAGGTATCACTTCCTTTTTTCTTCACCGCTGGCTTCAGCGAGGCCTATCATGAGTTCACAAACCTGCACTGACCGCCCTCGGGCGCTGGCGGAAACCCACGAGGTCTTCAATCAGGCGTCGCCGCTGGAAGGTTACAACCTGTTCGCGCCCGACGCGGCGCTGCGGGAGGGCGTGGCGCGGGAGGGCGCCGACTGGGCGCAGGAGGATTTGAAACGCTACGGTGAAATCTGCGGCCGTCCCGAAGTAATCGAACTGGGTTTTCTGGCCAACGAATACAAACCCCAGCTCGACACCCACGACCGCTACGGCTACCGGGTGGACGAGGTCCGCTACCACGCCAGCTATCATCAGTTGCTGCGGATGGCGCTAACCGAGGGACTGCATTCAGCGCCCTGGACGGATCCCAAACCGGGCGCGCACGTCGCCCGCGCCGCCAAGTATTACTTGCACGCCCAGGTGGAAGCGGCGCACGGCTGCCCGGTGACCATGACCTTCGCCGCCGTACCGACCCTGCGCCTGACACCGGTCCTCGCCGCACAATGGTTGCCCAAGGTGCTTGTCAGAGACTACGACCCTCGCAACATAACTCCCGAGCAGAAGCCGGCACTAACCCTCGGCATGGGGATGACCGAAAAGCAGGGGGGTTCCGACGTGCGGACCAACACCACCCGAGCCTATCCCCTGGAAGCCGGCCCCGGCGCGGCTTACGAACTGGTGGGCCACAAGTGGTTTCTGTCAGCGCCGATGAGCGACGCCTTCCTGATGCTGGCGCTGGCGCCCGGCGGCTTGAGCTGCTTCCTGGTTCCGCGCTGGCGGCCGGACGGCACCCGCAATCCGCTACAGATTCAACGTCTCAAGAACAAAATGGGCAACGTGGCCAATGCCTCCAGCGAGGTCGAGTTGCGCAGCGCGTTGGGCTGGCTGGTGGGGGAAGATGGCCGGGGGGTGCGGGCCATCCTGGCGATGGTGGCGCTGACCCGCTTCGATTGCATGATCGGCTCCAGCGCTGGCCAACGGCAGGCGGTCGCCCAGGCGGCGCATCATGCCATGCATCGCCACGCCTTCGGCAGGCCCCTGATCGCGCAGCCACTGATGCGGAACGTACTGGCCGATCTCCAACTGGAAGTGGAGGGCTCGCTGGCCCTGACACTGCGGCTGGCACGGGCGCTGGATCACTCCGAGGCGGAACCGGAACGGCTCCTGCTGCGCCTGGGCGCAGCGGTCGGTAAATACTGGATTTGCAAGCGGACCCCACACCACGCCTATGAAGCCATGGAATGCATCGGGGGCAACGGGGTGATGGAAAACTGCACCCTGCCGCGTTTGTACCGTGAGGCGCCAATCAATGCGATCTGGGAAGGCTCCGGCAACGTGCAGGCGTTGGATGTCTTGCGCGCTCTGATCAACACTCCCGCAGTGCTGGAGGTCTTGCTGGCCGAACTGGGCCGGGCGGCCGGCGCGGACGCCCGGCTGGACCGGGCGATCCGGCGGCTCCAGGACGAACTGGCTGACCGAACTGACCTGGAATACCGCGCCCGCGCGCTGGTGGATCAGATGGCGCTGACCCTGCAGGCAACCCTGTTGGCGCAAGCCGGCTGCCAGCCAGTAGCGGAGGCCTTCATCGCCTCACGGCTGGGCGAGCGGAACGAGCGCCACTACGGGACCCTGCCGCGCGGGCTGGCGCTGGAAACCATTCTCGAACGGGCCAATCCCGGGTTGCTTTGAGACCATTCGGACCTTTCGCGCCGCGCTGCCGGTTCCAAAGCGCCAGTTGGGGCGCGCGGCGCGACAAGCATCCGCGTAAAATCAATTGATTGATGCCCATGATGGCGATGCTATGATTTCATTCCTCCCCCCATCCGCCAGATCCCGCTTGATCTAACGTTCAGGATCATCCCGATGAACCACTTCCCCGTCACCCGCGCGCTGTTCGATGAATTCATGGTCCCCAACTACGCCCCAGCGGCGATCATCCCGGTGCGCGGCGAAGGTTCCCGTCTGTGGGATCAGGAAGGCCGGGACTACATCGATTTCGCCGGCGGCATCGCCGTCACTGTCTTGGGCCACGCCCATCCGAAACTGGTCGCGGCCCTGACCGAACAGGCCAAAAAAATCTGGCATCTCAGCAACGTGCTGACCAACGAACCGGCGTTGAAACTCGCCCGCCGGCTGTGCGAGCTGACCTTCGCCGAGCGGGTGTTCTTCGCCAATTCCGGAGCCGAGGCCAACGAAGCGGCCCTCAAGCTGGCGCGCAAGTATTCCGCCGATCACTTCGGTCCCGATAAACGCGAAATCATCGCGTTCACGCCATCGTTCCACGGCCGCACCCTGTTCACCGTCACCGTCGGCGGCCAGCCCAAGTACACTGCGGGTTTTGAGCCGTTGCCCTCGGGCATCACTCATGTTCCATTCAACGAATTAGCCGCATTCGGCGAAGCGATTTCCGCTCGCACATGCGCGGTGATCGTGGAACCGATCCTAGGTGAAAGTGGCGTCATCAGCGCCACCCCGGAATTTTTGCAAGGTGTGCGCGAACTCTGCAACCGGCATCAGGCGCTGCTGATCTTCGACGAAGTGCAGTGTGGCAACGGTCGCACCGGCCATCTTTACGCCTATATGGGCTACGGCGTCACGCCCGATATTTTGACGACCGCCAAGGGACTCGGGGGCGGCTTCCCGATCAGCGCCATGCTGACCACCACCACCATCGCCAACAGCCTCAACGTCGGCAGCCATGGGACGACTTATGGCGGCAATCCGCTGGGCTGCGCGGTCGCCGGCGCGGCGCTGGAGTTGCTCAGTGATCCAGACCTGCTGGCCGGTGTGCATTGCAAGCACGAGGTTTTCATGGCCGGATTGCGGCGGATCAACGAACGGTTCGGTGTGTTCCGGGAACTGCGCGGAAAGGGGCTGTTGCTCGGTTGCGAATTGACCGAGCCCTGGCACGGTCGCAGCCGGGACTTCATCAAGGCCGCGTTGGAGGAAGGCGTTTTGGTGTTGGTGGCCGGACCGGACGTGATCCGTCTCGCTCCGTCGCTGATCATCTCCGACGATCTGATTGAGCAAGGTCTGAACCGTTTCGAGCGGGCCATCGCCCGGCTGTGCTCCCATCCAACCCTGTAAGCGAGGATGCTGACATGCAACGCGACAAAACCGAACCCGTCCAGGTCGAGTGTCCGAAGTGCCGATATACCGAGATCATCTATATACCCATCGAGGAGATGCCGCGCTGCCCCAAATGCGGCATCCGCATGGTGATCAGGGAGTTGTTGGACGAAGGCAAATCGACTTGAGCGGCTACTTTTATGCGTTTTTCTCAGCCTCTTGTGAGCTAGGTAACTGAAAATAATAGAAACAACAAACCCTCTCCCTCAAGAGAAGCGGAGTGGTTTTTCCACTTAGAAGTCCGCTATTTTATTCAATAATGAAATAGCACTTTGTACTATCATGATGTTAAGGTTCCTGCAGCCCGCGCGAACACGGGATGCAGTCGCACTGGATAATCCAACGGGCGTAACCAGTCGAACGCGGGGGTAGCGATGGCTGGCCGGATTGGGGGTGGATTCCCCTGTCTGCTGGAAGCGGATGCAGGTAGGATGAAGGTTACCAAACTCATTTTCCCGGGGAATCCACCGATGATCACGATGATGTCGCCGTTGACGGTTGAAGGCAAGAGGTTGGACGTACCGGCGCACTTGGCGGAGCTGACCAGGTTCGTGGAGGCGGCGGCCCGCGACGGCCTGCCGGCGCACGAGATGGAACGCGGTCTGTGGCAAGCCCTGCTGCGGCTAGGTCACGACCTGCAGGCGCAGTATTTCGCCCTGGCGGGCGATGGCGACTGCGGGGAGACGCTGACGCTGGCCGACGGGCGGGTGGTGAAGCGCTTGCCCGAGCGGCACGTGCGGCCGTATCAATCGATGTTTGGCGACTTTGCGGTACCGCGGGTGGTGTACGGCACGCGGGAAGGCCAGCGGATCGAGGCGGCGCCGCTGGATGCCCGGCTGGGACTGCCCGAGGACCAGTGCTCGTATCTGCTGCGGGATTGGAATCAGGCCCTGGTGGTGGAGAATCCCTACGGCCAAGTCAACGTCGTGCTGGGGCGCATCCTGGGCTTGAAGCAGTCCGTGGCCAGTTTGGAGACGATGACGCGGACCCTGGCCGGGGCGGTGGCCGGCCATGAGGCGACCCGGCCGCCGGCGGCGCCGGCGACGCCGGCGACGGGCGAACAGATCGTGGTGTTGAGCGCCGACGGCAAGGGGGTGCCGCTGCGCAAGCCGGCCGACGCCCCGGTCATCGCCGCCCACGACCACGCCCGGGGGCCGAAGCCGGACCGCAAGAAGATGGCCGTACTTGGCGCGGCCTATCAGATCGAGCCACATCCCCGCACCGCCATGGACGTGGTCGAGGCGCTGTTCCGCGACCCGATGGCCAAACCGGAACGACTCGAGTCGCCCCGGCCGGTCCCCCAGCACAAGCGGTTGTGCGCGGTGTTGCCGGTGGCCGCCGCTGTCGCCGCGGCCCTGGCCCCGCCGCGGCCGGCGGAGGTGATCTCCCCCTGGCTGGCCGAAGAAGCCCGTCGGCGCGACCCCGACCACCAGCACCCCTGGATCCTGCTGATGGACGGCCAAGCCTCCCTCTGGGATGCCGCCGCCGAGACCTTAGGCGACGCGCCCCGGGTCGAAATCCTCGACCTGCTGCACGCCACCGGCTACCTGTGGGAGGCGGTGCATCTCTTTCACGATCCCGGCAGCGACGGGGCGTTGAAGTGGATGAAAGTGCTGGTCTGCGGGTTGCTGAGCGGCATGGGGACTGGGGTGATCCGCTGGCTGCAACACCTCGCCGAGCAGAGCGCGCTGCCCGCCGCCACCCGCACCCGCCTGGAGCAAATTCACGGCTATTTCGAGCGCCACCGCGACCGCATTCATTATGATCGGTACCTCGCCGCCGGCTACCCCATCGCCTCCGGCGTGATCGAAGGGGCCTGCCGCCACGTCGTCAAGGACCGGATGGAACGGGCCGGGATGCACTGGACTCTCCCCGGCGCCCAAGCCCTGTTGAACCTTCGCTGCGTGGCCCTCAACGACGAGTGGGAGCCGTTCATCAACCATCATATCCAAAGCGAAACGGCGCGCCTCTATGCGAACATCCCGATCCAACCCCCATCCACCCGGCTTCGCCTCGTCGCTTGAACCAGGGGCGCGCTCGACTGGTTACGCCCTAATCCAACAATCATTTTCTTTCGCCAAAGGAAAGTCACTGCATGAATAACCGTCTGGTTGCGTTCGCCGCCCTTGCCTTGTTCGGCCTGAGTCTGTCACCCGCCTGGGCCGGCAAGCTGGAGCAAATCAAGAAGGATGGTCTGCGGGTTTGCCTGGAGCCGGCCTACATGCCGTTCGAGATGACCAACAAGCGTGGGGAAATAGTCGGCTTCGACCCGGACCTAGCCACGCTGATGGCCAAGGACCTGGGCGCCGCCAAGCTGGAGCTGGTCAGCACCGGCTGGGACGGCATCATTCCGGCGCTGATCACCAACAAGTGCGACATCATCATGAGCGGCATGACCATCACCGACGAGCGCAAGCAGAAGGTGGATTTCTCCGAACCGTACATGCTGATCGGACAAACGGTTCTGCTGCGCAAGGATCTGGCCGACAAGATCAAGTCCTACAAGGACCTCAACAAGCCGGAGTACAAGGTCGCATCCAAACTCGGCACCACCGGAGAAATCGCCTCCAAGAAACATATCCCCAAGGCGCAATACTTTTCCTACGAAACCGAGGCGGAAGGAGTGATGGAAGTCGTCAACGGCAAGGTCGACGCCTTTGTTTACGACGCGCCCTACAATCTGGTGGCCAACGTCCAACGCGGCGAGGGCAAGCTGGTGTTCCTCGACAAGCCATTCACCGACGAACCAATCGGCTGGGCCATCGTTCAAGGTGATCCAGAATTTCTGAAGGCAATTAACGGCTTCCTGGCCAAGATCAAGAAAGACGGCTCCCACGACAAGCTGCACCAGAAATGGTTTAAGAACACCGACTGGCTTAAAGACGTGCAGTAGCCGTGGCGCGGAAACGACATACCATCCAGTGGCCCTGGCGCGGGCTGCTGGTTGTGATCCTGCTAGGGATCGCGATAGGCCTATGGGTCGCGACCAAACGGGTCAATTACGAGTGGCGCTGGGGGCGGGTGCCGCAGTACTTCTTCTACCAGCATGAAGAAGCGCAAACCGCTCCGGTCGCCGGCGCGGTGGTCAGGATCAGCCCCAATGG
This sequence comes from uncultured Gammaproteobacteria bacterium, assembly GCA_963696515.1. Lineage (GTDB taxonomy): Bacteria > Pseudomonadota > Gammaproteobacteria > Competibacterales > Competibacteraceae > Contendibacter. Next base: position 12,570 of record CAVOKM010000003.1, read on the forward strand.
CGGCTACAGCTTGGTAGAGATCGCCCCCGAAGGTGGAGGTCAGTCGGACACAGTGAGGGTCGAAACCGACACCCTGAAGATCAAGGCCGGCGATACGGTCTCCGAGGGCGACGATATCGGCGCGGAGCGGCAGTGGAAGATCGGGCCGCTCATTTGGGGTCTGTGGGTCACCATCTGGATTTCCTTCGTCTCCGGCTTTATTGGGCTGATCATCGGCCTGATCACCGGCCTGTGCCGCATCTCGAAAAATCCCACCTTGCGCGGTCTGGCGGTGTTCTACATCGAACTGATCCGCGGTACCCCGCTGCTGGTGCAGATCTTCATCTTCTACTTCTTCATCGGCACCGTGTTGAACCTGGATCGGACCGTGGCCGGCGTCGGGGCGCTGGCGCTGTTCGTCGGCGCCTACACCGCCGAAATCATCCGCGCGGGCATCCAGTCCATCCCCAAAGGCCAGACCGAGGCGGCCCGCTCGCTGGGGATGAGCGCTACCGAGACCATGATCCACATCGTGCTGCCGCAGGCCTTCAAACGGGTGCTGCCGCCGCTGGCCGGGCAGTTCATCAGCCTGATCAAGGATTCCTCGCTGGTCTCGGTCATCGCCATTACCGATCTAACCAAGAGCGGGCGGGAGATCATCACCTCCAGCTTCGCCACCTTCGAAATCTGGTTCACCGTCGCCCTGCTCTATCTGGTGATCACTTCGGTACTTTCGCAGTTGCTCTTCTGGCTGGAACGGAGGTTCGCCCGCAGTGATTGAAGTCAAGCATCTGATCAAGGTGTTCGAGGGCCGCGGCCAGGTGGTTCGAGCGGTGGACGATGTCTCCACCCAGGTCGCCAAGGGCGAGGTGGTGGTGATCATCGGCCCGTCCGGCTCCGGCAAATCCACCTTTCTGCGCTGCTTGAACGGTCTGGAAGAGTTCGACGACGGTCAGGTCGTCATCGACGGCATCGACCTGACCGAAAGCAAGACCAACCTCAACGCGGTGCGCCGCGAGGTCGGGATGGTGTTCCAGCACTTCAACCTGTTCCCACACAAGACCGTGCTGGAGAACGTGACTCTGGCGCAACGGGTCGCGCGCAAGCGCAAGCCCGCCGAGGCCAACGACAAGGCGATAAAACTGTTGACCAAGGTCGGCATCGCCGAGAAGGCTAACGAATACCCGTCCCGTCTGTCCGGTGGCCAGCAGCAGCGGGTCGCCATCGCTCGCGCCCTGGCGATGGATCCCAAGGTGATGCTATTCGACGAGCCGACCAGCGCCCTCGACCCGGAAATGGTCGGCGAAGTGTTGGACGTGATGAAGCAACTTGCGCGGGAAGGGATGACCATGGCAGTGGTCACCCACGAAATGGGTTTCGCCCGCGAGGTAGCCAACCGAGTGCTGTTCATGGATTTCGGGCGGATTCTGGAAGACGCCCCACCGGCGAAGTTCTTCACTGCCCCCAAGGAACCCAGGGCGCAGACGTTCCTCAAGCAGGTGCTGTAATTTCGCCGGGGCCGATCGGACGACCGTCCCCGCCCGGTAACCTCTTGAAGTTATCCATGGTTGTGGATTTCATTGCCCGTTCGTGCCTCCCGTGACTCCGAAACCCATCACGCCCATCAAGGCCGCCCAGGTCATGCTGGCGTCAGACGCTACCAGTGAAGATGCTTTCGTCGCTATCATCAGCGCGTGCCTGCGCCACGCCGAGGCCAACCGGCCCGCAGTGCTGGCCAGACAAATGGAGGGCGTTCATCAGATGCGGGTGGCGTTCCGCCGCCTGCGTTCCGGCCTCAGGATTTTCCGCCCGCTGATTCCCCGCGAGGCCAGCGCCGCGCGGGTCGAGGACATCCGCTGGCTGAACGGCTTCCTGGGGCCGGCCCGCGACTGGGACGTATTCCTGGAGGAAGGGGTGGCGCCGATGCTCGCCCATTTCCCACGCAAACGCGGCCTGTCCCTGTTCCGGGTCAGGGCCGAGAGCATCCGCCAGACCCACCATCGCACCCTGCGCGAGGCGCTGGACGATCCCCACCATCGGCAATTGACGCGGGGAATTTCCGAGTGGCTGGACCACCGGGCCTGGCGGGATGAGCTGGACGACGAACAACTGGAACTGCTTGCGCAATCCGCGCTGGATTTCGCTACCCCGCTGCTCGGTCGCGACCATCGGCGGGTCGCGAAACAAGGCGAGGCGTTCGTAAAGCTGTCCGCCGTGGAGCGGCACGCGCTGCGGATTCGCATCAAGGAACTGCGTTACGCCTTGGATTTCTTCTCCAGCCTCTACCCCGACTCGGCAGTCAAAATTTATCTGAACGCGTTGGCCAGGCTGCAAGACAGTCTCGGCATCATGAACGACATCGCGGTGGCGCGCCGCCTGCTGGACGAAGCGCGGTTGAGGACGGTTTCCGCCGCCCGCCAAGTGATCGAAGGCTGGTACGGTTGCCGGCTGGATGTCCAGGAACAGACCTTCCCCGACCTCTGGGGGGGCTTCATGGAATGCGAGCGGCCCTGGAAGGACTGACCGACAACCTCCGGCGCGGCGGCTACACTTGAGTTAATTCACTCTGGAGCAATTCACGCTCCCCCATAGGACGCTTCGTTGCATCCTTCCCGATCCTCAAGGAGAACCGCATGAGCGATCCCACCCTGACCCAACAATTAACTGAATTGATCACCGCGAAACCGGTCGCGCCCCCCGACCTGGAGCATGCGGCATTGCTTACCCTGGACGCGATGGCCAACGCGCTGGCGGGACGGGCGAGCGAGCCGGGCGCCATCCTTCTGCGCTGGGCCGAGGCCGCCGTGTCGACCGACGCCGCTCGCCGCGCCTTTCTCCTGGGGGCGCTAACCCATATTCAGGAAACCGACGATTTGCACCGGGCCTCGGTGGTTCATCCCGGCTGCGTGGTAGTGCCGGCGGCCTGGGCGGTTGCGACGCGGGAAGGGATTCGCGGTCATGCCATGCTTCGGGCGGTGCTGTGGGGTTATGAGGCGACGACCCGGGTTGGGATGGCGGTCGGGCCGTCCCACTACCGCCTGTGGCACAACACCGGCACCTGCGGTCCCTACGGTTCGGCCATGGCGACGGCGGCGCTGCTGCAACTCGACGCGCAGGCGACGGTTAACGCCTTGGGGAACGCCGGCGCTCAATCAGCCGGACTCTGGCAATTCCTGGAAGCCGGCACGATGACCAAGCATTTGCATGCCGGTCGGGCGGCGGAAGCCGGCGTATTGGCGGCGGATCTTGCGCGCCACGGTTTCACCGGCCCCCCGAAGATGCTGGAAGGCGCCAAGGGCTGGTTCGCCGCCACTTGTCCCGACCCCGATCCTGGCGCGGTGACGCGCGATCCGGACGATCCCTGGCAATTGCTGCTGACCTCGGTCAAGCCTTGGCCGTCCTGTCGTCATACCCATCCAGCCATCGACGCCGCGCAGGAACTCCGCCGGCTTGTGGTGGCGGGTACGGTCGAACAGGTGGAGGTGGAAACCTATCCGGCGGCCTTGGATGTGTGCGACCGGCCCTTGCCACGGAGCGACTACGAAGCCAAGTTCTCCTTACAACATTGCGTGGCTGCGGCGCTGAGTCGGGATGCGGTGGATTTCACCACCTTCACCGAACCGGCGCGGTTGGAATTGGCGAAACTTCGGGAACGGGTGACCCTGCGGGTCGCCGAACCCTATGCCTCGGCCTATCCCCGGGCCTGGGGCAGCGCGGTGACGGTCACGTTGCGCGGTGGCGAAAGCCTGACGGTGCGGCGAACTCACGCCAAGGGCGATCCAGAGGCGCCGCTAACGCCGATCGAACTGATCGCCAAGGCGCGGATGCTGATGAACCACGGCGGGGTGGAAAAGCCGGATCGGCTAATCGATGCGATTCTGGCCTTGTCCGATGATGAGGCGCTTCCAGAAGTACTTTGAAAACAAGGAGGTCTTGCAATGAGCGCCACATTTTGCCTCCTGAAAGAACCTGGTCTAGCCCTAATCCGTGGAATGCGGTGAACTCCCGAACCACAGCCGTCGCAAGCGTGGGGATTCACATCATCCAAGCAACGATCCGGATCGTGGGACAATTTTCAGAAGAATAAGGTTGGGCATAACCAGTTGTTTTTTAAACAATATGTTGTTTTTTGCCGAAAAACAACGAAAAGTAGTATGTTTGCTCTAAATTTCAGGATATAATTGATTTTGTGTAGCAGGCGTTTTTCTCCTCTGTCTGCCGCACATCCTCCTTTGGTGGTTTTTGGCCGGGCGCCTTTGCCCGGCTTTTTTCTTTCAAGCCCGAAACGATGCCGTCCCGCATCGATGCCGCAGCAACACCAACGACCGACCTTGCACCGGATAAGGATCCTCGGAAGGATGCTGGAAACCCTCGGTCGGATGACCGTGGGGCAGCGCGGTATCCAGCAGCACCTCGAACAGAGCTTCGTCGCGCAGCGGGGGCAACACGAACGGAATTTCCTCATGATGAGCGTTGCACAACAGCAGAAAATCATCATCCACCAGCGCATGACCGCGCTCGTCCCGTTCCTGAAGACCCGCTCCCGGCAGATAAAGCCCAAGACAGCGGGCGTAGTCGTGGGTCCATTCGTCGTCGTCGATTTCGCGCCCATCGGGATTGAACCAGAGAATATCACGGACCCCGCTACCATGAATTCCGCGGAAGAAATGACGGCGGCGGAAGCTGGGATGCCGCCTGCGGATCTGGATCAGGCGCTGGGTGAAGGACAGGAGCTCCCGGTTCTCCGTCAACCAGGCGAGATCCCAGTCGAACCAACTCAACTCGTTGTCCTGGCAATAGGCGTTGTTGTTACCTCGTTGAGTGCGGCCCACCTCGTCGCCGGCCAGCAACATCGGCACGCCTTGCGACAACAACAGGGTCGCCAGAAAATTTCGCCGCTGGTGCAACCGCAACGCTAGCACCTCGGGCTTCGTGGTATCGCCCTCAGCCCCGCAGTTCCAACTGCGGTTATGCGGATCGCCGTCCTGGTTGTTCTCCCCGTTGGCCTCGTTGTGCCGCTCGTTGTAACTGACCAGATCGTAGAGGGTGAAACCATCGTGGGCGGTGACGAAGTTGATGCTGGCGTGGGTCTTGCGGCCGTTGTGCTCGTACAGATCGGCGGAGCCGGTCAACCGGTAGGCCAGTTCACCGATCAAACCGCCTTCACCCCGCCAGTAGTCGCGCACCACATCGCGGTATTTCCCGTTCCACTCGCTCCAACCGACCGGGAACTGGCCGACCTGATAGCCGCCCTCACCGGTATCCCACGGCTCGGCGATCAACTTGACCTGCGCCAACACGGGGTCCTGCTGAACGACGTCCATGAACGCACCCGCCTGATCCACCTCGCCGTGCGATTCCCGCGCCAGCGCGGCGGCCAGATCGAAGCGAAAGCCATCCACGCGCATTTCCAGCACCCAGTACCGCAGACTGTCCATGACCAGTTGCAGTACCCGGGGATGGGCCGTATTCAGGGTATTGCCGCAGCCGGTGTAATCCATCAGGTAGCGTGGATGGTCGGGCGCCAGCCGGTAATAGACCGCGTTGTCGATTCCGCGAAAGCACAGGGTCGGACCGAGATGGTTGCCCTCGGCGGTGTGGTTGTAGACCACGTCGAGGAGAACCTCGATGCCGGCCGAATGCAGGCTCTTGACCATGCTCTTGAATTCGCTCGCCGGATTGTCGGTGGCGGCATAGCGCGGATCCGGGGCGAAGTAGCCGATGGGACTGTAACCCCAGTAGTTGCGCAAGCCCTTGTCCAGCAGATGGCGCTCGTCGACAAAGTACTGGATCGGCAGCAATTCCACCGCCGTAACCCCCAGCGCCTTCAGATAGTCCACCACCGGCCCGCAGGCCAGCCCGGCGTAAGTTCCGCGCAAATGGGGTGGCACATCGGGATGGCGCATGGTGAAGCCGCGCACATGCAGTTCGTAGATCAGGGTGTCATGCCAGGGCACGCGCGGAGGCCGGTCATCGCCCCAGACGAAGGATACATCCCCCACCTGACATTTCGGCATCCCCACCGCGCTGTTGCGGGTGTTGAAGCTAAAATCCTCGTTGCGGCTGCCGATCCGGTAACCGAACTGGGCATCACTCCAGTGAATTTGGCCAACGATACTCTTCGCGTAGGGATCGATCAGGAGCTTGTGGGCGTTAAAGCGGTGGCCTTGATCGGGCTGATAGGGGCCGTGGACCCGATAACCATACATTAAACCAGGACGGGCTTCCGGCAAATAGCCGTGCCAGACCCCGCCGGTCCGCTCCCGCAGCGGGATCTGGTCGATCTCGTGCTTGCCCTTGGCGTCGAACAGGCACAGCACCACCTGCTCGGCATGCTCAGAAAACAGGGCGAAGTTGACACCTTCGCCATCCCAGGTCGCGCCGAGGGGATACGGCCGACCTGGCCAAACGGTGGTGGTCGATTTGTTCATCGGTACTCGCGCCATCTTCACGCCTCCCCGCTCGCGGCGGGGAGGAAAACCACCACTTCGGCCTTATTCGCTAAAGCCCCGCATGGTCGTAGTGACCTCACCCGGTCCCACCACCGTGATGCCGCCAGCCGTAACGCTATAACGGCGTTGGTCGAGTTCGGGATCGTAGCCGATGCGCGCACCCGCCTCGATAATGTTGTAGCCGCCGATGATAGCCCGCCGCAGCCGGGCGCCGCGTTTGATATGGACATAGTCCTGAATGATGCAATCCTCGATCTCCACATCGTCCTCGATGATGACTTCGCGGCGGATGATGGAGTTACGGATGGAAGCCCCATGCACCAGCGAACCGGCAGCGATCACGCTGTTCTCGACCTGCGCGCTGATCAGGCGGGCGACTGGCCCCTGATAGTTACTGGAAAAGATCCGCCACTGCGGGTTGAACACATCGAAGCGCGGCGGCCAAGCCAGCATATCCTGATGCGCGGCGAAATAAGCGTCCAGCGTGCCGACGTCGCGCCAGTAGGCCGGCTCCTCGTAGGGCTTCGACCCCGGCACCTTGTTGGTGGCAAAGTCGTAGGCGAACAATCGATGGGTCTCCTTCAGATGCGGTAAGACATGCTGGCCGAAGTCGTGCTCGTCCCGCTCGTTGGCTGCCTTGAGCGCCTCGACGAGCACCTTGGCATCGAACAGATAGTTGCCCATCGACGCATAGGCGCGCGTGGGATCGGATGGCATCGGCGTCGGGTTGGCGGGCTTCTCCTGGAACTCATTCACCCGGCCGGCGTGGTCGGCGACGATGACGCCGAAGCCGCGGGCCTCGTCGAGGGGTACCGGCAGGGCCGCCACCGTGACATCGGCTTCCCGCTCGTGATGGAAATCAATCATCTGCTGGAGATCCATCCGATAGACGTGATCGGCGCCGAACACCAGCACCAGATCGGGATTGTGCAACTGAATCAGGTTCAGGTTCTGGTACACGGCATCGGCGGTACCCATGAACCAGTCGCCGCCGCGCATCATCTGCGGGGGCACCACCGTCACGAACTCCTCGATGCGCATCGGCGATACCACCCAGGCTTTACGAACGTGTTCGATCAGCGACTGGGATTTGTACTGCACCAGCATGTAGATCGACTGAATCCCGGAGTTGAGCAGGTTGCTCAACACGAAATCCACGATGCGGTAGCGGCTGCCGAAGGGTAACGACGGTTTGGAGTTTTGGGACGTCAGGGGACTCAGGCGGGAACCCTCGCCGCCGGCCATCACGAACGCAAGCACTTTTGGTTGTTTCATTTCGGCACATCCTTCGTTTTGAGTGAGAGCAGTTCACACAAACCCCCGAGCGGGATTTCAACCCAGTCGGGGCGGTTATCCAATTCATAACGCAACTCGTAGCAGGCCTTCTCCAGCGTGAACAATTCCAATAACACCCTAACTTGATCAGGGTCGGTGGGATAGCCCGGACCCTCGCCCGCGGTCTCGAAATATCCCCTCAAAAATGCTGCCACGGTTCGTTGTTCCCATTGTGCAAGGTGGGGCAACAGCGCCGCCCGGTCGCAGGCGCCGTTAGATGTGGCCTGCCGCAGGGCGGTATGCGCGGCATAGTTGAACGAACGCAACATGCCGATCACGTCCCGCAGCGGCGAGTGCTTGCCGCGTCGCTCCTCCAGCGACCGCGAGGGCTCGCCCTCGAAATCGATGATGATCACGTCGTCCTTGGCCACCAGTACCTGGCCGAGGTGGTAATCGCCGTGATAGCGAGTCTTCATGGCCCGCGGGGTGAGCGCCTCGACTTGGGCGAACCGCACAGCCTCCGCACCCCGCGATTCCAGCACCTGGGCAGCCAGCGAGGCGTACCGGCCCGCCCGCGGAAGGCCGATCCCGGCCGCCAGCACCTGTTCGGCCAAGGGACGGGCAGGTTCGGGAAGCTGGAAGCGGGCTTGCTCCAACCGTTCGAACGTCATCTTCACCTCAACGCGGATCCGGTCCAGCCACTCGGCCATATCGGCTGTGGTGATCGGTTCCGGGTCGAAGGCCGGATCGCCGGTTGTTTGCGCCAGCGTCCGGTGCAACTCGCCGGTGCGCCGGCCCAGCGTGGCGGCGAAGAGCAAGTATACGGCGTGCGCATCCTCGCCGGCTTCCTTGACGGACTCCGTGAGTTGTTGGCAGTCTTCGAGGAACCGTTTCAGGTATTCCTGGGTGAAGCTCCAGGCGTCGCCCTGGTTAGCAACGAACCCCTGCAGCAACGCCAGGGCGATGACCGTCCCAGTCTCTCCGTCCTGGTATTCGAGCGCGCCGGCCAGCGGGGCGGCATTCGGAAATGCGGCTACCTCGGTAAGAAAGCGACCCATCTCCAGCTCCGGATTGATGCCCGGCTGCAGCCGGCGATAACCCTTGAGCAACAGGCGATCGCCGAAGGCGATAGTGGTGTTGCTGCTATCCAGGGCCAGGCGCCGGGCAGGTAGCTGTTCCGAGGCATCGCCGGCCAGTTCGGCGAAGGCGCAGGTCGCCGAGAACTTCAGCCAGCCATCCCCCAGCGGAACCCGCTCGGCGCGGCCGATCATCTTGAGCAGCGCCTGACAAAACCGTTCGTCGGCGAAGGCATCGTACAGCAAACCCATGCGGGCGCGGACTCGGACCCGCGCCAGCGCGTAGGGCATCAGCGCCCGGAATGCCTCCTCACCATCCTGCTCCCAAGCCAGCGCCAGCGGCAACCCGTAATCCTGCGGCTCCGCCCGTCCGGCCAGCCAGACCCGAACCCGTGCCAGCAACCATTCGGTCTGGTCGGCCCAGATGTCGTACTTCTCGAATTCCACCTTTTCGATTCGACCACCCTTGCCGGCGAACCAGCGTTGGGTCGGCAAGAATTCCGGCAGCGCTTGTTGGGTCAGTCGCCGTTGCAGCACCTCGGCCAGCGCCTGCCGACCCGGTTCGACCAGCTCGGGAAAGAAGCTCTTCCAACCGTGAAACAATACCAGCACTCGCAGTTCCATGCCCGGCAACTTGTCCTCGTGCCAGACGGGGGGCGCGGTCCGGGTCAACCGGAACCAATAGAAACCGTAACGGGGCAGGGTCAACAGGTACGGCAGCTCGCTGATCGGCGGAAACGCGGTATGACCCAGCATTTCCACCGGCACCATGCCCTTGTAAGGGCTTAGGTCGAGTTCCACCGGCTGGGCGGATCGGGACAGATTGGCCACGCACAGCACCACTTCGTCGGCATGGGCGCGGACGTAGGCCAGAATCTTGGCATTGCCGGGCCGTAACAGCTCCAACCGGCCCCGCCCGAAGGCCTGGCTGGTCCGACGCACGGCGATCATCCGTTTCATCCAGTTCAGCCGCGAAGCGGGCTCGCGCTGCTGCGCTTCGACGTTGACCGCCTGGTAGCCGTAGATCGGATCCATGATCGGCGGCAGGTACAGGCGCTGCGGATCGGCCTTGGAGAATCCGGCGTTGCGGTCGGGACTCCATTGCATCGGGGTACGCACGCCGTTGCGGTCGCCGAGATAGATGTTGTCGCCCATGCCGATCTCGTCGCCGTAATAGAAGATGGGCGTGCCCGGCATCGACAGCAGCAGGCTCTTCATCAGCTTGATCTTGCTGGAGTCGTTTTCCAGCAGCGGCGCCAGCCGCCGGCGGATACCGACATTCACGCGCATGCGCGGATCGGCGGCGTAGGCGCGGTACATGTAATCCCGCTCCCGGTCGGTGACCATCTCCAGGGTCAGTTCGTCGTGGTTGCGCAGGAAGACTGCCCACTGGCAGGTGTCGGGTATGTCCGGCGTCTGTTCGAGAATCTCGACGACGGGATAGCGGTCTTCCTGGGCGATGGCCATGTACATGCGCGGCATCAGTGGGAAATGATAGGCCATGTGGCACTCATCGCCGTCGCCGAAATAGTCGCGCACGTCCTCCGGCCACTGGTTGGCCTCGGCCAGGAACATCCGGCCGTGATAATGGGCGTCCACCACCGCCCGCATCTGCTTGATCACCGCGTGGGTCTCGGGCAGGTTCTCGTTGTGGGTGCCCTCGCGCACGCACAGATAGGGAATGGCGTCCAGCCGCAGGCCGTCCACCCCCAGATCCAGCCAGAACCGCATGATCTTGATCACCGCTTTTACCACCGCCGGATTGTTGTGGTTCAAATCCGGCTGGTGGGAGAAGAAGCGGTGCCAGTAATACTGCTGCGCCACTGGATCCCAGGCCCAGTTCGAGGTCTCGGTGTCGGTAAAAATGATCCGGGTTTCCGTGAATCTTTGGTCGTCGTCGTTCCAGACGTAGAAATTCCGTTCCGGCGAACCGGGCGGCGCGCGGCGCGCGGCCTGGAACCAGGGATGCTGGTCGGAGGTGTGGTTGATGACCAGCTCGGTGATCACCTTAAGCCCCCGGGCGTGCGCCTCGCGCACGAAGGCCCGAAAGTCGGCCAGCGTGCCGTAATCGGGATGGACGTTCTGGTAGTCGGAAATGTCGTAGCCGTCGTCCCGCAGGGGCGAGGGATAAAATGGCATGAGCCACAGCGTGTCCACCCCCAGCTCCTGGAGGTAATCCAGCCGCTGGATCAATCCCCGGAAATCACCGATGCCATCTTGGCTGCTATCGCCAAACGCCTTGACGTGCAGTTGATAAACGATGGCATCCTTGTACCAGAGAGGATCATCCGACCCGACCCAGCCCTTGGGTTGACGGCTCATGCGCCTTGACTCACCCGTCGAAGGTATCGAAATCACGCTCCGTGTGCAGGTGGTGGCGAATGCGGAACACGTGCGCCGGCATCCGGTGCGGGTTCAGTTCCACATAGTTGCGCGGTCCGTTCCACAGGTAATGTGAGCCGGTCAGCAGGTCGTGGACCTGGAACGGCAGAAGCGGATCCACCCCCAGCGTCGCCAGATCCAACTGGGTCATGCCGGCCTGGGTGTAGTTTGGATCGAGGTTCACCACCACCAGAATCACATTGGCGCCGTTGGCGGTCGCCTTGCTGTAGCAAATGATCTGCTCGTTATCGATGGGATGGACGCGGAGGCTTCCGTTGGCGTGCAGCGCTGGATTGCGCTTGCGGATGCGGTTCACCAGGGCGATAAAATCGCGCAGGCTGTTCGGCCCGTCCAGCTCCTGAAAATCGCGGTAGCGCAACTGGTATTTCTCGGAATCGAGATATTCCTCACTGCCGTGCTTGACCGCGACGTGTTCCATCATCTCGTAGGCCGGGCCGTAGATGCCATAGTTGGCGGTCATGGTCGCCGCCATGACCAGCCGGGACATAAACATCGGTCGGCCGCCAAATTGCATGGCCTCGGTCAGGATGTCCGGAGTATTCGGCCAGAAATTGGGCCGGAAGTAGTCATGACCCTGGGTCTGGGTCAGTTCGGTCAGGTACTCGGTCAGCTCCCACTTGGTGTTGCGCCAAGCGTAGTAGGTGTAGGACTGGGTATAGCCGAGCTTGGCCAGCCGGTGCATCACCTTGGGCCGGGTGAAAGCCTCGGCCAGGAAGATGGCGTTCGGGGTGTGCTTTTTGACTTCGCCGATCAGCCATTCCCACATGGCGAAGGGTTTGGTGTGGGGGTTATCCACCCGGAAGATGCGCACACCCTGTTGAATCCAGAACTCGAAGATGCTCTTGATCTCCTCCCACATCGCCTTCCAGTCGCTGGACTCGAAATTGAACGGATAGATGTCCTGATATTTCTTGGGCGGGTTTTCGGCGTACTGCACCGTGCCGTCCGGCCGCCAGCGGAACCAGTCGGGATGCTGTTTGACGTAGGGATGATCCGGCGCACATTGCAGGGCGATGTCCAGGGCGATGTCGATGCCATGCTCTCTGGCTTTTTGCACCAGTTGTCGGAAATCCTCCAGCGTGCCCAGTTCTGGCAGGATGGCCTTGTGACCGCCTTCCGCCGCGCCGATGGCCCACGGGCTGCCGACGTCGTCGGGACCGGGCGTAAGGGTGTTGTTCTTGCCCTTGCGATTGACCCGGCCGATGGGATGGATCGGTGGGAAATACAGCACGTCGAAGCCCATAGCGGCGATGCGCGGCAACCAGGCCTCGCAGTCCTTGAAGGTGCCGTGCTTGCCCGGAACCGGGCTGCAGGAGCGCGGGAACATCTCGTACCAGGTGCTGAACCGGGCACGTTCGTCCTCCACCACCACGCCCAAGACCTTGCCGTAGTCCAACGCCAGCCCGCGATCGGCGTGGCGCTCCATCAGCCGGGCCAGTTCCTCGTCCAAGCCCAGTTGCCGGCGGTATTGCAGATCCTGCGGCCCCGCCAGTTCCCCGGCGCGTTGGGCCAGCCAGACAGCATCCACACCGGTCGCCCGCTGGCTGGCCTTCTTGGCCAGTTCCGCGCCAACCCGCAGGGACAGGGTGATATCCTCGGCCTGCACCCAGCGGCCCAGATCGTGCCGCCAGGACTTGAAGGCGTCCACCCAGGCGGTCACGGTATACTCATAGCGGCCCAGTTCCAGCACCGGGAACTCGCCGCGCCAACGGTCGTTGACCAGGAAGCGCATCGGGACTTCCTGCCAGGCGGCGTCGCCGGCCTTGCGGTATTGCAGTAGGCAGGACAGCGAATCATGGCCGTCGGTAAACACGTCAGCCTCGACCACGACGGTATCGCCCACGGTGCGCTTGATGGCGAACCGTCCGCCGTCGATCTCGGGAGTCATCCCTTCGATGATCACCCGCTTGCGGCCATCCACCCGAAAGGGGTCGGCTTTCGGTTCCGGCGGGGCGACCGGCTCGGCGGTGGCTGCTTTCGGAGAGATCGCGACCGCGGCGGGTTCGGCGACCGCCGGTTTCTCGGATTTTTCGGTGATACCCTGTTGGCCAGGATCCGCCAGCGAATTTTTCGACATACCGAATACCCTCGTTCGTATTTATATTGGGTTTATCCGCGCGCCCATCGTCATCGCGACCGCGGGCAACTGGCCTGCTGCCGTTCGAGGGCCTGAAGTGGTAAAGTTGCCGCCCGAATTCGGGTCGTCCGTTCGGTGGCCGGCCAGTTGGGTATTTTCCCCCCCTATTATGACGGTTTTTTGTGGTTGTGCCCAAACCTCAACTGATTGGCGAGCTGCCCTTGCCGAGGAGGTTCCTGATGAGTGAATTGCAACGGATGGTTGAGGACGCTTTCGAGCGTCGTAGCGAACTCGACGCCGCCTCGGCGCCGCCCGCCCTGCGCGAGGCGGTGGAGGAGACGTTGGGTCTGCTGGAACAAGGCCAGGTTCGGGTCGCCGAACCGCGGGGTGGCGCCTGGACGGTCAATACCTGGTTGAAAAAAGCGGTGTTGCTGAGCTTCCGCCTGAACGAGAGTACGATCATCCGCGACGGCTACACCAATTACTTTGATAAAGTGCGGCCCAAGTACGCCGAATACGGCGAGAACGACTTTCTGGCCGCCGGGGTGAGGGTAGTGCCACCGGCCGCAGCCCGACGCGGCTCCTATATCGCCTCCGGCGTGGTGCTAATGCCGTCCTTTATCAACATCGGCGCCTACGTCGATTCCGGAACCATGGTGGACACTTGGGCCACGGTCGGCTCCTGCGCCCAAATCGGCAAGAACGTGCATCTGTCGGGCGGGGTCGGGATCGGCGGGGTGCTGGAACCGTTGCAAGCCAGCCCCACCATAATCGAGGATGACTGCTTTATCGGCGCTCGTTCCGAAGTGGTCGAGGGCGTGATCGTCGAACGCGGCTCGGTGGTCTCGATGGGCGTCTACATCGGCCAAAGCACCAAGATCTACAACCGGCTGACCGGTGAAGTGACTTATGGCCGGATACCGGCCGGCTCGGTGGTCGTGCCCGGCGCCCTGCCCGCGCCCGACGGCAGCCACAGCCTGTACTGCGCGGTCATCATCAAGCGGGTGGACGAAAAGACTCGTAGCCGGGTTGGCCTGAATGAATTGCTGCGGGATTGAAGGTCTCAATCGCTGACAAACTCTCATGCGCCTGCAACAACCCCACGACCATTTCGTGCGTGAATTCTTCAGCGAACCGGCGCGCGCTCGGGAATTTCTGAGCGCCGTGCTGCCGGCGGAGCTGGCGGACACCCTGGACTGGGCGCAGTTGCGCGGCGAACCGGCTACCTTCATCGACGAAAATTTGCGCGAGCAGCATTCCGACCTGCTGTTTTCGGTTCCCACCCGAGCCAGCGAACCGCAACAAGTCTATCTGCTGTTCGAGCATAAATCAGCCTTGGACCCGCGATTGTCGCGGCAACTGCTGGGCTATCTGGCGCGGATTTACGCCGCGCAAAACATACCGGCGCCGGTAATCGCGCTGGTGTTCTACCACGGCGACACGCCGCACCCGCCTGGACGGCGGTTCGTGGATGACTTGTCGCTGTCTTCGCAACGAGGGGCGCTCTATCAGCCCTACATCCCGGACTTCGGCTATGTGTTGCTCGACCTCGCCCGCACCAAACCCCGAGCGTGGGGATCACTGGCGTTACGGGTGTTTCTGGCAGCGTTGGACAGCGTCCGCAACCCGGACCCCGCCCGGCTCGCCGGCGTGCTGCGTTTGGCGGATCAGTTGCTCCGGGAACCCGAGAGCACTCGCATCGTCCATGTGTTATTGGTCTATCTGTTCCAGGTGACGGATTTGAACCCGGCACAATGGCGGGCCCTGTTGACCCCGCCCCCGTCGCCGGCTCTGGAGGCAACCATGATTTCTACCGCGCAACAACTGTTTGATCAAGGCAAGATCGAGGGCAAGTTCGAGGGCGAAACGCTGTTTCTGGAACGCCTGCTATACGCCAAATTCGGTCCGTTGCCCCCCGGGTATCAGCGTCGAATCGCGGATGCCAATCCAGAAACGCTGCTATCGTGGGGCGAACGGCTGCTGACGGCCACCACCCTGGCGGAAGTTTTCGCTGATCCCCATTAGCCAGCTTTCCGATACAGTACATTCATGTCTACCACTTTGGATCTTGCCCTCGACCTGATCCGTCGGCCCTCGGTCACGCCCGAGGACGCCGGCTGTCAGGGGGTATTGATCGCGCGGCTGGAATCAATCGGTTTCCGGGTAGAACGGCTCCGGTTCGGCGAGGTGGATAACTTCTGGGCGCGATTCGGCGACCGCGAGCCGTTGTTCGCTTTCGCCGGCCATACTGACGTAGTGCCCCCCGGCCCGCTGGCGCAGTGGCAATCGCCGCCGTTCGCGCCAGAGATCCGCGACGGTTATCTCTACGGACGCGGCGCGGCGGACATGAAAGGCAGCCTGGCGGCGATGATCACCGCCTGCGAGCGTTTTCTCGCCGCCCATCCGCAACCGCGCGGCTCCATCGCTTTCCTGATCACCAGCGATGAGGAAGGCGTGGCGGTGGACGGCACGGTCAGAGTGGTGGAACGGCTGGAGGCGCGCGGTGAGAAGGTCCGCTGGTGTCTGGTGGGCGAACCGTCCAGCACCACGCAACTGGGCGATACCATCAAAAACGGCCGTCGCGGCTCCCTGAATGGCCGGCTGGTCCTGCGCGGGAGTCAGGGCCACGTCGCCTATCCGCATCTGGCACAGAACCCCATCCACGCCATCGGTGCGATCCTGACCACGCTCGCCGACGAAGTCTGGGATGAAGGCGGCGATCATTTCCCGCCGACCTCGTTCCAGATTTCCAATCTGCATTCCGGCGCGGGAGCAGTCAACGTCATTCCCGGGGATTTGGAAATGCGGTTCAACTTCCGCTTCTCACCCGCGGTAACGGTCGAACAGCTTCAGGAACGCACCCGGCTGATCGTCGAAACCAGCCTGCTGAACGAAGAGGTCAGGACCGGCCAAGTGTTTCAGTACGAGCTGGAATGGAGCCTGTCCGGCCCACCCTACTTCACCCCGCCCGGCGACCTGGTGGCCGCCGCCGCCGCCGCGATCCGCGCCGAAACCGGGCTGGAGCCCGAACTCTCCACCAGTGGCGGCACCTCCGATGGCCGCTTCATCGCCCCCACCGGCGCGCAGGTTATCGAACTCGGCCCACTTAACGCCACTATCCATAAGATCGACGAGCGGATTGCCACCGCCGATCTTGAACGGCTAAGTAGGATTTACCAGGGCGTGCTGACCCGGCTGCTGGGTTAAACTGCATTCGAGCATAGCGACCTGATACCGCCCCTTCTCCATCAGGATCAGGCCAGCGATGAAACCCCAAGCGCGTGTAAGTTGGGCGCGCCTCGGAATCCAGCACTTACAAATCGCAACCCACGGGAGAACAAACCCATGAAACAACGCGAACTCGGCAATACCGGATTAATGTTCAAATCCATCGGGTTGGGCGCCATGCCGCTGTCGATCAGTGGGCGGCCGGACGAAGCACAAGCGTTCGCGGTCATCGAAGCGTTCGTCACCGATGGGGGTAATTTCATCGATACCGCAAACGTCTACTGCCTGGACGATGACGAAATCGGCCACAACGAGCGACTCATTCGTCAGACGCTGGATCAACTCGGTGTCACTGAGAAGGTGATGGTGGCTACCAAGGGTGGGCTGCGCCGCCCCGGCGGCGCCTGGGTGGTGGATGGCGATCCCGATTGGTTGCGCCTCTCCTGCGAGCGCAGCTTGCAGGCCTTGCAAACCGACTGCATCGGTCTTTACCAACTGCACGCCGTCGATCCCAAGGTCGATTTCCGGCGCTCGCTGGAAGCGTTGGTCAAGTTGAAGGAGGAAGGCAAGATCCGTTATCTCGGACTGTCCAACGTCAGTCCCACGCAACTGGAACAGGCGCTCGACTTCACCTTGATCGCATCGGTGCAGAACCATTGTAATCTCTTCGACAAACTGGATTTCCGCAACGGTTTGATCGACTTTTGCCGGGCCCGGCGGATTAGCTATATCCCCTACAGTCCTGTCGGCGGGCATCACGGTCACGTCCGGCTCGGCCAGGAACCCCTGCTGCAACAGCTCGCCGCCAAATACCAAGTCTCCCAGCACCGCATTGCCCTGGCCTGGCTGCTGCACAAGGGCCGGCACATCCTGCCGATCCCTGGAGCCAGCAAGGTCGCCAGCATCCGTGACAGCCTGCGGGCGACGGACCTGAAGTTGAGCGCCGAGGATATCGCCGCGCTCGACCGGCTGCCCGATCAATGACCGACGGACCCGCGCGGTAGCGCACGCCGTCATCGGAGAAAAATGGCGGCGGTTCGCATCGGCGCGCCCGCTACGTCGGTCGGGGATACCTTGCCCGGGAGGAAATGTCATGGCGCTTAAGCCCACGTTTCGACTGCCCAATTCGCTGCGGATGGGACTGCCGATCGCGTTGCTGGTGGGTCTGCTGACCAGCATGCTGGCCTGGTTTCAAGTCGAGCAGGAACGTCTGAACGACCTGGAAGAAATGGACCGACGCGCTTATGCCTTGGCCCATCAGATCGCGTATTCGGTGCAAACGGCGCTGCAATTGCCGGATTCCGAAGCGGCAATCCTATGGGGTTCCATGCTCGAAGGCTACCGACGCTTGATCGGATTGGGGGTCTACCGGCCGGACGGCCGGCTGATCGCCGCCGGCAAGGGCGTGACCGACTTCACCGACGCGTTGAACAAAACTGTGGGCCAAGCCCTTAAGGAATCGAAGGACATCGTTGAAACCCGGCGCGCTGCCGATGCCCACATCCATATCCTCGCCACGGTGATCCGCGCGCCGGATGGCCTACCGCAAGGCGCGCTGGCGGTTGTCCACGATCTGGTGCAACTCGATGAAAGAGCCACCGGCCGGCTGGTGCACTTCAGTTTCTGGATCGGCTTGGTCACCCTGTTGCTGCTGACGCTGGTCGTCGCGGGCACCTGGCTGCTGTACGACCGTCCACTCAACCGGCTGGCGGAGTGGATGCGCCAATTGGGCGCTGGCGAGATCACTGAAGCCCCTTCAGCTCCCTCCTCGTTCTCCCGCCTGACCAACGAGAGCGACCGGCTGGCCGCTTCGCTCCGTATCGCCCGCCTGGCGCAACAGGCCCAAGCGCGAGCGGTCATGTATGCCACCACCGCCTGGACCCGCGATCGGCTGCGCGCGCACGTAGTCGATTGCCTG
The DNA here is from genome assembly GCA_963696515.1 of uncultured Gammaproteobacteria bacterium. Classification (GTDB taxonomy): domain Bacteria; phylum Pseudomonadota; class Gammaproteobacteria; order Competibacterales; family Competibacteraceae; genus Contendibacter. The sequence continues at coordinate 30,978 of CAVOKM010000003.1, forward strand.
CGTGGCGGCCAGTTGCTGGTGGTCAGCAACCGCGAGCCCTACATGCACGAGCTGCGCGATGGCAAACCGCGGCTGATCGTGCCCGCCGGTGGCCTGGTCACCGCTCTCGACCCCGTGTTGCAAGCTTGCGGCGGGGTCTGGGTCGCGCACGGCTCCGGCGACGCCGACCGACAGTCCGCCGACGCGAAGGGCCGGCTGGTGGTACCGCCTGATAATCCGACCTACACCCTGCGTCGGGTTTGGCTGACCCGGGAAGAAGAGCAGGGTTATTACTACGGCTTCGCCAACGAAGGTCTGTGGCCACTCTGCCATCTGGCGCACGAACGACCGGTTTTCCGGGCCAGCGATTGGGAGCACTACGTCCGCACCAACCGCCGTTTCGCCGAAGCGACGCTGGAGGAAGCTGGCACTGGCCCGGCGGTGGTGTTGGTGCAGGACTATCAGATGGCGCTAACTCCGCGCTTTCTGAAGGAGTCCCGTCCCGATTTGGCGGTGGGGATCTTCTGGCACATCCCCTGGCCCAATCCGGAGGCGTTCCGGATTTGCCCTTGGGCGCCGGACCTGCTGCGCGGCATGTTGGGTGCCGACCTGATCGGCTTCCACCTCCAGCAGCATTGCAACAATTTCCTCGATACCGTGGACCGAATGATCGAAGCCCGGCTGGACTGGGACCATTTCGCGGTGGAACTGCAAGGGCACGCCTCGCGGGTGCGCCCCCTTCCGATCAGCGTTGAAAGCTGGGCCGAGCGCCACGTGCTGGCCGGCGATGCACTGGCCCAACAGATCGCCGAACTCAAGGCGCGATACGAGCTGGAGAATGCGCGGATAGCAGTCGGGGTGGACCGCATTGACTACACCAAGGGCCTGACGGAACGGTTCCGCGCCGTGGCGCGATTTCTGGAGCAATGCCCGCAGTACCGCGAACAATTCACTTTCGTGCAACTGGGCGCGCCCAGTCGAACCCACATCCCCCGCTATCGCAATTACATCAACGATCTGGAAGCGCTGGCCGACGACATCAACTGGCGCTTCCAGACTGATTCGTGGAAGCCAATCCGCTTCCTGGTCGGCCACCACGACGGCTCCACGGTTCACGCCTTCCTACGCATGGCCGAGATCGGCATCGTCAGTTCACTGCACGATGGCATGAATCTGGTGGCCAAGGAATTCGTCGCGGCCAAGGAAAACCTGGACGGGGTGCTGATTCTCTCGGAATTCGCCGGTGCGGCGCGTGAGTTACCCGAGGCCCTGATCATCAACCCCTACGACACCGAGCAGTTCGCCGAAGCGATCCGGCAAGCACTGGAAATGGGGCCGGAAGAGCGACAGGAGCGCATGGCCCGGATGCGACGGCAAGTCGAGGAAAACAATATCTACCGCTGGGCGGCCAATTTCCTGGCCGATCTCACCGCCGTGCCAATCACGACCCCACCGCCACAGGAGGCCGCCTGATGCCGCCAGCAAGTCGGATCATTCTGCAACGGTTGGCCGCCGCTTACCGGCGGGGCGAACGACTGGTCCTGGTCTTCGACTACGACGGGACGCTGACCCCGCTGGTCGCGCATCCCAGCCTGGCGCACCTCGAACCAGGACTAGGCGAGCTGTTGGCCCGGCTGGCCGCAACCCCGCGCGTGACGGTAGGTTTGGTCAGCGGTCGGGCATTGGACAATTTAATGGAAATGGCCGGGCTGGCCGGGCTGCACTATGGCGGATCCACCGGACTGGAAATGGAATTGGCTGGAGAGCGCCTTATTCCCGCCAAAGCCCAGGAAAGCTGCGCTCTGCTCGATTCACTAAGCGCTACCTTCGAACAGCGGCTGGATACCTATCCAGGTACTTGGGTGGAAAAGAAACCCTTTGGGTTTACCGTCCACTACCGCCAACTGGAGATGGATAAGATCGTACCGCTGCAAACCGAAGTCATGGCCTTGCTGGAACCGCATGCCGACTCCCTGCATATTCTGGACGGACCTATGGCTATCGAGGTGGTGCCGGCCATCGAACGGGACAAGGGTACGGCGCTGCGGTCCATGGTTGCTTATAGTGGAACCGAATCAGCGACCGTGCTTTATGCCGGCGACGCCGCCAACGATGCGCCAGCCCTGGCAGCGGCGGTGGAACTGGGCGGCATTTCCCTGGGCATCGGTCCCAAACCGCCAGCGGAAGCTGCTTATCGGCTGCCCGATCCCTCCGCATTAACCAAGTTGTTGGCGGCCCTGGCCGATGAACTGACAGCTCTCCGCTCTAGCATCTGAACCATCATCAGCCACTGCCGATCCTCGGCTCCACCCACAACCGGTCGCGCAACCCCGACGACCGCCGCAAGCGCCGCTCGACCGCACCGGCGAATACCTCCGGCAGTCCATGGAACGCCGCCTGCTGTTTGGCGCGGGTCAGCGCCGTGTACACCAACTCACGGCTCAGCACTGGCGACGGCGCGTTCGGCGTCACCACCCGCACCCGGTCAAACTCCGAACCTTGACTCTTATGCACCGTCATCGCATAGACGGTCTCATGCTCCGGTAAGCGCGCCGGGGCGAAACTCCGCAATGCGCCGTCGCTGCCCAGGAAAAACACTTTCATCCGCTCCGGCGCGTCCGGATCCGGCAGAGTGATTCCAATATCGCCGTTGAACAGCCGCAGGTTATAGTCGTTGCGGACGATCATCACCGGCCGGCCGAGATACCAGTCCTGGCGGGTATGAATCAGGCCCCGGTCGCGCAACGCCGCCTCGCACAGCCGGTTCAACGCCTCCACCCCAAACGGTCCATTCCGCAGGGCGCTCAACACCCGGAACTGATTGAAGCGCTCGAACACCGCCGCCGGCCCGGCTCCCTCCCGCGCCGCCCGCAGATAGGGCGCGAAACCCTCGCCGACCGACTCCGCCAACTGCTCCGGCAACTCGGTGGGATCGGCCAGAGTTTGCCAGGCGATGTCCTCGCGCGGCGCACCCGCCAACAACGCCACCGCCTCCGCCGCCTTGCCGCCGTTCACCGCCCGCGCCAGCGCGCCGATGCCGCTGGCCGCGCCGAAGCGATAGCTGTGCCGCAACAGCACGATGGCGTCGGCCAGCGGCGTGGGCGTGGTTCGACCACGCGGCAACGCCTCACCGGTCAGCGCCGCCAACCGCGCCCGGAACTCCGGCGAAAACCGGCCGCCGCCAAAGCACAGATCGCCCAGCACCGCTCCCGCCTCCACCGAGGCCAACTGATCCTTGTCGCCCAGCAGGATCAACCGGGCGGCGGGAGGCAGCGAGTCGACAGTCTTGGCCATCAGCGCCAGCCCGACCATGGACACTTCGTCCACCACCAGCACGTCCACCGGCAGCGGGTTATCGCGGTCGTGGCGGAAATACACCGAGTCCTGCCGGGCGCCGAGCAGGCGATGCAGGGTGGACGCCTCCTCGGGGATTTGCGCCAACTGGTCCGGCTCCAGTCCCAGCGCGGGCTTGGCCGCGCGAATCGCCTCCTGCAAGCGCGCCGCTGCCTTGCCGGTGGGCGCGGCCAGCGCGATGCGCAACGGCCGCCCATCGGCCTGCCCGGTCAACAGCGCCAGAATTTTCAGCACGGTGCTGGTCTTGCCGGTTCCCGGCCCGCCGGAGATGATGCAAACCCGCTTCAGCGCCGCCACCGCCGCCGCCACCTTCTGCCAATCGGGTCCGGTCAGTTGCGGATGGCGGGGAAACAGCCGGTCGAGATCAGAGCGCAGCCGCGCTTCGTCCACAGTCGCGGCGGCTTCCCCTGCCCGCCGCAACAGATCGTCGGCCAGCCGGTGTTCGTATTCCCAGTAGCGGTACAGATACAACCGACCGCGCCGGTCCAGCACCAACGGATGGCGTTGGCCGGGCTGCCCAACCACCGGACTGGCGCGCAGAATTCCCAACCATTCGCTGGCCGGCGGCGGGGCGAACGGGGGCGCTTCACCCGCCAGGGCGGTCCAGCGTCGCGCCCATTGCCGCAGGTTGACGCAAATGTCGCCCTGGCCGGTGGCGTGGCTGGCCAGCGCCGCCCCCAGTTCCAGGGCTGCCCTCACCCCCAGCCCCTCTCCCGGCGGGAGAGGGGGGGGTCGCTGGCCAACCGGCTCATGAACCGGGCGAAATGCAGATCCAGGTCGGTCAGCAGACCGCGTTCGTACAGAACCGGCAGGGGATCGTTCATACCGCGGGGCCGGTCGCCATCAACTCGTCCAGCGCCGCCGCCAGCGCCGGCGCGGGCCAGTCGTGGAACACGCCAAAATCCGGCCCCAGCGCTGGATTCATGCCGCGCAGAAACAGGTAGTAAACCCCGCCGAAATGCCGCTCGTAGTCGTAATCCAGCACGCGCAGCCGCAGATAACGGTGCAGGGCCACGGTGTAGATCAGGTATTGCAGCAGGTAGGATTCGCGGGCCATCGCTTCGTCCAGGTGCGGACGGCGATAGGCCGCCGGTTCCGGCCCGAGCCAGTTGGATTTGTAGTCCACCAGATAGAACCGGCCATCGGCCTCGAATACCAGATCGATAAAGCCCTTCATGTAGCCGCGCAACGGGCTGAACTCCAGATTTTCGATTCGCTCCCGGAACGGGCCGGCGGCGTAACCGTGCTGCAGCAGCACCTGCCGCAGCGCCTCGACGCGCAACGAGCCCACCGGATAGGTGAACTCCAGCTCGTTGAGCCGCCGCTCCGGCGCGACGGTCGCCAGCGTCAACCCGCTCCCGTCCAGTGGCGTCGCGAGTACCCGTTCCACCCAGTCCGCCACCGTTGGCGTCCATTCCGCCGCGTCCAGCCCGTGTCCTGTCAATGTCCGCTTGACCAGGGTTTCCAACGGCTCCCGATCACGCTGGGTAAAATCCAGCCGTTCGAAAATGGCGTGGAGGCAGACGCCCGCCCGTGCGCCGCGCGGAAAGGCGAATACATCGCGGACGGCTGCTGCGGCCGGTTCGGTTTCAACCACGGGAACATTAACCGCCAGGTCGTAATCGGGCGTCTCGACCGCGTGGCCGGCGGTTAGCGCGGTGAAACTGCCCACCCGCCAGGATTCCGGCACTGGTCCCGCAAAAGCGCGCGCCCGCAATTCCGGCTCCGCCACGGGGGGCGGTTGGTAGACCAGGCCCGACTCGCGCGGCAGGGGGGCGATAGCGACGGTCTCGTTCGCTGCCGCGAACGCGGCATGCAGTTCGGCGCGCAGCACCGCCGTTTCCAGGGTCTTGAACCGTTCCTGGGTGACTGCCAGCGCATCCTGGGACGGCCCGACCACCGGCGGCCGATGCAGCAACCAGGCGGCGGGCGCGCTGTCGGCATCCTTGATCTTGCCCCAAACCAGAGTACAGCGCTGCTTGGCGCGGGTCAGCGCGACATAGAACAACCGCAGGTTCTCGGCCATTTCCTCGCGGCGCGCGAGTTGCCAGGCGGGATCGTCATCGCCCGCGCCCACGGCAAGAATCGTCCGCCCCGGATTGGCGGGATCGTGATAAAGCAGCAAATCGGGTTTGTCGTCGCTCTTGAGCCGGCCATCCCACAGGAACGGGCAGAACACCACCGGATATTCCAGTCCCTTGCTCTTGTGAACGGTGACGATCCGCACCAGATTCTCGTCGCTCTCCAGCCGCAACTGCTGCTCCTCGTCCCGGTTGGCCGGCGTGCGGCGGCGGTCGCCCAGCCATTTGAGCAAGCTCGCCATGCCGGGATGCGCGCGGCTGGCGACGTGCAGCAGTTCGGCCAGGTGCAGGAGGTTGGTCAGCCGCCGTTCGCCGTCCTGGAACGCCAGCAGGCGCGGCGCGACCGCTTGTTCGTGCAGCCAGGCCTGGAAAAAGTGAATGAAGCCCTCGTCCCGCCACTGCTGCCGATAGCTTTGAAAGGTTTCCAGCCACCGCGCCCAGGCTTGCTCGTCATCGCGCAACCGGTACAGCGCTTCGCCGCTCAGCCCGAACAGATCGCCGGCCAGCGCCGCGCGCACCCGACCTTCGTCGCCCGGTTCCAGCACCGCCGCCAGCAAGCCTTCCAGTTGTTGCGCCTCCACCGAGGCCAACACGCTGTCGTCCACATGCTGGACGCAGGGCACGCGCAAGCGCAGCAACTGGTCGCGGATCATCCGCCCTTGGTGGTGGCTACGCACCAGCACAGCTATGTCGCCGCCGGCCAGCGGCCGGTCGCCGATGCCGGCCTGGCCGCGCGCCCCCAAATTCAGCAGGCGGGCGATTTCGGCGGCGGTCGCCCGCGTCGCCCGTTCGTTGGCAACGCCCTTGCCCAGCGGTTGATCGCCGTCCGGCTCCAGCCACCACACCTGTAGCGGCGGCTCGTTCCGACCCTGAATCCAGAGCGGCTGGTGTTGCTTCTTTTCCGCCGGGACCGCCGGCTGGAAACCGATGGCGTCGAACAGGAAGGGTTGTGTCTTATCCGCGCCGAACACCGCATTCATCGCTGTCAGCAGGCGCGGATCGGAGCGCCAGTTGACATCGAGGGTATAGTCCCGGCTGGCATCCTGGCGAGCAGCCAGGTACGCAAAGATGTCCGCACCGCGAAAACTGTAGATCGCCTGCTTGGGATCGCCGACCAGAAACACCGGTTGGGCCGTACCGGCGTAGATGCGCCGGAAAATGTCGTACTGCACCGGGTCGGTATCCTGGAATTCGTCGATCAGCGCGGCGGCGTAACGGTGGCGCAAGGTATCGACCAGGGCCGCGCCCCGCCGGGGATCGTTGAGGGCCTCGCGCAGGTTCAGCAGCAGATCGTCGTAGGACTGAAGCTGCTGCCGCCGCTTGCGCGCCGCCAGCTCGACGTTGCAGTACGCCAGCAGTTTCACCGGAACCTGATGCCGGCAGTAGTCGGCCAGAGTTTCGCAGCGGGCTTTCAGGGCTTCGCACGCTAAAAAGAACGGATGCCGGGGCGGGGTCTGACCCTTTTTAACGGAGTCTTGCAGCTTGGAGGAGGTAAACTTTTCGAACGGCTCGAACAGTTCGAGTTTCGGGATTTCGGCGCTCAGGTAGTCGTCCATGGCTTCCAGCCAGCGGGGGATCGATTTCAAGCTGTATTTTTGCCGATTGAGACTGGGTGCCCCAAGCAACAGTGCCTCGATTTCAGAACGCTGCCTGCCCCAAATTTCCCGCGCATGCTGGTAAGCCAGAAGAAACCCCTTCTCCAACGCCGCGCCATCGGCATTCCCGTCCGGCGTGACTACTTGCAGATAGGGTTTGCCCAGATGCGGGCTGATATCGGCAAGCAGTGTCTCCGGACTGTATTTTTTGTCCAGAAAGTACTGCACCACCATCGGCGAGGCCGGGTAAAACTCCCGCCGCCAGAAATCCTCGACGATTTCCTGGAGCAGGTCACTGGTGTCGGCTAGCAACTCGGTCTCGAACGACAGGCCGCTTTCGAAGGCGCTGTCGCCCAGCGCCCGCTGGCAGAAACCGTGAATGGTGAAAATGGCGGCTTCGTCGAAGCCGCGCACCGCGTTGTTCAGCCGGCGGATGGCCAGCTCGCGGTCGGGCAGCACATCCAGCATGCGGACGCAGAACTCATCGTCGGCCTCGGCCCGGCCGCGCAGGAACGCCAGCCGGATTTGCGCCAGCCGCTCGCGGATGCGGTCGCGCAGTTCCTTGGTCGCGGCGTTGGTGTAGGTGACGACCAGGATCCGGTTGACCGGAATCGCCGCTTCCATCACCAGGCGCAGATACAGCGCGGTGAGGGTGTAGGTCTTGCCGGTGCCAGCGCTGGCTTCGATCAGGTTGAGGCCGGTCAGCGGCGCGTACAGCGGATCGAGGCGTTCCATCACCCCAGGTCGCCGGCGCCGAAATACTCGGTCGTGTAGCGTTCCACTCGCAGTTCCGGCGACCAGAAATCCAGCGACAGGCCGGCCTTCCGCTTGAGCTGGGCCAGGAACAAATAAGGGTCGGGCAGGCTTTCCCACACCGCCGGCAGGAAGGTAGCGCGGTATTGGTGGAACTGGAGGATCAGCCCATCCACTCCTGGCCGAACTTGCTTCAACAAGTCTTCCTCGGAACCGAAGCACATCGGCTCCGGCGGCGACAGCACCGAGATGAAGATTTCCAGTTTCGGCAACTCGTCCGGCCGCAGTTCGGGAAAGCGGGGATCCTCGAACGCCGCTGCGAAGGCATGCTTGGCGACATCCTGAACCAGCGGCAGATAGGCAACCAGCGCGCCGATGCAGCCGCGCAACTGGCCGCCGGTTTCCAGGGTCACAAAGGTGGCCCGTAACGGCCTCAGGGTTTCCGGATAGTCGTCAGGATTGACCGCCAGCGCTTGGCGGTACAGCAGGCCGTGCTGGATCGAGGCGCGTGCCACTTCCAGCAGCATGGCTCGATCAGACCCCGACAGTGTGTTATCGGTGGCCATGACCACTCCGATCCCGGTCAGTGGAACACATACGCGCCATACCCCACCACCTGATCGCGCGTGCCGGCGGTATCGCCGGAATTGCGCAGATCGATGGTTTCGCCCCGCAGGCCCTTGCGCCGCGCCACCCATAGCAGGCCGTTGACCGGATTGCGCCCGCAAGCCTGGTCGTAGCCGATGTCCTCGTAGCGCAGCGCCTCGATGGCCTGGGACGTGGCGCTGTCCAGGCTGCGAGCAGTCTGGTAGTCGTTATAGTGGCTGAGATCGGAACTGATGACGATCAGGGTTTCCGGGCCGCCCCACAGCGCTTCCAGTACCGCCCCGACCTCCGAAGGCCGGGCGTCGCCGACCACCAGCGGCACCAGCTTGAACTCGCCCAGTACCTCTTGCAGGAATGGTAGATGGACTTCCAGGCTGTGCTCCTGGGCGTGGGCCTGTTCCAGGAAGCCCACTTCCGGCAGGCGCCGAACCTGCTCGACTGCTTCCTGGTCCACCGGAATGCTGCCAAACGGAGTAGAAAAGGCCGTCATCCCGCTGACCGCGATACCCCGGAACCCGACCCGGTGGCTGGGTCCCAGCAGGACGACCCGGGTGATGACATCGCGAACCGCCCGCAGCCGGGCATAGGCGGAGGCGGCGACGGGTCCGGAGTAGATATAACCCGCATGAGGGGCGATGACCGCCTTGGGCGGCGGTTCAGTCGAGGGCTCGACCTGGCTCAGAAACTGCCGCACCTGAGCGTGCAGTTCTCGAGCATCGGCTGGATAGAACAACCCCGCCACGGCGGGTGTGCGCACGGTTTGCATAACGACGCCCTCCAGATGAGTTTGCCAATACCGATAAGTTAGAGTATAGGGCGTAAATTCGTTCGGCGAAGGTCGAATTGTGGTCTAAACCTTACGGCAGCCCGCATTCCCGCAGGCTGAAAAACGACGAGAGCCTTTGTCACAGGAGGCCATGATGAATCAAACCACCGAGTTTTTTCCTACCCGCTACTGGCACGTCCTCGACGATGGCCGGGTCCAGTGCGATGTCTGCCCGCGCTTCTGTAAGCTGCACGAGGGCCAGCAGGGCCTGTGTTTCGTGCGTGGCTGCCACGACGGCAAGATCATGCTGACCAGCTATGGCCGGTCCAGCGGCTTCTGCATCGATCCGATTGAAAAGAAACCCCTCAACCATTTCCTGCCCGGCACCTCGGTGCTGTCGTTCGGCACCGCCGGTTGCAATCTGGCCTGCAAGTTCTGCCAGAACTGGGATATGAGCAAGTCGCGTGAGATGGACACCCTGGCCGATGCTGCCGCGCCGGACAAACTGGCGCGGGTGGCCCACGAACTGGGCTGTCGCAGCATGGCCTACACCTATAACGATCCAGTAATTTTCATGGAATACGCCATGGATGTCGCCATCGCCTGCCGCGACTATGGCATCAAGTCCGTGGCGGTCACCGCTGGCTACATGTGCGACGAACCTCGCCGGGAATTCTATAAATACATGGACGCCGCCAACGTGGACCTCAAGGCGTTCACCGAGGAATTCTACTGGAAGATTTGCGGCGGTCACCTGCAACCGGTGCTCGATACCCTGGTGTATCTGAAGCGCGAGACCAGCGTCTGGTTCGAAATCACCACCCTGCTGATCCCCGGCGAGAACGATTCGGATGCGGAACTGGAGGCGCTGACCCAGTGGGTGGTGGAAAACCTGGGGCCGGACGTACCGATTCACTTCACCGCCTTCCATCCGGACTGGAAGATGCTAAACCACTCACCCACCCCGCCCTCGACCCTGAGCCGGGCGCGGCGGATCGCGCTGAAGAACGGCATCCATTACGCCTACACCGGCAACGTCAACGACGAGAAAGGCGGCAGCACCTATTGCCATCAGTGCGGGCGAAAGTTGATCGGTCGCGACTGGTACACACTCGGCGAGTGGAACCTGACCGCCGACGGGCGCTGCAATGCCTGTGGCGCGTCCTGCGCCGGCGTGTTCGAGGCCCAGCCAGGGACCTGGGGCGCTCGCCGTCGCCCGGTGCGCCTTCGACAATATGCCAACTGACGCGCCACCGATGGGATCCCTACACTGAGCCGCGATGCTGAGCTATCGCCATGCCTTCCATGCCGGTAACTTTGCCGATGTGTTCAAGCACGTCCTGCTGGTCCAACTCCTCCGCGCCCTGCGGCACAAGGACAAGCCGTTTTGCGTGCTCGACACCCACGCCGGTGCTGGCCGCTTCAATCTGCATTCACCGCCGGTGCAAAAGAACCGCGAATTCGCCGGCGGCATCAGCCGGTTGTGGAATCAGTCTGGACTGAGTCCGGAACTGGCAGATTATGTGGAGCAGGTTCGGGCGTCGAACCCGGACGGCCGGTTGCGCATTTACCCCGGTTCGCCACGAATTGCCCGCGCTCTGCTGCGACCCGGCGACCGGTTGATCCTGACCGAACTCCATCCAACCGAGCACGTGGCTCTCAAGGCAGAATTCGCCGGCGACCGTCAAGTCGCGGTCCATCATCGGGATGGCTACGCCGCGCTAAAGGCCCTGCTGCCGCCCCCGGAACGGCGCGGGTTGGTATTGTTGGACCCGACCTACGAGTTGATGGGCGAATTCGACCGGTTGACCGAAGCGATCCAGGTCATTCACTGCCGCTGGGCGGACGGCATCATCGCTGCCTGGTACCCCATTCTCGACCGCGCGCCCAGCCTGCGCTGGCAACGGAATCTGCAAAAGCTGGCGATTCCGGCGATGCTGTGCGCGGAGTTGGGGCTGTATCCTTACGATGCGCCGCTCGGGCTGCACGGCAATGGCATGATCATCATCAACCCACCGTGGACGCTGGACGAAACGCTGGGCCGGCTGCTGCCGGAACTGCTACAACGCCTGCGGGTCGGCGACCATGGGCAGACCCGGCTGGAATGGCTGACGCCGGCGCCCTGACACCCGATCTCCGTCCCTTGGAAACTCATGAACCACGACACGCTGATTGACGCCGCCACATTGCATGCCCATCTCGACGATCCCCATTGGGTGGTGGTGGATTGCCGCTTCAGTCTGATGGATACCGAAGCGGGCCGCCGCGCTTACCAGGAAAGCCATCTGCCCGGCGCGCGCTATGCTCATCTGGATGAAGATTTATCCAGTCCGATCACGCCGGCGACCGGCCGCCATCCCCTGCCCGATCCAGCGCGACTGGCGCGCAGGCTGGGTGAATGGGGCATCAGTCCCGGAACCCAGGTCGTGGCCTACGATGACATGGGCGGGATGCTGGCGGCGGCGCGGCTGTGGTGGCTGCTGCGTTGGCTGGGGCACGAAGCGGTAGCGGTGCTGGACGGCGGCTTTCCAGCCTGGCAACGGGCGGGGCTGCCGTTGACCGCAGAAGCGCCGGCCGTGCAACCGATGGTATTCCATGACCGACCGGACGACCGGCTTTGGTTGACGACCGCGCGGGTGCAAGTGCTGCAAGCGCTGCCAGCGGAGAAGGTGTTGCTGGATGCACGAGCGGCAGCACGCTTTCGGGGCGAGATGGAGCAGATCGATCCGGTCGCCGGCCACATTCCGGGCGCGGTCAATTTGCCGACCGCGGACAACTTGACCGCCAACGGTATCTTTCTGTCCCGCGCAGAACTCCGGGTGCGGTTTGCGGCCGTTCTGGGTGAACGGCCCCCGACGGCGGTGGTGCATAGCTGCGGTTCCGGGGTGACCGCCTGCCACAACCTGTTGGCGATGGAAGCCGCTGCCTGCGCGGTTCTCGGCTGTACGCCGGTTCCTGGAGCGAGTGGATCCGCAATCCCAACCGGCCGATAGCCACCGGAGCCGGTTAAATCGCGGGTATTCATGAAAACGGCGCGGCTGGGAAAAAACGCGCCGGTCCGCGATGAACTACCGCCGTCCCTTCAGCGCCGCGATACGCATCCGCAAAGCATTCAGTTTGATGAAACCGCCGGCGTCTTTCTGGTCATAAGCTCCGGCATCGTCCTCGAAGGTGGCGATGTTCATGTCGAACAGGCTGTCGTTCGACTTGCGGCCCGCCACGATCACATTGCCCTTGTACAGTTTCAGCCGCACCGTACCGTTCACCGGCACCTGCGAAGCGTCGATCATCGTCTGCAACAGCTTGCGCTCCGGGCTCCACCAGTAACCGTTATAGACCAGGCTGGCGTAACGCGGCATCAAATCGTCTTTGAGGTGGGCGACCTCCCGATCCAGGGTCAGTGATTCCATCGCCCGGTGCGCCTTAAGCATGATGGTACCACCGGGGGTTTCGTAGCAACCACGCGATTTCATGCCGACGTAGCGATTTTCCACCAGATCCAGCCGGCCGATACCATGCTCGCCGCCCAACCGGTTCAGCTTGGCCAACACGGCGGCGGGCGTCAGGGCCTCGCAATCAATGGCGACGATGTCGCCGTTGCGGTAGTCCAGTTCGACCTGGCGCGGCTGGTCGGGGGCTTTCTCTGGCGACACCGTCCAGCGCCACATCTCCTCCTCCGGTTCGCTCCATGGGTCTTCCAGCACGCCACCCTCATAGGAAATGTGCAGCAGGTTGGCGTCCATCGAGTACGGCGATTTGGTGCCGCGCTTCATCTCGACCGGAATGCCGTGCCGCTCGGCATAGGCCAGCAACTTTTCGCGCGACAGCAGATCCCATTCCCGCCACGGGGCGATGACCTTGATATTGGGCTTCAGCGCATAGGCACCCAGTTCGAACCGCACCTGATCGTTACCCTTGCCGGTGGCGCCGTGCGAGACGGCGTCGGCGCCCGTGAGTTCGGCGATTTCGATCTGGCGCTTGGCGATCAGCGGCCGGGCGATGGAGGTGCCGAGCAGGTATTCGCCCTCGTAGATGGCGTTGGCGCGGAACATGGGGAACACGAAATCGCGCACGAATTCTTCGCGCAGATCGTCGATGAAGATGTTTTCCGGCTTGATGCCCAACTTGAGCGCCTTCTCACGCGCCAGCTCCAGTTCCTCACCCTGGCCCAGGTCGGCGGTGAAAGTCACGATCTCGCACTGATACACGTCCTGCAACCACTTCAGGATCACCGAGGTATCCAGGCCACCCGAATAGGCCAGCACGACTTTCTTGATATCGGACATAACACTCCCCATGAATGCCATTCAGTTCAATCATGTAAGAGCGGCTCCCACAACCTGCCCGAGCCGCCGCAAGCTGCTAGCTTAAGGCTTTACCTCCATGCGTCAAGGCGTGGCGGAGCAAAAGACAAGACCCCCTTTCTGCTATTTCTATTGGTACTGAATCCAGATCGGCGCGGTATAAGCCACGTTCGTGGCCTGGCCGGGCATATCGAGCTTCTTATCCTCCGTGGTGACCCGCAGGAAGACGTAGGGCAGATATGCCGGTGCGCTCGGCGGCGGATACCAGGTTACCTCCGTGTTCTCAGGAGAGCGTGGTTCGAACTGGGCAAGGACGGTTCCGCCGATACTGATCAGTTCGAGTTTCGTGATGGGTTCATCGTCCCAGACCTTCACGTCGAACTGGACGCTGTCTACGTCCTGAGGAACGGTGATCGTCGATCCCATCCACTGATCGCCGGAGGAGAAATGATTCCGCAGGTTTGGGTCGTCCGTCGAATACAGGCGCCTGGCTCGGATAGCATTCAGGAGATCCCCCCGGGTCAGGAACGGGGCCAGGATGGCGGTGCGGCCACCGTTCGGAAAGCTCAGACTGTGGTTGTCCTGACCGAAGGTCGGGGCGATTTTTCAACCTCGGTCCAGGGCAAACAGGTACCAGGCGAAGTAAGCGTCGGGATCGGCGTTATTGCTGGAGTTCCGGTTGGCGGTTTCGCCGCCGACCAGGTTATCCAACATGCGAGAGTCGGGAGAAAACCACTCGAACACGCCGTATTCCCTGCCGGGATGGTTGAACTGGGCAATGCCGTTGCTGCGGTCGAGCCACTCGTAGAAGTCGGCCATGGTGTAATCGAGGACGGCGTTGGTGTAGCTCGACGTATTCCAGACCGTGATATGTCCCCACAGCGGTTGGCTCCATTCAAAGCCCCGGATCGCCACGAACCTTCCATCCTGGTTGGCGGCATTCGCGTACTGGCCGGTCTTCCACCACTCGTAGGGGTCCACCTGTTCGCCGTGATCCGTCACGGCGTAGAAATCGAGCCGGGCGACGTCCCGTGCCCACCTGAAGGCGTCCTGGGGCGTACCGCTGCCGTCGGAGTATTTGGTGTGGCTGTGCAGGTTGCCGAAATAGATGTTCATGTTCATCGGCTCCAGCGCCTGGGCCGGCAGCCCCAGCGCCGCCCAAACGACGAATAGCGCCACTCGGGACTGGATCAAATGGTGAGTGTTCATGAGCGATCGCTCCTGTGTGCGAAAATACGTCAAGATTGAGGAGTTCGGCATCGACAACAAGATTTCTGCCGATCGAGTCAGGGGCGCGGGCGTATTCCCGCGACCCCGATCTGGGGCAAGCGAACCTCGCGGTTCCCTGCCGATCATAACCATCGATCCAGCAGCGGTGCGGGTGGCCTGCTGGCCCTGTCATTGACCAGCGGGTAAGTTGCTGGTCAATTCTTCCACTCGGGCGGTAGTCCTTGATCCGGCTGGGTGTAGTCACAGACCCCGTCAGGGAAGATGCGCGTCAGCAAGGTCTGCTCGGCAGCGTTCGGTTTCCACATTCCATAGAAGCCACGGCCGATAGCCTTTCCGATTGAAACGAGCTGGCACTTGAAGATGCTCTGCTCGAACGGCCCGCCAGCTACACGGCGGGAAGTTCTGTAGATTTTGAACAAGTTAGTGTTTGTGCAGGCCCCGGGCGGATTGGTATCCAGGATGCCATCCCAAACGGTTGAGCCGGCGGCGATCTGGTTACCCTCTGCATCGAAGCACCGGTCCGTCGCGAGCGGGGGTTTATTGCCGGCGACGCCTTTGCCGGGATTCGCCAGCATGTTGAGCATCCACTGGTCCATCACGTCGAGGGCTTCCGGTGTCTGGTCGAAAGATGCTTTATCGGTAAACCAGATTGCTTGGTTGTCGGCATCGCCGCGTGCTTTCCGAATTCGCTGGCGGGCGGCGAAGGACTGCTGGGTATTATGCATGTTCAGTTCAGCTTCGCGGTAGTTGCGCCAGTCGATGATCGGGATGTCGATGTCGCCCATGAACACCAGGCCGGCCCTATACACCGCCCGCATGGCTTTCACGCTGCCCTTGGTACGGGGTGCGGGGCTGAAGAGCGGATTGGTGCTATACACCTGATTGCGCTGGCTCCACGGATCCCAGTTGTTGGGGTCGATCACGCCGGGTGGATAGAAGGGCGAGCCTTCTTGCACCATGTCGGCCGTTTTCTTCCAGCCGCTGATCGTGGCGTTGAGCTTGAGGAACTCCTCAGGGGTGATCTGCCCGCTGGCCACCGCTTGTAGCCCGTACTGCACGCCGACGTTGTCCCAGTAGCGGCGGGCGTAGCCGTCGGCATCCCGGCCAACGATGTTGACGAGGTCGGCAAAGTGTGTCCATTCAATCGTAGCGATGGCCGACTGGGGCTCGAAGAGTTCCTGGTTGCGCGCTTGGCCGTACCAGCGATTGAAAACCAGCGGTGTGTTCCCCCGCCAGCCGTTGATGCATTCGGTCGAGCCGGCCGTGCGCGTGTAAGGATTAAGAACGGTGTTGCTGGCGTTCAGCCCTTCCAGCAAACTGCGGTTGGTCCAGGTTTGCCAGCGTGGATTGTCGCTGTCGAGATTGTCCATATAGTGCTCCAGCAATTCACAGTCGCCGATATGTACCACCTGGCTGACCATCTCGGGGTAGGCGTATTGCGGGATGGCCGCATCGATCAAGCCCGGATGGTTCTGGGCGTAGATGTACTGCTGGATGCCGCCACCCGAACCCCCAACGCCCACTGTGTAGAGGGGTACATCGTACAACTCGATGAAGCGCTCCTTCACCATCAGCGCCGTCTCCCCGCCCAGTTGCAGGTTGTAGTGCGTGCCGGTGCGCGTGCCAGACGAGTAGAGGATCGCGTAGCCGCCCTTCAGCCCCACGTCGTACAGCGAGGCGGAGGTGCTGAGGTTGCCCTGCGTGTGCCCGATGGCCACGCCGCCATCGAACCGGTAGATTACCCGCTGGTTCCAGGCATCCCGGTTGGGGTTCGACGGGTCCTCGTCATAGGGCGCAAGCATCGCGATGCTGAAAATGAAGCGGTTGATGGTGCCGCGCTCCCAACGCACGATGAAGTCCACTGTCTTGCCATCGAGAGTCTTGGTCGTCGCCATATCAACCGGCCGCGCCATGCCAAGCGTGTAGGGTGCCCAGGCGCCGGCGGCTGTGCGGTACAGGAAAACGACCTGCGTCAGCACCGAGCAGTTGCGGCTGTATCCAACCAGGTTGTTCGAGGCGTCGAACACCTTCGTACCGGTCACCGGGTCGTCCGTGATGGGCTGACCCAGCCCTTGGGTCATCGTCGTGCAAACGAAGGGATACTGGTGCGGCCCCGAGAAGACGGGTCCGATGATGGGATAGTTGGTTAGAATCATGTTCACCGGTGTCGGATGGCCCTTTGTCTTTATGCGAGTCTTGACCTGTAGATGGTTCTTACCCACCCTCAAACCATTAGACATGTTCCCAAATAAGTATCCATAACCTATTGAACGACATAGTCATTTTTAAGGTTACACAGGCCGGTAACCACTAAAATAACTTTATCGGCCATATTCTTTATGTGGTTTCGGAATTTAATAGCGAGAATCTGAAAGCTTTTCAGATCTCCAATCAGGTGTTCCACCGCAACGCGAACTCGACTGATGGCCCGGTTTTCCTTCTTTTGTTGTGAGGTTAACGTCGGCTTTGGATTGTTTTTTGACTTCCGGGGCTTTTTATGGGGGATATGAATTTCATGGAAAGTCGGATAGCGATCTTTAATGCCCTGATAGCCTAAGTCGACATAAGCCTCAACCGAAGAGAGGCCCGGTGGACTGGGAGCTAATTCCTCTTTCAATAACGCATAGTCATGCCGGCTGCCTGGGGCCGTCGGACCCACGACGGGGATGCCCTTGTCGCCATCCGCGATCACCGTGTTTTTCAGGGTATGATGGTGTTGCTTGCCACTATAATAGTGTTTCTGTTTGCGAGCATGGTGGGGTCGGCAACAGGGTCTCTCCGTGGCGTCGATAATAATTTTCTGAGTTTTTTCAGTAGGTTGTTCGTCATTGCTGGCCGGTTTGAAGTGACGGTGAGGTAAAACATGCAGGCGTTGTTCGGCCTGTTTTAAAATGGGCAGAAGCCGCATCACATTTTCCTCGGCTTTGGCTGGGCTGAGATCGAACCAGCACCCAAGCACATCAAAGGTCGGATAGGTTTTCAGGTAGAAGAGGATAAAAAAGAGCTTTAGTTCAGGTGTGGATAACGTGCCTTTACGTCCGCCGCCAGGTCTTCTTTTACGCTGTGCCCGATGTTTTTGGTAGTTTTTCTGTTGAGCCGATTCCAAACACTGGGTAAATTCTGGCAGGAGGATATCAAAGACTTTCTGAGGTATCCCCGTTAAGGCTCTAAATTGTCGTTCGTTACGAATGATCATCAATTGAAATTTTTTCATGGGGGCTTTCCTGATCGCTCTATCCTCATCCAAGAAGATGGGGACTTATTCAAAAAAGTCAACCCCAAGCCATTGGGAAAGAAGAAAAACTTTTTATAGTTAAATAGCAACAGATTGAAATTAATCAAGAATTATTTGGGAACAAGTCTATTGATGACGCCGGTCAGCGTTCGCGAGCCGGGCATCACGGTGAAGCGGCTCCTTTGATTGGCGCCGTTGACCCAGACTTCTACTTGGTACAGCGGAACGGTGTGGGGCACTTCGATGTGCAGGCGGGCATCGCCGCCGGTCACCTGGTGCGGGGCGCTGGAAACCACCTTCACGGAAAATTCATCGCGAGCCGGGTTGTCATTGGACCTGGCGAGCGCGGCGAATGGAATCAGACCGAAAGCAACCGACAGTAAAAACAGCAGAGTAGGCAAAATTGTCAGGCGCCCTCTCATTTCCCTCTCCTTTCTGATGTCTCATTGCAGCAATAAAAAGCCGCACTACCTCGCGCGACCTTCACGATGGTCGCTCTCGGCAGTCCGGTTGTCCTGGGATCGTTCAGGATCCGCGACTTTCTGCCCCTACCTTACAGCAGGTTTGGCTTTAACTATCACGGTATTTTTAACACAAAAAAGACAAAAAAATTAATTAAAATAGTCATAAATATCATTATTTAGGCGCGCTACTGTTCCCTACAGCTCCATAAAAACCACCTTAATTGCTCGGGTATCCGTTCCTCCCGCCGCTCCTCCCCCACCCCCAGCGTCACCGCCGCCACGTCCGACTTGAGCCAGAACTGCGCCACCACCTCGCCCCGGACGGTGACGAGATCGAGCTACGGTCCCAGCTACCAGGGTAAAACAGCCCCAAGCTTTGCAATCGCTGTTGGCCATACGCCTCGCTGGCACCTTCCGCCGTCGCCAGTGGCACGTCGAAAATGACCTCGCAGTCGGCCAGACCGATGCCGTGCTTGCGGAGATTCTCCAGGTGTTTTAGCCGAAAATACATCCACGAGCTTTTACAGCAACCTGGAGGTTTATAATCCCTCGTCAACCCGTCGTAACACCAACCGGAACCCAGCATGGACACCCTCACCCGCCCCGACGACTGGCATTTGCACGTCCGTGATGGCGCGGCCATGCGCGCGGTAGTGCCGCACAGCGCCCGTCAGGTCGCCCGCGCCATTATCATGCCCAACCTGCGGCCGCCGGTGGCCACCACCAAACAGGCGCTGGCCTATCGGGAACGCATCCTGGACGCCTTACCTTCGGGACCGGGCCACGCCGAACTGCTGACCGAGAGCCTGCCGCCGGAGATTCATTATTACGGCTGGTTGCCACGGGGACGGCGCGGTCGCCCTGCCCGACCGACATCTCGGGCTGGTGCAGGCCGCCGAAATCACCGACCTGGAAGCTCGCCTGGATGCCGCCGCTACCCTCATTGCGGCAACTGAGCTGGCCGAACTCCCACCGTCCGTGTCTTTTCCAGCCGTGAATGTGAAACCGCCGCCGCCCCTGCTCGAGGGCGTGCGCATCGGCATCGCCCGCGACACGGCGTTCGCCTTCCTCTACCCGGCCAATCTCGACACCTTGCGAGCGCTGGGCGCGGAACTGGTGTTTTTCTCGCCGCTGGCGGATTCCGAATTGCCGGCGGTGGACAGCGTTTATCTGCCCGGCGGCTATCCCGAGTTGCATCTCGACGCGTTGGCGGCCAACGAATCCATGCGCGCGGCGCTGCGCAGGCATCATCAAACCGGAAAACTACTTTACGCCGAATGCGGCGGCCTGCTCTACGCGCTGGAATCGCTGGCCGACAAGGAAGGCCATCGCACACCGATGCTGGGATTGTTGCCGGGCCACGCGGCGCTCCAGTCGAAGCTGGCGGGATTGGGGATGCAAGCGGTGGAACTGCCGGAGGGTGAGTTGCGCGGACATACTTTCCATCATTCCCGGCTGGAAACGCCGCTGCAACCGCTGGCGCACGGTCGCCGACAACGCGACGGCAACCCGGGCGAGGCCGTCTATCGGATCGGGCGACTGACGGCCTCGTATCTGCATCTCTACTTTGCCAGTAATCCGGCGGCAACGGCACGGCTGTTTCTTCCCTGAATGTTCCCCTTGGCCAAGGCGGGGAATCCAGTACGATCAGCCGACCAGCCGCAACCCTGGCGGCAGCGCTTCGCCGAACACCCGCCCGGTGTCGGCCTCGTCCAGTTCCACGACTTCCTCGACCATCCGCAGCCACGAGGCAGGAGCCTTGACCGCCCGCAACCGCTGGACGACCCGCATCCTTAACGCTTCGTCCAAATCCCGCTCCCGATCTCCGCTCAACCTCGCCAGCAGGGTTGCGGCGAACGCCGCCGGCGTTACCGCCTTCCAATCCAGCGCCAGCACCCGTTCCAGCCAGGCCGCCGCCGTCGCCGCCGACACAACGTCGTGCGCGCTGCCGTAGGCGGGAACCCGCGTGCCCAGGCGACCGACCGCCCACCAGAGTTGCGGCGATTCGTCCTTGCGCGCCAGCCGCGCCAGCAACACCTTGCCAAGTTCGAGCTTGCGCGCCGCTGGCAACCGCTCCAATACTCCGGCCAGCCGCGCCATGTCCTCGATGCCCGGTTTCCTGTCCTTGGCCGCCTTGCCCGTCGGCGAGCGTAAATCCACCAACAGTTCATCGCTCAACCGCAACTGTGCCGCCGCATCCAGCCCACCGGCCACCCGCCGCCATAGCGTCCACCACTCCGCCCAGTTCTGGGCGTCCTGATGGTGCTGCACGCTCTGCTCGTACAGCATCCACAATTGTCGGACCCGCCAGTCGTCCAGCGGATAACCGAATCCCGGCCGCAAACAGAAACCGGCCAGACTGAACCACAGCCGTTCGTGTTCCGTCGAGCGGCGGCGGCGGCGCGCTCCCGCCCACAGCACGCCGAACAACTCGCGCAGCAGCGGCGTTTCCCAACTCTCACGCTTGCCGAGCAAGCGTTCCAGATCGGTGCGCAGCGTCTTGATTTCCTTAGGTTCTACCTCGGCGCGGGAACCGTAGAACCGCTCCAGCCGCGCCGCCGCGTCCGGGAAGCGTGGATGCAGACGGGCCAGCGTCGCCGCGTCGCCGCCGCGCAACTGGAACGCCAGCCGCCAACGCCGCGTCGGGTCGTCCGCCGCGACGCAATCCACTTCCAGCGTACCGACCTCGGTTAATTGGGTGACCAGTTGCACCGGAACCTCGCCGGCAACCTCGCTCTCGATCACGGTGGCGATGGGCGGCAGGGGGACAAACTCTTCGGCATCCAGCACCACCACCGCGCCCGGTGGATGTACCGCATCGCCAGTGGAGGACATCAGATGGAATTGCACCGGCGCGCCCAATCGCAATGAGAAGGTGCGATCCAGCCGCGCTTCCCGCCCCTCCTCCGCGCCGCGCGGCAACAGACAAACGCCCTGCTTGCGGTCGCGCCCACCGTCCACCACCAGGAAATAGCCACGCGCCGAGCCGCCGCCGATGCGCAAGCCCTGACCGCGCCGCGCCAGGCCGTAAGCCACCGCGCCGCGCGCCACCGCCAGATCGGGTTCGGGATTATCCAGCCTCAGCAGGGATTCCCCGCGCCAGTCGCTCAGAATCTCCAACAGCCGTCCGGCCAGCGCCGCGCCGTGGAACACCCCGCCGTTGAGCAGCATCGCGTCCGGCATCGGCGGCCGGTCCGTCGGCGCCGGTTCGCCCAGCGCCCGCCGGGCGGCTTCGGCGTGTTGGGCCAGAAACACCGCCAAGTGGCGGCTGATGGCGGGATCGGCGGCATAGGGCAGACCAAATTCGACCACCGCCGCGCGCCGGCCCTGGGGCCGTTCTCCAGGTTCGACCCGTGGCAGAAACCCATCTACCAGCAGCGTTCGCACCTCGTCGCGGCTCAGTTCCGCCGAGCGGGCGCCGCCGATCAGCCGCGCGCCGCCGCCCAACACCGTCACCGGGACCCGTTCCGGCGCGTCTTCCGCCAGCAGCCGCTCCTTAGCGCCCCGGCACTGCTGCAAAAGTTGCGACAGTTCACCGGCGGTCAACCGTCCCCCACCCAAGCGGGTTTCAACGGTCCGGGCCAGTGTCAAATCCATATTGTCGCCGCCCAGCATCAGATGCTCGCCCACGCCGATGCGAGTCAGACGTGGTTCTGCTTCGCCGGCTTCGATCTGGATCAGGGTCAGGTCGGTGGTGCCGCCACCCACGTCGCAGACCAGCAGCAGCCGCGACCCCCCCAACCCTGCCGCCACATCCGCGCGATGGCGGTGCAACCAGTCATAGCAGGCCGCCTGCGGCTCTTCCAGCAGGCGCAGTTGCGGCAACCCGGCCAACCGCGCCGCTTCCACCGTCAATGCCCGCCCCGCTTCGTCGAACGAAGCGGGCACGGTCAGCACCACTTCCTGCCTTTCCAACGGCTGGCGGGGAAACTGCTGGTTCCAGGCGGCGCGGATGTGGGCGAGGGTGCTGGCGCTGGCGGCGACGGGCGAAACCTTGGCGATTTCTTCCGCCGCGCCCCAAGGCAAAATCGGCGCGGTGCGATCCACCCCGGCGTGCGACAGCCAGCTCTTGGCGCTGGCCACCAGCCGGCCCGGCACCCGCGCCCCACGTTCCCGTGCCAGTTCGCCCAGCAAGACGCCGGCCACCCCGCCAGGATCGACGAACGACCAGGGTAACTGGCTATCCGCCGCCGCCAGTTCGCCCTCCGCCGGGTGATAACGCACCGAGGGCAACAGCGACCGGGCCGCCACCGCCCCGGACGCGATCAGTTGCTCGATGGCGAACAGGTGGATGTCGGCGGCGGCACGAAGGTCGGCGTAAGCCACCACCGTATGGGTGGTGCCGAGATCGATCCCCACCAAATAGCGAGAGGTACTGGATCGAGCGATAGCTCAACCCTCCCCGCGCACATCGAACTCGACTTTCCAGCTCTGGGCTCCCTCGCGCGGGACCGCTTCCAGCCGCAGGGTGCCGACCTCGGTCACCGCCGCGTGCAGCCGCACCGGCACCACCTCGCCGGGTTGCCGGCCCTCGGCGGGCAATGTCGCTTCGATTTCCTCCAACTCCTCGACCTCGTCCGGCGCCCATTGCTCCAGCACCGCGCCCACATGATCGGCGCGCCGCACTGAGGAACCAAAGAACCGAAACCGCACCGGCTCGCCAACCACCAACCCCACTTCCTGAGGCGGCAATTCGGCCTGTGTCCCCTCCTCCATGCCAAAGGGGGCGATGCACAGGGCCTCGATCGGCGGTTCCATCCCCGGCACCGCCGGCATGGTGCTTTCCACCCCGACGTAGTAGGACTTGGCGGTGCCGCCGCGAATCCGCACCCCGCGCCCGCGCCGCACGAAACCGTAATAGGCCGCGCCGCGCGCCACCGCCAGATCGAGATCGGCACCTTCCAGGAGACGCACCGGCGGCGAATCCTCGGCGGCCAGCCAATCGTTCAGCACCTCCAAAGTCCGCAAAAGCAGCGGCGGGGCCTTGAACACGCCACCGTTGAACAGCACCGCGGTCGGATGCAGGAAACTGGCGCACTCCAACATCGGGCGGTTGAAACCGGCCAGATCGCGGGTGGCATTGACCTGCCGGCCTAGAAATGCCGCCAGATGGCGGGTCATGGCCGCATCCTGAGCGTAGGGCAGGCCCAACTTGGTCAGCGCAGCCCGCGCCCGCACCGCCGGCCGCGCCGCGGCCGTCACCACCGGGAAGAACCCATCTACCAGTGTTGTCATTACCTCGTCGCGGGTCAGTTCGGTGCGCAGGGTACCGCCGATCAGCTTGGAGCCCCGGCTCGGCACCACCACCGGCACGGCATCGACTCCGGCATCGCCCAGCAGGGTTTCCTTGGCGTTGCGGCAACCGTGGGTCAGCGCCTGCAACTGCCAGGGATCAAGCTGGACGCCCTGCCCGGCCAGCTTGGTCCGGACCGTATGGGCCAGCGCCAGATCCATGTTGTCGCCGCCCAGCAGGATGTGGTCGCCGACCGCCACCCGCACTAGATCAAGCGTACCGTCGCGCTCGGTCACCGCAATCAGAGAGAAGTCGGCGGTTCCGCCGCCCAGGTCTACCACCAGGATGATGTCGCCGACCTGGACCTGCTTGCGCCACTCGCCTCGTGCAGCCAGGATCCAGTGATACAGCGCCGCTTGGGGTTCCTCCAACAGCACCAGATGGCGACTCAGACCAGCAGCCGCCGCGGCCTCGGCGGTCAACTCCCGCGCGGCCGGATCGAAAGAGGCCGGCACCGTCAGCACCACCTCCTGTTCGGTCAGGGGCGCATCGGGATGCTGGTGATCCCAAGCCGCGCGCAGGTGGGCCAGATAGCGTATCGACGCCTGGAGCGGCGACACCCGCGCCACTTCCTCCGGCGCTTCCACCGGCAGGATGGCCGAACGCCGGTCCACGCCCGGATGGCACAGCCAGCTCTTGGCGCTGGCCACCAGTCGGATCGGGGTGCGGCCACCCATGGCGCGGGCCAGTTCGCCGACCACGAAGGGCTGGGGCTCGCCCCAGGGCAGGAGGCGATCCTCGGGCCGCAGTTCATCGGGATGCGGCAGGTACAGGAACGACGGGAGCATCTGCCGTTCCTCAACCGAACCCGGCGCGGTCAATTGGGGGATCGGCTCGATCCGCTCGGCCACCTCGTCGCGGTCGCTGGCGGCCAGATCAACCGCCGCCATCACGCAATGGGTGGTGCCCAGATCGATGCCAACGGCATAGCGGACCTCGCTCATAACTCCACCTCCGCCGGCGCCAGTACCCGGACATCATGCCCTTCGGCGATTTTCGGCAGGGTGATCCGGGCCACCCGCCAGCCCCGGTGAGTCAAGGCCCCGGTAAAGGGCGGCTGCCCGACCACGTTGCCGGTCAGCCGCACCGCCGCGGCATCGAAGCCGGCCGGCAGCGTCAGCCGCGAGCCCTCGGCCTCGGTCCGCACCGGTTCGATCTTGAGATAGTCGCGGATCACCTTGCGGCAACCTTCATGCACCACCCGCGCTGCGCCGCCGATCTCGGCGTCGGAGAAGGCGGCGACGTTCTCTTCGAGAAAGTCCACGAACCGCCCCTCCTGCTGCAGCAGTGCCATGAGTTGCAGGGCTGAATCCGGCGCGGTATCCCGCAGAGCCGGCCTGGGGGTTTCCCGGAACGCCGGTGCGGCAGGTATGGTCAACTCGCCCCGCTCTAGCCGCAGCACGCCGCCGGCGAAAGTGGCGTCGCCCAGAATCCGCCCAAACGCGCGCAGAGCCAAGGTCAGGCGGGAAAAAAACCCCAATGGTGAATCGCTCATGAAATAAACTCCAATGAATCAAGACTCTTGAATAGCCTATCCTATCACGCGCCCGCGAATCGCCGATGGCAAGAAAACCATCCCCATTTAACTTGAATTTGCCTTATCATGGGGTTGGCGAAATCGGGTGTGGTCGGCTAGATTTACCCGGTAAGCAGCGCGGACCGCACCGTCCCCGCAACCGCCCCAAACCAGGCGCAGAATACGCGCGAGATCATTTCAGGAGTGGCAGCATGGCCCGCATATTGATTGTCGATGACTCGCCCACGCAAACGCTGAGTCTCGCCAAAATCCTCAAAAAGCATGGGCACGACACCTTGACCGCCAAGGACGGAGCGGAGGGTATCGAGATTGCCAAGGCGGAACTGCCGGACCTTATCCTCATGGACGTGGTCATGCCCAAGATCAATGGTTTTCAGGCTACCCGGCAGATTACCAAAAACCCCTCCACCCGCCATATTCCCGTGATCATGGTGACCACCAAGGATCAGGAAACCGACAAGATCTGGGGCGAGCGGCAGGGCGCCAAGGGCTATGTCACCAAGCCGGTGGACGAGGACACGCTCATTGAAGCCATCAATAAATTCCTGGTCAAGTAAGAAGCTGGATAAAATAATATTCACCTAATCAACGTGCTATCCGTAGGAGCCGTTTTTTCGACAAAATCAACCCTTCATAGCCGGCAAACCGGCCCCCAACAATCAAACTACCTCTAATGTCTCATCTAGGGCGGGCCTTCCGCCGCGCTCCAATGCTGTTCATTTTCAGCACTCGCAACATCGAATAGTCCCTGGCGCCGCCCCGCCGCCTTGCTGTTTACACCGGTCTGACCCATTCTCCTTATGCATCCCGGAACCTTTGCTTAGGACCTATCGTCATGGCCATCATGGAATCGCCCCATATTCCCGGCTACCGCATCGAGAGAATCATCGGCAGCGGGGCCATGTCCACTGTCTATCTGGCGGTCCAGGAATCTCTTGACCGGCGGGTGGCGCTCAAGGTGCTGGCCCCCACCATGGCCGCCGACCCTACCTTCAGCAAGCGCTTTGTCAAGGAAGGCAAGATCATCGCCAAGCTCGCCCATCCGCACATTGTCACCATTTACGATACTGGCGCCTACCAGGATCAATCCTACATCGCGATGGAGTACCTAGAGGCCGGCACGCTTAAGGAGCGCATCAAGGCGGGACTGAATCCGGGGCAAGCCGTGAAGGTTCTGGTCCAGATCGCCCAAGCGCTCGGATACGCCCACCGCCAGAACTGCATCCACCGCGACATTAAGCCGGCCAACATCCTGTTTCGCGACCAGGAGACCGCGGTGCTATCGGATTTTGGCATCGCAAAAAACCTGGAGGACAAGACCCAGTTGACTGCCGTCGGCTGGCGAATCGGCACGCCCAACTACATGAGTCCGGAACAGGCGCTTGGTAAACCCCTGGACGCGCGCTGCGACTTGTACAGCCTGGGGGTGGTGTTCTACGAAGCGCTGACCGGCACCCGGCCGTATAAGGGCGCGGATGCGTTCGAGACGGCGATCCTGCACGTCAAGGGGCCAATTCCGATCCTGCCGGAGCCGCTGCGCCGGTTTCAGCCGGTGATTGATCGGGTGTTGGCCAAAACCCCAGAAAAGCGGTTCGCCAACGCGGAGGAACTGGCGCAGGCCGTGCGGCAAGCGGCCCTCGCGTCAACTCCGCTTAGAACTCCCCGGCATGAGCGGAAGTGGTCGTTTTCTGCTCTGATCCAGGGCTTGAGCAATCTCATTGTCCCAAAACTCCCACGGCATGGTCGGAAGTGGTCGCCTTCTGGTTTGATCCAGGACTTGAGCAATCTCATTGCCCGCAAATCCCCGCGGCATGGGCGAAAGTGGACGCCCTGGATAATCGCGGCGTTGCTGGCCGCCGCCGTGGCCGGATTGTGGGCGCTGCTGGCGTACTGGTTTTAGCCGGCGCCGGTTCAGCCACGTTAGCGTCGCGGCTCAGTAGGTCATGCAAGCGGCGTTGAGGATGCCAATGGCCAGGGACAACGCACCGAGGAAAACCCCCGTCGCGATCTTGCCGGCGGGAATTTCGCGAGCCAGATCAGGCAGCAGCAGGCGCCCCACGCCATAGACAATCAATTGGATGATCAGGGCGATCAAACCCCAGACCACCATGTCGAACAGGCCGACGCTGTGAGCGATGGCGCTGGCCAAAGGCAGGACAAAGCCGAGAATGGCGCCGCCCAGGCTGGACGCCGCCGCCGCGTTGCCTTGGCGGATCAGAGTGATCTCGCGATAGGGGGTGATGAAGATGTACGCCGCCACAAACAGCAGCAACAGGCCGATGGCGGTGGCGAAATAGAAGAGGAACGACGGCAAACCAGCCAGGGATTGGGTCAGCATGATGATAATTCCTTGGGAGTCGGGCGAGTGGCCGGGAAAGGATAGCCGAATCGCCCGGCGCAAGCAGTTGCGAACTCAAACCGGTCTCACTGCTCCTCCAACCGCTTGACCGACACTGGGTGGGAACCACCTATCACCAGCGCCGGGCCTGACCGCCGCCGGTCCGCGTCGTCTGTCCGGCCCGGCGTGCTCCATTCCCTGCTCTCGCCACCGGCTCGCCTTGCCGGGCCGTTTGACCTCGGGCCAGCCGGAAGCCGACGTAGCCGGCGCGGAGGCCGGGATCGCCGAGGCTGCGGTCGGCAGAACGGGCGCTCCCGCCGCGGCCGAACCAGCCTCCGCCGCGCAGCACGCGCCTCCCGCCCCCACCAGGACCCGTGGGGTCAATACTGTTGAATTAACAGTTCATCAGCCGTTTGGTTTTTATCGAGTTGCCTTTTGTTGACGGGTTTTTTGGAGACACGCGGGGGTGAGGGCCGGATGGTTTTGGGTCGGCAGTATCGAACGCGGGCGATTTCTCGCAGAAGTTCGTCAAACGGATCTTCCAGCCTCTTTTGAGGTAACCCATTGATCATTCATGTTATAGCTGAAATTTATCCGAAATTGTAGGCATGTATAATATCTAATAATACTTGACATGCATAGGTATAATGGCCTATAATGTCGTCATGTACATCGCCCGCATCCCCAACCGCCATTCCCGGCCCGCCATCTTACTGCGGGAGTCCTATCGCGAGGACGGCAAAGTCCGCACCCGCACCCTCGCCAATCTAACGCATTGGGCCCCGGAGCGGATCGTGGCCATGGAACGCTTGGTCAAGGGTGAATTCGACGACGGGTCGGGCGAGATCACCAGCGGCGAGATTTTCGGCGTCCTGTTCGCGCTCAAGCATCTGGCCGACCACGTGGGTCTCACCCGGGTGTTGGGCACCGCCCCGGCAGGCAAGCTGAACCTGTTCCTGGTCCTGGCGCGCATCGCCCATGGTGGGTCTAGGCTGTCGGCGGTGCGCTGGGCGGAGCAGCACACGGTGGCGGGCGTGCTGGGCCTGGGTCCGTTCGACGAGGACGACCTGTACGCCGCGCTGGACTGGCTGGCGGGCCAGCAGGAGCGGATCGAGCGGGAACTTTACCAAGACTACGTGAAACGACAGGGCCAGCCGCCGGTATTGGTGCTGTACGATGTGACGTCGAGCTATTTCGAGGGGGAGTGCAACGAGCTGAGCCAATATGGTTACAACCGCGACGGTAAAAAGGGCAAGCGGCAAATCGTCATCGGTTTGTTGACGGCGGACGATGGGGAGCCCCTGGCGGTCCGGGTGTTTGAGGGGAACACGGCGGATCCCTCCACGGTGGCCAGCCAAATCACGCTGTTGAAGGAGCAGTTCGGCATGGCCGAGGTGGTGATGGTGGGGGACCGGGGGATGATCAAGGCCAAGGGAAAAGCGGCGCTGTCGGCGGAGGGCTGGCGTTACATCACCGCCTTGACCGACGCCCAAGTGCGCACCTTGCTCAAGCAGGGCGTGTTGCAGCCGGAGTTGTTCGATGCGCACCTGTGTGAGGTGGAACACGACGGCAAGCGCCTGATCGTGCGCCGCAACGAGGCCGTGCGCGTGCGTGAGGAGCGGCGGCGGGCGGACAAGCTGCAACAGTTGGAGGAGAAGATCGTCGCACGCAACGCCATCGTCGCCAAATCCCCCCGCGCCAGCGCGGCGAAAGGCTTGGCGGCCTTGCAGCGCTGGGTCAAGCGCCACCAGCTCGGTCAATTTGTGACGCTCGCGTTGGCGGAACGGGCCATCCGCTGGGCCGTCGACGAGGACGCCAAGGCGGAAGACGCCCTGCTCGACGGCTGCTACCTCCTGGAAACGGATGTCCCCAAGGCCTTGCTGGACGCCAAGACGGTAGACGAGCGCTACCGCGACCTGCAAAAAGTCGAGCGCAACTTCCGTACCGTGAAAACCACGTTCCTGGAAATCCGCCCGATCTTTGTCCGCAAGGCCGAACGCACCAAAGCCCATGTGTTCGCCGCCATGCTGGCGCTGAAGATCACGCGCCAGTTCGAGGCCGACCTGCGCAAGGCGTTCGGAACCGTCGGCGAGGACGAGGATGCCATCACTCCGGACGACGCCCTGGTGGCTTTGGGGCGGTTGACCTATCTCTACACCACAGACCGTAACGGCCAGCGCCACGCCCACCTGCCGCGCCCGGACGCACACCAGGGCAAAATTCTCAACGCCATCGGCCTTTCCTTCCCGCTTAAGCCAACAGCCGTCAAATTGGCCGCGTAGGCAGCGACCGGTTGCACGGCATCATCAGTTTTTCAAACATAAACAAAGACCTGAAGCCAAATTGCGCCTGCTGGCTGGAGGAAGATCCGCCTGATCCATGAAACCCGCCGTGGCGAGCGGCTCCACGGGGGCCTGTTGGCGGGGCGTCTCGGTCCTGTCGAACCCAGTCAGGTCGCGGTGGACGGGGAAACGGGCCACCCCGATTTGGTAGCGCAGGCTGCGGGCCTGGCGGTCGGCCTGCTCGGCCTCGATGAGCCGGTCAAGCAGGACTTCGGGCATCAAGGGACGCGAGGGGGCCTCGGCCTGGTGCTCGCCCCAGGCGGCGGCCATGCCGTACAGGTGCATGGCCTTGAGCTTGCCAAGCCGGTCAATGGCCATGGCGGGTCTCCCGCAGGCTGTCGTAGCGGCCGCAGTCGGCCAAAGGCTCCAGGCGCAAGGCCGGGGCGGGCGCGCCGTCCAGCGGCTGGGGGCGGGCCGGGGCCGCGAGCCGACGCATGGCGTTCAACACCACCGGGCCGGTGACGACACCGGCCTCCAGGGCCAGGTCGCAAGCGACCTCCAATACGTCCAGGCCCGTCTCCCGGGCCAGCAACAGCAGATCGACGAAGGCGCGGTCGCCCTTGGGCTGCCTCAGGATGCGGTCGCGCACGGCACGGATGGCGGCGGGCAAGTCCCAGTCCTGGAATGGCGCGCCATGTCGCAGGGCGCCGGGCTTCTTCTCCAACACCGGCAAGTAGTGCCAGGGGTCGCAAACCAGCTGGTCACGGCCGAACCGCCGGGCATGCTCGGCCACGGCCTGCCCTTCGGCGACGACGCGGAGCGTGTCGGCGGTGAGGCGCGCCGACACCACCGTGCCCGCCCAAAGCGCGGGCACGCTGTAACTGTTGCGGTCGACCCGGACCAGGCAGGTGCTGGATACCCGCAGCGCGTACTCGGCATAGCCATCGAAGGGCGCCGTCACCGGCCGCAGCAGCGGCTGTTCATCGGCAAAGCAACCGGCCACCGTGCGGGCCGTTTCAACAGGGTGCCGACGCCCGGCCAATTCCTGGCAGCGGACGGCCAGCCAGGCGTTGAGTTCGGCGAATCCGGCAAACCTCAGCCTTGGCGTGAACAGCCACTCGCGGACATTGCCCACTTGGTTTTCCACCTGGCCCTTTTCCCAGCCGGACTGCCGGGGTGCAGGCCACCGGCTCGAACAGGTAATGGTTGGCCAGGGCCAGGAAGCGCCGGTTGAACTGGCGCTCCTGGCCCGCGAAGATCGCGTCCACCACCGTCTTCAGGTTGTCGTAGACCATCCGGGTCGGCACCCCGCCGAAGAAGGCAAACGCCCGGACGTGCGCGTCGAACACCATCTCCTGGGTCTCGCGGGGATAGGCCACCACGAACATCTGGCGGCTGTAGGACAGGCGGAAGTGGGCCAGCTTGACGGTCTGCGGCGCCCCGCCCAACTCGACCTCCTCATGGCTCCAGTCGAACTGGCAGGTCTCGCCGGGCGGGAACGCCAGCGGCACGAAGGCCTGGGCCGCCGCCGGGCTGCCCGGCCGCCGCGTCTTCCAGCCCTTCACAAACCGTTGCACTGGGCCGTAGGAGCCGCGGTAAACCTCGGCCTGCAAGCCCTCGAACAGGCGTTGCGCGGTGCGCCGCTGGCGTTTAGGCAGCCGGGACTCGACGTCCAGCCACTGCTCCAATCGCGCCTGGAACTCGCCCAGCTTGGGCATGGGCTGATGCCGACGTTGGTAGGATGGTTCCTCCAGCGCCGTAAGCGCCTTGCGGACCGTAGGACGGGAAAGCTTCAAGCTCTGCGCGATCAAGCTGATGCTTTCCCCACTGACAAAATGACGCCGTCTGATTTCGGCTATGAATCCCATGCGTAACACCCCAGTTGACTCCGGCAAAAACGCCAGATGGTTGCACAACCCCGAGGTGGAAAAAATTCAATGTTGATTACCCCGGATCCCTGGTAATTGTTCCATGGGGATTAACAATCAGGTCAACAGAGTAGCGTTAGCAACAGTCAGGTGGGCCAATTCAGAGTGCCGAAATGGGCCAAATCAGCTTGCCAAACTCAACCAGGTTCTTGCGACCCAGATCAACGCCTGGAAACGGTAAGTGAGGAAAAGCTGCACGAACTGTTCGTGCGGGCCGGTGGGGAAGACGCCTCGACGCGCGAAGCGGAGCAAGACCGGTTGCACCAGTGGATTGACCGGTTGCAAGTGGAGGTGGAATGGCTGCAAAAAAAGGCCAAAGAGTTGGGCTTGACGTGAACGCGAAGCGGGCGCTCCTCGAGCCTGGCGCGAAGAAGCTCAGTCTCCCCCGGCAAGGTGCTTTACTGGGGCTGAACTGTTCCAGTGGGTACGCCCCCATGTGGAGGTGTTGTGAACGCGAGCAGAATCTGCGGCTAATGCATCGGATCGACGACACTTAGCAACGCCATCATTTTTAACATCGCCATCCAGGGTAAAGTCCGCCTCGACGCGCATCAGGTAAGATCGCGAACTTTTCCATTCTGTCTCATGAAACAGGTAAATCACCAATTATTAATTTTCTTTTTAAGGATACCAGCGTTGCCATCAGCTAAAATAATGGCTGTAGCAACTCAGGCGTCAAGCGCTTTGTTGCCGTATCGACGAGGCGTGTTGATCAATAAATGACTATTGAAGAAGCAAGACGATCAAACTATGGAAAACGATCTGGAGCACATGATTCGTAACCTCGCATATGACATCTGGCTGTCGGCTGGAAAGGAATTTGGTCGCGCCCTCGATTGTTGGGTGATGGCTGAGCAAATGGTCATCGAACTGACAGCCGATTCGGCCCGCCGAGCGAATTCCGCCGCAGCCTCGGCCTTCGAGACCGCGACTACTTGGCCGTCAGCCCTGCGCGCCCTATATCTCTATCGCGTTCGCGAACTCGCCCACCGCATGTGGTCGGCCAGCACCGAGCAACATGAGCGCTCGATGGATTACTGGTTGGCCGCCGAAAAGCATCTGCGCCTGTTAACGGACTCGGCGGCGCGCACCGCTGGCGCGAGCATCGGCAAGGAGGAGGCCATGGCCAAGGCCTTCGAGACGTTTTCGCCTGCGAACTATTTAGAGCAAATCCGCAAGACGGCCTATCAGCTTTGGGAGACAGCCGGACACCAGTACAGTTCGTCGCTCGATTTCTGGCTAGCAGCGGAGAACAAGATCATGGAGTCGCTCGCCGCAGGCGGAACTGCGCCACCCTCGGGGGATGCCAAACCCCCCGAGCGCCCCAAACGCAAACCAAAACAGCGCCAACGCCAACCAATGGAGAAATAGGGGGCCAACCTTTTCAGCCAGACTGTTGTGTCGATCCGCAACCCTCATCGCGACACCGGCGTTAATGCACCAAGCCCGGCCTTGCGCAGGCTCCAGACGCAATGGGCAATAATCGCCTGGCCGGGGACGATGTTCGCGATCGCTTCTGTGGCGATGTCGGGACGCATAGCCAGCAACTGCCCCACCTTTGCCCCCCCCCGCCTGCTTCCCATCCGAGCTGGCCGCACTTGGTGGCGATAAACGCGGGGTCTTGCTGAGCGAGGCATCTGGGGTAGCGGCGATTATTATCTCGCTAGTTTTTGGACTGCCTATTTTTTTGACTGTGGGGAGGAAAACCAAGAACCTTGGAACCTCTATGGTCGGGAATCGAGTTCGGTTGCCCGGGCTTAAAAATCACAGACCACGCCATTTCGCTGGATGTACTCGTAGCCGGCCCCAAAGATCAGCCGTTCTGCTCGACTCAGGCTGCGCGGCTAACCTACACGCTTGAATACGGCGCATTGAAGAAGCAACGTTCCGAGGTGGTTGGCAAATTGTCGTGGGCGTTTCTCACCGCTGCGGAATATACGGCGGTCGAGATCGACGGCAAGCCACTCCCCACCAAATCCAAGCCGCCCACGGCGCAATTTGAGGGCGGGCGTATCGCCGAGTTTGGAGGGTGCAACCATTACAAGGCGCCGATCAAGGAAAGCGCGCCCGTGGAAATCGTTTTCTGGCCGGTCGCCGGCACCCCGCTGGCGTTCTCCGAGCCCGCGGCGCAGGTTGATGATCACTTCCTCGCCAGCCTGGGCAAGGCCATGCAGTATGCCTTCCTCCCGGCCGGTTGCTGCTGTCGGGCATGGAGGGCAGCACGACGCACAGCGTGCTCTTCACCCGCCCCTAAGTGTTAGAGAACCAGGAGTCATCATCGTGTCACCTCACCTGGTCTGGTCATGGCGCTCGCGGCCCTGAGTTGGGCAACGTTGGTTTTCGCCACCAACAACGGTCACTACGATTACGCCGTCACTGGTGTGGCCACCAACTTCACTCTGAAAGTGACCAGTTGCGATGCGTGATGGAGAACAGCCTTGAGGTTGGGATCGCAATCAACCCCGGAGCAGGGCATTTGCTCTCGGCCTATTACGTTATTTTCAACTGCGAGCGGCAGTGACCTAAATGGCTGCTACCCAGCATGAATTGGACTTCGCACCCGCCAACATATTCTTTCGTCAACACCAGCCCTTTTAAGGTGGCAACGTAGAATCAATGGGTTACGGCGACATTTCGTCAAGAACTGTGCCAAGCAGCAAAATTAAGCTCATAAATATCAAATGGTTATATGAACACCTTAAAAGGGCTGTTCGTCAACACCTACCTGATTATCAACGTTGGCCTAGCGTTAACCATCACCCCCATGAAGATGGACCTTGGGAAGGACTTCGGTGAATTCCGTTCGTCCTCACCTCGAAAAAGCGATTTATCTCCAAAGTTTTCAACAGAAGTGGAATGCCAAGCACGCCATGCTCGGCGAAACAGCTTTATTCTTGCCCACACCGCAGTTGTTAACCGGCCATGCAACCCTGAATCAAAGGACCGCTCCGCGCTCGCAATTGGGAGGGCCATTTTCTCGGTCGACAAGGCTTGTTAACACAGGCTCCCTTCCAACCCTTCCACGGAGGATGATCGAAAATCTTAAGAACTCAAAGCCTTTTGCAAAAATACGCCAGAGGCGTACTGTGACCACTACATATTGTGTATCAGGCCCCAGATGAAATACATATTGTGCAATTTTGCAAAAGGCTCCTCATTTTTATGCAATGGTCAAGGCTGGCCCAGTCACCCGGTTGTATCCCTGGGTCTGCGCCAAACTCAGCCTGGAGATGTTGGTATGCGAGCATCTTCTCAGGGCACCCACCCTGACCACGCACGCCATCAGGAACAAATCGAGCGCATCACCTATCCCCAGTGGGTGATACTTGCAATTGATGCCCTATGATGCCGGCAAACTAAGAAGTTGTCTCCGAAAAGGCCGTTGACTTATCACCAACCCGTCTATTTAACCCCGAGAGGAGAAACCACATGTTCGACGCAATCCTGATCACCAAGGATAATACTGGCTATCAGGCCAGAATCCAGGCTATCGACGAAGCCGCGCTGCCGGACGGCGATGTCACCGTGCGCATCGGCTGGTCCACCCTCAACTACAAGGACGGCCTCGCCATCACTGGCAAATCACCTGTCGTGCGGCGCTTCCCGATGGTCCCCGGCATTGATTTTGCCGGCGCGGTCACCGAAAGCAGTCATCCGGCATGGAAGGGCGGCGACCGGGTGGTGCTCAACGGCTGGGGCGTCGGTGAAATTCACTGGGGCGGATTATCACAGGTAGCCCGGGTGCGCGGTGACTGGCTTGTCCGGTTGCCTGAAGCCTTCAGTGCGCGCCAGGCCATGGCCATCGGCACCGCCGGCTACACCGCCATGCTCTGCGTGCTGGTGCTGGAAAAGCACGGTATCCGCCCGAACGACGGAGACATTCTCGTCACAGGCGCTAACGGTGGCGTCGGCAGCGTCGCCATCGCCCTGCTTAGTAAACTGGGTTACCGCGTCGTCGCCTCCACCGGCCGCGTGGCCGAGGCCGATCATCTCAGGGCGCTGGGCGCGAGCGACGTCATCGACCGCAGCGAACTTGCGACGCCAGGCAAACCGTTGGGCAAGGAGCGCTGGGCCGGCGTCGTCGACGCCGTCGGCAGCCACACGCTTGCCAATGCCTGCGCCACAACCCAGTACCGCGGCGCCGTGGCCGCCTGCGGATTGGCTCAAGGCATGGATTTCCCGTCCAGCGTCGCACCCTTCATCTTGCGCGGTGTCACCCTTTACGGCATCGACAGCGTCATGGCTCCGCAAGCAGTGCGCGCGGAGGCGTGGCAGCGGCTCGGGAGAGACCTCGACCTCGCTCGACTCGACGCCATCACGCGGGTAATCAGCCTCGGGGAAGCCATCGCCACCGCCGCCGACCTGCTCGACGGCAAGGTGCGCGGTCGAGTCGTGGTCGACGTGAACCGCTGAACGGGCCACCTGGCCCGCAATCGGTTTAAGTTCGCGCCAGCCGCCCCAGCCGTTCCAGATAAACATGCTCGTCCGGTTCCCGACCATCGCGCTGCGCTTCCCACAGCGTCTCGCCCAGGCATTCCATCATCGCGTGCTCGGCAGCGTGGCTGTCGCCTGTGCGCCGACAGAGGCGCTGGTACACGTCCAGAATGCCAGCCGGGCGGTTGCTGCCTAGTTGTTCGTGAATGGCGATGTGCATGCCCATGTGCAGGAAGGGGTTGGTCTGACCCATTTCGGGGGTGTACTCGCGGCCGAGGACGGATTCGGCAGCGGTCAGCTCCGGCTGGTATTCGGGATGCTTGCGGATGATGTCGGCGATAATGTGTTCCAACGGTTCCAATGGCTGGC
Source organism: uncultured Gammaproteobacteria bacterium (assembly GCA_963696515.1). Lineage (GTDB taxonomy): Bacteria > Pseudomonadota > Gammaproteobacteria > Competibacterales > Competibacteraceae > Contendibacter. Next base: position 67,526 of record CAVOKM010000003.1, read on the forward strand.
CGGCGTTGGCCTTTTGCCAAACCGTGCAATAGTAGCGACGCAGGCTATCGCGGTCGTTGCCAAACATCAAATTTCCTCAGTCTTGTCGGGATAAGCGCACAGGTCGCGGATCGGGCAGTCCATGCAATGTGGCTTGCGAGCGGTACAGACATAGCGGCCGTGCAGAATCAGCCAATGGTGGGCATCGTGCTGGAACTCCGCCGGCGTCGCCACCAACAGGACTTCTTCCACCTCGCGCACGGTTTTTCCTGGCGCCAGCCCGGTGCGGTTGGCCACCCGGAAAATATGAGTGTCCACGGCAATGGTCGGTTCGCCGAAAGCGGTATTGAGAATGACATTGGCGGTCTTGCGACCCACGCCTGGAAAGGCTTCCAGGGCCGCTCGGTCGCGGGGAACCTGGCCACCGTGTCTTTCCAGCAGCAGGGTGCAGGTCTTGAGGATGTTGGCAGCCTTGGTTTTGTACAGGCCTATGGTCTTGATAAAGTCCCTCAATCCTGCCTCGCCCAGTTCCAGCATGGCTCGCGGGGTATTCGCAAGAGCAAACAGCCGAGCCGTGGCTTCGTTGACCTTTTTATCGGTTGCTTGCGCCGACAGGATGACCGCGATCAGCAACTCGAACGGGCTGAGATAGCGCAGTTCGGTGGTCGGCTTGGGGCGTGCGACTTGCAAGCGAGTGAATAGCTGGTGAATTTGGCTGGAATCCATAAGAGCACCATGGGTTAAGATCGCTTCGTGCTGGCTAACCAAGCCTTGGCCAACCGGGTGAGGATGTGGCACAACGGGCTGCGGATGAATACCCACCGCCAGATAATTTACGGTGGGACAGCGTCAAGGGGCGCAAGCAATAGGAGCTGGGAGGTAAAGTGCCTATCCGGTTGGCCAGGTGCCCCTGCGGGTAGTCGGCCTTGTCGCCTAGTACTATTCATGGTGTTTTACTGAGTCAACTGGATAGGATTGGTAAAAACCTCCTTTCAGGTTTTCGCCTCTTGAAATACCGTCGCCGGCTGGGCGGCGCGGCGCTGGGCGCGGGCGTCGAGCACGTTCTTAATGGCGATCAGGCACCCCAGGCCGATAAACGCCCCCGGCGGCAGAATCGCCAGCAGGAAGCCGCGATAATCGTCGATCAGATGCAGGGTCAGGTGCTTGCCGAACTCGCCGAACAGCAACTCGGCCTGACCGAACAGCGTCCCTTGCCCCAGGATTTCCCGAATCGCGCCCAGCAACACCAGAGCCAGCAGGAACCCCAGGCCCGTGGCGATGCCGTCCACCGCCGATTTCGCCACCCCATTCTTGAACGCGAATGCCTCGGCCCGGCCGATCACGCAGCAATTGGTCACGATCAGCGGAATGAAAATGCCCAGTACCGTGTAGAGTCCCGGCAGGAAAGCGTGCATCGCCAGTTCCACGGCGGTCACCGCGCAGGCGATCACCATCACAAAAACGGGAATCCGCACTTCCGGTCGCACCAGGGGACGAATCAGCGAGATAGCGACATTGCAGATCAGCAATACCAGCGTGGTCGCCAGGCCCAGCCCCAGACCGTTGACCACCGAGTTCGAGGTCGCCAGCAGCGGGCACAGCCCCAGAAGCGCCACAAAGCCGGTATTCTGGGTCCACAGCCCATCCTTGAGGATTTTCCCGTAACCCGTTTCGCTCATGACTTTTGCTCCTTCACGGTTAGCTTCGCCGGGGCGAACAACTGTGCCTGATGGGTCTGGACGTACTCCAGAAATTTGCGGGTGGCCTTGACCACGGCGCGCGGGGTGATGGTCGCGCCGGTGAACTGATCGAACGCGCCGCCGTCCTTCTTGACCTTCCAACGATCCGGCTGGGGGTTGCCCAGCGACTTGCCGGCAAAGGCCAGAATCCAGGGCGAGCGCTTCTCGTCGATGCCATCGCCCAGCCCCGGCGTTTCCTTGTGCGCCAGCACCCGTGCGCCGGCCAGCGTGCCGTCGGCATAAACGCCGATCAGCAGTTGAATCGGTCCGCTGTAGCCGTCCGGCGCGACCGGCGTGGCGAACAGCGCCACCGGCTGGCCGTCCTTGCGGGCGCGATACAACACCACCGGCTGGTCGGTCCCGAGCCACTCCGGCGCCACCACTTCGATGCGATCCTCGGCCACGCGGTTGTCGTAACGGTCCGCCGGCACCAACTGGTTCAGGCTGGCTTCCAGCGCCTCGCGTTGCGCCTCGGCGATGATGTCCTTGGTGCTGGTATAGGTCACGGCCACCAGACCGGTGCCGACCACGGCGAAGCCAGTCAGAATCAGGGCGGCGAGACCCATGCTGCGCGCGATGGCGTTCATCCCCGCCGTTCTCCAAACACCCGGGGCTGGGTGTAAAGATCGATCATGGGCGCGGCGATGTTCATTAGCAGCACCGAAAACGCCACCCCGTCGGGATAGCCGCCGAAGCCGCGAATGATGTAGACCAGAATACCGATGCCCGCCCCATAAATCAGTCGGCCGCGCAGGGTTGCGCTGGAGGTTACCGGGTCGGTAGCGATGAAAAATGCGCCAAAAATCGCCGCGCCGCTCCACAGATGGAACCAGGGGGGGGCATACTTTTGGGGATCGAACAGATAGAACACCGTCGAGATCACCGCCAGCCCGCCCAGCATCCCGGCCGGAATCCGCCAGTCGGCGGTTCGGGTGTAAATCAGCCACAACCCCCCCGCCAGAAAGCCCAGCGCCGCCCATTCCCAGCCGTGGCCGGACACGAGCCCAAACACCGGACTGTTGCGAATCTCGGCCACGCTCAGGCCCAGGCCCATCTGGGTGCGCAGCACGTCCAGCGGGGTCGCGCCGGTCAGCGCGTCCAGCCCGAACCGGGCCGGCAATACGCCGTTCACAGATCGCTTGCAGCGTCTCCAGCAGGGTCATGGCGTGCGGCTGGCCGAGACCGTGCGGAATCAGCCAGGTGCTCATCTCGCGCGGAAACGAGATCAGCAGCACCACGTAACCCACCATCGCCGGGTTGAACGGGTTGTAGCCCAGCCCCCCGTACAGATGCTTGGCGACCACGATGGCGGACAGTACGCCGATAGTCGTCAACCACCACGGCGCCAACGGCGGTAGCGCCACCGCCAACAGCCAGGCCGTGACCACGGCGCTGAAATCTCCCAGATGCAGCGCCAGCGGCTTGCCGCGCGCCGCCAGCATCGCCGTCTCGGCAACCAGCGCCACAGCAGTAGCGATCACCAGATTGATCAGGATGCCCCAGCCGAAGAACCAGACCAGCGCCGCAACGCCGGGCACCATGGCATACAGCACCCGGCGCATGACCTGACCGACGCTGGTATCGAGCAAAACGTGGGGCGAGGTCACGGTTCGGAAGCGCATCATCGCTTACCCCTCCCGGCCGGTAGTCTCGGCCACGGTCTCAGGGCGCGGCGGCGCTTTCTGCCGCAACTTGGCTTCCCGCTCCTGCTTCTCGCGCTCCAGCCGCTCCTGGCGGGCCTGATGGCGCTGCCGGGCCAGTTCGGCCTTCTCCTTCTCTTTCTCCAGCGCCCAGATTTCGTTCTTGGCGTAGCGGTAATACTGCACCAGCGGGATATGGCTGGGACAGACGTAGCTGCAACAGCCGCACTCGATGCAACTAAACAAATGATGATCGCGCGCCTTGTCAAACTCCTTGGCGCGGGCGAACCAATACAACTGTTGTGGCAGCAGATTGGCCGGGCAGGCGTCCACGCAAGCGCCGCAGCGGATGCAGGGCATGACCGGCTGCTCCGGCGTCAATTGCTCGGCGCTGGCGGCGAGGATGCAATTGGTCGCCTTGGTGACTGGTACGTCGTCGCCGTGCAGGGCGAAACCCATCATCGGCCCGCCCATGATCAGCCGCTCGACTCCATCCTGATAGCCGCCGCACTGGGTGACCAGATCGGCGAAGCGCGTGCCCAGCAGGGCGTCGATGTTGCGCGGCCGATTAACGTGGCCGGTGACGGTGACGACGCGGGACAGCACCGGCTCACCGTGGGCGATGGCGCGCTGTACGGTATAGGCAGTGGCGACGTTAAAGCACTGGACGCCGATGTCCAGGGGCAGACCCTGATCCGGCGTCTCCCGCCCGGTCAGCAACAGGATGAGCTGCTTGACGCCGCCACTGGGATAGCGGGTCGGCACGGCCCGCACCGCGTATCCGGTTCCGGCGCTGGCGGCGACCATGGCGGCGATGGCTTCCGGCTTATCCTCCTCGATGCCGATCAGCACCTCCCGCGGTTCCAGCAGATACGCCATGACGTGGAGTCCGGCGACGATCTCCGCCGCCCGCTCGCGCATAATCCGGTCGTCGCAGGTGATCCACGGCTCGCACTCGGCCCCGTTCAGGATCAGGGTGTCCACCCGCTCGCAATGGCCGCCCGGATTGAGCTTGACCGCGCTGGGAAACGCCGCCCCGCCCAACCCGACCACGCCGGCGTTGCGCAACCCGTTGCGCAGCTCGCTGGGATGCAGCCGGCGATAATCCACCGGCGTTCGCTCGATCCAGCGGTCCTCGCCGTCGATTTCGAGGGTCACGCACCAATCCGCCAGGCCGGAGGGATGCGGGACCGGTTGCAGGTCCACCGCCGCGACCACTCCGGAACTCGGCGCATGAACGGCGGCGCTGATGTAGCCGTCGGCCTGGCCGATCATCTGGCCTTTCAACACCCGGTCGCCGGGCTGGACGACGGGCTTGGCGGCGTTGCCCATGTGCTGGCGCAGCGGCACGATCAGCCGGCGCGGCAACGGACCAGGTTCGATGGGAAGCGTATTGGATTCGGTCTTGTGGCGGACGGTCTTGAGGCCGCCATGAAACGGAAACAACCGGCTCATGCCGCGGCCCGGGCGGCGACGCCGGGATAGGCCCACTTCCAAGTCGTGATGGTTTCAGCAATCGGCGTCATGTGGATGCAGTCCACGGGACACGGCGCCAGACACAGCTCGCAGCCGGTGCATTCCCGGGCGATGACCGTATGCATGTGCTTGGCTGCGCCGAGAATGGCGTCCACCGGGCAAGCCTGGATGCACAGCGTACAGCCGATGCAGCTCTGCTCGTCGATCACCGCCACCATTTTGGGCTTCTCCGCGCCGTTTTCGGCGTTGAGCGGCTTGGGATCGCGGCCCAGCAGGTCGGCCAGGGCCGCGACGCCGTTCGCGCCACCCGGCGGACACAGGTTGATCTCGGCCTCGCCGGCAGCGATGGCCTCGGCGTAGGGCCGGCACCCGGCGTAACCGCATTGGCCGCACTGGGTCTGCGGCAGGACGGCGTCGATTTTCTCGACGATGGGATCGCCTTCGACCTTGAATCGGATCGCCGCGAAACCCAGCAACAAACCCGACGCGCCCGCCAGCGCGCTCAGCGCAAGAATAGCGACAACCATTAAGTTCAACCTCTGACCAGACCGGAAAATCCCATGAACGCCAGCGACATCAAGCCGGCGGTGACCAATGTGATGGCCGCCCCGCGAAAATGCGCCGGCACGTCCGCCGCCACGATCCGCTCGCGCATGGCGGCGAATAGCACCATCACCAGCGAAAACCCGACCGCCGCTCCGCAGCCGTACAGCGCGGATTCAATGAAATCGTGTCGTTCCTGCACGTTCAGCAGCGCCGCCGCCAGCACCGCGCAGTTAGTGGTGATCAAAGGCAGATAAATGCCCAGGGCCTGATACAACAATGGGCTGGTTTTATGCACCACCATTTCGGTGAACTGCACCACCACGGCGATGACCAGGATGAAGGCGATGGTGCGCAGGTATTCCAGCCCCAGCGGGATCAACAGGTAATGGTCGGTCAGGTAGGCGCAGATGGACGACAGGGTCAGGACGAAGGTGGTCGCCAACCCCATGCCCATGGCGGTTTCCAGCTTGCGGGAAACCCCCATGAAGGGACACAAACCCAGAAATTTCACCAGAACGTAGTTGTTGACCAGAATCGTACTGAGCAGAATCAGGGCATACTCTTTCATGGAACGCGACGTTCGGGCAGTAAGGTTAGAGGGTGAGATAAAGACCGCGGCAAACGGTTCCGGTTGCGGACGTTAATCGGAGAAGCCACCATCGGCGGGAGACGAGAGGGTGGATGCACAATATGGGACGGAGCAATGACCATTAGCAATCGCTAATTTACCAAATTCGCCCGCGCTTGCGCCAGATAGCCTTGGCGCAAGCCTATAGCGTGGGATTATAACGGCGCGGCCTCGCCCAGTAGCAGGAATTCCATCAGCGCCTTCTGGGCGTGCAGGCGATTCTCGGCCTCGTCCCAGACCCGGCTTTGCGGCCCGTCGATGACCTCGGTGCTGACCTCCTCGCCCCGGTGCGCCGGCAGGCAATGTAGGAAGATCGCGTCGGGCCGGGCCTGGGCCATGACCTCGGTGGTGACCTGATAGCCGGCGAAATCCCGCGCCCGCCGTTGCTGCTGCTCTTCCTTGCCCATGCTCGACCACACGTCGGTGGCGACCAGATCGGCGCCTCGGGCAGCGGCCAGCGGATCGCGCAGCAAGATCACCCGGCCGGCGGCTTGCTTGAGCAGTTCCCCATGTGGTTCGTAGCCCGGCGCAACGGCGATCCGCAACTGGAAATCGCACTGAACGGCGGCCTCCAGATAGCTGTTGCACATGTTGTTGCCGTCGCCGATCCAGGCCACGGCGCGGCCGCGGATGTCGCCGCGATGTTCGATGAAAGTCTGAATGTCGGCTAGCAACTGGCAAGGATGGTTATAATCGGTCAGGCCGTTAATCACCGGCACCGTGGAATAGGCGGCGAAGCGTTCCACCTTGGCGTGTTCGAAGGTGCGAATCATCACCAGGTCCACCATGCTCGACAACACGCGGGCGGTGTCTTCGATCGGCTCGCCCCGGCCCAGTTGGGTATCGCGCGGGGACAGAAAGATGGAATTGCCGCCGAGTTGGGCCATGCCGGCCTCGAAAGAAATCCGGGTGCGCGTGGACGCTTTTTCGAAGATCATGCCCAGCATTTTCTGCGGAAACGGCGCGTAGCGCTCGCCACGCCGGTGCAGGGCTTTCAACTCACCGGCGCGCCGCAGTACGCGCTGTAATTCCGCGGGCGTCAGATCGAACAGGCTGAGAAAATGGCGTGGTTTCATTAATATTCGTCCGCAAGCCGTTCGCTAAAATCAAAACGGCAGCATCGAGTTGAGCTGCCGCGTAACAAAGATTATAGGCTACTTTTCCCCGTGGGTCCGTACAAACCGGGATTTTGCACGGCCTGTCGGACGTACTCGCTCCTACTCAGGAATCCTTGGGATGCCAGTCAATTTCTGTCCGCAATGTGGCCACCCGCTCCACAGCTCCGACGTCAATGGCCGACCTCGACGGCGCTGCGCTGCCGCTAACTGCGGTTACATCCACTGGGACAATCCCGTCCCGGTGGTCGCCGCCATCGTCGAAGTGGACGGCGCGGTCATCCTGGCTCGCAACCAGGGCTGGCCGGAGAAGATGTACGGCCTGATTACCGGCTTTCTGGAACAAGGCGAAACGCCGGACGCAGCCATTCTGCGCGAGGTGCGGGAAGAACTGGGCCTGAGCGCCGAAACCATGCGCTTTATCGGTTACTACCCGTTCTTCGAGATGAACCAGTTGATCCTGGCCTTTCACGTCGTCGCCCGCGGCGACATCGTGCTGGGCGAGGAACTGGCGGACATCAGGCGGGTGCCGGTCGAGCGGCTGAAACCCTGGACCCTCGGCACCGGCCCGGCCGTCCGCGACTGGCTGGCGGCGCGGCGCGGCCAGCCGTCGGAGATGATGGAGAGCCACGCAGCCGTCCGCGACTGGCTGGCGAGCCGCGACCCCAACACCTGAGAGGCCCCATTCCATGCTCGCCTTCCTGCCGGCATCGATTCGCGGCGCCCTGGCTTTCCTGCTGTTCGTCCTCAATACAATGTTCTGGTGTACGCCTTTCTATCTGGTGCTCCTGCTCAAGCTGGCCATTCCCCGGCCGGGCTGGCGCGAGTTCCACTCCCGCCTGCTGGTTCGAATCGCCGAAGCCTGGATCGGCGGCAACAACGCTATCATTGACTTGACTCACAGCATCGAATGGGACGTGCAGGGGCTGGAAAACCTGCGGCGGGACGAATGGTATCTGGTTGGTTCCAATCATCAGTCCTGGGTGGATATCGTGGTCCTGCAGCGGGTCTTCAACCGCCGCATTCCGTTCCTAAAATTCTTCATCAAGCAACAGTTGATCTGGGTGCCGCTGCTGGGCGGCGCCTGGTGGGCACTGGATTTTCCCTTCATGAAGCGCCATTCGGCGGCTTATCTCGCCCAGCATCCCGAGGCGCGCGACCAAGACCGGAAAACCATCCGGCGAAGGTGCGAACGGTTCCGGGATACTCCTACTGCGCTGCTCAATTTCCTCGAGGGTACCCGCTTCCGGCTCACCAAATACCATCGCCAGAAGTCACCCTACCGCCACCTGCTGCGCCCCAGGGTCGGTGGGCTGGCTTCCGTGCTGGAAGCCCTGCCCGACCGCATGCACACCCTGCTGGATGTCACCATTGTCTATCCGGACGGCCAATCCGGCTTTCTGGATTTGTTCGCGGGTCGCATCCAACGGGTGATCGTCCGGGTCCGGCAACTGACCATTCCCGCCGAGCTGCGGGAGGGAGACTATCACGCCGATCCCGCACTCCGGGCGACTATGCGGGCGTGGATCAGACAGTTGTGGGCCGAGAAGGACGTATTGATCGGGGAACTGCGGGGGAGCCAGACAGCGGGTTAGCTTTGAACCCTTCAATTGAGAGCGAGTGAAGCACTGGCGCAACATGCCCGCACCCGTTTGGCACTGCCACATCTCCAGGAGATTCCCATGAGCGACGCGTTGCATCTCGTCTGTCCGAATTGCCACGCGGTCAACCGCGTACCGGCGGCGCGACTGGTCGAACAGCCTCGCTGCGGCCAGTGCCATCGCCCGCTGTTTGCCGCCCATCCGGTGGAATTGAGCGCCGCTACCTTCGAGAAGCACCTCAACCGCAACGACATCCCGGTGCTGGTGGATTTCTGGGCGCCCTGGTGCGGTCCCTGCCGGATGATGGCGCCGGCCTATGAGCAGGCGTCAGCGCAGTTGGAGCCGCGCGTGCGCTTGGCCAAGGTCAACACCGAGCAGGAGCAAGCGCTGGCCGCGCGGTTTGGCATTCGGAGCATCCCGACGCTGATCCTCTTTCGCGAGGGGCGCGAGGTGGCCCGGCAGGCTGGTGCGCTGGGCGTGGCGGACATCGTGCGCTGGATGCGGGCGTACGGCTGATTGCCTGAGCCCGCTGGACGATACCCGTCCATGCGTCATCTACCCGCGTCGCCGGCCCTGTTAACGGGGTCACGCCTGCCCAACCGTTGTGGGACATCCTGCTGCTGCCGCTGGTGTTTGGCGTCATTTTCCTGCTGGCTTGGGACGGTCATCAAATGGCCGTACCCTACGAGTTCGGCGAACAACTCCCGATTTCGCTCGCTCCAGCCTGGAGGCGCGCCAGAGAAGGATTGCTTGCCAGCCTTCTTTTTCCTTACTAAACTGAAAATTGTAAGAAAACAGGAGAGAGCGATGTCCGAAACTACGTTGACCAGCAAGGGCCAGACCACGATTCCCAAGGAGATTCGGGACCAGCTTGGTCTGAGAGCCGGTGATCGGCTGACCTTTACCCTGCTGCCGGACGGCACGGTCATCCTGCGAGTCAAGAACCGCAGTCTTGCCAGTCTGGGCGGTTGTCTCCAGCGGGAGGGCCAACCGCCGGTTCCCATCGACCAGATGTCGCCCTGGCAGTGATCGGCATTGATACCAACGTCCTGGTGCGCTTTCTCACTTGCGACGACGAAAACCAGTACGAACGGGCCCGGAGCCTGATTCAATCCCAGCTTGACGCCGGCGAAGCCCTCTTCGTCAGCCTGTTGGTGGTCATGGAAACGGAGTGGGTTCTGCGCAGTCGTTACGGCTTGACCAGACCCCGGATCATCGAGGTGCTGACGGGACTGCTGGAATCCCGGGAAACGGTTTTTGAGGACGAATCCTCGCTGGAGGAAGCCTTGTTCTCCTGGCGGGAAAGCAACGCCGATTTTGCTGACTGTCTGATTGTGGCGCGCGGCCGACGGCTGGGATGCCGTAAGGTCGTCTCCTTTGATGCCAAAGCCGCGAAGTTGCCGGGTGGCGAGCGGCTGGGGGCGCCTTGATTTTCCACCCGCGGCATCAGATACGCTGCGTGGGCTGTCGCGACACCGTTGGAGGAACATGCCTATGCACGCCATTCATGTGGTTTACGAAAATGGAATTTTTCGGCCGCTTGATCCGGTCGATCTGCCGCCGCGCGCTCATTTTCGATCATCATTTCGAACAGGCGGACTATGAAGCGCTGTTGCGATGCATCCGGCTGAATGAAGTGGGTAGCGGAGCAGCGACGGTAGGGCGAAAGTCAAAAAATACATGCTGAAATCTCGTGATACGCCTGACGGCGACGACCGATTTGACGTTGGGAAAGCCCAATTCCCGTTGTATCCTGCGTGGAGCTGTGGTGACGCAACCAGGAGCATGAATCGATGAATGTGGGACGATGGTTGAGAGGTGGGGCGATACTGGCTGTCGCGATCGCCGGCGGTATTTTCGCGTGGCTGCATTTTCAGCAACCCACGCTGCCGGATGCATTCCCCTCCGGGAATGGCCGCATCGAAGCCACCGAAGTCGATGTCGCCACCAAGTGGGCCGGACGAGTCAAGGAGGTGCTGGCCAACGAGGGCGATCTGATCGATGCCGGTCAGGTGGTGGCGCGGATGGATACGGCCACTCTGGAGGCGCAACTGCGCCAGGCCGAGGCCCAAGTCAAACAGGCGCGGGACGCCAAGGCCAGCGTCGCCGCCCTGGTCTCCCAGCGACAAAGCGAGCTGGTGTTCGCCGAAAGGGATCTCGACCGTTCCTTGGAACTGACGACCAAGGGTTTCATTTCCAAGCAGGAAACCGATCTCAAACGCACCAAGCAGGAAACGGCCTCGGCGGCCATGGTGGCGGCCAAAGCCCAATTGATCGAGGCGGAGTCGGCGATCCAGGCGGCCATCGCCGCCACCGATGGATTGAGAACCGAGATCGCGGATGGCGTGCTCAAAGCGCCACGCCTCGGCCGGGTCCAGTATCGTCTGGCCGAACCCGGCGAAGTGCTGGCGGCCGGCGGTAAGGTGTTGACCCTGCTCGACCTGACCGATGTTTACCTGACCCTGTTTCTGCCCGAAACCGTGGCGGGCCGGGTGGCGCTCGGAGCGGAGGCCCGAATCGTGCTGGATGCCGTCCCGAATCTGGTGATTCCCGCCCGGGTCTCCTTCGTGGCCGCCAAGGCCCAGTTCACGCCCAAGGCGGTGGAAACCCGGACCGAGCGGGAAAAGCTGATGTTCCGGGTCAAGGTGCAGATCGACCCCGATTTGCTGCGCCAGCATTTATCGCAAGTGAAAACTGGCCTGCCGGGCGTCGCCTACGTCCGGCTGGATCCCAACGCACCGTGGCCGGCGGCGCTCCAGGTGAAACTGCCGCCATGACCGGCTCGCCCGGCGTGGTCGCGCAACTGGCCGACGTCACGCACCGTTACGGCGCCACCGTGGCGGTGGATGCCGTCAGTCTGGAGCTTCCCGCCGGCGGCATGGTGGGCTTCATCGGCCCCGACGGAGTGGGCAAGTCCAGCGTGCTGGCGCTGATCGCCGGCGTCCGTCAAGTGCAGGCCGGCGCCGTGACCGTGCTGGGCGGCGCCATGACCGACCGCCGCCATCGCGCCGCCGTTTGCCCGCGGATCGCCTACATGCCGCAGGGATTGGGGAAGAATCTCTATCCCACCCTGTCGGTTGCGGAAAACATGGATTTCTTCGGCCGGCTGTTCGGCCAGTCGCAGCGGGAGCGGACCGAGCGCATTCAGGAATTGCTCGACGCGACCGGCTTGGCTCCGTTTCCCGACCGCCCGGCGGGCAAGCTGTCCGGCGGCATGAAGCAGAAGCTGGGGCTGTGCTGTTCGCTGATCCACGATCCCGATCTGCTGATTCTCGACGAACCCACCACCGGCGTGGACCCGCTGTCCCGGCGCCAGTTCTGGGAACTCATCGACGCGATCCGCCAGCGCCGGCCCGGCATGAGCGTGCTGGTCGCCACCGCCTACATGGAAGAAGCCGAACACTTCGGCGGGCTGGTGGCGATGGACGCGGGCCAGGTGCTGGCGGTGGGCAGCCCCGCCGAACTCAAGGCCAAGACCGGGACGGCTGGCCTGGAGCAAGCCTTTATCGCCCTACTGCCCGAGGCCAAACGCCAAGGGCATCGCGCGCTGGTCATCCCGCCCCGACAGCATCGCGAGGGTCCGCCGGCTATCGAAGCCCAGGGCCTGACCCGCCGCTTTGGCGACTTCACCGCCGTGGATCAGGTAAGTTTTCGCATCGAACAGGGCGAAATCTTCGGCTTTCTGGGTTCCAACGGCTGCGGCAAAACCACCACCATGAAGATGCTCACCGGACTGCTGCCCGCCTCGGCGGGCGAGGCCCGGCTGTTCGGTCGGATCGTGGACGCCAACGACCTCGCCACCCGCCAGCGGGTCGGTTATATGTCCCAGGCCTTTTCGCTCTACGGCGAGCTGACGGTGCGGCAAAACCTGTGGTTGCACGCCCAGTTGTTCCACCTGCCGCCGGCGGACATCCCGACCCGGCTGAGCGAACTGGCCGAGCGCTTCGGTCTGAATGAGGTCATGGACCCACTCGCCGACGATTTACCGCTCGGCATCCGCCAGCGCTTGTCGCTGGCGGTCGCGGTGATCCACGAACCGGAGATGTTGATTCTGGACGAACCGACTTCGGGCGTGGATCCGGTGGCCCGCGATGGATTCTGGGAATTGCTGGTCGATCTGTCCCGCAACCGTGGCGTCACCATCTTCATTTCCACCCATTTCATGAACGAGGCGGCGCGCTGCGACCGCATTTCGCTGATGCACGCCGGTCGGGTGCTGGCGCAGGGCGTGCCCGCCGACCTGGTGCGCGACCGGGGCACCGCAACTCTGGAAGAGACTTTCATCGGCTATCTGGAAGAGGCCGCTGCGCCCGCACCCGCACCCGAATCGGCATCGACGCCGCCCTTGCCGGCACCCGCACCCGCACCCACTGCTCATCCCCCTCAGCCGAAGCGCCGCGCTTTCGATCTCGGCCGCTTGTGGGCCTATGCGCGCCGGGAAGCGATGGAGATCGGTCGCGATCCGATCCGCCTGGGTTTTGCCCTACTGGGACCGGTCCTGCTGATGATCGTGTTCGGCTACGGCATCTCCTTCGATGTGGAGAAGCTGCCCTATGCCGTGCTGGACCGCGATCAAACCCCGGAAAGTCGGACCTATCTGGAAAACTTTCAGGGTTCCCGTTACTTCGAGGAACGGCCGCCCCTACGCGATGCGGCCGAACTGGAGCAACGTCTGCGCAGCGGCGAATTGAAAGTGGCCATCGCCCTGCCGCCAGCGTTTGGTAAGGATCTCAAGCGCGGCGCCCGTCCGCAGGTGGGCGTTTGGCTGGACGGGGCCATGCCGTTCCGGGCCGAGACCAGCCGTGGCTACGTTGAGGGTATCCATCTCCAGTATCTGGCCGATCTGGCTCAGCGCGCCGGCCAGGACACGACGTTGCTGCCCGCCGACATCGAAACCCGGTTCCGCTACAACCAGGATTTCCAGAGCGTGTTCGCCATGGTGCCCGGCGTCGTCATGCTGCTGCTGGTGCTGATCCCGGCCATGCTGACGGCGGTGGGGGTGGTGCGGGAGAAGGAACTGGGCTCGATTACCAACCTCTACGCCACCCCGGTGACCCGGCTGGAATTTCTGCTCGGCAAGCAACTGCCCTATATCGCCATTGCCTTCGTCAATTTCCTCAGCCTGCTGGCGCTGGCGCTCGTGCTGTTTCGGGTGCCGGTCAAGGGCAGCTTCCCGGCGCTGGCGGTGGGCGCTCTGCTGTACGTCGTGGCGACCACCGGGTTCGGCCTGCTGGTGTCCACCTTCGTGCGAACGCAGGTGGCCGCCCTGTTCGCCACTGCGGTGATCGTGATCATCCCAGCGGTCAACTTCTCCGGCTTGCTCAAACCAGTCTCCTCCTTGGCGGGGAGCGCCAAGGCGATGGGCTACAGTTTCCCCAGCGTCTATTTTCAGCAGATCAGCGTCGGTACCTTCGCCAAGGCGCTGGGATTCGCCGATCTGGCCGTCAACTATCTGGCGCTGGCGGCTTTTTTCGGGGTGTTTCTCGGCCTGAGCCTGGCGCTGCTCAAAACCCAGGAACGTTGATCATGGGCAAATCCCTGGCGAACATCTACCGGCTGGGCGTCAAGGAACTGCTCAGCTTGCGCTCCGACCGGGTGATGGTGTTGTTGATCGTCTACGTCTTCACCCTCGCGATTTATGCCGTCGCCACGGGGGCCTCCACGGAAGTGGCCAACGCCGCCGTCGCCCTCATCGATGAAGACCGCTCCCCGCTGTCCCAGCGGATCCAGGATGCGCTGCTGCAACCCTACTTCCAGCCCCCCGCCCGACTGGCGGTGGCGGATCTCGACGCGGCCATGGACGCGGGGCGGTATACCTTCGTGATCGATATTCCGCCCAACTTCCAGGCGGATGTACGCGCGGGCCGGCAACCCGCCATCCAGATCAACGTGGATGCCACCGCCATGAGTCAGGCGGGCATGGGCGCCAGCTATCTGCAACACATCATCGCCCAGGAAATCCTGGCGTTCGCCCAAGGGCGGGAAGGCGAGCCGCAGTTGCCGGTCGATCTCGTCGTCCGGGCGCAATTCAATCCCAACCTGAAATCAAGCTGGTTTTTGGCGGTGATGCAGCTCATCAACAACATCACCCTGCTGGCGATCATCCTCACCGGCGCCGCGCTGATCCGCGAGCGCGAGCACGGCACCATCGAGCATTTGCTGGTCATGCCGCTGCGGCCTGCCGAGATCATGCTGGCCAAGATCTGGGCCAACGGCCTGGTGATCGTGGTTGCCGCCGTCTTGTCGCTGTACGGGGTGGTGCAGGGTTGGCTGCAAGTCCCGATCGCGGGTTCCATCCCGCTGTTCGTGGCGGGGACGGTGATCTACCTGTTCTCGGTGACGGCGCTCGGGATCTTCCTGGCCACGCTCACCCGTTCCATGCCCCAGTTCGGCCTGCTGGCTATTCCGGTGTTCATGGTGATGAACTTGCTCTCGGGCGGCACCACCCCGCTGGATAGTATGCCGGAACTGTTGCAGGCGCTCATGCAGCTTTCGCCGTCCACTCATTTCGTCAGCTTCGCTCAGGCAATTTTGTACCGGGGCGCCGGCTTTGCCGTGGTGTGGCCGAATTTCGCGGCCGTCGCCGCCAGCGGCGCGGTGTTTTTCGTCATCGCTCTGCTGCGGTTTCGCCGTATGGTGACGTTGATGCAGAGTTGAGGTTCGTCAAAGCATTGCTGCCGCTGGCATCCGTGGCGACCACGGTCAATTCTGCGCGATGCCCTTGAGAATTTCAGCGTACTGGTCGGCGTCGATGGTCCGCAGCAGGCCCCGGATCATCTCGGTCAGCTCGCCGACATCACTGCCCTGAATCGCGCGCTTGACCTCCAGTAGGTTGCTCGGATGCATGCTGAACTCGGTCAGGCCCAGCCCCAGCAGCAGGCGAGTGTAGCGCGGATCGCCGGCCATTTCCCCGCACAGACTGACCGGAATTCCGGCCCGGCGCCCGGCGCGCAGGGTGTTGCGGATCAGCATCAACACCGCCGGGTGCAGCGGGTCATAGAGATAGTTGATCTCGTCGTCCACCCGGTCGATCGCCAGGGTGTACTGAATCAGATCGTTGGTGCCGATGGACAGGAAATCCATGTAGCGGGCGAACTGGTCCGCGCACACCGCTGCCGCCGGAATCTCGATCATCCCGCCGACCGGCATCCGCTCGTCGAACGCCAGACCGCGGTCGCGCAACTCCTGCTTGGTCTCCTCCACCAGCCGCAAGACCTGAAACACCTCTTGGATAGCGCAGAGCATCGGGATCATCATCCGCACCGGGCCGTGGGCCGAGGCTCGCAGAATGGCGCGCAACTGCGGGCGAAACATGCCCAAGTCCTTCAAGCACATCCGGATCGCCCTCAGGCCCAGCGCCGGATTGGTGCAAACCGGCCCCCCGCGCCCACCGTCCACCTGCTTGTCCGCGCCCAGATCGGAGGTGCGGATGGTGATCGGCATGCCCTCCAGGGTCTTGATGACGTGCAGATAGGACGCAAGATGCTCCTCCTCATCGGGGAAGTCGGGACGATTCATGAACAGAAACTCAGTCCGATACAGCCCGATGCCATCGGCCGCCACCTCCCGCACCGCGACCGCATCCTCGGGCAGCTCGATGTTGGCGTGGAGGCGAATCAACACCCCGTCGCGGGTCAACGCCGGCTTGCCCTTGAGCTTGTTCAGTTCGCGTTGCTCGCGGCGCTCTTCCTGCTGCTTGTGGCGGTAATAGCGCAGGATGCGCTCGTCCAGCCCGACCAGGATCACCCCCTGGCGGCCATCCACGATCACCGGCTCGTTGTTACCCAGATAAGCGCGGGAGTTGCGGGCGCCCACCACCGCCGGAATCCCCAGGCTGCGCGCCAGAATGGCGGTGTGCGACAGCGGACCACCATACTCGGTGACGAACGCCAATACGCCCTGGTGCTGCATCAGGATGGTGTCGGCCGGCGTGAGGTCGTCCGCGATCACGATCCGGCCTTCCAGCCGGCTGGCCACCAGTTCGGCATAGTCGGGATCGTTGATATAGGCCGGATCCTCGGCCAGCAGAATCCGCTGGATCCGCCGCACCACATGGTCGACGTCGTCCTTGCGGGTGCGCAAATACGGATCGTCCATGTCATCGAACACCTGCACCAGGGAATCGCGCTGGATTTTCAGCGCCCATTCGGCATTGCAACGGTGGGTGCGGATCAGTCGGATCGGCGCCTCGGTGAAGGTGACATCCTCCAACATCAGCAGGTGGGTATCAATGAAGGCGGTGATATCGCCGGGTGCCGTCGCCGGAATCCGCATCCGGATGTCGCGCAACTGCCGCCGAGCCACCGATAAGCCATTCAGGAACCGCTGGACCTCATCCTCGACGATCGTTTCCGGGATGGTGTACTCGGTGATTTCCGGTTGGTTGCGCTCCAGCAGATAGGTTCTGCCGATGGCGTATCCCCGAGAAACCCCGATGCCATGCAGTGAAAACGGCATGGAGAAACCCTCTCACTCGTCCTCGTCGAAACGGCGACGAACCAGGTCATCAAGATGTTCGAGCGCCTGCTCGGCCTCGGGACCACTGGCGCACAACTCCAGTCGCGCGCCGCGGGCGGCGGCCAGCATCATCACCCCCATGATGCTCTTGCCATTGACTTCGCGTCCGCCACGCAACAGCCGGACCTCCGCATCGAAGCCAGCCGCCAAGGTGACAAACTTGGCGGCGGCGCGGGCGTGCAACCCCAGCTTGTTGATGATGACAATTTCCCGTTTCAACACCATGGCATTCCCGTGGTCGGTGCTCGGCATGACGGCGTGGACTTGTTCTTCATTTTAGTTCCCGATGACGGACCATGACATAGTCGCGCATTCCGCCAAAATGACGGGCCAGGACATCGGCGAAATATACCGAGCGGTGCTGGCCGCCGGTGCAACCAATGGCGACAGTCAAATAGCTGCGATCGCTAGCCTCGAACCGCGGCAGCCAGGTCTCCAGCAATCGACGCAGGTCGGCGACCATCTCCATCACCTCCGGGTGGCGCTCGAGAAATTCGACCACCGGCCGTTCGAGTCCGGTCAGCGGGCGCAACTGCGGCTCCCAGTGCGGATTGGGCAGACAGCGGACGTCGAAAACGAAATCGGCATCGGCCGGCACCCCGTTCTTGAAGCCGAAGGATTCAAACAGCAGCGACATCGCCTCGCGCGGGGTATCGTACAGGCGGGCGCGCAGAAGTTCGCGCAACTGGTAGATGTTAGTATCACTGGTGTCGACAATCAGGTCGGCGCAGGCGACGATCGGCTCCAGCAAATGCCGTTCCTGCCGAATCGCCTCCCGCAGCGGGACACTGCCCAGATCCAGGGGATGCCGGCGGCGGGTTTCGCTATAGCGCTTGAGCAGAATCTCATCGTCGGCCTGCAGGAACAGTACCTCCACGGTCAGATCGCTGGCGCGCAGTTCGGCCAGCGTCGCGGGAAAATGGTTCAGCTCGTCGATGAAATTGCGCGCGTCAACCCCCACCGCCACCACCGGGGGCAAAATATCGCTGGAAACGAGGATTTCCCGCGCCAGCGGGAGAATCAGCTTGAACGGGAGATTATCGACGCAGTAGTAGTCCAGATCTTCCAGGGTCTGCAATGCGATGGTCTTGCCGGACCCCGACAGGCCGCTGACGATGATTATTCGCATGTGGCGGCCCTCGCCATGGCTTTTTCCATGCGCGCCATCAAGTCCTCTTCTGCGCGGTAGCCGTTCAGCCGCAGGATGTGATCGCGCACCGCGCATTCCACCAGCACCGCCAGGTTGCGGCCAGGCGCGATCGGGAGGGTAATCGTTGGCACATCGATGCCCAGAATGACCTGGGTGTCGCGCATGCCCTGTAACCGGGTTTCGGCCGGCGTGGCAATTTCCTCCTGCTTGACCAGGCGGATGATCAACCGCACCCGCTTGTTGCGTTTGATGGCGCTGTCTCCGAACATGCGCCGGATATTCAGAATCCCCAACCCTCGAACCTCCAGCAGATCGCCGAGCGTCGGCGGGCAGGTGCCTTCCAGGATTTCTGGCGTCACCCGGGTCAGGGTTGGGGTGTCGTCGGCGATCAGGCGGTGGCCGCGACTGATCAATTCCAGGGCCAGCTCGCTCTTGCCGATGCCGCTGCCGCCGGTGATCATCACGCCCATGCCGAACACTTCCAGCAGTTCGCCATGCATCACGGTGGACGCATCCAGACCGTGCCGATAACTGAACAGCCGCTCCAGGACGACCGCCGGCGGGGCCGGCGTGTACCAGAGCGGGATGCCGGCCGCATCGGCGCCGGGCTGCAACGCCCTGGCTTGGTCCGGCTCGCCGCACACCAGGATCGTGCCGGACGATAACCCCAGCAGAAAGCGGATCAATCCCTCCCGCGTCGCCGGTTCCAGCCGGCTAAGAAAGACGCTCTCCTCGTGACCGACGATTTGCAGGCGAGGGGGGTTGATCCAGTTCAGCCGCCCATAGAACGGCGCGCTGGTTTCGCCAGGCGACCACAGGATGCGCTCCGACCCGGTCATGCCGCCAAGCCATCGTAATTCCATTACGGTTTCCAAGCTCTGGAAGACCGCTTGCGCGCGCACGGGTGGATTCATGGCGGAACCGATGTGGCGGGTCGCCAATCCCGGAGTCGTTCGTACAGCATCCGATCGGAGACGGTCTCCCGCAACTGCCGGCAAAAGGTCTGATCACTGAACATTTCCGCCAGGTAGGAGAGAATCTTGAGATGCTCGTCGGTAAAGTGATCCGGCACCAACAGGCCGAAAACCAGATCCACCGGTTGCCGGTCGATGGCGTCGAAATCCACGCCCTGCTTGAGCTTGATGAAGGCGCCGATCGCTTTCAGGCTCTGGCTAAACCGGCCATGGGGCAAGGCCACCCCATGGCCCAGACCCGTGCTCCCCAGGCGCTCCCGACCAATCAGGCTGTCGAAGATCAGCCGGGCTGTCAGATCGGCTTGCCCCGTGGCGAGTCGTTCGCTCAGCACCTCGATGACCCGCTTCTTGCTGGTCACCTCGCTATCGCAGACGATCCGTTCGCGGCTAATCAGGTCTGTAATGTCCATCGCCGTGCCCGCGCCCTCAAGGTTGGGGATAATCGCGCGCCTTTTCGCCGCGATGCTTTTCCGTCATTTTTTCCTTGTGCTTCTTGATTTGACGGTCGATCTTGTCGCTCAGGGCGTCGATGGCGGCGTACAGGTCTTCATCCACCGCGTCGGCGTAGATCTCGTTACCCGCCACGTGAATGGTCGCCTCGGCTTTCTGGCGCAGTTTCTCGACGCTGAGGATCACCTTGGCGCTGGTGACGTTGTCGAAATGCCGTTCGATGCGCTCCAGCTTGTCGTGCACGTAGTCGTGCAGCGCCTGGGTGATTTCCACATGGTGTCCGCTCAGTTTGATTTGCATCGCATGGACTCCTGATTGACAGTTCTCGCTTCGTGATGGAGGTCGGAACCGATGCTCCTGGCATGGCGCCCGCGGCGGCGGATTAGGCGTTGTGGTTTCTCGAACCGCCGCTTTAGCGCGCCCCCGAACCTCATTGTTGCCCCTCGCGGGGCGGAAATCCCCGTCGCTCAGACGAGGCGTTTACGATCCGAGGACGAAGAAATAGCCATCGCTTCCCGATATTTTGCCACCGTCCTCCGCGCCACTTGAATCCCTTCCGCTCCCAACAGTTCGGCGATCCGGTGGTCGCTGAGCGGCTTGCCGGGATCCTCGGCCTGGATCAGCTTGCGGATCATGGCGCGGATGGCGGTGGAGGAACACTCGCCGCCATCGCTGGTGCCAACGTGGCTGGAGAAAAAATACTTCAGCTCGTAGAGGCCACGTGGGGTATGCATGTACTTCTGCGTGGTCACCCGCGAGATAGTGGATTCGTGCATGCCCAGCACCTCGGCGATGTCGCGCAAGATCAGCGGTTTCATGTGTTCGTCGCCCAGCTCCAGGAACTCGCGCTGGCGTTCGACGATGCAGGTTGCCACCTTGAGCAGAGTCTCGTTGCGGTTTTGCAGGCTTTTCAGAAACCAGCGCGCTTCCTGTAAATGGTTTCTGAGACAGGCGGCGTCGCCGTTCTGACCGGCGCGGCGAGTCAAGGCAGCGTAACGGGCGTTGATCCGCAATTTGGGCGTGCTTTCGGGATTCAGTTCGACCCGCCACGCACCGCGCTGGCGGTAGACCAGCACGTCGGGGATCACGTATTGCGGCGCGGCGCTGGACATGCGGGCGCCGGGGTGCGGATCCAGCGACTGAATCAGGCCGATGATCCCCTGCAGCGCCTCGCGCGACACCTTGAGCCGCCGCATCAGGGCGTTGAAATCGTGGTCGGCCAGCAGTTCCAGATGCTGCCCGACCAGAATGCGGGCCTCGGACAACCACGGGGTATCCTCCGGCAGGGCTTCCAACTGCAACAGCAGGCATTCCGCCGGATTGCGGGCGCCGACGCCCTGTGGATCGAAGTGCTGCACCAGCTTGAGCACCGCCTCGGCCTCGGTCGGGGTCACCGCGAACTCGCCTGGCAGTCCTTGGCGAATCTCCTCCAACGACTGGGTCAGATAGCCGGACTCGTCGATCGCATCGATGATCGCGGTGGCGAGCGCCATGTCGCGTTCGTTGAACGGGGTCAGCCGCATCTGCCAATACAGATAGTCACGCAAGGATTCGCCGGCGCCAGCGTAGCGCTCGTAGGGATCCCAGTCCTCGTCCTCGCCGCGCGAATAACGGGTCTCACCGTCATACGACTCGTAAATATCTTCCCAGGCACTGTCCACCGGCAGCTCGTCCGGCAGGGTGGTGTCGGCCGGCGTGGCATTGAGTTCGGTTTCGGCGCGGGTATCCGCCGTAGCCTGGGCGGCCAGAGTCTCTGGTTGAACCGGCAAATCCTGCGGTTCGTCGCTCCGCTCCAGCATCAGGTTGGAGTCGAGGATAGTCTGCACCTCCGCCTGAAGATCCAGGCTGGACAACTGCAACAAACGGATCGCCTGTTGCAGTTGGGGGGTCATCGTCAGTTGCTGACCCAGGCGTAGTTGCAATGACTGTGACTGTCTCATAACAATTCAATCTTGCCCTGCTGCCGTGAAACCCAATCTACCCCTTATTCTAGTCGGTTTTACGCGTCATGACAGCGCGGATGGCGCCCGCCGGCCGGTCACAACTGGAACGATTCGCCCAGATAGACCTGCCGGACCTGCCGGTTGGCGAGAATGGCGGCAGGATCGCCCTCCGCGATCACCCGGCCTTCGTTGAGTATGTAGGCGCGATCGCAGATGCCGAGGGTTTCCCTGACGTTGTGGTCGGTGATCAGTACCCCGATGCGGCGCTCGCGCAGATGTTCGATGATGCGCTGGATATCCAGTACCGACAAGGGGTCCACGCCGGCGAAGGGCTCGTCGAGCAGCATGAAGGCCGGGTTAGCCGCCAGCGCCCGGGCGATTTCCACCCGCCGGCGCTCGCCGCCCGACAGGCTGATGCCCAGGTTGTCGCCCAGGTGGCCGACGTGCAGCTCGTGCAGCAGTTCCTCGGCCACGGGGCGGTGGTCGGCGCGACTCAGATCGCGGCGGGTTTCCAGGATCGCCAACACGTTGTCCAGCACCGTCAGCCGGCGGAACACCGACGGCTCCTGCGGCAGATAACCAACCCCCAGCCGCGCCCGGGATGCATCGGTAGCTGAGTGAGGTCGCGCTCGTCCAGCAGCACCCGCCCCTCGTCGCAGTGAATCAGGCCGACCATCATGTAAAAGCAGGTGGTCTTGCCGGCGCCGTTCGGCCCCAGCAACCCGACCACTTCACCGCTGGCGACTTCGAGCGAGGCGGCGTCCACCACCACCCGCTTCCGGTAGCATTTGACGATTTCCTTGGCGATTAACCGAGTCATATTCAGGGTTTCTTGGCGGCCGGCGTTGCATTCAACGTTCGTGGCTGGATGGTGAACTGGATCCGGCCGTTGTCGCCAGCGCCGCGCGCTCGCACCACGTCGCCCTTGAGATCGTATTCCACCCGGTCGCCAGTGAATACGTCCTGCCCCTGGGTCAGCCGGGCGCCGCCGCTCATGATGACCTTGGCGCCCGCGACATCGTATTCGACCCGCTGGCTGGCGCCCTGGATTTCCGGCTTGTCCGCCGTCGGTTTGTAACGCAGGTTCGCAGGCGCGCCGGTCGCTTCCATTCGCTGGAAATTATTATCCTTGACGTAGATGGTGACGGTGTCGGCGGTCAGTCGCATCGTACCCTGGGTGATGACCACGTTGCCTTCGTAGACGCTGACGCCGGTCTTCTGATCCAACTGGCCCCGGCTGGCCTCCAGATGAATGGGCTGCGCGCGGTCTTCCGGCAAGGCCGCGGCCATTGGCGCCACCAGCGCCAGCGCGGTCGCGAGTCCGAATTTAACGCTTGGGGGGTTCATAGGAGCCTCTCACTTCGGAAAGCAGTTCCAGCCGTTCCTGGTTCAGCCAGGCACGTGCGCCGATGGCGTGGAATTGGCCGCCGGGCGTCACCGCCAAAACCGGCGCGGCCGTCTCGGCATAGCGTTCGGCTAACTGAACCAGCACGTCCCGGGTGGTGATCGTGGCGGGGGGTTTGCCACTCTCGGCGGTTCGGTTCATGACCACCTCGCCTTCGAGGTGCGCCGTCTGGTTGTCGGCGGCGATCCAACCCTGTTCGGCCAGCAACCGCCATTCACGAATCCGGCCATCCGGCTGATACCAGTCCAGAACCGGTTGCTCGATCCGGATGCCGCCTTGACCGGGCAACTGCCACAGGCGGGGCGCTTCCACCACGTATTCCCGGACCCCGGCGATGTTCAGGCGCACCGCCCGGAACCGCTCGATGGTCAAAACCGGGGCCTGGCTCTCGGGCGGGGCCGGTCCCCGCAACGAGGATTCCACCCACCGCAGCAGGCCGTAGCTCAGGCCCGCCAGAAGCGCTAGTCCGGTCAGGGATAGAATGCCGCGCGCCGTCACGCCACCGCTCGTTCTCAAAGATACCGGTCGCGCAGAGTCGCCAGTTGGCCCCGCGCTTCCAGCAGCAGTTCGCAGACATCGCGCGCCGCGCCGTTTCCGCCCCGGCTAGGGGTTTGCCAGTGGGCGTGCTGTCGGACGAACGGATCGGCGTCCTGCACGGCGATGGCCAATCCCACCCGGCTCATCACCGGCAGGTCGATCAGATCGTCGCCCACGAACGCTGCCTGCTCGGCGGTCAAGCCGAGCCGGACCAGCAGGCGGTTGAACGCCGCCAGCTTGTCCTGCACGCCCAGGCAGACATGGTGGATGCCGAGATCGGTCATGCGCCGCTCGACCGAGGCGGCGTGGCGGCCGGAGATGATGGCGACTTCGATGCCGGCATCGAGCAGCATCTTGATGCCGTGACCGTCGCGGATGTGGAAGGCTTTGTACTCGTTGCCATCGTTGCCAAGATACAAACGACCATCGGTCAACACGCCGTCCACGTCGAAAATCACCAATTGAATCTGGGCGGCCTTGCTTGCCACATCGCGCATCGCGGGACTCTCGCCGGTTGGTCGGGGATCACAACACGCCAGCGCGCAACAGATCGTGCATGTTCAGCACGCCGGCCAGTTTCCCGACGGAGTTTACCACCGGTAGTGCATTTATCTTGTATTGCTGCATCATTTGCAGCGCCTCGGCGGCCAGAGTGCCGGGAGCGATGGTCTTACAGTTGCGGGTCATGACCTCGGCGACACGGGCGGAATGAACGTCCACCTGCCGGTCCAGCGCCCGGCGCAGGTCCCCGTCGGTGAACACGCCCAGCACCCGCTGGTCTCCGTCCACCACCACCGTCGTCCCCAGCCCCTTGCGACTCACTTCCAACAGGGCGTCCTTGAGCAAATCATCCGGCGCGCTGCACGGCATCCGATCGCCGGTATGCATCACATCGTCGGTTAGCAGCAGCAGGCGACGGCCCAGCCGGCCGCCCGGATGGGAACGGGCGAAATCCTCGGCGGTGAAGCCGCGCGCCTCCAGCAGCGCCACCGCCAAGGCGTCGCCCATCGCCAGGGTCGCGGTGGTGCTGGAGGTCGGTGCCAGCCCCAAGGGACAGGCTTCCTGGGGGACGCTGACATCGAGGTGAACATCGGCCGTTGTGGCGAGCGTCGAATCGGGATTGCCAGTGAGGGCGATCAGTGGCACGCCCAACCGTTTGATCAGGGGCAAAAGAGTGAGGATTTCATCGGTTTCGCCGGAATTGGACAGCGCCACCACCACATCTTGGACCGTGATCATGCCCATGTCGCCGTGGCTGGCCTCGGCGGGGTGGACGAAGAAGGCCGGGGTACCGGTGCTGGCCAGGGTCGCGGCGATCTTGCCGCCAATGTGGCCGGATTTGCCGATGCCGAGCACCACGATGCGGCCCTGACAGCTCAACATCAACCGGCAGGCTTCGACGAATCGATCATCGATCCGCGCGGCGAGCCGGGTGATGGCTTCCGCTTCAATCGCCAAGACCCGGCTGGCAAGCTCTTTTAGCTTATCGTGGTGGACAAGCATTGAGACGGTTCAACTACAATTGCGCGGCACTGAAGGTGTCGCACTGGCGCAGATCCCCACCGGCGATGCCCCGTTTGAACCAGCGCACCCGTTGACCGGAACTGCCGTGGGTGAAGGAGTCTGGCGCGACATAACCCTTGGCCTGCATTTGCAAGCGGTCATCGCCAATGGCGCTCGCCGCGTTCAGTCCTTCCTCGATGTCGCCCGACTCCAGTATCTGACGGGCCTTGTGAGCGTGATAGGCCCAAACCCCGGCGAAACAGTCCGCCTGTAATTCCAGGCGCACCGACAAGGCGTTGCCTTCCGCCTCGCCAGCGCGGGCGCGCATAGACTCTACCTTGTCCGAGATTCCAAGCAGATTTTGCACGTGATGCCCAATTTCGTGGGCAATCACGTAAGCTTGGGCAAAATCGCCAGGGGCTTGGAAGCGGTTTTTGAGTTCTTGGTAAAAAACCAAGTCGATGTAGACCTTTTGGTCCGCCGGGCAGTAAAACGGGCCGACCGCGGCCTGGGCAAAGCCACAGGCCGATTGCACCGCGCCCGAGAACAGCACTAGCTTCGGCTCCTGGTAAGCGCTGCCCATCTGACGAAACAGGCTTTGCCAGGTATCCTCGGTGTCGGCCAGCACTACTGAGACAAACCTGGCCGCATCGTCCTGACCAGGAGGCACGGCAACCGGCTGTTGGGATGATACACCGCTTTGGGGCCCACCTTGCAGCAGCATGCTGGGGTCAACGCCAAAGTACATGGCAAGGAGCACGATGATGAGGGTGCCGATACCGCCGCCCGCAATGGTAGGCGCGGCCCGTAGACCTCGTCGATCTTCAACATTGTCGCTTTCTCTACCCGTTCTCCAACGCATGGGAACCTCTCTCTGGATTGCAGAACTATCGTTCAAACCAAATTATCTAGAGAAGTGCATTCAGGGTTATGAATTCTGGATTACGCCACACTCACTACTCATCAATTCAGCTCAGGCGCATGGATGTTTTCGAAGTCTACGATAAATACCCCAATGATCTCCATCATTGACGCGAAAGGAGAATTATCATCTTCACCGACCTCATCAATGAAATTATCCAATAGAGCAACCAAGCAATCATATTAATCCTCGGCATCAGAAACATGGATCGTATCCTCTACAGAAATCCAGGTTTTCATAGTTTTTTAATATCAAAAACTTGCATTATTATTTTCGCCTATTGTTCTCATCATGCTCTTCAAGTTTTTGAATGGATCGAATATAGCCATTATTCTGATCGGAATGAATGGAGGCTAGCTTGGCAAAAGCAGTGATGATCGGGTTGCCATGAAAGTACTGGACTTTCATCGTTGGGGGTGTCAATGCCAAGTGAAATGATCGTTAGGCTCTTAGCGCCTAATCCGTCCTAAAGCTGTCGTTGCAACATGAAACACAAGGGCGGCAAAAGCCGCCCCTGGCGTTTCCAACCGGCGACGCGAATTCGCGCCGCCGGTGCATCAACCGTTTAGGGTTGATAATCCCCTTCTAGCAGCTTGGCGTGCGCCGCCGCCAACCGCGCAATCGGCACCCGCGGCGACGAGCAGGACACGTAAGTCAGGTTGGCGTAGTGGCAGAAGCGCATCGAACGCGGATGGCCGCCCTGTTCGCCGCAAATGCCAACCGTGAGGCCGGACCGGGACTTGCGCCCGTTGGTCACCGCCAGCGACATCAACTGGCCGACGCCCTTGGTATCCAGCGCCTCGAACGGATTGTCCTTCAAAATGCCCGACTCGTTGTAGAACGGCAGGAACTTGTTCTCGGCATCCTCGCGGGAGAACGAGAACGTGGCCTGAGTGAGGTCGTTGGTGCCGAAGGAGAAGAATTCGGCCACTTCGGCGATTTCGCCGGCACGCAGGCAGGCCCGCACCACTTCCATCATGGTGCCGAACTCGAAGTGCACCTTGACCGCGTACTTGGCCTCGACCTCTGGCAACACTTCATCGACCAGGGCGCGCACCCGCGTCAACTCCTCCACGGTGCAGACCTGCGGCACCATGATTTCCGGGTGAACGTCGACCTTCTCCTGGATGCATTCCGCCGCCGCTTCCAGAATGGCGCGGATCTGCATCTTGTAAATCTCGGGATAGGTCAGACCCAGCCGGACGCCACGATGGCCCAGCATCGGATTGATTTCATGCAGGGCGCGGGCCTTATGCAGGATCTCTTCCTTCTTGGCCAGCACGTCGGACACCAGATGACTGTCATTGAGAATACCGAGCTGCTCGACCGCCTTCGGATTCACCTGGCTGAGAATCTGACTGATCGCCTCCAGACCCTGCGCGGTTTGGCGCAGATGGCGCAGATGCTCGATGTCGTCGATCAAGGTCTGCTCGGAAGGCAGGAACTCATGAATCGGCGGATCGAGCAAGCGGACGGTCACCGGACGCGGCGCCATCACCCGGAAGATTTCCTTGAAGTCGCTGCGCTGCATCGGCAGCAACTTGCCCAGCGCGGCCTCGCGGTCCTCGGTGGTCTCGGCCAGAATCATCTCCAGCACGATGGGCAACCGCTCCTTAGCATTGAACATCCGCTCGGTGCGGCACAGGCCAATGCCCATCGCGCCGTAGTTGGAGGCGCGCTGGGCGGCGTCCGGGGTGTCCGCATTCGCCATCACCTTGAGGGTAGCGACCTCATCGGCCCAGCTCAGCAGGGTACGCAGTTCCGGGGTAAATTCCGGCTCGACGGTGGGAATTTCGCCGAGGAACACGCGCCCGGAGCTGCCGTCGATGGTGACCACATCGCCTTCGTGCAGCACCTTGTCGCCGATGATCGCCTGGCGCTGATGGACGTTGACCAGAATTTCTTCCGCGCCCACCACGCAGGGCTTGCCCATGCCGCGAGCCACCACCGCAGCGTGCGAGGTCTTGCCGCCGCGACTGGTCAGGATGCCGACCGAGGCGAAGAAGCCGTGGATGTCTTCCGGCTTGGTTTCCTCGCGTACCAGGATGATTTTCTCGTTGTCGCCGCGCCCGCGCTTCACGGCGGTATCGGCATCGAACACGATCTTGCCGGAAGCCGCGCCCGGGGAAGCGCCCATGCCCTGCGCCACCGGGGCCGCCTTCTGTTTGGGATCGAGCTGTGGAAACATCATTTGTTCCAGCGACTCGGGATCGATGCGCAATAGCGCCTTCTCGCGGCTGACCAAGCCCTCGTTGGCCATTTCCACCGAGCTGCGCACCATGCCCTGGGCGTTCATCTTGCCGTTGCGGGTTTGCAGGCAGTAGAGCACGCCCTTCTCGATGGTGTACTCGTAGTCCTGCACTTCGTGGTAATGGCCTTCCAGCTTGTTGCGCAGTTCGACGAGTTGCGAGTACAACCCCGGCATTTCGTCCCTCATCGCCGCGACCGGCTTGGGGGTGCGGATGCCGGCCACCACGTCCTCGCCCTGGGCGTTGACCAGGTATTCGCCGTACATCACATTCTCGCCGGTGCCGGGATCGCGGGTGAAACCGACGCCGGTGGAACAGTCGTTGCCCATGTTGCCGAACACCATGGTGACGATGTTGACCGCGGTGCCGTTGGCCATGTCCGAAGTGATCTTGAACTCGCGGCGGTAATCCACCGCTCGCTGGCCCATCCAAGAGTTGAATACCGCCTTGAT
The DNA here is from genome assembly GCA_963696515.1 of uncultured Gammaproteobacteria bacterium. Lineage (GTDB taxonomy): Bacteria > Pseudomonadota > Gammaproteobacteria > Competibacterales > Competibacteraceae > Contendibacter. The sequence continues at coordinate 96,352 of CAVOKM010000003.1, forward strand.
GGCCAGTTCCAGTTGTTCGAAGGGGTCCTGGGGGAAAGGCCGACCGGTTTGCTCCTGAACCACCTGCAGGAACAGTTGCCCAATATCCCGAAGATCCTCGGCGGTCAGACCCACATCGTACTTCACGCCGGCGCGGCGCTTGATCGCCTCGAAGTGGTCGTCAAAGAAGTGATCATCGATGCCCAGCGCGATTTTGCCGAACAATTGGATGAAGCGGCGATAGGCGTCGTAGCCGAAGCGCTCGTTGCTGGTCAGCTTGATCAATCCGGCCAGGGTGGATTCGTTCAAACCGAGGTTCAGAATGGTATCCATCATACCCGGCATGGACATGGCCGAACCGGAGCGCACCGACACCAATAGCGGATTGCTGGCGCCACCGAACTGCTTGCCGGTTTCCTGCTCCAGCCAGGCCATGTGTTCCCGCACGTTCCCCATCAACCCCTCGGGCAGGCGGTTGTTGGCGATGTAGTCCAGACAAGCCTCGGTGCTGATCACGAAGCCCGGCGGCACCCGCAGACCGATCTGAGTCATTTCGCACAGGTTGGCGCCCTTGCCGCCCAGCAGCATCTTGTTCTTGCCATCCCCTTCGGTGTATTTGTAAATGTACTTCTTCGCCATGATCCTACCTTTGCATGATGGTTGAGTGAGTATCGGACCCCCTCCGACTTCGCCAGAGTATAAACTGTCCCGCGCCGCCGTGACCGGCTCGTAAACCGGGGTTGGGGCGCTGGATGCGCTCGCGGAGCAAATGGGGATCGGAAGGAATACACGCGCCGGGCTGGCGCGCCGGTGGGTATTACCATTCAAAGATAGTCGCATGAAACGAGAATTGCCAAGTTTAATCGACGAATGAGTGGTGGTTAATTTGACTTGCCGGAGGCTTGACGGGAGACTATGTATCTTTAATCAACATTATCCGCCGCTGCTTGCAACCCGTTCCATCCGGATGTCCGCCACTGCCCTGCCTGCCCGCATCTCCGCGCCCGGCGAACCCCCGCTCGTGATCGTGCGGGGCCTGTCGTTCCACTATGGCGACCGGATCGTCTTCCAGAACGTAGACCTGGACATCCCGCGCGGCAAGATCACCGCCATCATGGGGCCAAGCGGGACCGGCAAGACCACACTGCTGCGGCTGATCGGCGGTCAGATTCGTCCCGATGCCGGCCGGATTGAGGTGGACGGGTCCTGCGTTCACGAACTCGGGCGCAAGGAGCTGTACCAGTTGCGCAAACGCATGAGCATGCTGTTCCAGAGCGGTGCGCTGTTCACTGATTTGAACGTGTTCGATAACGTCGCCTTCCCGCTGCGCGAGCACACCCGCCTGCCGGAAAACCTGATCCGCACCTTAGTGCTGATGAAACTGGAAGCGGTCGGGTTGCGCGGGGCGCGCGAGTTGATGCCGAGCGAGCTGTCCGGCGGCATGGCGCGACGGGCTGCGCTGGCGCGCGCGATCGCCCTGGACCCGATGATGATCATGTACGATGAACCGTTCTCCGGCCAGGACCCCATCACGATGGGCGTATTGATCAAACTGATTCGCACGCTCAACGACGCATTGGGACTGACCAGCATCATCGTCTCCCACGACGTCAAGGAAACCGCTTCCATCGCCGATTACATCTACTTGATTTCCGACGGTTTGGTCGTGGATCATGGCACCCCGGAAGCGCTCGAACGCTCCAGTTCGGCCTGGGTCGAACAGTTCCTACACGCCCTGCCCGATGGCCCGATGTGCTTCCATTATCCCGCGCCGCCGTATGCCGAGGATTTGTCCCTGGGAAAGGAGCCCTCCCTTGATTGAGGCCTGCGGCGGCTGGGGCGATTAACGCTGTTCTTTTTCAATCGACTGGGACGGGCGACTCTGTTCCTGCTCCGGCTGTTGGGCGCCCTGGCCGCCTTGAGCAGGCGCCCCGGCCTGATCCTCAAGCAGCTTTATTCGGTGGGCGTTCTGTCCGTGCCAATCATCGCCATGTCCGGCCTGTTCGTGGGCATGGTGCTGGGCTTGCAGGGTTACGCGAATCTGGTGGATTTCGGCGCGACCTCAACCCTGGGCACCGTCGTGGCCCTGTCGCTGGTGCGGGAACTAGGGCCGGTACTGACGGCGCTGCTTTACGCGGCGCGGGCGGGTTCGGCGCTCACCGCGGAAATCGGCCTGATGAAAGCCACCGAACAACTCGCCTGCATGCAGATGATGGCGGTCGACCCGTTCGCGCGCGTCTTCGCGCCGCGCTTCGTCGCTGGCTTCATCGCCATGCCCTTGCTGGCTGGCATCTTCACCGCCATTGGCATTCTGGGCGGCTATTTTGTCGCCGTCGAACAACTCGGCGTGGACAGCGGCTCCTTCTGGTCGCAGATGCAGTCGAGGGTGGAACTGGTCGACGACGTGATTGACGGCGTGGTCATCAAGAGCGTGGTGTTTGGCTGGGTGGCCAACTGGGTCGCGGTCTTTGAAGGCTATGACGCGATACCCACGTCGGAAGGCATCAGCCTGGCCACCACCCGCACGGTGGTGAATACCGCCCTCGTGGTGCTGGCTTTGGATTTCGTGTTGACTGCCATCTTTTTCGGAGTCTAGGCGCAATGGTCACCCTTAAAAAACTGGAACTGGCGGTCGGGGCCTTCGTCGCCCTGGGTCTGGCCGCCTTTTTCATGCTGGCCATGAAGGTCAGCAATATCGCCGAGCTGGGCGAGGACAAGGGCTACAAGGTCACCGCCCGCTTCGAGAATATTGGTGGCCTCAAGGTCCGCGCCCCGGTCACCCTGGGCGGGGTGCGCATCGGCCGGGTAGCCGGCATCGATCTGGACCCCAGCAGCTACGAAGCGGTGGTCACGCTTTCCATCGATCCCAAATACAACCAACTGCCGGCGGATTCCAGCGCCAGCATCCTGACCTCTGGACTGTTGGGCGAACAATACGTCGGATTGGAACCAGGGGGCATGGATGACTATCTCAAGAACGGAAGCACCCTCAAGCTGACCCAGTCGGCGCTGGTACTGGAAAAACTGATCGGCCGGATGCTCACCAACGCGGTGTCGGGCGATGGTCCGCCGGCCAAGACGCCTTGAGGGGTCAGTGGTAAGTGATGGCGTTTTTTGAAGGAGTTGTCAGGTTCAATGAAAAAAGTGATTGCTCTGAGTTTGCTCCTGTTCATGCTGGTCAACGGCGCGCTCTGGGCCGCCGTCGTGCCTCCGCAGGACGTGGTTCAGGACACTTCGACGCGGATGTTGAGCGCCCTGCGACAGAATTATGTGGCGCTGAAAGAGGATTCCAGCCAGATTTACGGGCTGGTCGATCAGATCGTGCTGCCCAACTTCGATTTCGAGCTGATGTCGCGTTGGGTGCTGGGCCGGGCCTGGCAGCAGGCCACCCCTGAGCAGCGCCGCCGCTTCTCCGGGGAATTCCGCACCCTGCTGGTCCGCACCTACGCCAAGGCGCTGCTGGAATACGCGAACGAGGACGTCCGGGTGTTGCCGCAACCGGGCGGGGCGGATGGCAGTGAGTCGACGGTGAAAACCGAGGTCCGGTTGAAAGCCGGCCAGCCGATCCAGATCAACTACAGCATGCATCTCAATTCCGAGGGCTGGAAGGTCTATGACGTGACCGTGGACGGCGTCAGTCTGGTGACCAACTATCGCGGGACGTTCGCGAGCCAGATTCGCGCCAACGGCCTGGATGCGGTGATCGCCGACCTGGAACAACGCAACGGCGCGTGGGAGCGCCGGTGATGGCGGCGGCGACGGTCGAGCACGACGGCGATACCCTGCGCATTCAAGGCGAATTGGATTTCGCTTCGGTCGCGGATCTTTGGGCAGCAACCGAAGACCTGTTCGCCGCCGGTCCGCCAGCCCGGATCGACCTGAACGGGGTCAGCCGCGCCAACAGCGCCGGCGTGGCCCTGCTGGTGGCATGGCTGGGCCAGGTCCAGCGCCGTCGGCGCGTAGTGGTTTTCGTCAACGTCCCGGCGCAAATGCGGGCGATCATCGAGGTCGCCGATCTGGATACGGTATTGCCCCTCGCCTGACGGTCGCACGTCCCCCTCTCCTGTTGTTCCGAGGGTATGCCGCCCTGATCAGTAAAGTTCGCGAGCGAATTGAAGAGCAACATGCAAGCCCAGGATTATCGAGCGGTTGATCGAGGAAAAATTGCCCGGCGCGCGGGCCATGGTCCGCAGCGACGACGGCGTGCATTTTGAGGCCGTGGTCATCAGCGAAGCCTTTGCCGGCCAGTCGCTGATTCAGCAGCATCGGTTAGTTTACGCGGTGCTGGGCGGGCGGCTGGAACGCGAGGACATTCACGCCCTGTCGCTCAAAACCTACACGCCGGACGCCTGGCAAGAACAGCAAACCTGACCCCAGGGACGACACCCGAACATGAGCAAACTGATCATCAATGGCGGCGTGCCGCTGCATGGCGAGCTTCGGGCCTCTGGTGCCAAGAACGCGGTGCTGCCGATCCTGGCCGCCACCCTGCTGGCCGACGCCCCCATGATCATCCGCAACGTCCCCCATTTGCAGGACGTCACCACCACCATGGAACTGCTGGGACGGATGGGCGTGGATTTGGTGGTGGACGAACGAATGAACATCCAGGTGGACCCCCGCTCTATCCACACGTACCAGGCCCCTTACGAACTGGTGCGGACCATGCGCGCCTCGATCCTGGTGCTGGGGCCACTGGTGGCCCGCTTCGGCCAGGCCGAGGTCTCGCTGCCGGGCGGCTGCGCCATCGGCTCGCGGCCGGTGAACCTGCACATCAAGGGCCTGGAGGCGATGGGCGCCGACATCAAGGTCGAAAACGGCTACATCCGGGCCCGCGCCAACCGGCTCAAGGGCGCCCACATCGTCTTGGATTTGGTCACCGTGACCGGCACCGAGAACCTGCTGATGGCCGCCACCCTGGCCCAGGGCACCACCATCCTGGAGAACGCCGCCCGCGAACCGGAAGTCGTGGACCTGGCCGACTGCCTGAACGCGATGGGCGCCAAAATCGACGGGGCCGGCACCGACACCGTGGTGATCGAGGGCGTGGACCGCCTGCACGGGGCCAGCTATCAGGTGCTGCCGGATCGGATCGAAACCGGCACTTATCTGCTCGCGGGCGCGATCACCGGCGGCCGGGTCAAGGTCAAGGACACCCGCCCCAATACGCTGGAGGCGGTGCTGCTCAAGCTGGAGGAAGCGGGCGTCTGGGTCAACACCGGCCCCGACTGGATCGAGGTGGACATAAACGGCGGCCGGCCCAAGGCGGTGCGCATCCGCACCGCGCCCTACCCCGCGTTCCCGACCGACATGCAGGCTCAGTTCGTCGCCCTCAATTCCGTGGCCGAGGGTGTGGGCATGATCACGGAGACGGTGTTCGAGAACCGTTTCATGCACGTCCAGGAACTGCATCGGATGGGCGCGCAAATCGAACTGGAAGGCAATACTGCCATCAGCATTGGCGTCCCCAAGCTGACCGGCGCGCCGGTGATGGCCACTGACCTGCGCGCCTCGGCCAGCCTGATCCTGGCGGCGCTGGTCGCGGAGGGCGACACCGTGGTGGATCGCATTTACCACATCGATCGCGGCTACGACTGCATCGAGGAAAAGCTTTCGCACTTGGGCGCGCGCATCCGTCGGACCCCGAGTTGAATTCTTCATGACCGAGTTACTGACCATCGCCTTGTCGAAGGGCCGGATTTTCAAGGAGACCCTTCCGCTGCTGGCGGCGGCTGGGATCGTACCGACCGACGATCCCGAAAACAGCCGCAAGCTGATCCTCGACACCTCCCAGCTCGATGTGAAGCTGGTCATCCTCCGCGCCACCGACGTGCCGACCTACGTGCAGTACGGGGCCGCTGATTTGGGGGTGGCCGGTAAGGACGTGCTGATGGAACACGGCGGCGAGGGACTGTACGAACCGCTGGATTTGAACATCGCCCGCTGCCGGCTGATGGTGGCCGGCGATCCCCACCATCGTCCCCGCTTGAGCCGGCCGCGCATCGCCACCAAGTACGCCAACACCACCCGGCGCTGGTTCGCCGACCGGGGCCGGCAAGTGGAAGTCATCAAGCTGTACGGCTCGATGGAACTGGCGCCGCTGGTCGGACTAGCCGATTACATCGTCGACGTGGTGGATACCGGCAATACCTTGAAAGCCAACGGCCTGGCACCGCTGGAACATATCGCCGACATCAGTTCGCGGCTGATCATCAACAAGGCCGCGATGAAGATGAAACACGCCCGAATCAAAGCGGTCATGGAACGCATGGCCGCCGCCGTCGCCCGCTGATAGCGCGTTCCTTTCCCACCTCTACCATAAGCCGATCATGCTGGAAATCAAACGCCTGAGTACCGTCAACGCCGACTTCTGGACCCGCCTGGAAACGCTGACCGCTTGGGAAGGGGTCGCCGACGAAGCCGTGACCACCACGGTGCGCGGGATTCTCGCCCAAGTGCGTCTGCGCGGCGACGATGCCTTGTTGGAATACACCCAACGCTTCGACCGGCTGGATGTCGCGCAAGCCACGGAGCTTGTAATTACCTCAGCCCGCCTGCAACAGGCCTTGGTCGTTATTTCCACCGAGCAACGCGCGGCGCTTGCAACCGCCGCCGCCCGCATCCGCGCCTACGCCGAGCGGCAGAAACTCGAATCTTGGACCTTCACCGAAGCCGACGGCAGCGTGCTCGGTCAGCAGATAACCCCGCTGGATCGGGTCGGGCTGTATGTACCCGGCGGCAAGGCGGCCTATCCGTCCTCGGTGCTGATGAACGCCATTCCCGCCAAGGTCGCCGGCGTGCCGGAAATCATCATGGTCGCGCCGGCGCCGGGCGGCGAACTGAACGAACTGGTGCTGGCCGCCGCTGCCGTGGCGGGCGTGGACCGGGTCTTCACCCTCGGCGGGGCGCAGGCGGTCGCGGCCCTAGCCTACGGCACCGCTACCGTGCCGCGGGTGGACAAGATCGTCGGACCGGGAAACATCTACGTCGCCGCCGCCAAGCGGCAGGTGTTTGGAACGGTCGGCATCGACATGATCGCCGGCCCATCGGAAATTCTGGTGGTCTGCGATGGGCTGACCGACCCCGACTGGATCGCCATGGACCTATTCTCGCAGGCTGAGCACGACGAGGACGCCCAACCGATTCTGATCAGCCCGGATGCGGCGTTTCTGGATCGGGTTCAGGAAGCTGTTGCGCGGCTTTTGCCTGATATGGAGCGGCGGGAAATTATCGAAGCCTCGTTGATCCGACGGGCGGCGCTGATTCAAACACTCGATCTGGCCGAAGCCGCGCAGGTGGTCAACTTCATCGCCCCCGAACATCTGGAGCTGTCGGTCGAACGACCCGAGGAATTGCTGCCGCTAATTCGCCATGCTGGCGCGATTTTCATGGGCCGTTACACCGCCGAGTCGCTCGGCGATTATTGCGCCGGCCCCAACCACGTACTGCCGACTTCACGCACCGCGCGGTTTTCCTCGCCGCTGGGCGTGTACGATTTCCAAAAGCGGTCCAGCCTGATTCACTGTTCGCCCACCGGCGCCGCGACCTTGGGACGCACCGCATCGGTCTTGGCACGCGGCGAGGGCTTGACCGCTCACGCACGGTCGGCGGAGTTCAGGATTTCCGGCGCATCGATGGAAGGTTGATGCGCTGAAAGCAACAGAGGGGATGTTGCGATTAAAAATATACTTTTGGATTTTTAAATCGTCCATTTGTATAATTCGAGCATGATTCCTCGCCAGCTTACCTCAACGCTTCACCGTCTTTCCGTCGGCTTTCCAGTGATCGCGATCACCGGGCCGCGTCAGTCCGGCAAAACGACCTTAGCCAAGGCCATTTTCTCTGACAGGCCTTATGTCAGTCTGGAAGACCCGATCGAACGCGCCTTTGCCCAGGAAGATCCGCGAGGATTCCTGGCGCGGTTTCCGAACGGGGCCGTTTTCGACGAGGCGCAGCACTGGCCGGAATTGTTCTCGTATTTGCAGGGACAGGTCGATGCGGCGCGGCAACCGGGAAAGTTCGTGCTGACCGGATCGCAGCAGTTTGGGTTATTGGCGGGCGTGACCCAGTCGCTGGCCGGGCGGGTGGGGATCACGCAACTCCTGCCGTTGTCGCTGGAGGAAATTCCCGCGGTGCGGGAAGGATCGATTACGCTGGACGCCATGTTGACCACCGGAGGCTACCCGGTCCTGCATGCCTATCCGATGGCTCCGACAGACTGGTTCGCCAGCTACGTCGCCACCTATGTCGAGCGCGATGTGCGGCAGGTGCTGAATGTTCAGGACCTGACCACGTTCCAGCGTTTTCTGCGCTTGTGCGCCGGCCGCACTGGCCAGATGCTCAACCTCAGCGCGCTGGCGGGCGAGGCGGGCGTTTCTCATAGTACCGCGCGCGCCTGGCTTTCGGTGCTGGAATCGAGCTATCTGGTGCATCTATTGCCGCCCTATCACCGGAACTTTGGCAAGCGGCTGGTCAAGACCCCCAAGCTGTATTTTCTTGATGTGGGACTGGTCGCCTGGCTGTTGGGCATTCGCACCGTTCAGGTGCTGGCGCTGCATCCGCTGCGCGGTGCATTGTTCGAGACGCTGGTCGTCAGTGAGTTCGTCAAGGCCCGCTATAATGCCGGTTTACCCGCCGATCTGTTTTTTTGGCGCGACAACAACGGCCTGGAAGCGGATTTGGTATTCGAACAGGGGGCGCGCCTTCAACCGGTGGAAATCAAGTCCGGTCAGACGGTGACCCAAGACTACCTTCGCGCTGCACGAAAGGCGGCGCGCTTCGCTGGCGAGGAAGCGGCGTCGCCATGGTTGGTTTATGGTGGGGAGGAGTCCCACGAGCGCAGTGGGGTCAAGGTGCTGAGCTGGCGGGCGCTGGCGGAAGAGAAGGGCATACCCCAGACCGGATGATCTTTTCGACCGCGACGTGCTGTTCGATGCCGGCGATGATGAAAATGCCAGGAAAGCCTACGAACGGGCGTTGTCCAAACTGCGGGAGGAAAATTAATCATGCGCTTCATCAACCCGAAAACCGATTTCGCCTTCAAACGCATCTTCGGCTCGGAACAAAGCCGCGAAGTGCTGATCGATTTTCTTGACGCCGTGCTTTACGGCAGCCGGGGGCTGATAGCTGATCTGGAAATCCTCAACCCCTGGCTGGCCCCCCGGATTCGCGGTATGAAGGACACCTACCTCGACGTGCGCGCCCGGCTCACCGACAGCCGGGAGGTAATCATCGAAATGCAGGTTTTAAACGTAGAGGGCTTCGAGAAACGGATTCTCTACAACGCCGCCAAGACCTACTCCAACCAATTACGGAGCGGCGAAGACTATCTCAATCTGCATCCGGTCATCGCCCTGACCCTGACCGATTTCGTGATGTTTGAATCCTATCCCCGTTATCTGAGCCGTTTCGTGCTGCGGGAACGGGACTATCTGATGGACTATCCGGTCGAGGATCTGGAACTGGTGTTCGTCGAACTGCCCAAGTTCGAGAAACCGCTGGAAGCCTTGGAAGGTCGGTTGGAGCAATGGCTGTATTTCATCAAACATGCCCCGGACTTGACGATGATCCCGCCCAATTGGGCTGCCGTACCCGTCTTGCGACAGGCGTTCGATCTGGCCAATCGGGTCAATCTGGAGCCGGAGGAACTGGAAGACCTGGAACGGCGGGAAATCTTCATCGCCGATCAGCGTAATGCCCTGCGCAAGGCGCAACGACAGGGCCATGCCGAGGGCCATGCCGAGGGTCAGCGGCAAAAGGCCCTGTCCATTGCCCGCGCCCTGTTGGACGTGCTGGACCTGGACACCATCGCCGCCAAGACTGGCCTGAGCGTTGACGAATTGCGGCAATTGCGGAGCGACTCATGAGTAATCGTTACTGGAGTCCCGTGGTGCATCGGCTCACGCCCTATGTGCCGGGCGAGCAACCAAAACTCAGCAACTTGGTCAAGCTCAATACCAATGAGAACCCCTACGGGCCTTCGCCCCGGGTGCTGGAAGCCATCCAGGCCGAGTTGTCCGACGCCCTGCGGCTGTACCCGGATCCGAACGCCGTGCGCCTGAAGCAGGCCATCGCCGATTATTACGGCATCACCTCGGCACAGGTCTTCGTCGGTAACGGCTCGGACGAAGTGCTGGCCCACGTCTTTCAGGCGCTGCTCCAACATCCGGCGCCGCTGCTGTTTCCGGACATCACCTACAGCTTCTACCCGGTCTACTGCGGCCTGTACCACATCGACTTCGCGACCGTGCCGCTGGCCGACGACTTCACGCTACGGGTCGCTGATTATCTGTGTCCCAACGGCGGCATCATCTTCGCCAATCCGAACGCGCCCACCGGTTGTCTGCTGCCGCTGGCAGACATCGACTTGCTGTTGCAGCACAACCGGGACTCAGTAGTGGTGGTGGACGAAGCCTATATCGACTTCGGCGGCGAGACCGCCATCGCTCTGGTGGATCGCCATCCGAACCTGCTGGTCACTCAGACGCTCTCCAAATCCCGCTCGCTGGCCGGGCTGCGGGTCGGGCTGGCGGTCGGCCATCCGGAACTGATCGAAGCGCTGGAGCGGGTCAAAAACAGCTTCAACTCCTACCCGCTCGACCGGCTGGCTATCACCGGGGCGGTGGCGGCGTTCGAAGACCGCGAACACTTCGAGCGCACCCGCCAAGCCGTGATTGCCAACCGGTCCAAACTGGTCACCGCGCTGGCCACCCTCGGCTTCGAGGTTCTCCCCTCGGCGGCAAATTTCGTCTTCGCCCGCCATCCGCAACGGGATGCCTACGTACTGGCCGCCTCCTTGCGCGAGCGCCACGTCATCGTGCGCCATTTCCGCCTGCCGCGCATCGAGCAATTCCTGCGCATCACGGTCGGAAACCCCGAGCAGAATGCGGCGCTCCTGGCCGCGCTGAGTCAGATTCTTGCGGGACGTTAAGCCATGCAACTGAGCGAACTGGTCGCGTATACCGACCGTCTCCTGGCGGTGGAGAACTTCAGCGACTACTGCCCGAACGGTTTGCAGGTGCAGGGCCGGGCGGACGTGCGAACGCTGGTCGGCGGCGTCACCGCCTGCCAAGCGCTACTGGACGCGGCTGTCGAGCGTGGTGCGGACGCCGTGCTGGTCCATCACGGCTACTTCTGGAAAGGCGAGAACCCGCGCATCATCGGCATGAAACAGCGACGGCTCGCCACCCTGCTCCGCCACGAGATCAGCCTGCTCGCCTACCACCTGCCGCTGGATGCCCACCCTGAACTTGGCAACAACGCCCAACTGGCCCGGGTGCTCGGTCTGACCGTCACCGGGACCGCAGGCGGCAATGGTCGGACGCCGGGACTGGTGATGCTGGGTGAACCGGAAGCGCCGATTAGTGGAGAGGAATTCGCCGCTCAACTCGCCGCCCTGCTGGGCCGGGAACCCCTGTACATCCCCGGCAACGCCGCACCAATCCACCGCCTGGCCTGGTGCACCGGCGGCGCGCAGTCTTACATCGAGGTCGCACTGAACGCCAGCGTGGACGCCTTTCTGACCGGCGAAGCGTCGGAACAGACCGTCCACATTGCCCGCGAGAACGGCCTGCACTTCTTCGCCGCCGGCCATCACGCCACCGAACGTTATGGCCTGCCGGCGCTGGGCGCGCACCTGGCCGGGCAATTCCCGCTGAACTTCACGTTCGTCGACATCGACAACCCAGTGTGATTCCCGCACCGGCCCATTCCGGCCGTGCGAATCTCACGGCTATGAACGACAAGCGCATAGACCCTAATACCCTCCCTGAGTTATAGTTTTGCTGTACCGCGAAAACGGCGGGAGTTCAAACCGATGGAGTTCGCACATCGTCCAGCGTACCCCCCGAAGCTTGCTGGTTTCGGCACAATAACAGCTTCCAGTCCGGCTCCGGTGAACACGAAACCCGTGCAAACCGTTTGCGTTGCCAACCCATCTCAAATCTAACGATAAATTCACAACAGGAGACTGCTTATGAGTACGGTAGATGACGTCGATCTCGGCAGACGCCGGTTTCTGACCGCCACGGCTACCGTGGTCGGTGGCGTTGGCGTGGCGTTCGTCGCCGTTCCATTTATAAAGTCCTGGTCGCCCAGCGAGCGCGCCCAGGCGGCCGGCGCCCCGGTGGAAGCGGATATCAGCAAGCTGGAAGACGGCGCCCTGATGACCGTCGAATGGCGCGGCAAACCGGTCTGGCTGCTGAAACGCAGCAAGAAGATGCTTGATGACCTGCCCGGACTCAAGGATCAACTGCGCGATCCCAACTCCGACGAGGCCAGCCAGCAACCCAAATACGCTCAGAACGCCAATCGTTCCGTCAAACCCGACGTGCTGGTGCTGGTCGGCATCTGTACCCACCTGGGTTGCTCGCCGACTTTCCGACCCGACGTGGCTCCGGCCGATCTGGGGCCAAGCTGGAAGGGGGGATTTTTCTGCCCCTGCCATGGTTCCCGCTTCGATTTGGCCGGCCGAGTCTTCAAGAGCGTTCCCGCACCGCTTAACCTGGAGGTTCCCCCTTACCGGCTGCTGAACGATTCCCGGGTATTGATTGGCGTTGATCCGGAGGCTGCATAATGGCGAACACACAAGGCACAACTGGTCTGGTTGGCTGGATTGACGAGCGTTTTCCGCTCACCAAGTCGATCCGCGAACATCTGACCGAATATTACGCGCCGAAGAACTTTAATTTCTGGTACTTCTTCGGCTCGCTGGCGATCCTGGCGCTGGTCAACCAAATCTTGACCGGCATCTGGCTGACCATGAGCTACAAACCCGCCGCGGCCGACGCCTTCGCCTCGGTCGAGTACATCATGCGCGACGTGGACTGGGGCTGGCTGATCCGCTATATGCACTCCACCGGCGCCTCAGCCTTTTTCGTCGTCGTCTACCTGCACATGTTCCGCGCCCTGATCTACGGCTCCTATAAAAAGCCGCGCGAGCTGATCTGGATCTTCGGCGTGCTGATCTTCCTCGCCCTGATGGCCGAAGCTTTCATGGGCTACCTGCTTCCCTGGGGCCAGATGTCGTATTGGGGCGCGCAGGTGATCATTTCTCTGTTCAGCGCGATTCCCGGCATCGGCCCGGATCTGTCGCTTTGGATTCGCGGCGACTATGTGGTGTCCGACGCCACCCTGAACCGCTTCTTCTCGCTGCATGTGATCGCCGTGCCGTTGGTGCTGCTGGGCCTGGTGGTCGCCCACATTCTCGCCCTGCACGAAGTTGGCTCCAACAACCCCGACGGCGTCGAAATCAAGAAGCTGAAAGGCTCAGACGGCAAACCGCTGGACGGTATTCCCTTCCATCCGTACTACACCGTCAAGGATCTAGTCGGCGTGGCGGTATTCCTGATCTTCTTCTCGATCGTGATTTTCTTCATGCCCGAGATGGGCGGCTACTTCCTCGAACACCCGAACTTCGACCCCGCCGACCCGATGAAGACCCCGCCGCACATCGCCCCAGTATGGTACTTCACCCCGTTCTACGCCATTCTGCGCGCGGTGCCGGACAAGCTGGGCGGCGTGCTGGCCATGGGCGGCGCCATCGTGATCATGTTCTTCCTGCCCTGGCTCGACCGCAGTCCAGTGAAATCCATCCGCTACCGTGGATTCCTGTTCAAGCTGGTTCTGGCCGCGTTCGTGATTTCGTTCCTGATCCTGGGCTATCTGGGCGCATTGCCGACAACCCCGGCCCGAACCGATCTGGCCCGGGTCTGTTCCGTGATCTACTTTGCGTTCTTCTTCGTGCTGCCGGTTCTGCCGTGGTTTGAAAAGACCAAGCCGGTGCCGGAAAGGGTGACCTCCAAATGAAAAAAATCATCATCGCACTCGCGTTCCTGGCCCTGCCGGGCCTAAGCCTCGCGTCCGGCGGAGAGGGCTTTCCGTTGGAGAAGGCGCCAATTGACTTGCACGACAAGGCCTCGTTGCAAAAGGGCGCCAAGTTGTACGTCAACTACTGCATGGGTTGCCACTCGCTCGAGCACCAGCGCTACAACCGCATGGCCCGCGACATTGGCCTGACCGACGACCAGGTCAAGGAGAATCTAATCTTCACCGGGGCCAAAATTGGCGACACCATGAAAAACGCCATGCCCAAGGCTGACGCTAAACGCTGGTTCGGCGTCGCCCCGCCCGATCTGACCCTGATCGCCCGCTCCCGTGGGGTGGACTACCTTTACACCTACCTGCAAACCTTCTACAAGGATCCCACCCGGCCGTTCGGCGTGAACAACGCCGCCTTCCCGAACGCCGGCATGCCACATGTGCTGTGGCAATTGCAGGGGATGCAAAAACCGGTCTACGAGGTCCACAAAGACCATGCCGGCAACGAAGCCAAGGTGCTCAAGGGCTTCGAACTGCCTCAACAGGGTAGCATGAGTCCGCCGGTGTTCAGGGAGTCGATGGCGGATCTGGTGAACTTCCTGGCCTACGTCGGCGAACCCATTCAACTGGAACGCCAGAAGCTCGGCATCTGGGTGTTGCTTTTCCTGGGCTTGACCTTCGTGGTGTTCTACCTGCTCAAGAAAGAGTATTGGAAGGACGTGCATTGACGTTGTTGCCGTCGGAGGGCAGCCCGCTCTCCGACGGCGTTCCCCCGATCCGCCAACGATCCGCCCGCCATGACTTCAACCCGCCCCTATCTGATCCGCGCCCTGTACGAGTGGATTGAAGACAACGGCCTGACGCCCCACATTCTGGTCGACGCAGAAGCGCCGGGAGTGGCCGTGCCCAAGCAGCACATCCGCGAGGGGCAGATCGTACTCAACATCAATCCATCGGCGGTACGCGACCTGCGGCTGGGCAACGACTGGATCGAATTCAGCGCCCGTTTCGGCGGAGTGGCCCGCGCGATCCAGATTCCCGTGACGGCCGTCCTTGCCATCTACGCCCGCGAAAACGGTCAGGGCATGGCGTTTGGCGAGGAAAAGGGCGGCGACGAACCGCCGCCTGGCGCGCAGCCGTCGGAAAAACCCGAGAAGCCTGCCCGTCCCGGCCGCAAACCGGCGCTGAAGATCGTGAAATAGCACGCTTAGCGGATGTATTCGAACAGCGTCACCACCTGACGCACGCCGCCAACCTGGCTGGCCACATCCGCCGCTGCGTCCGCTTCCTTGGGCCGCACCAGTCCCATCAGATAAACCACGCTTCGCGCCGTGACCACCTTAACCCGGCTGGGATCGAAATCTGGGATATTAGTGATCTGGAACAGGGCAGTCTTAACCTTGGTGGTGATCAGAGAGTCATTGCTCTGAACGGACATCGAGCTGGGCGGACCG
The DNA here is from genome assembly GCA_963696515.1 of uncultured Gammaproteobacteria bacterium. GTDB lineage: Bacteria > Pseudomonadota > Gammaproteobacteria > Competibacterales > Competibacteraceae > Contendibacter. The sequence continues at coordinate 111,603 of CAVOKM010000003.1, forward strand.
ATCACTAACTCGTTGTAAACCTCCCGGACGGGGGGCTCGCTCAGATTGCGGGCAATTTGCTCCGCCTGCTGCCGAGCCTGCTCCGAGACGGCTTCGCCGCTCAACAACACAGCGCCGTTATAACTGGTGGTATTAATGTGATTGCCCGGCGGCAACCCCCGGTTGAGCGCGTCGTAAAGCTTCAATTCGATGGTCTGATCGTCCACCACGGTTCCCGACGTCCGCCGGTCGTGCGCCACGCTGACTCCCACCGCCGTACCGCCCACCAACAACCCGACACAACCGTTCAGCATCGTCGTGGCCAGTACCGCCACCGCCAGATGGGTTTGCCAAGCGTTCATGATTTTTCCTCCTCGCCAAACAGTTGATGATCCACCAGATCGCACAGGCAGTGAATGATAAGGATATGCGTTTCCTGAATCCGCGCGGTCGCCGCTGCCGCCGCCCGGATCTCGATATCCCCCTCCCCCAGTTGCCCAGCCATGCGCCCACCGTCCCTGCCTGTAAGCGCTACCGTGGACAGTCCCAATTCCCGCGCGACGGCCATGGCTGACAGGACGTTCGGCGAGTTGCCGCTGGTCGAAATCGCCAGCAACACATCGCCTGGACGACCCAAGGCGCGGACTTGCCGGGCAAAGATTAGCTCAAAGGCATAATCGTTGGCGATGGAGGTTAGCGCCGAACTATCGGTGGTGAGAGCGATGGCCGCCAAGCCCGGACGTTCGATTTCGAACCGGTTGACTAGTTCGGCGGCGAAATGCTGGGCGTCGGCGGCGGACCCGCCATTACCGCAGATCAGAATCTTGTTGCCTTGGCGCAATCGCCCGGCCAGCAGTTCGGCAGCCTGAACGATGCGCGGACCCATTGTGTCCAGGGTACGCCGCTTGGTTTCGAGGCTGGCGGCGAAGTGCCGTTGGATTCGCGTGAGCGGTTCCATCATGTCCATCCGATGCATTGTGGTAAAGAGAAGAGCTTAGCGCATTCCCGTTCAATCCATGTTTCCGATGGTGCTTAATCCGTTCCTTCTTCGTTCTACTCAACCACCCTGATCGCAACGTCGCTTTTGGTCTTGGCGAATTTCGGGCCAGTTCGCTGTCATGACCTAATCCAGGTTCGGTCACTTCTGAATCACCTGGTCATTGTTTCGGATCCAGCATTACCAAGGCGCTTCCTCATTTTGCTCACCGCGCCCGCTGCAAGGCCCGAATCCCCTGTTCCAGGCCTTCCAGGGATAGCGGAAACATCCGCTCGCCCATCAGCTCCCGTACCATCTGGATCGAGGGCACGTAGCTCCAGCGGTTCTGAAGCTGCGGATTGAGCCAGATGGCGCGCGGCCAGGCGCTCAGCAACCGGTTCAGCCAGACATCTCCGGCTTCGGGGTTGAAGTGTTCGACGCTGCCGCCCGGATAGCTGATCTCATAAGGACTCATGGTGGCGTCGCCGACCAGGATCAGCTTGTAATCCTGGCTGAAGGTGCGCAGGACCGTCAGGGTCTCGGTCTTCTCGGTATAACGACGGCGGTTGTCCTTCCACAGCCCCTCGTAGACCATGTTGTGGAAGTAGAAGTATTCCAGGTGCTTGAACTCGCCTCGCGCCGCCGAGAACAGTTCCTCACAGACCCGGACGTGATCGTCCATCGAGCCGCCCACGTCCAGGAACAGCAGCACCTTCACCGCGTTATGCCGCTCCGGCACCATCTTCAAATCCAGATAGCCCGCGTTGCGGGCCGTTGACCGGATGGTGTCGTCGAGGTCTAGTTCCTTGGCCGCCCCCTCGCGGGCAAAGCGGCGAAGGCGCCGCAAGGCCACCTTGATGTTGCGGGTGCCTAATTCCACGTTGTCGTCCAGATTGCGGAATTCGCGGCGGTCCCACACCTTTACCGCTCGGCGGTGGCGGGAATCATCCTGCCCGATGCGGATGCCTTCGGGGTTGTAGCCGTAGGCTCCAAACGGTGAGGTGCCAGCGGTGCCGATCCATTTGTTGCCGCCCTGGTGTCGGCCCTCCTGCTCGGCCATGCGCTGGGCGAAGGTTTCCATCAGCTTTTCCCAGCCGCCAAGGGCCTCGATAAGCTGCTCGTCCACCTCGCTCAGGGTTAGTTCCGCCAGCTTGCGAAGCCATTCCAGCGGCACCGCGGCTCCGATGATCTCGTCGAAAAGTGTTTCCAGTCCCTTGAAATGGCTGCCGAACACCTGATCGAAGCGGTCGTAATGGCGTTCGTCCTTGACCAGCGCCGCGCGCGCCAGGTAATAGAACTCCTCGATGTTGTGGGCGGTGACGCGCTGGCTCAGCGCTTCCATCAGGGTCAGAAACTCGGTCAGCGTGACCGGAAGGCCAGCCTTGCGCAATTTAATAAAGAAATCGGTCATCATAGACGGGGAAGCCCCACTTAATCCTTCTTGCGCCGGCTCATGAACAACAGCCTCTCGAACAGATGAACGTCCTGTTCGTTCTTCAGCAACGCGCCGTACAGCGGCGGAATCAGTTTGCGTTGGTCGCCACGCAGCGCCTCGGGCGAAATGTCTTCGGCCACCAGCAACTTGATCCAGTCCAGCAGTTCGGAGGTGGACGGGCGCTTTTTCAATCCCGGCACCTCGCGAATCTCGAAGAACGCTTCCAGCGCCTCGCTCAATAGCCGTTTCTTCAGATTCGGATAGTGCACATGGACGATCCGCTCCATGGTTTCCTTGTCCGGGAAGCGGATGTAGTGGAAAAAGCAGCGGCGTAGAAAAGCGTCCGGCAATTCCTTCTCGTTGTTGCTGGTGATGATGATGACTGGCCGGTACCGGGCCTTGACCGTTTGCTGGGTCTCGTAGACATGGAATTCCATCCGGTCGAGTTCGAGCAGCAGGTCGTTGGGAAACTCGATGTCGGCCTTGTCGATCTCGTCGATCAACACCACCGGCTGCACCTCGCTGGCGAACGCCTCCCAAAGCTTGCCCTTGACGATGTAGTTGCCGATGTCGTGGACCCGCGCATCGCCCAACTGTGAATCTCGCAGCCGCGACACCGCATCGTACTCGTACAAGCCCTGTTGGGCCTTGGTGGTGGACTTGATGTGCCACTGAATGAACGGCCGGTTCAGGGCGAGGGCGACTTCCTCGGCCAGTTGAGTCTTCCCGGTGCCCGGCTCTCCCTTTACCAGCAACGGCCGGCCCAGGGTCACAGCGGCGTTCACCGCCATCATCAGATCGTCGGTCGCGACATAGCGGTCGGTGCCGCTGAAACGGGTTGGGGACATGGGAGGGTAGTCTCCTGCGGCGCGGCGGCGCAAAGCGGGTGAGTGCAAGTTTCAATTGTTGGACAGCGAGGCGGTTGGCGCAAGTTTTCAGCTATCGCGAATAAGGGCGCGCAGGAGCCATGATCCCGACTCGAACCTATATGCGATTAACGCATATCATTCTGAAAATTTATTATATTTTCGAATAAACTTTTTTGATACCGTTGTTTATCAAGACACTCTAAGCTTGATCATTACTTTGAATCATTCACGGCGAGCGCGAGGAAAGGCAATGAAAGCAAACAACATCCTGGAAACCATCGGCAACACCCCCCATGTCCGCATCAATCGGCTGTTCGCCGACCGCAAGGTCGAGGTCTGGATGAAACTGGAGAGGGCCAATCCCGGCGGCAGCATCAAGGACCGTATCGGCTTGGCAATGATCGACGACGCCGAACGGCGCGGCATACTCAAATCGGACACCATTATCATCGAACCGACCTCCGGCAATACCGGTATCGCGCTGGCGATGGTAGCCGCCACCAAAGGTTATCGTTTGATTCTGACCATGCCAGAATCGATGTCGCTGGAACGGCGGCGTTATCTCGCGGCCTTGGGTGCTGAGCTGGTGCTAACGCCCAAGGAAAAGGGGATGCCGGGCGCAATCGAAAAAGCCCAGGAACTGGTGCGAGACACGCCAAACGCCTGGATGCCGCAGCAGTTCGAAAATACCGCCAACGTCGAAATCCATCGCCGCACCACGGCCCAGGAAATTCTCAAGGATTTTCCCGAGGGGCTGGACTACATGATCACTGGCGTCGGCACCGGCGGCCATATCACCGGCTGCGCCGAGGTACTAAAGGATCAATTTCCGAACCTCAAGGTGTTCGCGGTCGAGCCCGCCGCGTCGCCGGTGCTGAGCGGCGGCCAGCGCGGCCCGCATCCGCTGCAGGGCATCGGTGCCGGTTTCGTGCCAGCGGTCATGAACATGGCCATTTTGAATGGCATCGTACCAGTCGCCCATGAAGACGCTTTCCGGTTCGCTGTGCGCTGCGTCAAGGAGGAAGGCATCTTCATCGGTATTTCCTCCGGCGCCTCGCTGGCGGCGGTGGCCCTGAAACTGCCAGAAATCCCCGACGGCAGCCGGGTGCTGACCTTCTGCTACGACACCGGCGAGCGTTACCTTTCGGTGGCGGGGCTTTTTGACTGAGGTTACGGATCCCCCCGGCGCTATCGCGCCACCCCCCTTCAAAAGGGGGGCAATTCAACCCGGTCGGTTCGGCGAAAACCTCGCCTTTTGAAGGGGGTGCAAACGAAGTGAGCAGGGGGATCCAGTTACCCCTTGGCCAGATGGGCGCGGATGAACTCATATTCGGCCTGAGTGGCCTTTTCGGCGTCGCTTCCCACGAAATCGGCCAGCTTACCGCCGATCAGAGGAATCCCGCATTTAACTTCAAGGCGCACGTCGTTGATGCAACCGCTGTCCTGTGTTCGCAACTCCATGTCGCCACTCATGCCGACCGGCACCCCGGCGATCTCGACCGCAAGCTTGCATCGAAAGGGACCGCCGGGTTTCCCCTCCCAAGTTTCGTTCTGGACGATGGTATTCCAGGGATTGAGGAATTTCTTCAACAGCGACGGCACGTCGGCCGGAACTTCCCGCTTCACCTTGATGGTATAGCGGCCCTCGCTCCCGGCGCATTCCAGCACCTCGACGTTGCGGGCCCCAATTCCTTGATACTTGACCTTCATGAAATCGGGATCGTGAAACAGGCCGAAAACCGTATCCACATCCTTGGCATACTGATGCAAGGCTTTAATCTTCATGTGTTCTCCTCATTCTGTGGTGAACTGGAAACTGTCTCATGTCGCAAACCGCTTCCCTACTGCCCGCCGAATGGGCGCCGCAGGACGCCATTCTGCTGACCTGGCCGCACCCCGAAAGCGACTGGCGCCCCTGGCTGGACCAGGCCTACCGCACTTTCACCTCGCTGGCCGCCACCATCAGCCGTTACCAGGCGGTAATCATCAATTGTCATGACCACAAGCATAGCCAGCACGTGTACGACCTGCTGGCCGCTGCCGGCGCCAACCTGGAGCGCTGCCGGCGGTACATCGTGCCCTCCAACGATGTCTGGGCCCGCGATCATGGCCCGATCACTGTCTACCGAAATGGCCGGCCAGTGCTGCTGGACTTCCGCTTCAACGGCTGGGGCGGCAGGTTCGCCTGCGACCTCGATGACCAAATCACCAATCGCTTGCATGCGCTGGGCGCGTTTGGTGCAACCCCGCGCGAACTGGTGGACCTTATTCTGGAAGGCGGCAGCATCGAAACCGACGGTCGGGGGACGCTGCTGACCACCGCTCAATGCCTGCTGAATCCCAACCGCAACGGGTTGGATCAAGCGGAGCTGGAGCAGCGACTGCGGGACACGCTGGGATTGACTCGTTTCCTGTGGCTGCGGAATGGATATTTGGCCGGTGATGATACCGACAGTCACATCGACACGCTGGCACGTTTTGGCGATTCGAGTACCCTCGTCTACCAGGGCTGCGACGATCCCGCCGATCCGCACTTCGAGCCACTGCAAGCGATGGCTGAGGAATTGCGCGCGTTCCGCACGGTGGAAGGCGAACCTTATCGCCTGATCGAACTGCCGCTGCCCGCCGCCCGTTACGATGAAGAGGGCAACCGACTACCCGCCGGTTACGCCAATTTCCTAATTCTGAATGGGGCGGTGCTCGCGCCGACGTATGACGATCCGCTGGATGCGGTGGCACTGGAACGGCTACGTGGTTGCTTCCCGGGACGGGAGGTAGTGGGACTGCCCTGCGCGACCCTGATCCGCCAGTGCGGCAGCCTGCATTGCGCGACCATGCAGTTACCGGCGGGGGTTCTAAAGGGTTAAAGGTTAAAGGTTAAAGGTTAAAGGCTTCGGCAAGAGGCTAATGGCTATTTTCCTGATACCCGAAACCTACTCCGGCATGAAGCCTTGCAGCAGATCGTTTAGAAAACGCAATCCCAGTTCGGTCGGCCGCAATCGTTCGGGGTCAACTTCCAGAAGCCCCTGTTCCCGCACCCGACCGAACTCCGGTTCCAAAGCGGTCAGCGGCAAACCGGTGCGCTCCCAAAACAGCGCCGCCGGAACACCTTCGATCAGTCGCAAGGAATTCATCAGAAACTCCACCGGCAAATCGGCCTTGCGAATTGGCTCCTCGCCACCGATGCCGTCTGTTGTCCCGGCTTGCGCCAGATAATCTCGCGGGTGTTTCAACTTCCACAGGCGATGAATCCGGCCAGCGGCGGGATCGGTCAGTTTTCCGTGCGCGCCGGCGCCGATGCCGAGATAGTCGCCGAACTCCCAGTAGTTCAGATTGTGTCGGCAACGGCGGTTCTCGCGAGCAAAGGCCGATACCTCGTAGCGTTCATAACCCTGCCTGGCCAGTTCCGCTATGGCGCGCTGTTGGATGACGTCGGTCGTCTCGTCGTCCGGCAGGATTGGCGGCGTCTGGTAAAACCGGGTGTTGGCTTCGATGGAGAGTTGGTAATACGAAAGATGCGCCGGCTGCAGCGCAATCGCGTTGGCGATATCGGCCAGGGCCTGCGCGACCGACTGGCCGGGCAGGCCGAACATCAAATCCAGATTGAAATTGTCCAGTCCTGCGGCGTGAGCGGCCTCGGCGGCGGCGAAAGCCTCACGGCGGTCATGAATCCGCCCCAACCGCTGCAATTGATCGTCGTTAAAACTCTGCACCCCGATCGACAACCGGTTAATACCGGCTTCCCGGAATTCGGCAAACCGGCCCCGCTCCACCGCCCCCGGATTGGCTTCCAGGGTAATTTCCGTGTCCGGGCATAGCGGAAGGCGGGCGCGCAAGCCAGCCAACAACCGATCCAGCGCCTCGGCCGAGAACAGGCTGGGCGTACCGCCTCCGACGAAAGCGCTCTCGATCCGCCGTCCCCACACCCGCGGCAAGTCCTGCTCCAGGTCAGCCAACAGAGCGTCCACATACGCCCGTTCAGGCACTGGGCCGCGCGCTTCGTGGGAATTGAAATCGCAATAAGGACATTTGCGCAGGCACCAGGGGATATGGATATACAGCGCCAGTGGTATTGGAGCGGTGAATCCCGGCATCGCCATTCGCTCAGCACGCCGCCAGCGGAATCCGGTCCAGCGCCAGCGCTGACGCCAGTTGCGCCAGCGCTCGACCCCGATGGCTCAGGCGGTTCTTGACAGCCGGCTCCAATTCGGCGGCGGTCCGGTTCTCACCCTGCACGAAGAAGACCGGGTCGTAACCAAAACCGTTCGCGCCGCGCGGTTCGGTCAGGATGACGCCCTCCCAGCTTTCCTGGCAGATCAGCGGGGTCGGATCGGCGGGATGGTGCAGCAGCGCCAGCACGCAGACGAACCGGGCCGTGCGCCGTTCCGCAGGTTCTCCATCCAATTCGGCCAGCAGTTTGTCGATATTAGCGCGATCACCGGCGCCGGGCCCGGCGTAACGGGCCGAATAAATGCCCGGCACACCCCCCAGCACATCCACCGCCAGTCCGGAATCGTCTGCCAGCGCCGGCAAGCCGGTATACAGGGCGGCGTTGCGGGCCTTGAGAATGGCGTTCTCAACGAAGGTCAGCCCGGTTTCCTCCGCTTCCGGCACGCCGAAAGCTGACTGCGGCACGATCTCCAGAGTAAATCCAGCCAGCACGGACGCGAATTCCCGGACCTTGCCCGGATTGTTGGTTGCCAAGACAATCTTACGCATGACTTCAACCCGGCAATCCCAGGACTTCGCGCTGCTTGCGTAACAGATGGTCAATGCCGCCCCGCGCCAGTTCCAGCATCGCCTGCAACTCCTCCATGCGGAAGGCGTGGCCCTCAGCGGTGCCCTGGAGTTCGACGAAAGCGCCGGCGTCGTTCATCACCACGTTCATATCGGTTTCCGCCTCCGAATCCTCGGCGTAATCCAAGTCCAACACCGGCGTGCCCCGGTAGATGCCGACAGAGATCGAAGCCACCTGCCCGTGCAGTGGATTCTTCTTAAGCAGTTTCCGGCCGATCAGATGGCGCACCGCGTCGGCCAGCGCCACGAAGCCGCCGGTGATGGCGGCGGTGCGGGTGCCGCCGTCGGCCTGAATCACGTCGCAATCCACGGTGATGGTACGCTCGCCCAGTGCCTCCAGGTCCATGACCGAACGCAAGGCCCGCCCGATCAGCCGCTGGATTTCCATGGTACGGCCCTCCTGTCGGCCGCGGCTGGCCTCGCGGTTGGAGCGGGTGTGGGTGGCGCGCGGCAACATGCCGTATTCGGCCGTCACCCAACCCCGCCCCTTGCCCTTGAGGAACGGCGGCACCCGCTCCTCGACGCTGGCGGTGCAGATCACCCGGGTATCGCCAAACTCCACCAGCACCGAACCTTCGGCGTGCTTGGTGAATTGCCGGGTGATTCGGATCGGGCGCGGTTCGGTGGCGCCGCGGGCACTGGGACGCATGGACGGCCTCCTGTGGTCTATACATGGGAAAGGATGGGGGAGCGGCACTATAACAGAACCGGCGGACGCCTCGGGATCGCAACGCCCACCGAAGGAAATTCGGAACGAGTACGCGCCAAGGCCGGCATTTCGACCTAAGATTAAAAACCACCGAAAAGAGGATCAAGCCATGTTACGCAGCATGACCGCCTTCGCGCGCCGGGAACAACCCAGCCCATGGGGCGCCATTACCTGGGAGTTGCGGTCGGTGAACCACCGCTATCTGGAGACTAGCCTCCGCCTGCCAGAGACGCTACGGGGTCTTGAATCACCGGTGCGCGAGCGCATCGGCGCGGCGCTCAGCCGTGGCAAGATCGATGGGACGCTCAAGCTGCAAGCCGCTGGTGCATCCGCGGCCGCCATCACTCTGAATTTTTCCTTGGTAGAAAGTTTGCTCGACGTCGCGGCCGAGTTGGAACACAAGATGGGACCTGGCACCGGCCTGCGGCTGATCGACGTGTTGCGTTGGCCGGGCGTGGTTAACGAAACGGAACCGGACCTGGACGAAATCAGGAACGTCATTCTCGGTGCTCTGGACACGGCCCTGGCGGAACTGATCGCCACTCGCGAACGGGAGGGCCAGCGAACCGTCGAACTGCTCCAACAACGCTGCGAAGCGATCCGGGTCCAAGTCCGCCGGGTGCGTGCCCGCCGGCCCGAGGTTCAGGCCCGCTGGCGCGACAAGCTGCTGAGTCGGCTGGCGGAAATTCCAACGGAGGCCGATCCCGGCCGGCTGGAACAGGAGCTGGTGCTGATCGCACAGCGCCTGGATGTGGACGAGGAACTCGACCGATTGGACGCCCATCTCGACGAAATCCAGGCGGTGTTCGCGCGGGCCGAACCGGTCGGCCGGCGGCTGGATTTCCTGATGCAGGAACTCAACCGCGAAGCCAATACCCTGTCCTCGAAATCCGCCGATACCGACACTACCCGCGCCGCCGTCGAACTCAAGGTACTGATCGAGCAGATGCGGGAGCAGATTCAGAACATCGAGTAGGGTATCATCTTCTTTCATCCTATCTCGTTTCCCCCGGAAAGCCGCTAAAAAATCGGCTTTTTTATGTCTTAGCGATGCAATATATAGTCACCTTTTTGGTAAAAACCCCCGCCTTTAGGCGGGAAAGACTTCAGTCCTTGCGCACGTTAAAATGCAAGCCTGTTCCAATATTAGACCACCAAGACCGAGTACAGCAAAGGCAGCCACACGGTTTTTCACCACCGTTATCATCTGGTGTGGATTACGAAATATCGATACCGCGTCTTGCAGGCGACTTGCGGTTGCGTGTTCGCACGATCATCGCGCAAGTGGCGGAAGACATGGGCGTTCGCATTGTCAATGGCGTTCTGTCGTCGGATCACGTCCAAATTTTTTTCGGAGATTCCACCGCATGTTTCGGTCAGTGACTTGGTGAAGGTTGCCAAAGGGCGCAGTTAGGGGAGGATTCAGCAGGAGTTTCCAGAGATTAGCAAACGGTATTGGGTTAGGCATTTTTGGGGCAGGGGATTTTTCAGTACGACGAGTGGAAATGTCACCGATGAGATGATTAATGCCTACATCAATGCCTACATTATTGCCTACATTATCACCTAGATTAATGCCTACATCAATGGCCATGTCGATGCGCACCAATCGGATAATGAAAACAACATCCCGTTGGAGTGAGGAACACTCTTTAGGGTGCTTCGTGGCTTCCAGCCTAGATTTCAACCTACCGGCTTCCAGCCGGTAGTGATTGAACTCAAGCAATCTCACAATGGCAGCGCACACAGTCGCATCCTCAAGAGCTACTTTGTACAAAATTTTGCTTGCTGTAAATTTTCCAGTGATAAATAGAAGTATGCTATTTTGCAGAAAAACATACATCCTTTATCATTTTTTGAAGTAAGAGGCTAACGATATGGCAATAATTGAAATCACGATCCGAGATGATCATGGCAACCGCATAGAAGGTCAAGCAAGGAGAACCAATAACTTAGAATTGGGTAATCAAAGCCTTAATGCGATAGAAACGGCCGTGGGTACATTAACAAATGGGCGTAACCAGTCGAGCGCTCAGGCTTGAGAATCAACAGGTTACGAAGGCCAAAAAACGCTAAACTCCAGGGAGCAAAATGCTCACCTTGTTATTTTTCAAAAAGTTAGGGGCGCGCTCGACTGGTTACGCCCTTAACAAATATCGCCTTACCTGACCTGAAGGCTGATCTTTTAAAGAAGGCCCAGGATAATTTTATAAAAAACGGACAATTAAAACGGAATGGTAAGAATCCAGTGAAGATCAATACACTAGACGGTGGCTTTGAATTTAAGGTGCAACGGTTTGTCATTGATGAGAACAATCAAGAGCGGCAGGTCGATTATTTTGAGTTAACCGACCAGTTTCAAGCGGGTTATTTCAGCGACAGTCTCAAGGAGTTTGCGGCCTATTATAGTAACCGGCTTAGTTACGAAGACAACGAAGAATTAGTAACCATCCCTCGGCAGAGCCGGGGGCTTTCGTTCATGAGCCGCTCAAAGCGGTTCACCGGGGTCGCTAACGCGGGCCCTTCATGGGAACCACCTAAAGGTGGTGTACCAGTGACAGGAACTGATCTAGCGGTTGAGAATGTCATCTCCGGTCACTGCTACACTCAACCTATATTTCGTTAATATTCCCTATTACGAGCGATTCTTGACCTATCTAATCAGCAGATGACTTCGCCTAGATTACTGATAGCATACTTCTACCAGACCCTGCTGTTGCTAAGAGGCTCTTCCTTATCACGGCCATTGGCAATACCCCAAGCAGTGGCCCTGTGGGAACACTCCCGGAACTGTCAAACTTCTGCTGTCACCCCGGCAGAGCCGGGGGTTTACTCAATATAATTATTTAAGGACGGTGGTAAAAAACCAAGAATCCAGAAATACTATCCGAACTGATTGGCTATATAGAAAAGCATCAATCGGAGATCATTGACTCTCAGCGTCGTCAGCAATCAGGCAAAATCATTGGCAGTGGTCGTATAGAAAAATGCTGCGATCAAGTGATTGGCCATCGCCAGAAAAAAAGGGGATAAGCTGGAGCAAAATAGGGAGTGGAAGTATGGTATTTTGAAAGTAGCAGAACTGAATAATCAGTGGCGGGAACTCTGGTTTTCCAACGAGGCCGCCAATGATCCAGACTTTAATGGCATTCATCCGGTCTTGGCCCTGGCTAGTTGATCTGAATTTTATCGTTGGAAAATTTACAGCAAGCATTTTTTTAGGACTCAGGTTCCCGCTTGCGCCGGCTGGCCGGTTTGGCCTCCTGGTCGGTGGGACTGTTCCTGGCGCTTCTGGGCCCCTTCTTCTCGCCCGCAACCGTCTTGCCCGGCGGCGGGCGCTTCCTGGTGCGTTCCGGCTCGGACGGGCCTAGGCGGCTGATATTCAACGGACACTGCCGAACCCGCACCTTCTTGAGATGCTGGAAGATCTCTTCGGGCATGCCGGCGGGCAAATCCACGGTGCTGTAGTCGTCGTGAATCTCGATGCGGCCGATGTAGCGGCTTTCGATGCCGGCTTCGTTGGCGATGGCACCCACGATGTTTTGCGGCGTGGCGCCGTGCTGGTGGCCGACTTCGAGCCGATAGTGCATCACCTCGAAATCAACGGCTTCCCTGGGCCGTTCCCGCCGCCGGCTAGGCCGAACGTCCGGCTCCGCACGGTCGCGCGCTTCCTCCGCCGGTTGCGGGCTGACTGGTTTGGCCTCCACGCCCGGCGGCAACTGTAATGGCCGATCGCGCTGCATCAGGTAGGCCAGCGCGGCGGCGATGTCGCCAGCGCCAATATCCTGTTCCCGTTCGATCTGGCTGACCACCTCGCGGAAAAAGTCCAGCTCCTGCTCTGCCAGGGTGGTTAGGATTTTCTGCTTGAAACGGTTCAGGCGGTGACCGGCGATGGCTGCCTGGCTCGGCGGCTGCATCGGCGTGATCGGCTGGCGGGTCGCCTTTTCGATGACGCGCAGCATCCGCATCTCGCGCGGCGCAACGAACAAAATGGCGTCGCCGCCGCGACCTGCCCGTCCGGTGCGGCCGATGCGGTGGATATAGGCTTCGCTATCGTAGGGAATGTCGTAATTGATGACATGACTGATCCGCAGCACGTCCAGCCCCCGCGCCGCCACGTCGGTCGCCACCACGATGTCGAGGCCGCCGTCGCGCAACTGCTCGATGGTCTTCTCGCGCAACGCCTGGGTCATGTCGCCGTGCATGGCGGCGCTGGGATAGCCGCGCGCTTCCAGCCGCTCCGCCAGTTCGGTCGCGGCGATCTTGGTGCGCACGAAAATCAGGACGGCGTCGGCTTCCTCCACCTCCAGGACGTGAGTCAGGGCGTCGAGCTTGTGCTGGACGCCGACCTGACAGTAGCGTTGCCGAACGGTGGCGACGGTGGCGGTGCGGGTCTGAATCTTGACTTCCCGAGGGTCGCGCAGATGGCGGTGCGCCACCCGGCGAATCGGTTCGGGCATGGTGGCGGAGAACAGGGCGATCTGCCGTTCGGGCGGGGTGCGTTCGAGAATCCAGTCCACGTCCTCGATGAAGCCCATCCGCAGCATTTCGTCGGCCTCGTCCAGCACCACGCTACGCAAGCCGTCCAGCGTCAGGGTTTCCCGGCGCAGGTGATCCATGATCCGGCCCGGCGTACCGACCACCACATGGACTCCGCGCCGCAAGTGGCGGAGCTGGAGGCTCATGCTCTGACCGCCGTAGATGGGCAGGACGTGAAAGCCGGGCAAATGGCGAGCGTAGCTCTGGAACGCCTCGGCCACCTGGATGGCCAACTCGCGGGTGGGGGTCAGCACCAGCACCTGCGGCTGGCGTTCGGTCAAATCCAGCCGCTCCAGCAGCGGCAGGGCGAACGCGGCGGTCTTGCCGGTGCCGGTCTGCGCCTGGCCGATCAGATCGTGGCCGGCGAGAAGATGGGGAATGCAGGCGGCCTGGATCGGCGATGGCGCTTCATAGCCGACTTCCTTTAAGGTCTGAAGCAGCGGGGGCGAGAGGGCCAGTTCTTCAAATTGCGTGATGGGGTCTGACATGAACAACCATACCTTGCGAAGAGAGGATCGCCCGCGCGGGGCGATGGCGAGAGGGCGATTGGAACAGCGGCGCTTGCCGGTCGACGCGGGATTTTACCGCGAACCGGCCAGGGCCCGCCGGCGACGGCGAAATTTGGCGATGATGTGCCAGCGCCAGAGCAGATGGGCGACGCAGAAGGTCAGGGTTGAAAACAGCACCGCCGTTGTCAGGCTTCCCACCAGAAACGGCAAGCCGATGTCCCCGGCCCGCTGCAACAACCATTCGAGCGAGGGCTCGAACGCCCAGTCCAGCGGTGGTCTCCCCAGCAGCCAGGCGCCGAAGCGGTACGTGACATAGGCGAGAGGGGGTATCGTCAGCGGATTGGTGATCCACACCATGGCCACAGCCACCGGCAGATTGAACCGCAGCCAGGTGGCGAGGGCAGCGGCGAGCAACATCTGCCATGGAATGGGGACGAACGCGCAAAACGCGCCGGCCGCCAGCCCGCGAACGGTATAGCGGCGGCTGAAATGCCACAGGCGTGGATCGTGTAGCAGATCGCCAAGAAAGCGCAGATTCTTATGGTTGCGCAGCGCCTGGTGATCGGGAAGATAGCGTTGGAAAAACCGTTTCATGGTGGGATTCGGACAGAACTAATCCTTAGGCGTGGACTGTGACCCGCGGACACCGGGAATAATTCGGGGCGCCGCATTAGAATGAAAACAATAATGCTGTTGTCGGGGCGCTAGCTATGGCGCTGACGGCATTCAACACGGCGCGAACTCGAAGGAATCGTAGAACAACTGCTCGGCAGGCAATCCCCGGGCGGCGAAGTTGGGTTTGGCGGCGTCGATCATCGGCGGCGGACCGCTCATGTAGACATCGTAACCGCTCAGGTCGGGATAATCGGCGGCGACCGCTTCGTGTACCCAGCCGGTACGGCCTTCGCAGCCATCTTCCGGGCGAGGCTCCGACAGCACCGGCGTGTAACGGAAGTTAGGATGCTCTTCCGTCCAGCGGCGCGGCAACTCGTCCAGATACAAATCCACCTTCGCCCGCGCGCCCCAGTACAGGTGCATTGGCCGATCCAGCCCGAGGTGGAAGGCGTGTTCCAGCATGCCCTGCAACGGCGCGAAACCGGTGCCGCCGCCGATCAGGATCAGGGGGCGTGGCGAATCCTCGCGCAGAAAGAAGGTTCCCAACGGACCCTGAAAGCGCAGCAGCGCCTTGTCCTTCATTTTGTTGAATACGTAATCGGTGAAGAAGCCGCCCGGCACATGGCGCACGTGCAGTTCCAGCAATTCGTCGGCGTGAGGCGGATTGGCCAAAGAAAATCCCCGGCGGCGGCCGTCGGCCAGCAGAATATCCACGTACTGCCCAGCCAGGAATTGTAGGCGCTCGGTATTCGGCAATTTCAGAAACAGCCGCATCACATCCGGAGCCAGCAACTCCCGCCGCTCCACCCGGCACGGCAGGGTCTTGACCACAATGTCCTGGCCGGCCTTGATCTCGCGCGCCTCGATCACCAAATCCGAACGCGGCCGTGCCTGGCACAGGAGCGCCTTGCCCTCAGCCTGCTCGCGTTCGCTCAGGCCGGGCGGCCAACCGTCGGGATAGCTCACCTCGCCGGACCGGATCGTGCCCATGCAGGAGCCGCAGGTGCCGTTGCGGCAACCGTAGGACAGCACGCTGCCCTTCTCGCGCAGGGCGGCGTCCAGCACCGACTCGTTGTCCACGACCTGGAATTCGTGACCGCTGGGCTGGATCGTGACGTGATAAGGCATGGTCGATTTATCCCTCGCCTGAAGTTGAGACACTGGCTGTTTAGAAAAGGATTCCGTCGGTCCGTTCGCCGTTATCACAGCCCCAACTCTCCCCACAGCTTATCCACCCGCTGCTTCACCTCCGCGCTCATCGCCAGCGGCCGGCCCCACTCGCGGTTGGTCTCGCCAGGCCATTTATTCGTAGCGTCAAAGCCAATCTTGGAACCCAGTCCCGACACCGGCGAGGCGAAATCCAGATAGTCAATCGGCGTGTTCTCGATCAGTACCGTATCCCGCGCCGGGTCCATGCGCGTGGTCATGGCCCAGATCACATCCTTCCAGTCGCGGGTGTTCACGTCCTCGTCGACCACGATCACGAACTTGGTGTACATGAACTGGCGCAGGAACGACCAGACCCCCAGCATCACCCGCTTGGCGTGCCCTGGATACTGCTTGCGCATGGCCACCACCGCCAGCCGGTAGGAACAGCCTTCCGGTGGCAGATAAAAATCCACGATCTCGGGAAACTGCTTCTGCAAAATCGGCACGAACACCTCGTTCAGCGCCACGCCGAGAATGGCGGGCTCGTCCGGCGGCCGGCCGGTATAGGTGCTGTGATAGATCGGATTCTCGCGATGGGTGATGCGCTCGATGGTGAACACCGGGAAGCGATCGACTTCGTTGTAATAGCCGGTATGGTCGCCGAACGGCCCCTCCAGCGCGGTTTCGCCGGGGGCGATGTGGCCCTCCAGCACGAACTCGGCCGAGGCCGGAACTTGCAATTCGTTGCCCAGACATTGCGCCAGTTCGGTGCGGGAACCGCGCAACAATCCGGCGAATGCATACTCCGACAGCGTATCCGGCACCGGCGTCACCGCCGCGAGAATGGTCGCTGGATCGGCCCCCAGCGCCACGGCCACCGGAAACGGCTCGCCGGGCCGGGCCTGTTGCCATTCGCGGTAATCCAGCGCCCCGCCCCGGTGGGCCAGCCAGCGCATGATCACCTGGTTGCGGCCGATCACCTGCTGGCGGTAGATGCCCAGGTTCTGCCGCGGCTTGTTCGGTCCCCGCGTGACCACCAGCCCCCAGGTAATCAGCGGCCCCGCATCCTCCGGCCAGCAATGCTGCACCGGCAATTTCGATAAATCGACCTCCGGCCCCTCGATCACCCGCTCCTGGCACGGTGGCCGGCTCACCTTCTTCGGCGCCATGTCCAGCACTTTTTTGAAAACCGGCAGCTTGTCCCAGGCATCGCGCAGGCCCTTGGGCGGCTCGGGTTCCTTCAGAAACGCCAGCAGCTTGCCGACCTCGCGCAAGGCGTCCACGTTGTCGGCGCCCATGCCCAGCGCCACCCGCCGCGGCGTGCCGAACAGGTTGCCCAGCACGGGAATCGTATGGCCTTTGGGATGCTCGAACAGAATCGCGGGACCGCCGGCGCGCAGCACCCGATCGCAAATCTCGGTCATTTCCAGCCTCGGGTCCACGGCGACCGCAATGCGCCTGAGTTCACCGAGCCGTTCCAGTTGGCTAATGAAATCGCGCAAATCCCGGTATTGCATGGAGGGTCTCTCGCAGAGTCATCGCCGTCATACCGGCCCTGGATCCGCATTTTAACAGCAAACCGTTGCCATCTCCGGCGGCGACGCAGTGGCAGGTCCGGTTTGGATAACTACACTTGTGAAGTTTGCGCTCTGCGCAATGCTTGAATCCCAGGAGGCGAAATGAAATTTCTACTCCGCGTCTCAGCGGCCATCGACGCCCTCAATACGGTGATCGGCCGCTGGATGACCTGGCTGATCCTATTCTGCACCCTAATTAGCGCCCTGACCGCCACCCTGCGTTACGCACTCGACTGGGGTTCGAACGCCCTGCTCGAAGCGCAGTGGTTCATGTTCGGGCTGGTCTTTCTGTTCTGCTCGGCCTGGACCCTACGGGAAGGCGGTCACGTGCGCATCGACGTTCTGTCTTCCCGACTGCCGCCGGTCGCCCGGGTCTGGATCGACATCCTGGGCGGATTGCTGTTCCTGCTGCCGGTCTGTCTATTGATCGCCGTGGATTCCTGGAATTTCTTCCTGATCTCCTACCAGACCAACGAGGCTTCGTCCAACCCCGGCGGACTGCTCTGGTGGCCGATCAAGCTGGCGATTCCCGCCGCGTTCATCCTGCTCAGCCTGCAAGGTCTTTCCGAGACCATCAAGAACATCGCGGCGCTGACCGGCCACCGCCCCCTGCCCGAGTTCCGGGGAGGCCAATGACATGGACGAATTCCTGATCGCCAACATGGCGCCGATCATGTTCTCGGCGCTGTTGGTGTTCCTGCTGATCGGCTATCCGGTGGCGTTCTCGCTGGCGGCGGTCGGCATGGCCTTCGGCCTCCTCGGCATCCACCTGGGCCTGCTGACCCCGAATCTGTTGCAAGCATTCCCGGACCGGGTGTTCGGCATCATGAAGAACGAAATCCTGCTGGCGATTCCGTTCTTTACCTTCATGGGGCTGGTGCTGGAGCGCAGCGGCATGGCCGAGGCCCTGCTCGATACCATCGGTCAGATGTTCGGCACCGTCCGGGGTGGACTGGCCTACGCGGTGATCTTCGTCGGCGCCCTCCTGGCCGCCACCACCGGCGTGGTCGCCGCCTCGGTCATTGCCATGGGCCTGATCTCGCTGCCGATCATGCTGCGCTACGGCTACGACAAAGCACTGGCCTCCGGGGTGATCGCCGCCTCCGGAACCCTGGCGCAGATCATCCCGCCCTCGCTGGTGCTGATCGTGATGGCCGACGTGCTAGGTCGCTCGGTGGGCGACATGTACAAGGGCGCCTTTATCCCGGGTTTCATTCTGACCGGGCTATACGTCGGCTGGGTGTTGCTGAATACGGTGTTTCGACCGCATCTTGCCCCGGCCCTGCCGCCGGAGGCCCGCACCCTGCGCGGCTGGGCGCTGGTTCAACGGGTGATCGTCGCGATGGTTCCGCCGCTGGTGCTGATCTTCCTGGTGCTCGGCAGCATCTTCATCGGCTGGGCCACCCCCACCGAGGGCGGCGCGCTGGGCGGGGTCGGCGCGATGCTGCTGGCCCTGGCCAAGGGCAAGCTGAACCGCAAAATGCTGGTCGAGGCGATGCATAGCACCGCCAAGATCACCAGTTTCGTGATCTTCATTCTGATCGGCGCCAGCGTATTCAGCCTGGTGTTCCGGGGCGTCAACGGCGACCTGTGGGTGGAGCACCTGCTGCTCGACTTGCCCGGCGGTCAGTTGGGTTTCCTGATCGTGGTGAATACTCTGGTGTTCCTGCTGGCCTTCTTTCTCGATTTCTTCGAGATCAGCTTCATCATCCTGCCATTGCTGGCGCCGGTGGCGGAGAAACTGGGCATCGACCTGGTCTGGTTCGGTATTCTAATAGGTGTGAACATGCAAACCTCGTTCATGCATCCACCGTTCGGCTTCGCGCTCTTCTACTTGCGCAGCGTCGCCCCGCCGGTGGTGCGCACCACTGACATCTACTGGGGCGCAGTCCCGTTCGTGGTGATTCAGGTGATCATGGTGGCGCTGATCATCGTCTTCCCGGCGCTGGTGACTGTCGGCCTCGACCGCCCGGTTCATTCGGGCGAGCCAGCACAGGTACGGATGCTGGCGCCGCAGGACGACCAAGGCGGTGCCGGAACGGATTCGCAGCCGGAGGATACCGCGGACCTGTTCAAGAAGATGGCGCCCAAGCCTCAGCAGTAGGATGTGAGACCCCTCACCCTCGGCCCCTCTCCCGCAAGGGATTTGGCAACCGTTACTTGTTCGCGCGCAATTGCGCCTGCATGAAATTCGCCAGCGTATTGTCCGCCAGCCCCGTCCAGATATCGGAGACCTGCTGAAAAGCGCGCATCGAATCGAAAATTTTCTTAAAGTCCGGGTTCTTCGCGGACTCTTCTGCGTAAATCTTCTGAGCCGAGTCGTAGGCCGCCTTCATGGCATCGTCGGGATAACGCCTGAGCTGAGCGCCATTTTGCACCAAGCGCTGGATGGCCAGCGGATTATTGGTGTCGTAGTTCGCCAGCATCCTGACATTGGCTTCGGCGGCGGCGGTCTCGAACGCCGTTTGATAAGCCTTGGGCAGTTTCTCCCACTGTTCCTTGTTGATGTAGAACGAGATCATCGGCCCCGGCTCCCACCAGGCCGGGTAGTAATAGAACTTGGCCACCTTGTTGAAACCGAGTTTCTCATCATCGTAAGGCCCTACCCACTCGGCGGCGTCAATGGCGCCGCGCTCCAGCGCCGGATAAATTTCCGGACCCGGTAGCAACTGCGGCACCGCGCCCAGCGCCAGGAACACCTCCGCGCCGAAGCCGGGAATCCGGATCTTCAAGCCTTTGAGGTCATCCAGTGATTTGATTTCCTTGCGAAACCAACCCCCCATCTGAGTGCCGGTATTGCCGCCGGGGAAATTGACGATGTTGTACTTGGCGAAGAATTCGCGGAATAGCGCAAGGCCATCGCCATAGTAGCACCAGGCATTCATCTGCCGGGCGCTCAGGCCAAACGGAATCGTGGTATCGAGGGAAAACGCCTTGTTCTTGCCATGGTAGTAATAACCGCAGGTATGGCCACACTCCACGGTGTTCTGCTGCACGGCGTCCAGCACCCCGTTCGGCGGCACGATCTCGCCGCCAGCGAAAACGCGAATTTCAAACTTGCCCTCCGTAATCTCGGCAATGCGCCTGGTCAGCAACTCGCTCGCGCCATAAAGGGTATCCAGGCTCTTGGGGAAGCTCGACGCCAGTCGCCATTTGATGGTGGGCAGGGCTTCCGCCCGGGCGATAGCGGGCACTGCTGCCGCGCCGGCGGCGGCGGCCAGACCCAGCCCGGCTTTCTTGATGAACTCACGACGCTGCATCTTCATGCTCCTCATTTTCCTCATCGTTGGCGGTAATTGGCGGGGTTGGCGCTCCTCAGGAACGCCAGAATTCCCGCAAATTTATCAGATGCAGGGCGGATTGCATCCAGGAAGGCGCGGCTTTTTGACAAGCGCAGGAAAGCCGCTTATATTCCGAACGTATTATAAGGATTCTTGTCCATACCCACAGGCGATTCACGCCGCTCCAGCGCACGGGAGGTTTCCACATGCTCAAATCAGAACACTTCATCATGTGACGCCTTCCGGGCGGTCTCCGGAAGGCCTTGGTTGTCTTCCGAGCCTGCTTTCCGATAAGGAAAAACCCTGGGTGACAGCCGTCATCCAGGGTTTTTTGCATTGGGGATCCGGACTCCATAATTAGCGCGAGCAGCGATCATGCCGATTAGGAAAATCATCACCAAGGGCCAGGTCCCGGTCAAAATCTACACCGACGACGTGGACCCCCAAGCCCTCAGCCAGTTGCTCAATGTCGCGCAACTGCCTTTCGTCCACGGCCATGTGGCGGCGATGCCCGATGTCCACGTCGGCATCGGCGCCACCATAGGCGCGGTCATTCCCACCAAGGGCGCCATCATTCCGGCGGCGGTTGGGGTCGATATCGGTTGCGGGATGGTCGCCACTCGCCTCAGCCTCAAGGCCAGCCAGTTGCCGGACAACCTGCGGCCGGTGCGCTACGTGATCGAGGCGGCCGTGCCGGTCGGGTTCGACATGCACCCGGAAGGGCGGGGTGCGCCCAACTCCGCTATCCGCTCCCTGTCCGGGGGGCTGGACCGCATCGTCAAGAAGCATCCCGGTATTCTCAAGATGCAGAAAAACGTCGAGATCATCTGGGCACGGCAACTGGGCACCCTGGGCGGCGGCAACCACTTCATCGAGGTATGCCTGGACGAGAATCAGGACGTGTGGGTAATGCTGCACTCCGGCAGCCGCGGCATCGGTAACATCATCGGCCGCTACTTCATTGATCTAGCTCGTAAGGACATGGGCAAGCACCTGGCTAACCTGCCCGACCGCGATCTGGCCTACTTGCAGGAAGGCGCGGAGCACTTCGACGACTACGTAGCGGCGGTGCAATGGGCGCAGGATTACGCCATGACCAACCGCCGCGAGATGATGCGGTTGATCTTGGAGGCCCTTGCCCGGCAACTACCGCCGTTCACCCTGACCAGGGAAGCGATCAACTGCCATCACAATTACGTGGCGGTGGAGCATCACTTCGGAGAGGATTTATTCATCACCCGCAAGGGCGCCATCCGCGCCGGGGCAGGCGACCTGGGCATCATTCCCGGAAGCATGGGGGCCAAGTCCTACATCGTGCGCGGCAAGGGCGAGCCGGACTCGTTCTGCTCCTGCGCGCACGGCGCGGGCCGGCGGATGAGCCGGGGCCAGGCCAAGAAGAAGTTCGACCCGCAGGATCTGATCGCCCAGACCGCCGGGGTGGAATGCCGCAAGGATGCCGGCGTGATTGATGAGATTCCCGGCGCCTACAAGCCCATCGACGAGGTAATGGCCAATCAATCCGACCTGGTCGAAATCGTGCATACCCTCAAGCAGGTGGTCTGCGTCAAGGGCTGACCGCCATTCCGCATGGAGAACACTGCCATGGAAAAAATCATTCAGCCGCCACGCCGCAACCCGGTCACCGCCGCGCCGATTCTGCGCAAGGGCGGCGTGCATCAGAAGTCCAAAACGGCGGAACGGACCCGGGTCCGCACCCAGTTGCGGCGGGAAAGCGCCGAATGGCGGCGGCTGCGTTGAATGCGCGCGCCGCTCACCAGCGCAGCAACACCCAGGCAGGAATCAGCATCCCGCTCTGCAAGTCGTTGTGGCGGGTTTCCAGGTTGCCATCGCCGTCGGTATCCACCAGATAGTAGGACACGCCCTTGGCGGGGTTGATCTTGATCATATACAGCACGCCCCCGGCGCGATACTCCTCGATGGAGCCCTGATCGCCCCGCTGGCGGATCGTCACTTCCGGCGCTGGAACCTGCTGTTCCCCAGCCGCCGCCGGAGGACCATCGGGAATAGGTTCCAGGCCGGGGGATTTCGCGGCGTCCTGGGCCCAAGCCAGACCCGACGCCAGAAGCAACGCAATCAATAGCCGCGAACGCATGGCTGATCCTTGGAAAGTGGTTAGCGAGATGGAATACGCCGGCCCGCATTCATGGACAAGCCTGGCGCCCTCGAATCATTTCCCAGCCCCGGCGATTTGTCCAGTAAACGGTATTTCAACGCCGGCGCGCGCTTGCAGATTCTCGATGAACTGTCGGATATGGGGCATGTGGCTGCCTTCCCAATACAATTGGCCACATTGTCCGCACTCCCAGAACGCATCGACGTAGCGGCGGGTTTCCGGGGGCAGCCGTTCCCAAACCTGGTGTTTGGAAACCGTCGCCAGCAAGCCGTTGCAACAGGTGCAACGCTGGAAAGGCCGGATCGCCCGATAGAGATTTAGCCGATCCATGATCTCCTCAACCTGCCGGCGCGGATCGGTCGCCCTCACGTAATAACCATGCGTCACCACCGCCCGTTTCAAGAGATCGCGGTCGCGGGTCAGCAGGATCCGCCGTTCCAGGCTCGCCAGACCGGCCAGTTCGGCGTCGTCGTAATCGTTGCGGTAGAGCGTGTCGAATCCCAGCAGCCGCAGATAGCGCGCCAGCTTGCCGAGATGCACGTCCAGCACGAAGCGACTGGTCCGCAGCGGACGTAGCCGGACCCGGACCAGCGGTTGAATGTCGAAGGACTCGAACAAGGGATAGACGCTGATGCGGTCCCCATCCCGGACGATGTACGAGAAATCCACCGAATCGCCGTTGACCAGAATCAGATCGATTTCGGTGTGCGGCACGCCGAGAGCCTCGATCATGTCCTTGATGGAAGCCCGGCGCTGGAAATCGTGACTGAAACAAACCTTGCGCCGCTCCGGCGGCAAGAAATCGTTCAGTTCCTCGTAGAACCGGATCGAACACTGGCTCACGGCGCGGGACCCGTTCCGGCGGATTCGGCCAGCCAGTTTTCAACCCGAAGCCCCGGCACGCGGGAAAATTCACGCACGTTGTCGGTGACCAGCGTCAGCCCCAGCGCGCGGGCGTGGGCGGCGATCAGCAGGTCGTTATGGCCTATCGGTTGGCCCATTTTTTCCAGCGCGACCCGTACTTCCGCGTAATGAAGATCAACTGGCGCCTTCAATGGCAACACACCGACCCGCGTGAGCAATTGATTCACTTTCTCGGCCAAATTCGGCGAACCTTTTTTGAGTATGCCGTAGCGCAGTTCGCAGGCCGCCACCAGGCTGGTGCAATAATCCTCGCGACTCATCATGGCGATGCGCCGGGCCAACGGACTCGCGGGTTGCTTCACCACGGCCGACAGAATGTTGGTGTCGAGCAAGTAATACGGGCCGGCCATGTTAGAAAATGTCCTCGGGTTGCACGGGCGGGTCTTCGATGTTGGGAAATTCCTCCTCCAGCGGCTCCCAGGAAGCCAGTAGTTCGGCTAGGCCAGCGGGTTTCTCCACCGGCTCCACGATCAGGCGGTCGCCGTCCTTGCGGATGATGACTTCACGGCCGGGCAGCTCGAATTCGCGCGGGATGCGGACGGCCTGATTGCGGCCGTTGCGGAACAGGCGGGCATGACGTTCGGTGGTTTGGCTTGACATCGCGGCGTCTCCAACTTAAAGCATAGGCCAAGCATAGGCCGAACCTGGATCCGCGTCAAATCCCCTCACCCCCAACCCCCTCTCCCAGAGGGAGAGGGGGCGTATGCGTTCTCAACCGCTCACCCACCAAACCGCGCCGCGAAGCCGGCCAGCGTGTGGTTTTCCGCAATCGCGTCGTGGGGAATCAGCAGGTAGCGCCACGGCTTGCCGCCATGGCTCGCCGCATGATTGGAGGCGTTCGCGCACCATTGGAGCGCCGATTCCTGCTTCGCGAGCACGACCGGATCCTCCATCTGGTTACTGGCCTTGGGTTCCAGCATGAAGAGGGTGTCGATGCGTCTCGGCAACGAAGTCCGGCTGGTATTCCAGGTGATCCGCCGCGTGCCGGTAGAAGATCTGGAACTGACCCTTGGCCGGCCTGAACCACTTGAGGGCGTCGCGTTCCAGAATGACCGCGAGTTTGCGCTCGGCGTCGGAATCGAACTTCTGCACCGGGTAAAGGCAGCGCTGGAAGCCGCCGAACAGGTATTTCGCCATGTTGCTCTTGTCCGCCGGCGCGAGCCGGTAATCCGCGGGCGGCTCCCGCACGGCGCAGGTATAGGCGCTCTGCTTCAACTCGGTGAAGCCCTTGCTGATCTTCACTTCATAGCCGGCCGCGTCTTCCCAATAGTGGGCCTGCATCTGGGCATGGATGAACTGCGCGATGGGGCGCTGGTAGCAGCGCAATACCTTGCGGGTGTCGTCGTCGGAGAGGTAGCCGCGAAAATGCCGTACCGTCTGCGCCGCCAGGTCGTAGAGCAGATCGGCATGGTCGTCGTAGCAAATGTCGTCGAAATCCACCAGCCCGCTGACGATGTAATCCTCCAGCCGCGCCTCTTCAATGCCGCCACGGCCCAGCGCGACGATCTCAAGCTGGTGGGTGCGCAGGTGCTGAATCCACAGCTCGTCGGAAACCGCCGGATACTTCAGCGTGTCCAGTTCGAGCGTGAAGGGCTTGAAGCCGGATTTCACCTCGCCTTTCGGCACGACGAGAATGCGCGGGATGGCGATGGTCTGTCGCGCGACCAGATCCACCGTTTTGGCGACCACGGCGGCGATATCCGGCTGTTCGGTCACGCCGTCCAGTTCTCCCTGCGCGGGCGCGCGTTGTTCCTCGACCGCCTTGACGATGGCGGCCTGGATTTCCGGTTTCCTGAGGTGCGCGATGGTCGGCACGGCTTGCGGCTGGTTTTCGAACTGGTGGATGACCTCGTAGGCGATCCGCGCCAGCTTCTGCTCTTCCGGCTGGGTGAACGCGGGCGCTTCATCCTGTCCGGCCACCGTGGTACTGCCGGTGACTTGCGCGGGCGTGATCCCCAACTGGGTGGCGAGTTGCGATTGCGCCACGACCGTCGCCGTCTTCTGCCCGAGCTGGTCGGCATCCAGCACCACGGCCTGAAGCCGGATGGCGGAATCGGGCTGGTTGGCCTCGTCGATGATGTCCTGAAATTTGTCATGGGCGACGATGTTCAGCCGGTCCACGGCGGTCACGCCGGTGCGTTTGCCGTAGGGCAGGCGCAGGCCGCGACCGATGGATTGCTCGATGAGGGTGCGCGCGTTGGCCGCCCGCAGCGGGACGATGGTGTAGAGGTTGGTCACGTCCCAGCCTTCCTTGAGCATGTTGACGTGAATCACGATCTCGGTCGGCTCTTCGCTGTGCTCGACCTTGAGCAGGCGCGCGATCATCTCCTCTTCTTCCGCGCCGGTCTTGCTGGAATCGACCTGAATGACCTTGTCCCGGTAGCGCCCCTCGAAGAATCCGTCGGACTGGATCAGCGCCAACAACTGCCCGGCGTGAGTCGTGTCGCGGGCGATCACCAGCAGGAAGGGCTTGACGATGGGGTTGTCGGTTTCGCGAGCGTAGGTTTCCAGCTCCACCTTCACGCTTTCATGCAAACGCACGCCGTCTTCCAGCTTCAGCCGCTCGATTTCTTCCGGCGACATGCCGGCCGGGTTGAAGTTCTTGCGGGTGACCACCGCCGGTTCCTTGACGAAGCCGTCGGCCATCGCCCGGCCCAGCGGGTAATCGTAGATCACGTTCTTGAACGCCACCGCGCCCTTGCTGGTTTCGACGAACGGCGTGGCGGTCAGTTCCAGCCCCAGGATCGGTTTGAGTTCGTTGATCGCCCGCACCCCGGCGCTGGCCCGGTAGCGGTGCGATTCGTCCATCAGCAGCACCAGATCGGGCAGACCGGCCAGGTAGTCGAAATAGCTCTCGCCGATGTACTCCGACAGGCGCTTGATGCGGGGCGATTTGCCGCCACGCACTTCGGAGTTGATTTTCGAGATGTTGAAGATGTTGACCTTGCAGCGGATCGTCTGGTCGAACAAGGTCCGCGCCCGCGCTTCGTAGGTGTCGCCGGTAATGATTTCCGGCGGGTCGGCGGCGAACTCCGCGATGCCCCGGAACACGTACTTCGGCGTGTTGGGGGTGAAGTCGGCGATCAGCTTGTTGTAGATGGTCAGGTTGGGCGCCAGCACGAAGAAGTTGTCGATGCCGTGCGCCAGATGCAGATAGCTGATGAAGGCGCCCATCAGCCGCGTCTTGCCCACGCCGGTGGCGAGCGCGAAGCACAGCGACGGAAACTCGCGCTCGAAGTCCGCGACCGAGGGAAATTCGCCGCGGATCGTCTCCAATACGGCGGCGGTATCAGCCCCCTTGCCGGGCGGCGCGATTTCCGTGATGCGGTCGAGAATTTCCAGCGAGTGGCGCTGGGGCGGTCGCAGCGAGAGGCGACCGGCAATGGCGTTGACGTGGCGGTTCACTGCGGATGGTCCGTGCTGCGGTTATCGTTTTGAGTCTTCTTCAGCATCGAAGGATGGCCTCCTCGGAGAGAAAAGTCTCGAATGTTCGGCCGCTCACGGAAGCGTTCGATCTTTTTCACCACTCTCGATCAAATCGCCCAGATAGAGCGGCCAATCACGCGACACGGAATCAGGTCCTTTTCGACATACGGCCGGGCGCGGGAGCTTCAAACCCTTTTCGGTCACCAATAATCCACCGATAGAGGCCAATCCGGACAGACAGGTCCTTTTCGAGCATACGGCCGATCCTTGTCGGCCGCAAGTCGACCGCCGAGCAGTTGCTCAAGATAATCCTTGAGGCCGAAGTAGCCATCGAAAGTCGCGGAACCCTCGAATTCCACCAGCACGTCCACATCGCTGTCTCCCCGCGCTTCATCCCGGGCCATCGAACCAAAAAGGGCAAGATGCTTGACGCTGAAGCGCCGTTCGATCTCCTCGTGTCGCTCTCGCAACACCAACAATACCTGATCGCGTTTCATAAGCTACTTCTCAACTTTATCTGTAAATTTTCCCGTGATAGCTAGGTTTAGAGCAACTGCGTGACTTTTCGCTTCCGCGCTCGCCGACGCCGATTCAACACGCGGTGCGTGTTGAATTGCCAGCAATTCAGGATAAGCCAGGTAGAAGGCGCGCATGTACTGCAACGCGCTCACCGAAAATCCGCTGCCGAACTCGCCCACCAGTTGCCGCGAAAGCGCCTTGAGCAGCGCCGCGCCATATTCCGCGTGGGTTGCGCCGCCTTGCTCCGCCTCAACGATCTGCATGCCAATCAACCAGTTGGCTTGCACCAGTGCCGAATTCACCGAGCGCGCCGCCTGCGAGCGAGCCGACTCCCAGATTTGCCGTATGCGTTGCAGCAGTTCGCCGATCACCGTCGCATTGGCCTCGGTCGTGACCTTTTTCCTGCTCATAGCGACAACTCCTGCTGCCCCGGCTCAGGCGGTTTTTGCGGCAGGTTCTCCACCCGCAGGCTGTAGTCGTCGTGGCCCCACTCACAACGGTTTAAAACCTGTTTGGGGATTTTCTTCACCGTCAGGTTGGGGTACTCGCCGCGCCCACGGAAAGCGGGGCACAAAACCAGCAGCGTGCGTTCCGGCCCCACTTCGTCGGAAAGTTGTTGGAGTTGCTCGTGACTCAACACGGCGGTGGTGACGTAGAGGAAGTCGCGTTCGGTGGAATGGCCGTGGCGCCAGTACACCGCGTCGGACGGCGCGTAGCTGAAGCCTTCCAGCTTGCACAGCGCCTCGGCCAGCATGGCGGCGTTGTAGCCCTTGTTGATGACCCAGTTGCCCCACTTGTCCCGTTCCAGCAGCGAGGGCGCGAGACGGTAGTAGCGGAAGCCGCCACCACCTCGCCAGTTCACCGCTTTGGTGATGCCGCCGGGGTCTTCGCCGTCGATGACTTTCTTCAGGCGCGGGATGATGTGGGTGTGGCAGTGCTCGCCCAACTCGACCATGATCCAGCGCCGGCCCATCTTGTGGGCGACAGCGCCGGTAGTGCCGGAACCGGCGAAGGAGTCGAGGACAAGGTCATTAGGGTTTGAGGCAATCTCAAGAATTTTCGCTAGCAATCGTTCTGGCTTAGGCGTCGCAAAGACGTCATTGGAGTAAACTAGTGCTTTCGCTTCCCGTCGCGCCTCATCGTTATGACCGAAACCTTGGTAATCCCACCAAGTCGTCGCCGGAACAGAATCAGCCACTTCCGACAAAAATCTCTTCAGGCGCGGGACATTGTTTCCCAATTCACCGAACCAAATTCGGTTATCGTCAATAAGCTCCGTCATCCTCTCCTTAGTGAACCTCCAACTGGTACCTTTGGGCGGCCAATGCTTTTTACCTGTTGGAGAAATGACTGCGTAGATAGCGTAGTCTCGCGCCTCATTTCGTTGCAGCGGTCCTGACGTCCATAGCCCACGTGGATCGGCGTCTGGATTCTTGTATCTGGCGTCTTGAATTTCTGTGCGAGAGAATCTGCCGAGGCGAAAACTATTTCTGCTCTTAGCTACGACCAATATGAAATCGTGGGACTCAGAAAAGAATTCTGAATCACTCTTGACAGCGTACTTCTTTTGCCAAACTACAGTTGAAATGAAATTCCCCCGCCCAAAAACCTCATCGCACAGCACCTTCAGGTAGTGCGCCTCATTGTCGTCGATGGTGATCCACAGCGAACCATCCTCTGACAACAAGCGCCGGATGATTTCCAACCGATCCCGCATCAGCGACAACCAAATCGAATGCTCCAACCCGTCGTCGTAATGCGTGAACGCGCTGCCGGTGTTGTACGGTGGGTCGATGAACACGCACTTCACCTTGCCCGAGAACTCCGCCTCCAGCGCCTTCAGCGCCAGCAGGTTATCCCCGAAGATCAGCCGGTTGTCGAAAATGTCCTCGTCCGTCACCCGATGCTTTGCGTGATGCGACTTCGCTGGGTCTTCCAACAGAATGCGCGGCTCCAACCGTGGCCGGTTCTCCTTGCCAATCCAGGTGAGTTCGAGTTTTTGTTTTTTCATGCCACTTCCTGTATAGGGCGAATGCGAGGACTGGGAAGCGAGCGTCCCTCCGCTTCAAAATGATGAATGATATCCTCAATAACTCTACATAATTCGCTATATAATTGTACTGGATCGTCTCCATGAATTCCGGTAATTAAATCAGGGCATTTTCCAATATAAGTTTGATCCTCTTCACTCCATTCTACCCACTTATGATATAGGTCGCTTTGTTTCATTATTTCACCTTTTCTAAAGCTTGTTTCATCTGTCTTTCTTGATAAAGCTTGGCATCATCGCCAGATTTTCCACTAATCGTCACCGCATAAAAGTATTTGGAATGGATAAATTTACGATGTGATCTTTTACCGCCACTTGGGATCTCGTAAAATTCCGCATTTTCCAGATCTTCGATAATTTCTCTAATTTTTCTGTAACTGCCCAGGTATCTCGTCGGCGATCAGGCCGTACGGAGTTTGCTGAGGAGGGTCGTTGGGGATTGGGTCAGGGTATCGATGATGTTCCAACCCTGTTTTTTCGCGGTTGCGATGAGGGAGCGGATGACGGCGAAGTCACGGGCGCCTGATTCGGAGCGGAATCCACCGGAGATTTTCTGTCTGAGCTTCATCATGCGGGCGGCTTGCTCGGCCAGATTGTTGGTGAAGGGTACGCGGGGATCGGTCAGGAACCGCAACACGTCGTCCTTGCGGGTACTCAATCGCCGCAGCAGGTTGTGGCCGGGTCGGCGCCGTGGCCGACCCCGACGCCCGGTGACGGGCAGCGGCGGTTGGGCCTCATGAAAGGCGAGCCCTTCGGCGACGATGGCGTCGTATCGGCGCTGGAACCGGTGCGCGAGGCTGGGTTTCAGCGGCCCATCGCGTTCGCGGGCCAGATGAGTGGCATGGCAGGCCCGACGGAGCAGGCGTTGCATCCGCAGCGCCCAGGGTTCCTGCTCGATCTCGATCAAGGCCTTGAGCTCGCGCAGATGATGCGCATTGCACAAGGCATGCAGCACCCCCTTCAGGGTGTAGTAGGGCTTCCAGTGGTCGTGGACGACAATGCCGATGATCCCTTCCAACAGACTGCCCCGCTGGGGGGAAACGCGGTAGAAGCTCAGCCCGGCGGTCACCGCGACATGCAGCCATTGCGTCTTGCCGCCGATGCGAAAGCCGGTTTCATCCAGATGCTTGACCGCCGCGGTCCTGACGAACTGACACACCGCATCCACGAACCCCTGGAAGCGCCCGGCGCGCCTTCGCGCTCATCCGGGCGAGCGTGGCCGCGGCCAGCCTCACCCCGAACAGGTCGGCCATCAGTTCGACCAGCCGATCCTCGGGAATGAACTGGGCATGGAGCAGATAGACCACGAAGGCGGCGATCCGCGCGCCGTACTGCACCGGCGCCGTGACCTCCTCCGGAAACGCCGCCCGGGTCGCCTCACCACACTGGCCACAGCGGCAGGTGTGGGCGCGATGCTCGGTCACGACCAGCGGTGGTGGCTCGGGCAGGTCAAAGACCTGCCGGGCGCTGTACCCCGTGGCCCTGTCTCGGGTCAGGGTCGAACCGCAGTTCGGGCAGCTGTTTGGGTAGTGGTCGAGAATGACGTCCGGTTCGGCCACTGGACGCAGAGTGTCGCCGGGGTGGCCCGGTTGCCCGCCCGGTTTCTTATCCGAAGATTCCCGCAAACTCACCGTCCGGGGCGGTTTTTTCAGCCCATCGCTCGACGGCGGCTTCCCGCTGTTCTCACTGTTCAGCCCCAGTCGGCGCTCCAGCTCCGCGATGCGCGCCGTCAACGTGGCAACGGTCTGTTGCAACGCCGCGTTTTCAGCGCGCAAGCGCGCGATCTCCTCCGCCACCGCTGTCGGAATGGCAGAAGTCACGAGATCGGCATCGCTGAGTAGCGTGTCAGTCACGGAAGTCATGGGGCGATTTACAATCCATTCATGTCCGGCTTGTCAAGCTGTTTTTTCCGCAGGTACCTGGGCAGTTACATTTTTCTTAGCATTTTACAAATCCAGCGATGCACTATCGCTGTTCATATCATTCACACCAACTCCACGGTTTCTCCAGACACCTCGAACACCAGAGCGTCCGTTGGCTCATGCGCCGTGCCCATTCTTCCAACAGCGTGTCCGCTTCCAGAAACCCGCGCGCCCGCTCGATCACCGTCAGCCCGGCCGTGATGGCGTTGGTGATGGTGAAGCGGGGCGCGAACGAGTTCATGTCTCGATTCCATTGCCCATCTGCT
>CAVOKM010000004.1:0-226629 GCA_963696515.1 uncultured Gammaproteobacteria bacterium
GCCCGAGTTCCGGGGAGGCCAATGACATGGACGAATTCCTGATCGCCAACATGGCGCCGATCATGTTCTCGGCGCTGTTGGTGTTCCTGCTGATCGGCTATCCGGTGGCGTTCTCGCTGGCGGCGGTCGGCATGGCCTTCGGCCTCCTCGGCATCCACCTGGGCCTGCTGACCCCGAATCTGTTGCAAGCATTCCCGGACCGGGTGTTCGGCATCATGAAGAACGAAATCCTGCTGGCGATTCCGTTCTTTACCTTCATGGGGCTGGTGCTGGAGCGCAGCGGCATGGCCGAGGCCCTGCTCGATACCATCGGTCAGATGTTCGGCACCGTCCGGGGTGGACTGGCCTACGCGGTGATCTTCGTCGGCGCCCTCCTGGCCGCCACCACCGGCGTGGTCGCCGCCTCGGTCATTGCCATGGGCCTGATCTCGCTGCCGATCATGCTGCGCTACGGCTACGACAAAGCACTGGCCTCCGGGGTGATCGCCGCCTCCGGAACCCTGGCGCAGATCATCCCGCCCTCGCTGGTGCTGATCGTGATGGCCGACGTGCTAGGTCGCTCGGTGGGCGACATGTACAAGGGCGCCTTTATCCCGGGTTTCATTCTGACCGGGCTATACGTCGGCTGGGTGTTGCTGAATACGGTGTTTCGACCGCATCTTACCCCGGCCCTGCCGCCGGAGGCCCGCACCCTGCGCGGCTGGGCGCTGGTTCAACGGGTGATCGTCGCGATGGTTCCGCCGCTGGTGCTGATCTTCCTGGTGCTCGGCAGCATCTTCATCGGCTGGGCCACCCCCACCGAGGGCGGCGCGCTGGGCGGAGTCGGCGCGATGCTGCTGGCCCTGGCCAAGGGCAAGCTGAACCGCAAAATGCTGGTCGAGGCGATGCATAGCACCGCCAAGATCACCAGTTTCGTGATCTTCATTCTGATCGGCGCCAGCGTATTCAGCCTGGTGTTCCGGGGCGTCAACGGCGACCTGTGGGTGGAGCACCTGCTGCTCGACTTGCCCGGCGGTCAGTTGGGTTTCCTGATCGTGGTGAATACTCTGGTGTTCCTGCTGGCCTTCTTTCTCGATTTCTTCGAGATCAGCTTCATCATCCTGCCATTGCTGGCGCCGGTGGCGGAGAAACTAGGCATCGACCTGGTCTGGTTCGGTATTCTAATAGGTGTGAACATGCAAACCTCGTTCATGCATCCACCGTTTGGCTTCGCGCTCTTCTACTTGCGCAGCGTCGCCCCGCCGGTGGTGCGCACCACTGACATCTACTGGGGCGCAGTCCCGTTCGTGGTGATTCAGGTGATCATGGTGGCGCTGATCATCGTCTTCCCGGCGCTGGTGACTGTCGGCCTCGACCGCCCGGTTCATTCGGGCGAGCCAGCACAGGTACGGATGCTGGCGCCGCAGGACGACCAAGGCGGTGCCGGAACGGATTCGCAGCCGGAGGATACCGCGGACCTGTTCAAGAAGATGGCGCCCAAGCCTCAGCAGTAGGATGTGAGACCCCTCACCCTCGGCCCCTCTCCCGCAAGGGATTTGGCAACCGTTACTTGTTCGCGCGCAATTGCGCCTGCATGAAATTCGCCAGCGTATTGTCCGCCAGCCCCGTCCAGATATCGGAGACCTGCTGAAAAGCGCGCATCGAATCGAAAATTTTCTTAAAGTCCGGGTTCTTCGCGGACTCTTCTGCGTAAATCTTCTGAGCCGAGTCGTAGGCCGCCTTCATGGCATCGTCGGGATAACGCCTGAGCTGAGCGCCATTTTGCACCAAGCGCTGGATGGCCAGCGGATTATTGGTGTCGTAGTTCGCCAGCATCCTGACATTGGCTTCGGCGGCGGCGGTCTCGAACGCCGTTTGATAAGCCTTGGGCAGTTTCTCCCACTGTTCCTTGTTGATGTAGAACGAGATCATCGGCCCCGGCTCCCACCAGGCCGGGTAGTAATAGAACTTGGCCACCTTGTTGAAACCGAGTTTCTCATCATCGTAAGGCCCTACCCACTCGGCGGCGTCAATGGCGCCGCGCTCCAGCGCCGGATAAATTTCCGGACCCGGTAGCAACTGCGGCACCGCGCCCAGCGCCAGGAACACCTCCGCGCCGAAGCCGGGAATCCGGATCTTCAAGCCTTTGAGGTCATCCAGTGATTTGATTTCCTTGCGAAACCAACCCCCCATCTGAGTGCCGGTATTGCCGCCGGGGAAATTGACGATGTTGTACTTGGCGAAGAATTCGCGGAATAGCGCAAGGCCATCGCCATAGTAGCACCAGGCATTCATCTGCCGGGCGCTCAGGCCAAACGGAATCGTGGTATCGAGGGAAAACGCCTTGTTCTTGCCATGGTAGTAATAACCGCAGGTATGGCCACACTCCACGGTGTTCTGCTGCACGGCGTCCAGCACCCCGTTCGGCGGCACGATCTCGCCGCCAGCGAAAACGCGAATTTCAAACTTGCCCTCCGTAATCTCGGCAATGCGCCTGGTCAGCAACTCGCTCGCGCCATAAAGGGTATCCAGGCTCTTGGGGAAGCTCAACGCCAGTCGCCATTTGATGGTGGGCAGGGCTTCCGCCCGGGCGATAGCGGGCACTGCTGCCGCGCCGGCGGCGGCGGCCAGACCCAGCCCGGCTTTCTTGATGAACTCACGACGCTGCATCTTCATGCTCCTCATTTTCCTCATCGTTGGCGGTAATTGGCGGGGTTGGCGCTCCTCAGGAACGCCAGAATTCCCGCAAATTTATCAGATGCAGGGCGGATTGCATCCAGGAAGGCGCGGCTTTTTGACAAGCGCAGGAAAGCCGCTTATATTCCGAACGTATTATAAGGATTCTTGTCCATACCCACAGGCGATTCACGCCGCTCCAGCGCACGGGAGGTTTCCACATGCTCAAATCAGAACACTTCATCATGTGACGCCTTCCGGGCGGTCTCCGGAAGGCCTTGGTTGTCTTCCGAGCCTGCTTTCCGATAAGGAAAAACCCTGGGTGACAGCCGTCATCCAGGGTTTTTTGCATTGGGGATCCGGACTCCATAATTAGCGCGAGCAGCGATCATGCCGATTAGGAAAATCATCACCAAGGGCCAGGTCCCGGTCAAAATCTACACCGACGACGTGGACCCCCAAGCCCTCAGCCAGTTGCTCAATGTCGCGCAACTGCCTTTCGTCCACGGCCATGTGGCGGCGATGCCCGATGTCCACGTCGGCATCGGCGCCACCATAGGCGCGGTCATTCCCACCAAGGGCGCCATCATTCCGGCGGCGGTTGGGGTCGATATCGGTTGCGGGATGGTCGCCACTCGCCTCAGCCTCAAGGCCAGCCAGTTGCCGGACAACCTGCGGCCGGTGCGCTACGTGATCGAGGCGGCTGTGCCGGTCGGGTTCGACATGCACCCGGAAGGGCGGGGTGCGCCCAACTCCGCTATCCGCTCACTGTCCGGGGGGCTGGACCGCATCGTCAAGAAGCATCCCGGTATTCTCAAGATGCAGAAAAACGTCGAGATCATCTGGGCACGGCAACTGGGCACCCTGGGCGGCGGCAACCACTTCATCGAGGTATGCCTGGACGAGAATCAGGACGTGTGGGTAATGCTGCACTCCGGCAGCCGCGGCATCGGTAACATCATCGGCCGCTACTTCATTGATCTAGCTCGTAAGGACATGGGCAAGCACCTGGCTAACCTGCCCGACCGCGATCTGGCCTACTTGCAGGAAGGCGCGGAGCACTTCGACGACTATGTAGCGGCGGTGCAATGGGCGCAGGATTACGCCATGACCAACCGCCGCGAGATGATGCGGTTGATCTTGGAGGCCCTTGCCCGGCAACTACCGCCGTTCACCCTGACCAGGGAAGCGATCAACTGCCATCACAATTACGTGGCGGTGGAGCATCACTTCGGAGAGGATTTATTCATCACCCGCAAGGGCGCCATCCGCGCCGGGGCAGGCGACCTGGGCATCATTCCCGGAAGCATGGGGGCCAAGTCCTACATCGTGCGCGGCAAGGGCGAGCCGGACTCGTTCTGCTCCTGCGCGCACGGCGCGGGCCGGCGGATGAGCCGGGGCCAGGCCAAGAAGAAGTTCGACCCGCAGGATCTGATCGCCCAGACCGCCGGGGTGGAATGCCGCAAGGATGCCGGCGTGATTGATGAGATTCCCGGCGCCTACAAGCCCATCGACGAGGTAATGGCCAATCAATCCGACCTGGTCGAAATCGTGCATACCCTCAAGCAGGTGGTCTGCGTCAAGGGCTGACCGCCATTCCGCATGGAGAACACTGCCATGGAAAAAATCATTCAGCCGCCACGCCGCAACCCGGTCACCGCCGCGCCGATTCTGCGCAAGGGCGGCGTGCATCAGAAGTCCAAAACGGCGGAACGGACCCGGGTCCGCACCCAGTTGCGGCGGGAAAGCGCCGAATGGCGGCGGCTGCGTTGAATGCGCGCGCCGCTCACCAGCGCAGCAACACCCAGGCAGGAATCAGCATCCCGTTCTGCAAGTCGTTGTGGCGGGTTTCCAGGTTGCCATCGCCGTCGGTATCCACCAGATAGTAGGATACGCCCTTGGCGGGGTTGATCTTGATCATATACAGCACGCCCCCGGCGCGATACTCCTCGATGGAGCCCTGATCGCCCCGCTGGCGGATCGTCACTTCCGGCGCTGGAACCTGCTGTTCCCCAGCCGCCGCCGGAGGACCATCGGGAATAGGTTCCAGGCCGGGGGATTTCGCGGCGTCCTGGGCCCAAGCCAGACCCGACGCCAGAAGCAACGCAATCAATAGCCGCGAACGCATGGCTGATCCTTGGAAAGTGGTTAGCGAGATGGAATACGCCGGCCCGCATTCATGGACAAGCCTGGCGCCCTCGAATCATTTCCCAGCCCCGGCGATTTGTCCAGTAAACGGTATTTCAACGCCGGCGCGCGCTTGCAGATTCTCGATGAACTGTCGGATATGGGGCATGTGGCTGCCTTCCCAATACAATTGGCCACATTGTCCGCACTCCCAGAACGCATCGACGTAGCGGCGGGTTTCCGGGGGCAGCCGTTCCCAAACCTGGTGTTTGGAAACCGTCGCCAGCAAGCCGTTGCAACAGGTGCAACGCTGGAAAGGCCGGATCGCCCGATAGAGATTTAGCCGATCCATGATCTCC
This sequence comes from uncultured Gammaproteobacteria bacterium, assembly GCA_963696515.1. Taxonomy (GTDB): domain Bacteria; phylum Pseudomonadota; class Gammaproteobacteria; order Competibacterales; family Competibacteraceae; genus Contendibacter. Next base: position 5,142 of record CAVOKM010000004.1, read on the forward strand.
TCAACCTGCCGGCGCGGATCGGTCGCCCTCACGTAATAACCATGCGTCACCACCGCCCGTTTCAAGAGATCGCGGTCGCGGGTCAGCAGGATCCGCCGTTCCAGGCTCGCCAGACCGGCCAGTTCGGCGTCGTCGTAATCGTTGCGGTAGAGCGTGTCGAATCCCAGCAGCCGCAGATAGCGCGCCAGCTTGCCGAGATGCACGTCCAGCACGAAGCGACTGGTCCGCAGCGGACGTAGCCGGACCCGGACCAGCGGTTGAATGTCGAAGGACTCGAACAAGGGATAGACGCTGATGCGGTCCCCATCCCGGACGATGTACGAGAAATCCACCGAATCGCCGTTGACCAGAATCAGATCGATTTCGGTGTGCGGCACGCCGAGAGCCTCGATCATGTCCTTGATGGAAGCCCGGCGCTGGAAATCGTGACTGAAACAAACCTTGCGCCGCTCCGGCGGCAAGAAATCGTTCAGTTCCTCGTAGAACCGGATCGAACACTGGCTCACGGCGCGGGACCCGTTCCGGCGGATTCGGCCAGCCAGTTTTCAACCCGAAGCCCCGGCACGCGGGAAAATTCACGCACGTTGTCGGTGACCAGCGTCAGCCCCAGCGCGCGGGCGTGGGCGGCGATCAGCAGGTCGTTATGGCCTATCGGTTGGCCCATTTTTTCCAGCGCGACCCGTACTTCCGCGTAATGAAGATCAACTGGCGCCTTCAATGGCAACACACCGACCCGCGTGAGCAATTGATTCACTTTCTCGGCCAAATTCGGCGAACCTTTTTTGAGTATGCCGTAGCGCAGTTCGCAGGCCGCCACCAGGCTGGTGCAATAATCCTCGCGACTCATCATGGCGATGCGCCGGGCCAACGGACTCGCGGGTTGCTTCACCACGGCCGACAGAATGTTGGTGTCGAGCAAGTAATACGGGCCGGCCATGTTAGAAAATGTCCTCGGGTTGCACGGGCGGGTCTTCGATGTTGGGAAATTCCTCCTCCAGCGGCTCCCAGGAAGCCAGTAGTTCGGCTAGGCCAGCGGGTTTTTCCACCGGCTCCACGATCAGGCGGTTGCCGTCCTTGCGGATGATGACTTCACGGCCGGGCAGCTCGAATTCGCGCGGGATGCGGACGGCCTGATTGCGGCCGTTGCGGAACAGGCGGGCATGACGTTCGGTGGTTTGGCTTGACATCGCGGCGTCTCCAACTTAAAGCATAGGCCAAGCATAGGCCGAACCTGGATCCGCGTCAAATCCCCTCACCCCCAACCCCTTACAAGTGTAGGTTTTTTCATGTCTCACTTTCGAGCACTGGTAATGATAAGCTGTCATGGGAGATGGGCACGGCGGGCCAGGGTTCTGGGCAACCGTGGCCGAGGGGTAACGGCTGATGATTGAAGAGCGCGGCCACGATCAACGACCAGCCATGGCGGAAGATACCCACCAACCGCCAGCGTCGGCCTTGCTGGCGGGGCGAACCGGGCACGGTGGGGAACGTCGCAGTCGGGAGGGTCGCTTCGGCTTCGCCGCCGACGGCGAGCAACCACCAGGTCGCGATGGCGATGGCTAACCAGAGCCGTTCCGCCCGGGCGGGATCGGTCATCCGGGTATACTGCCATTGCCACCCGCCCCCTTTGATTTTTTTGAAGCCTTGCTCGATCCAGGCGCGCAACCCGTACCAGCAGGCCTCGGCGGCGGCGGGCGGTACATCGGTGAGGATCAGCCAGGGAGCCTGATGGCCTTCGCCCCAATAGGCCAACAAGGTGCATTCCAGGCGGGTGGTTTTCGCGGCAAACGCGGTGCCTCGTCCTTGCCACCGGCGCCCCACGGTGGGCGTCCAGTGGGTCAGCGGGTAGCGGTGAACCCAGCCGGCGGGCCGGAACGTGCCCTTGGCGTTGACGCGCAGCAGGGGGTGCCAACCCAGGCCTTGGATGCCCTCGAACAACCACTTGGCATACAAGCCCCGATCAGCGAGCACGATCACCGTCCAGGTCGGCGGCACCTGGCCGCGCAACGCCTTCAATAAGGCCAGCCATTCGGGCTTCCAGGGATGTTTGAGACCGGCGGGCAACACCTTCCACAGGATCGGGACCGCACAGCCTCGATACACCACGCTGATCACCAACAGCACGAAGCGCTGGCCGAGCGTGGTCGCATCAAGGGCCAGGGCCAGGGTGGTGCCGGACCATCCCTCCAAGACCCAGGCCAGCCACGGTGCCCAACAGGGACTCAGGTCGAGTTCGGCCCGATGCGGGCCGGCTTTCGCCTCAGCTTCGCGGTAGGTATCGCGCAGCCGTTCCCGGACGGTCTGGAACGGTTGGCCAAGCTGGCACGACCACCAGTCGGCGATCGCGGTCAGACTACAGGAGCGCACGAGGATCATGCCCAAACTCCACAAGGCCAAGCCCATCACCATCGGCTGACTGAGATGGGGAAAGTGCTTGGCAATTTCGGTGCGCCATTGATACAGTTCGGGTGAGCGGGACATGACGGTTTCTCCGGTAACCAGGCGAGTTCCCTATCGGCTATTTTACCGCAACCTCATGTCTCGCTTAACCTTTTCTAACGTCCCCGGAAAAACCTATACTTGTAAGCAACCCCCTCTCCCAGAGGGAGAGGGGGCGTATGCGTTCTCAACCGCTCACCCACCAAACCGCGCCGCGAAGCCGGCCAGCGTGTGGTTTTCCGCAATCGCGTCGTGGGGAATCAGCAGGTAATGCCACGGCTTGCCGCCATGGGTCGCCGCATGATTGGATGCGTTCGCGCACCATTGGAGCGCCGATTCCTGCTTCGCGAGCACGACTGGATCATCCATCTGATTGCTGGCTTTGGGTTCGAGCATGAAGAGGGTTTCGATGCTCTCGGCAACGAAATCCGGCTGGTATTCCAGGTGATCCGCCGCGTGCCGGTAGAAGATCTGGAACTGACCCTTGGCCGGCCTGAACCACTTGATGGCGTCGCGTTCCAGAATGACCGCGAGTTTGCGCTCGGCGTCGGAATCGAATTTCTGTACCGGATAGAGGCAACGCTGGAACCCGCCGAACAAGTATTTCGCCATGTTGCTCTTGTCCGCCGGCGCGACCCGGTAATCCGCGGGCGGCTCCCGCACGGCGCAGGTATAGGCGCTCTGCTTCAAGTCGGTGAAACCCTTGCTGATCTTTACTTCATAGCCGGCCGCGTTTTCCCAATAGTGGACCTGCATCTGGGCGTGGATGAAGTGCGCGATGGGGCGCTGGTAGCAACGCAATACCTTGCGGGTGTCGTCGTCGGAAAGGTAACCGCGAAAATGCCGCACCGTCTGCGCCGCCAATTCGTAGAGCAGATCAGCATGGTCGTCGTAGCAAACATCGTCGAAATCCACCAGCCCGCTGACGATGTAATCCTCCAGCCGCGCCTCTTCAATGCCGCCACGGCCCAGTGCGACGATCTCAAGCTGGTGGGTAAGCAAGTGCTGAATCCACAGTTCGTCGGAAACCGCTGGATACTTCAGCGTGTCCAGTTCGAGGGTGAAGGGTTTGAAGCCGGATTTCACCTCGCCTTTCGGCACGACGAGAATGCGCGGGATGGCGATGGTCTGTCGCGCGACCAGGTCCACCGTTTTGGCGACCACGGCGGCGATATCCGGCGGTTCGGTCATGCCTTCCAGTTCTCCCTGCACGGGGGAACGTTGTTCTTCGACCGCCTGGACGATGGCGGCCTGGATTTCCGGTTTCCTGAGGTGCTCGAGGGTCGGTACAGCTTGCGGCTGATTTTCGAGCTGGTGGATGACCTCGTAGGCGATCCGCGCCAGCTTCTGCTCTTCGGGCTGGGTGAACGCGGGCGTTTCGTCCTGCCCGGCCACCGTGGTACTACCGGTGACTTGCGCGGGCTTGATCCCCAACTGGGTGGCGAGTTGCGATTGCGCCACGACCGTCGCCGTCTTCTGCCCGAGTTGGTCGGCATCCAGCACCACGGCCTGAAGCCGGATGGCGGAGTCCGGCTTGTTGGCCTCGTCGATGATGTCCTGAAATTTGTCGTGGGCGACGATGTTCAGCCGGTCCACGGCAGTCACGCCGGTGCGTTTGCCGTAGGGCAGGCGCAGGCCGCGACCGACGGACTGCTCGATGAGCGTGCGTGCGTTGGCCGCGCGCAGCGGGACGATGGTGTAGAGATTGGTCACGTCCCAACCTTCCTTGAGCATGTTGACGTGGATGACAATCTCGGTCGGCTCTTCGCTGTGCTCGACCTTGAGCAAACGGGCGATCATCTCCTCTTCTTCCGCGCCGGTCTTGCTGGAATCCACCTGGATGACCTGGTCCCGGTAGCGCCCCTCGAAGAAGCCGTCGGACTGGATCAGCGTCAGGAGTTGCCCGGCGTGGCTGGTGTCGCGGGCGATCACCAGCAGGAAGGGTTTGACGATGGGGTTGCCGCTTTCGCGGGCGTAGGTTTCCAACTCCACCTTCACGCTTTCATGCAGGCGCACCCCGTCTTCCAGCTTCAGCCGCTCGATTTCTTCCGGCGACATGCCGGCCTGGTTGGAGTTTTTGCGGGTGACCACCGCCGGTTCCTTGACGAAGCCGTCGGCCATCGCTTTGCCGAGCGGATAATCGTAAATGACGTTCTTGAACGCCACTGCGCCTTTCCCGGTTTCCACGAACGGCGTGGCGGTCAGTTCCAGTCCCAGGATCGGTTTGAGTTCGTTGATCGCCCGCACCCCGGCGCTGGCCCGGTAGCGGTGCGACTCGTCCATCAGCAATACCAGATCGGGTAGACCGGCCAGGTAATCGAAATAGCTCTCGCCGATGTACTCCGACAGGCGCTTGATGCGGGGCGATTTGACGCCGCGTACCTCCGAGTTGATTTTCGAGATGTTGAAGATGTTGACCTTGCAGCGGATCAGCGCGTCGAACAGCGAGCCGGCCTTGGCTTCGTAGGTGTCGCCGGTGATGATCTCCGGCGGGTCGGTGGCGAACTCCGCGATACCCCGGAACACGTACTTCGGCGTGTTGGGCGTGAAGTCGGCGATTAGCTTGTTGTAGATGGTCAGGTTGGGCGCTAGCACGAAGAAGTTGTTGATGCCGTGCGCCAAGTGCAGATAGCTGATAAAGGCGCCCATCAGCCGCGTCTTGCCCACTCCGGTAGCCAGCGCGAAGCACAGCGACGGAAACTCGCGCTCGAAGTCCGCGACCGAGGGAAATTCGCCGCGGATCGTTTCCAATACGGCGGCGGTGTCAGCCCCCTTGCCGGGCGGCGCGATTTCCGTGATGCGGTCGAGAATTTCCAGCGAGTGGCGCTGGGGCGGTCGCAGCGAGAGGCGGCCGGAAATGGCGTTGACGTGGCGGTTCACTGCGGATTGTCCGTGCTGCGGTTATCGTTCTGAGAGGCTGTGAAAAATTCGACTTTTCCTAATTGTAAGTCATTGAAATACAGAGTTATAAAATTCTGCTTAGGGGATTTTTTCACAACCTCTGAGTCTTCTTCAGCATCGAAGATGGCCTCATCGGAGAGAAAAGTCTCGAATGTTCGGCCGGTTACGAAGCGTTCGATCTTTTCTCCGCTTTCGATCAAATCGCCCAGATAGAGCGGCCAATCACGCGACACGGATCAGGTCCTTTTCGACATGCGGCCGGGCGCGGGGCTTCAAACCCTTTTTGGTCACCAAATCCACCGGCCGTCCGAGCAGTTGCTCAAGATAATCCTTGAGGCCGAAGTAGCCATCGAAAGTCGCGGAACCCTCGAATTCCACCAGCACGTCTACATCGCTGTCTCCCCGCGCTTCATCCCGGGCCATCGAACCGAAAAGAGCAAGGTGCTTGACGCTGAAGCGCCGCTCGATCTCCGCGTGTCGCTCTCGCAGCACCGTTAATACCTGATCGCGTTTCATGGGCTAGTGGGCTGCTCCAAAAGTTTTGACAGGTAGCGGCGGGTATCCTATGTTGGGGCCAACAGAAGAAGTTCCCAGTAGCCACACATATATGCTTGACTTAACAATAGAATCATCCGAAGACCCTGGGGGTTGGAGTTCTCTGAACCTGTCAGAATTTAAGCAGCAGCCCACTAGTCTTCACGCTCCTGTAAAGCGACTTCGGCCGGTCGAGAAACTCCAGAACCATCGGGTCCTTGAGCGCATCGATGGGCTGCTTCACCTCCTGCCCGCGCGTGGCCAGCCGCATCAGCCCCTGCTTGTCCCGGCTCTTCGCCAGCCGGTCGAACAGCAGGCTGTGGATTTGCCGTTCCAGTTCCCGCGTCGACCAGGCATTGCGGATCGCCTCGATTTCGTAAAAGTCCCGCGCTTCGGGTCGGCCCACGCGGAGCAGTGTGCGGTAATGGGTCCAGGAAAGATGCGCGTTCAATTCGCCCGGTTGCCAGGCTTCCTGAGACAGGGAAGACGCCGTGGCTGATTCTCCACGCGCCACGTGGAGAATCGCTGCATGGGGAGATTCTCCGCCCGCCGCGTGGAACATCCCGCCCTCGGGTAACAACCGGGGATAGGATTGGTAGAACTGTTTCATGTAGAACAGATTCTGGACCGACCAGCCTTTCCCATAGGCCGCCGTCAATCGCTCGGAAAGCTGCGCCACCAGTTGCTGTCCGTAATCCGCTCGCCGTTTTCCTCGCTGCTCTTCCTCGACGATTTCGCGTCCGATCAGCCAGTTGACCATCACCTGAGCGGTATTGACGGTACGAGCGACGCCGGCGCGAGCTGATTCGAGGATGTTCCGAACACGGTCGAAAAGCCGTGGCGCCCCGCTGCTGGTATCGTTCGGCTGTTTTTCCATGCTTATTCTTCCGTCGAGTCGCTGAAGAGTGATTGCTGCCGCGCATTCTCCCCGCGCCCGTTTGGGGGGGACGGTCCATCCTCTTTTGCCCCCTCTCCCTCTGGGAGAGGGTTGGGGTGAGGGGCTTTCGGCAGATTCTCCACCCGCAGGCTGTAGTCGTCGTGGCCCCATTCGCAGCGGTTCAAAACCTGTTTGGGAATCTTCTTGACCGTCAGGTTGGGGTACTCGCCGCGCCCGCGGAAGGCGGGGCACAACACCAGCAGCGAGCGATCCGATCCCACTTCGTCGGAGAGTTGCTGGAGTTGCTCGTGGGTGGGTAGTGAGCGACAGGTAATGCTTGCAAGGAACCGATGCCCCTTAACTGAGCCTAAAGCTTACGAAAAATCTGCTTGAAAAGCTGATGCTGCTCTTTGTTTAAAAGCGGACGCGGAGGAAAATGAGATGGCTCTACGAATCAGAGACGGTTGCCCGGAATGTGGATCGGTTCGCTGTAAAAAGAACGGCCATATTCATAATGGCAAACAAAATTATCGCTGCAAAGTCTGTGGGCGATCTTTCGTGGCGTGTCCGGAAAACCGCGTGATTTCCCCCGAAAAGCGCGCTCTGATCAAGCAATTGCTGCTAGAGCGTATTCCCTTACGGGGTATTTGCCGCGCCGTCGGCGTGAGTCTGCGATGGCTGTTAGGCTTTATCACGCAAGTCTACCAGGAAGCTCCTGACTCATTGAATATCGATCTCAAGTTTGCTGGCAAAGCGTTGGAAATTCATGTGCTTGAATCTGAAATTGACGAATTGTGGAGTTTCGTGGGCAACAAGGCTAACAAACAGTGGGTCTGGCTGGCTCTCGACCGAAAGACCCGTCAGATCATCGCGTTTCATGTCGGGGACCGTAGTAAGGACAGCGCCAAGCAACTGTGGGAAAAGATTCCCAACGCGTACCGGGAACAGGCCATTTTTTATACCGACGAATATGATTCTTATCCAGGCGTCATTCCCGAGAGTCAGCATCGACCCCTGCCGAAAGGGACCGGTCAAACGAATCACATCGAACGCTTTAATTGCACACTTAGACAACGAGTTTCTCGACTGGTCAGACAAGCGTTATCCTTTTCCAAAAACTTACAAAACCATATCGGTGCGATCAAATATTTTATCTGCCACTATAACCTCACCAAGGCTCAAGCAATATAAGGGAGCATTACCTGTAGCTCACTACCCGTGGGTGAGGGTGGCGGTAGTGACGTAGATGAAGTCACGTCCGGTGGAATGGCCGTGCTGCCAGTACACGGCGTCGGACGGGGCGTAGGTGAAGCCTTCCAGCTTGCACAGCGCCTCGGCCAGCATGGCGGCGTTGTAGTCCTTGTTGATGACCCAGTTGCCCCATTTGTCCTTTTCGAGCAGCGAGGGCGCGAGGCGGTAGTAGCGGAAGCCGCCACCGCCATGCCAGTTCACCGCTTTGGTGATGCCGCCAGGGTCTTCGCCGTCGATGACTTTCTTCAGGCGCGGGATGATGTGGGTGTGGCAGTGCTCGCCCAGTTCCACCATGATCCAGCGGCGGCCCATTTTCTGGGCCACCACGCGGGTGGTGCCGGAACCGGCGAAGGAGTCGAGGACGAGGTCACCGGGGTTGGTGGCGATGTGAATGATCTGAGAGAGAAGTTTCTCGGGTTTTGGCGTACCGAACGGATCAATATCGGGAAATAGCGCGAATATTTCTTTCTTTGCGGATTCGTTATCACCAGCGAACTGTGCGTCCCACCAAGTCATGGGAACGAGCCCCTTTTCTTCGCCCCGAAATTGCTTTATCCGCGGTCGTCCTGCCCCATCGTTAGAGAAGTAAACACGACTATCCTTGAGATACGACTCATAAACTGACTCGGTCGCCGCCCAACAACGGCCTTTCGGGGGTTCCACGAACTCACCAGAAGGCGTCCGTACCTTGTACATCTGATTCGGCCTAAACCCTTGAGCGCTATAGGGGATAGACCGCCAAGGGCCGCGTGCATCGTTGTCTGGATTCGAATAACCAGCATCATTTGGCTGAAGAAACCGTCTCGCACTCTTCCATTCCAGCGCACCTTGCTTGGCATAGATAAGCAGATGATCGTGTGAGGAACCAATTGCAGCGCGATTCTCCCGCGATGTTCGTTTCTGCCAAACCACATTCGCCACGAAATTCGCCCGCCCAAACATTTCATCACACAATACCTTCAGGTAATGCGCTTCGTTGTCGTCGATGGTGATCCACAGCGAACCATCCTCCGACAACAACCGCCGAATAATCTCCAGCCGGTCGCGCATAAGCGACAGCCAAATCGAATGCTCCAACCCATCGTCGTAATGCGTGAACGCGCTGCCGGTGTTGTACGGCGGGTCGATGAACACGCACTTCGCCTTGCCCGCGAACTCCGCTTCCAGCGCCTTCAAGGCCAGCAGGTTGTCGCCGAAGATCAATCGGTTGTCGAAAATGTCCCCGTCCGTCACCCGATGCTTGGCGTGATACGACTTCGCTGGGTCTTCCAGTAGAACGCGAGGCTCCAGCTTCGGCCGGTTCTCCTTGCCAATCCAGGTGAGTTCGAGTTTTTTGTTCTTGGTCATTGAGTGGTGTCCCGCAACTGTCGAAGTTGGGGTATGTCGTCCAAATAAAAACGCCACTCGCGGGAACCCGGCTTAGACATGAAGCGCTTCCTTTTCGATGAAAGGGCGTAACTCCGTGCGCAGGGCTTTCTCGGTAACCAAGTCGACCGAGCAATCAAACAGATCTTCCAGATAAAACTGTACGCCGAAATAGCGTTCCAACGTGGCTGGGCCGTCGAAAGCGACCAGGATATCGATGTCAATGTTAACCCGCGCCGTGTCTCGTGCGGTTGAGCCGAACAGGGCAAGCTGCGTCATCCCATAACGCGCAGCCAAGATCGGTTTGCTCTGGGTAAGCAATTCAAGGGCATGGGAACGATTCATTTCATACCACTTCCTTTATAGGGCGAATGCGAGGACTGGGAAGCGAGCGTCCCTCCGCTTCAAAATTGTGAATGATATCCTCAATAACTCTACATAATTCACTATATAATTGTACTGGATCTTCTCCATGAATTCCGGTAATTAAATCAGTGCATTTTCCAATATAAGTTTGATCCTCTTCACTCAATTCTACCCACTTATGATATAGGTCGCTTTGTTTCATTATTTCACCTTTTCTAAAGCTTGTTTCATCTGTCTTTCTTGATAAAGCTTGGCATCATCGCCAGATTTTCCACTAATCGTCACCGCACATAAGTATTTGGAATGGATAAATTAACGATGTGATCTTTTACCGCCACTTGAGATCTCGTAAAATCCCACATTTTTCATATCTTCGATAAATTCTCTAATTTTTCTTAGAATTTTACAAATCAAGCGATGCACTATCGCCGTTCATATCATTCACACCAACTCCACAGTTTCTCCAGCCACCTCGAACACCAGAGCGTCCGTTGGCTCATGCGTCGCGCCCATTCCTCCGACAGCGTGGCCGCTTCCAGAAACCCGCGCTCCCGCTCGATCACCGTCAGCCCGGCCGTGATGGTATTGGGAACGGTGAAGCGGGGCGCGAACGAGTTCATGTCTCGACTCCATTGCCCATCTGCTGCTCGGACGACTGCCGTACCAACCCAGGGCAATCGCATTTAAATTATTAACATTTGTATCAATTAAATAGCAGTCTTTCCAGTCCTCCACATAAAAGATGCGTGAGATAATCGGTATCCCAACCGGCCTTGAGTCGCTTGTTTTTAATGCCTAAGCGGGTATCGTCATTCCGCAATACATTGAGGGCGATGTGTCGGAGAACCGCCATGTTTTCTGGAGCGTGTCCGGTTCGAATCCGTGATTCATCTTCGCGAAAGCCAATATCGAGGACCCAATGTACGGAGTTTTCGATCCCCCAGTGTTGCCGGACGGCTTTCGCAAACAGGGTGACATCCTTTTCCAGACTGGAAATAACAAATCGTTGCTCGATGGTGGTTTTACCCCCGACCGTTCGCTCGGATTCGACCAGGCCGATCAGCGACAGATTTTTCCAAGGTGCCGTCGATGGGAGCTCGGAAATTTCATCGGTGATCCAGTAACGGCGAACCTCGAGGCGTCCGTGGCTATTGGTTTGCGTTTCCACATAACGAATCGCGGCGTTTTGGAAATGATTCGTTTCCGCATCCAAGAAAAAATTTTGGACTTCCTGAAAGAGATGACCGTGATTCGCTTTCAGGGTCAAGACGTAATCGGCCTGTTGGTTGATAATCAACTCGGCGATGTTTTTCTGGCACCCCATCGCATCGATGGTGACGATGCATCCTGACAAATCAAGCACTTGGAGCAGTGCGGGAATGGCGGTTATTTCATTGGATTTGGCATCGGTTTTGCGTTGGCCCAAGATTAACGCGTTGTCCGACGCCCACGCGCTGACCATGTGAATCGCTGATCGGCCGTTTTTTTTATCCTGCGAACGCCGCAAAGTTTTCCCATCAACGGCCACGATTTCGCCCGGGGTTTTGAACCGGAGCTGGCTGACCCACCGCAGGAAACCGGCTTCGAATTCGTCGGGGGACAGCAAGGAAAAGACCCGGCCAAACGTATCGTGAGACGGAATCCCATTCGGCAGGGACAGGAATTCTTGAAACCAATCGTATTTGGCCCGGCCAAACGATTCAATGCTGACCCAGTCATTGGCACCGCACCCTACGGCGCAGAGTGCGATGACCACAATATCGATCAACAGATGCCGTTTCCTTCGATCAAGACGGGGATCGGTGAGGGTCGAGAAGCTTTTTAAAATCATCGGTACGGGCTTGACCACGAGGGGAACCGACGATTCTTGGGCATGGTTGAGCGCTCGGGCCAGCGGTTTTACCGCCCACTGCCGGGGCGATTTTAATTCAGTGGGTGGCTGAACTGAAGGGCGGAGAACCCTAGGGTGAACCTCGTTAGCTATTCCAAAACCATCGAGAGACTTTAAGCTGATTTTATTCCCCCGACCCGGTCGTTCAAATCCTCCAGATAACCATCGACATCAGCTAAAATACTAATATATTGATTTTAAGATATTTTTTAATGCGATTGCCCTGATATGTCACCCGTTCTGATAAATCAGATTCAAGGCACGGCGAGCATAGGTCAGTAACTCGCTGTCAACGACCGGAATAGTGTCCGCCCTTTGGTTTGTGTCGTGATAAAATTGTCCTGCGTAATCATTAATCTCGCCAAGTTCCTTGGCGAGAGATCTTAAATGAGTCAATGGCCCCTTTGTCGCAGGATCAACCACACGAGCAATTATCTGGCCGAACATCAACTTCCGAGGGATGATATCGGGAAATCGTCGATGGTAGTAGCCCTCAAGGAGGGGACGAATCGCTTTGGCGACGTCACGGGTATTAACGGTTGGCTTTCCATCAATGTAGTCAGCAACAATCCGATGGTGGCGATAATAATCCGATGAGCAGATATCTACGATGTTACAAGTCCCAAATGCTGAATAACCATTATGAACCCTTTTGATAGCCAAGATGCCAGGTGCAATTTTGTGGTCCACCAAGCGTTCATGCAAGTCTCGAACGAAAAATGGGTCATGCGACAAAATGATCATTTGTTTGCACTCGGTAGCCAGGCTGGTGATCAAGCGCATGCTTTGGTATCGCCGGTTACGGTCGAGACTCGAAACAGGATCATCTAAAACAACCACCTTGGATGCGCGATTCGGATCAGATTTCAGACGGGCGACGAAGAATGAAAAAGCTAGTGTCCGTTTGTCTGCTTCGCTGAGTGTTGAGCCGAAACTATGTCCGGTTAACAAATCTGTCCTGCTCCCAAGCTTGACTCGTGTGTTCCTCACAGAGAGAACATATTCGGTTCGGGGCTCACCACTGCCGATATAACTTGGCTTCAACTGCTCAATAGAAAACTCGGCACCGAAATCTGAAATAAGCTGGTTGGTAAATGCTCATTAACTGCAGGTAGACGCTACCTACGGTGATAAATTGGCTATACTGGACGCCATGCTCATCCCGCCCTTCAAACCGAAACTGCCCAAAATCGCCGAGTGCGACCAGACCCCGCTGGTGCGGAGTCTGTTGCAGGTCATTGCCGATTTGCAAGCCGAGGTCCAACGGTTGGAGGACGAGATTCGCCGGTTGCAGGGCGGTCCGCCGCGTCCCCAGTTGAAGCCGAATACCTTGGAACCGGCCGGACCCGTGGCTGCCGCGGACGGCGATCCGCCGCGGCGCCGGGGTCCGCAGCGGGCCAAGACGGCGGAGCTGAAGATTGACGCCACGGAACGGGTTCCCTTGGCCGACGTACCGGACGGCGCGGAGTTTAAAGGCTACCGGCGGTTTGTGGTGCAGGATTTGGAAATCCGTACCCATAATACCTGCTACCTGCTGGAGCAGTGGCGGTTCCCCACGGGGGAGTACGTGACCGCGCCGGTGCCGGCGACCGCGGTCCGGGGCGGCCATTACGGGCCGCAGTTGGTCAGTTACCTGCTGCATCAGTACTACCATGCCCATGTGACCCAGCCGCTGCTGCTGGCGCAGCTCCACGAGTGGGGGATTGAAATCTCGGCCGGCCAGCTCAACCACCTGCTGACTGAAGGGCACGACGCCTTCCATCAGGAAAAGGCCGAGCTCAAGGCGGCGGGGTTGGCCACCTCCTCGTATATTCAGGCCGACGATACCGGCGCCCGCCATCAGGGCCGCAACGGCTACTGCACCTATATCGGCAACGAGCGGTTCGCCTGGTTTGCCAGCACCGATTCCAAGAGCCGGGTCAACTTTCTGGAACTGCTGCAGGCGGAGCGCTGCTACGCGGTCAACGCCGAGGCGCTGGCGTACATGGCCGCGCGGGGCCTGGCGGCCGGTCACCGCGAGATGCTGGCGGCGCGCCCGGTGGTGCTGGCCGACCCCCAGGACTGGGCGGCGCACCTGCGCCGGAACCTGATCGACAGCCCCCGCGCGGTCGCGCTGGCCACCGAAGGGGCGCTGATCGGCGGTCTGGCCGTGCAAGGGTTCAATCTGGACATCGGCCTGGTCAGCGACGATGCGGGTCAGTTCGACCTGTTCGTCCACGGCCTGTGTTGGGTCCATGCCGAGCGGCCCTTGTCGCATTTGGTGCCGCTGAATGAGTCGGACCGGCGCGCCATCGCCTGGGTGCGCCACCAGGTCTGGTTCCTGTATCGGGACCTGAAGGCCTACCGGCAGGCCCCCGATCCGGCCGCCCAAGACCGGATCACCGCCGGTTTCGAAGCGCTGTGCGCCACGGAAACCACCTGCGAACCGCTCAATGAGGTCCTGCACGGTCTCCAGCGCAACCAGGCCGAACTCCTGCGGGTGCTGGAGCGCCCCGACTTGCCGATCCACAACAACCGCAGCGAGACCGACCTGCGCGATATCGTGAAGAAACGCCACATCAGCGCCGGGACCCACAGCGAGGACGGGCGCCGATGCCGCGACACCTTCGCCAGCCTCAAGAAGACCTGCCGCAAACAGGGTCTCTCCTTCTGGGAGTACCTCAAGGATCGGGTAGCCGGCCTGAACGCGATCCCGTCCCTCGGGGAGTTGATTCGCCGGCCCGCCACGCCCTGAAATCGACTGCGCCTGCAGTTATTGAGGCTTTACGCTGGTTGATGCTCGTCTGATACTGCTGGAGGGTGGATTGCATTAGCGCATCGATCTGTTGGCGCGTTTGAACCTTTTCTGCATCAAGACGCTTTCTTTCAGTTTCAGCCGCTCGGTAGTCGGCAACAGCACTGAGCACATCAGGGAGCTGACGCTTCAAGACAGCTTCAAGCTTCTTAATCTCTACTTCCAATGTTTTTGGATCATCCGCAGCAAGCCTTTTTTTGAAATCGGCAATACTGGCCGCGAGTGCGGCTATTTCAGTATTGTAGCTGATGATTGCCTAATTGATCGACGTCAACGTTGCAACTGCGACATCAATATCGCCCTGTGTGCCGACAGCTACCAAGGGTTGCTGGTGTTTCGCTGCCACTAGCAAAAGTAACTGTTCGCGCACTTGGCCAATTGCCGAACATAAGACATTCTTATCAAGCTGTGGAACCGTAAGGTTGATCTGGTTTTTCCAACCCTCTTAAGGTCCCTGAGAACTTATTGTATAATAAGGAAGTTTTTGAACCATCTTGAGGTATCTCCATGTTTGGCGAAGTCTTGGAGCGGTTTATCCAGAACAGACCTATCGCAGTAATGGTACGGGTATTGTTAGAAAGTTTTTTGAACGCCGACCAGCTTAACCGTTGGTTTGACACGGTTCGCCAAGCGCAATATACCAAAGAAATCTTGTTTTCGTCGATTGTCGGTCTGATGCTCCACGTGGTGTGCAACATCCGGCCGAGCGTTCATTCCGCCTATCGTCATTCCGAAATTCAGGCCTCGGTGGTTGCCCTGTATGGCAAGTTGCAAAATCTCGAGCCGACGACTTCACAAGGTTTGGTGCGTTATATGGCCGGAGAAGCGGAAGCCCTGATCCATCACATCGGGGGGACGAATCCACCCTTACTCCCGGGGTATCGGGTCAAGTTTTTAGATGGGAACTGCATTGAAGCCACCGAACATCGATTAGAGGTCTTGCGTGGGACAAGTGCGGGAGCACTACCGGGTAAAACGTTGGTCGTGTTTGATCCCCAATTAGGCATTGCGGTCGATGTTTTTCCTTGTGAAGATGGCCATGCGCAGGAACGGTCTTTATTATCCGCCGTCGCGGCCATGATTCAAGCTCGCGATCTATACGTTGCCGATCGCAATTTTTGCGTCTTGGAATTTTTGGTTGCGTTCCCTAAAAAATCGGCGTTTTTTGTCATCCGCCAGCATGGCAACACCCCTTATAAGCGATTGACTGAATTGAAATTTGGTGGAAAATCGGCGACGGGCGAAGTCTTTGAACAGGCGGTAGAAATCACGGCGCCGACGGGTGAAACGCTCCAGATTCGCCGGGTTGTGGTGAAATTAAACAAGCCCACGCGGAATGGTGATAAGAACCTCATTTTACTGACCAACCTTCCCAAAGAAACCGTGGATGCCCTCATGGTAGCCGAACTCTACCGCGCCCGGTGGGGAATTGAAACGGCTTTTCAAAAGTTGGAAAGTCACCTGAATTCTGAAATTAATACCTTGGGGTATCCGAAAGCAGCACTATTTGGTTTTTGTCTGGCGTTAGTGGCCTTCAATCTTTACGCGATAGTGATGGCGACGTTGCGAGTAACGCATCCGGATCAGGCGATTAATAAAACCGTCTCCGAATATTATATTGCCCAAGAAATTGAGACGACGACCGATGGGATGTCAATTGCGATTCCAGAGAATGAGTGGACCATTTTTACGCAAGTGAGTTCGGCGGAATTGGGGCCTATCCTTCTCTACATCGCCTCCTACGTTGACTTGAAAAAGTACAAGAAAAATCCCAGAGGCCCGAAAAAACCACGGCTGGAGAGAAATCAATTCAAAGGTCACCCTCATGTGTCGACGGCTAAGCTTCTCAAAGGAATCACCCCGAAGGAAGTGGCTGGGAAGGCAGCCTAAATGACCTTAAAAGGGCTAATCTGGTTTTTCCAAGCTTCGATTCTTGCGGCATTGGTCGCTGCAGCAGAAATTGTAGTATTGATCTTAGAATCAGCGAGATCTGCATTAATCCGATTTTCTAAAGAATCCACGCTTCGCTTTAAGCCAGTATAAGCTTTATTGAAATACGACCGATATGCATTGATCAATTCAAGTCCATTGATTTCTTGACCGCAGAACGGACAGTCGTCATGATTCAGATATTCCTGACCGTGACTCACCCAGTTTTCCAAATCTGCAGTGTCATGCTTGGCGAGGTACGCCTTTACGATTGCCTCTGAAAACTCTTCGACATCTACAAGTTGTTTCTTCAGTAAATCGAAAATTGCCTGTGCATCTAATTGAATCAATTGAAGGCTGGCTGGGCTTTGACGTGTGGCCAATTTTTGAGCGTTTCTTGCAGCCTCCCGGCGCTTTTGTAGAGCATCGACCTGCTGCTGGGAATTAGGTACTGGTTGCAGGGCAATAAACTGATCTGTCCTGTATGGCGGTGCGAAACCAGCAAGTGCCTTTTCTGCCTCCTTTCGCTTACGATTCTGTGCTTCGATATCCTTCGTCAATTGATCAACATGCTGTTTGAGCTGCACCATCTGATCGCCGAGAGCGAACTCAAGCAGTGCCTGTCTTTGATCTGCACGAACCTCAAAACCCGAGTAAACGTTTTGCTCAACGAATTCCGAATCGAAGACGACAATTTCTGGCCTCGGCCCGACCCATGTGTTGGCCCGGTACCCAACGCGCGAACCAGTCGGCAGGAGAAAGTCGATCTCCGGGGGGTCTTCGATATCAATAGTCTTTTCGAGCGCTTAACCTCCCAACGTCGGCAAGCTGACATGCGCGCATGACCGCAGCGAAGGTCGACTTTCCCCGACCGTTTTCCGCATAAATGGCAGTGACCGTGGCAAGTTCAACTGCACCATTGAGTGTAGCGTCCTGCAGTAGACCAACATTCTTAATTTTTAGGATCTTCTTGATCATGGTCGTCATCCGAGAATTGCGCCGATCATTATTCGATGGAAAATATGCCTGACTTCCAAATTCTGGTAGTGTCCCTCAGTTTCCGTGATGAGCATCCCCACTTTAGTGACACATTGGCATTCTCGATGGAAGTCATGGTTCCATCGAGGAAGTCAGCGTGGACTGGGAAACGTTGTATTGTCCGAACGATCGGTGCGAGTATTACGGAAAACCTTTTAAAACTGGATGGTTAGTACGCAATGGCGTAACTTCTCAAAAACCCCTGGCAGCCTGACTACTCGGCTAGGGAATTTGCGCGCTGGCGAATGAGTACGGGCAAAGGGGGAATGGCTTGATCCCCTTGAATACGGTCAAGCAGATAATGCCAAAAGGATAAGCCCAGTTTGCGGCAGGTTTTGTTGAGGCTGAGGAAGGTATTGCGACACTGTCGCCCCAGATCGCTTCGAGTACCCCCACTGATTTTTTTGCGGATGACTTGTTCGCGGATATCGCGTTCGCTGCCATTGGTGTGGAGCGGCACCTCCGGCCGCTTCAGCACCAGGAGCAACTCATCCCGGTTTCGATGAAGCCTTCGCAAGGCCAAATCCAAACTGACATAGCCGGTTTTCTGCCGGAATATTGTATCGAAGCGGGCCGCCAGGTCCTCTCGCTGGGTATCGTCCGGCTGGAGGCCATAGGCTTTGAGGTCTTTGTACAACGTCCAGATCTCGCCCCGCACGCGCTCCACGGCCGCTTGCTGGAGCGGGCTGCCAGGGTTCAGCTTGTGAATGGTCCGCTCGGCATGAACCCAGCACAGACCATGCAGCAACAACGGCACCGCGAACTGGCCGGCATCGTCGCTGATGATGGCCAGATGCTTCCAGTGCTCGTCTTGCAACAAGTTGCCCACCAGCAGTCCTTCCGTGGCCATCCGGACATGGCGCTCCTCCTTGATCTCAAGCCCCTCTAAGTGCGCTTGCCAGGCCGCGTCGTTCTCGAAATGGCGCACCGGCGAGTCGGCCAAGGCCCCGCGGATCGCGGCGGACAAACCTTGCTGGGCCATGTAGGCAGAGGCGTCTTCGGTCAGTTGGCGGTCTTGGCGTCCCGCCTGCAACAAGCGCAGGAAATTCACCCGGCTTTTCTGGTCCGTGCTCTCGAACCAGGCAAAAACGTCGTTCCCAATCTGCGTGGTATAGCCGTTCTTGCCTTGGTGCCGCGCGCCGGTATCGTCCACCGTAATCGCCGACGACACCTCCAGTCCCGCCTGCAAGAGCGCCGTTTTTTCTTGCAGAAATCCATCCTGGCCGTAGCCCAACAGGGCGTCGATTTGCCCCGTCGAAATATCGATCCCGCACTCGTTCAGCAGGTCCTTCAACAACGGCTGCGTCATGCGGCCATGATGGTGCAGGTACAGCAACGTCGCTTTCACCTTGGGACCGAAATGCCCATCCACCCACGCCGGCACCTCCCCACGCAGGTACTCTCCTTCCGGCGTTTGCCAGCATTCCACCAGAAACCGCGTATTGCACGCTTCCAGCACCAGTTCCTGCACCACATACGGCTCATAGCCCCGGAACTTCGATCCCTCGGGAATCGCCGGCGGTGGGCACTTGATTTCCCGATGAATCGGGATTTCCCTCGTCTTGCTCCGCTTCGCGGAACCCGGTCGCTTGGGTGCCGCTTCCCCGGCGGGGGCCGATGCCGACTCCCGGCCCGCTTCCGGTTCCATTCGGCTCGGCTTGATGGTCGGACGGGCCTTTTCTCCCTTCAAGCGGGCAATCTCATCCTTCAACCGCCCAATCTCTTCATCCTGCTGCTGGATCGTTTCCCGCAACTTCTCAATGATTCCCAGCAACGCCACTACCCAGGGCGTCTGTTCGTCCGCAGGCACTTCTGGAAAAGCAGGGAGCTTCTTCATGGAGCTATTGAATACCACAGGTCGGAGCCGTTGGGCAGGGGGTCGCCAGGGGTTTTTGAGAAGTTACGCAATGGCAGCAGCCGGGGAGAACCCCAGGCGCTCTGCCGGGCCTGTGGGGGTACGGTGACCTTGC
Source organism: uncultured Gammaproteobacteria bacterium (assembly GCA_963696515.1). Taxonomy (GTDB): domain Bacteria; phylum Pseudomonadota; class Gammaproteobacteria; order Competibacterales; family Competibacteraceae; genus Contendibacter. Next base: position 24,497 of record CAVOKM010000004.1, read on the forward strand.
GCTATGGGACGGCCTATTACGGACTGGAAGCCGCGCCGGTGCAATTCGAGACGGCCCTGCGTGCTTTGGCCGAAGGCAATTCGTTGCGGGCGACCGCGCGCATCGTCGAGGTGGATAAGGACACCGTTTGCGCGTGGCTGGATCGGGGTGCCCGGCATTGCCGGGCGGTCCTTCTGTCGCTGTGACGCAACCTGCCGGTCGCGGAGTGCCAATTGGATGAATTGTGGAGTTTTATCCATACCAAACAAGAAAACCTGCCCGGTGCCAAAGCGTACCTCGACACCTATGGGGATGCCTGGGTGTGGTTGGCGTTTGCGCCGGTCTGGCGCCTGGTGTTGGGTTTTGTGATAGGCAAACACGACCAGACCCAGGCCGACCGGTTGGTGGAACAGATCGCCTGGGTGACGGATGACACGGTGCCCTTTTTCACCAGCGATCAATGGCCTGCCTACCCGCACGCGTTGTTGAAAGTGTATGGGGAGTGGTACTGTCCGCCCCGCCGCGGGAGGCGCGGTCCCCATCCCAAACCCCGCCGGCGGCCAAGGGCCGACCTGCTGTATGCCCAAGTGATCAAGCACCGGACGAGGGGACGCATCACGGCGATCTCCACGGCGGTCATCTTTGGGGATCCGGCGGCCGTCGCGGCGCGGCTGACCCACTCGCCCGTCAGCCAAACGATCAATACCAGTTTCGTCGAGCGAGACAACCTCACGCAGCGGCAACAGAACCGCCGCCTGACCCGTCGTACCAACGGTTTCTCCAAGGACTTGTCTTGGTTCGAAAAACAGTTGTGGTTGTCGTTGGCCTACTACCATTTGGTGTTACCTCATGACGGTTTGCGCCGCCCGTTGCCGGTCGCCGAACCGACGCGCGGATCGGGCTCGCCCCGGCGATGGTGCCCTACCACCCCCGCCATGGCGGCCGGGATCACCGATCACGTCTGGACCACCGAGGAATTGTTGTCGTATCGGGTCTCACCACTGTATTGGGCACAATGTCCCAGTATTGAGCAATTGTTCCCCGGTTGGCCTGAGGTTCATCACGGAAACTGAGGGACACTACCCAAATTCTAAGCTGCCGAGTGATTCATGCCACATCGTCCTCCGCAGCTTCAAGGGCAACCATGAAACGGACGATCTCTTCCAGTTTGGTGCGGGACGGTCCGTTCAAGCCATTGCCATAACGCGGGTTGTAGTGCTGGCAGTAGTCCACCGCCAGTTTGTAGCCGTGGGAAGGTGAGTGGTGGTGCCAGAGGTAGATGGCCAGCCCCTCCTCCACCAGCAGGAGGTTCCAGTGACGAACGATGCGAACCGGTCCCCATCGCTGTTTCTGGTATTCATTCTGAAAATTCCGGAGCCGTTTGTATAAATCCTCGGCCGAAGCGCGGGCCGGGCCGGGCGCACCTATTTCGCACTCTGCCAACAAAGTGCGAGCTTCGTCGAACAGTTCCCCGGCGGCTCCGGTAGTCTCCCCCTTGAGCGATGCGGCGCGGGCCGCCATCCACAGGCCAAAAGCCGGCAGCCGCCCCGGATGCTCGAACCATTTCTTCAGCACGGTCAGCCGCGTCAGGTTGGCGTTTCCTTCGGCGTTGATTTCATCGATGATTTTGGTGATCTTCTCTGGAACTGACGTGCGCATGTAAGCCTTCGAGTTTTGGGTTTCTGTTCATGAACGAGTCATGGGCCAACTGACGTTTCAAGAGCGGCGACGCACTCCACCCAAGTCTGAGGATAATTTTTACGCAAGTTGCTGAAGGGCTTGACGGTCTGCCCGCTGCCCAGGAAACACCAGTCCAGCAGGCCATGATCGTCGATCTCCCGCAACGCAGTCATCAGATCGGCGGTGATCGGTGCGTCGGTGGCAAGGGATTGCTCGACCAGAGCAGAGAGGCGCAAAAAGGTCTTGCGGTAGCCGGCGGCCAAGGCTTCCCGGCGATCCAGTTGGAGCACTTCGACGGTCTTTAGCCCTTTCGGCGACCAATCGTTCGCCCGCACGTCGAACCGTGCCACCACGTTTCCGGTGACGGGATCGAAATCCAGATACAGCCAGGGGTCTTCCACCGTCGGATCGACCAACAGAGGCTGGTCCTCCGCCAGCGGAAATCGGCCACCCTTGAGGCGGCCGCATTCGGTGCAACACAACAGCAGATTCGGCCAGACGAACATTTTCTCGGGATACGGCGTCTTGGGCCAGAAATGCTCGATGTCCGTGCCATGCGAGTCCAGGCAGTACATGCACCGTTCGCGCGCCCCCATCATTCCCTTGAGGGTGGCGAGCGCAGTTTGAAGCGGGCGGGTCTTGCGGGCGCTTTTCCATTCGCGTTCGATGTCCAGGGAGCCATCAGCGTGTTTGCGATTAGCCTTGGCCTGCCTCTTCTTCAGCTTATTGTGAATATCCGCTTCCAGATCTGCCCGAATTACGCGGTGCACCGGTTACAATTCCTCCTCATCCGTTACGAAGAACCGCAACTGCTTGGCTTTGCTAGCCTCGTCGGAAGTCAGTTTTCCCCCCGCCCGTTGTTTGGCCTGGAGCTTTGCATATTCAGCCCGTCCTGCCACCGCTTGGGGAGAGCGAGTATTTTGCAGGCCGAAGGCAGGAGTCAGCAAAATGGTGTCGGGACGAGAGGCGATAACTGTCCTGTACTCGTCCCCGGTCAATGGCCGGGGAAGGATGTCGCTACCGGGTTCGGGCAGAACAAAAAGCCCGTTTTTGTCGGCGGCTTGGCAAATGATGGGGCTATGGGTGGTCACCAGAAACTGAAGGTTGGGAAAGTGCCGCTTGAGCCAGAAGCCTATTTCCCGTTGCCATTCAGGATGCAGGTGCGCATCGATTTCATCGATCAGCACCACACCACTGCGTTTGATGAAAAGCTTGCCATCCGAACCACGTTCGGCCAAGCCATCCACACCGTAGGCATTGATGAGATGGCGCAGGATATCGGCGAGAAGGGCCAGCGCCGCGCGATAGCCATCGCTCATTTCCCCCCAGGAAAGCTGCACGCCGTTCCGGTCTTTCAGCCACAAGCCATCCGAGTCGACGCGATCCAACGTGATTTGGTTGGGCAGGAGTTCGTCCCGGAGGATATCCAGGAGCAGCCTCAGTTGCTCGCGCTCGGTGGCCCTGTTTTCCAACTCCTTGTGCTTCAAGTTGCGTAACCACTGATCCACCTCGGCCAGGGATGCGGCCTCCTGAAACATGGTGACAAAACGCTCGGTGGAGGGCGCGACCATTTGCCGGGCGGCTTCCGGGGACGCCCCAAACACCCGGCGAAACGGCCCATAGCCGCAAGAGAACCATCCCTTGGCGTCGGTCGACCAAATAGTGCGATCCGGAGTGGAGTAGTTTTTCGGCTTCCTGGCTGGTATGGCGGACTGAAGAGTAGGCTCCTTGCCGCCGTTCTTCAGAATAATCTTTGCCGGGAATGCCGCGCCCGGTTTTGCCCCTGGCTCGACCAGGGCATCGTCCTCGACCCGGCGTACAATCTCCAACTGGATCGACGCTTCTTCCTCTTCCGCCCCCTCGCGTATCCAACGATGAAAGCTCGGCTGCAAAGCCCGCGCGGTGTCCTTGCCGGTCAGCCCGACCGCGATGGCCTTGAGCAAGGTGCTCTTGCCGGAACCATTATCACCCGTGAATACGGTCCAGCCAGCGTAAGCGCCATCGGGCCGGGCGAGGTCGAATTGCAGGTCCGTAAATCCGCGGATGTTTTTCAGAATCACTTTGCCGATGTACATACGCCGCTCCGTTCAATGCGCTTCATCCCAATTAGCACCCACGCCGATATCCACCTCCAGCGGCACTCGCAATTCCGCCGCCGCAACCATCGCCGCCCGGATGCGTTCACTCGCCAACTCCACGGCGTCCTCCGCCACCTCGAACACCAACTCGTCGTGAACCTGCATCAGCATTCGGGCCGGAAAGGCGGATTCTTGCAACCAGCGGTCCACCGCCAGCATGGCCCGCTTGATGATGTCGGCGGCGGTGCCCTGCATCGGTGCGTTGATGGCGGCGCGTTCGGCCGCCTGTCGCAGCTGCGCATTGCGGGCGCGGATGTCTGACAGATACAGCCGGCGACCGAACACCGTCTCCACATAGCCCGAAGCAGTAGCCCGGCGACGGGTGTCCTCCATGTACGCCTTGACGCCCGGATAACGGGCGAAATAGCGGTCCACGTAATCCTTTGCCGCGCCGCGCTCGATGCCGAGTTGTTGCGCCAGCCCGAACGCCAACATGCCGTAGATCAGCCCGAAATTAATGGCCTTGGCGCTGCGCCGCTGGTCGGCGCTCACCTCCCCCAGCGCCACGCCGAACACCTCGGCGGCGGTGGCGCGATGCACGTCGGCGCCGGCGGCGAAGGCGCGCAGCAAACCCTCGTCGCCGGACAAATGGGCCATGATCCGCAACTCGATCTGCGAATAATCCGCCGCCAGCATCACCCAGCTCGGCTCGGGTACGAAGGCTTGACGGATGCGCCGTCCTTCCGGGGTGCGGGTTGGAATGTTCTGTAAATTCGGGTCGGAGGACGACAGTCGGCCAGTGCTGGCCACAGCCTGATGATAGGAAGTGTGAACCCGGCCGGTGCGCGGATGAATCTGCTCGGGCAACCGGTCGGTATAGGTCGATTTCAGCTTGCTCAGCGTGCGGTGTTCCAGAATGACTTTGGGCAGCGGATAGGTCAGCGCCAGTTCCTGCAACACATCCTCGGCGGTGGAAGACTGGCCGGTGGCGGTCTTCTTGCCCGCCGGCAACCCCAGCCGCTCGAACAGAATCGCCTGCAACTGCTTGGGCGAACCCAGGTTAAACCGCTCGCCGGCTAGCTCGTAAGCCTGTTGCTCCAGTTCCCACAACCGCTTGGCCAGTTCGCCGCTCTGCTGGCGCAACGCCGCCGCGTCTACCCGCACCCCGGTCCGCTCCATCCGCGCCAGCACGTCGATCAGCGGAATTTCCAGTTCTTCATACAGCCGCCGCAAGCCCGGTTCCCGTTCCAGCCGCGGCCACAAACAACGATGCAGGCGCAAGGTCACGTCGGCGTCTTCGGCGGCGTAGGGTCCGGCCTGTTCCAGCGCGACCTGATTGAACGTCAACTGCTTGGCGCCCTTGCCCGCCACGTCCTCGTAATGGATGGTGCGCAGCTTTAGATACCGCTCCGCCAGCGAATCCATGTCGTGACGGGCGGTGGAGTCCAGCACGTAGGATTCCAGCAGGGTGTCGTGACGGATACCGCGCAGCGTGATGCCGTGATTGGCCAGCACGTGCGAGTCGTACTTGAGATGCTGGCCCACTTTGGGTCGCGCCGGGTCTTCCAGCAGCGGGCGCAACTGCTCCAGCACATGCTCCCGGTTCAACTGATCCGGCGCGCCGGGATAGTCGTGCGCCAGCGGCACGTAAGCCGCCTCACGGGGAGTCACTGCGAAGGACACGCCGACGATGCGGGCGTCCAGATAATTCAGGCTGGTGGTCTCGGTGTCGAAGGCGAACAGTTCCGCTGTCCGTAACCGTTCCAGCCAGGCGTCGAGCGCCGCCTGGTCGAGCACCAGTTGATAATTGGTTGGTTCGTTTGATATTTCCGCCAAGTCAAGAGAAGGCTGGGTCATCCCCGGTGTTGGTGTTTGTGCGGGTATCTCCCGTCTATCGGACGATAGATCTTTCAGCCAGGAGCGGAACTCATAGCGTTCGTACAACGCCCGCAGCGCGGCGGTATCAGGTGGGGCAGGCCGCAGTTCCTCAAACGCAACGGGCAGCGGCACCGCGCAATCCAGAGTCGCCAGTTGCCGGGACAGCCGCAATTGCTCCAGTCCGGCACGCAACTTGTCGCCGATTTTGCCGGAGATGGCGGCGGCATTCGCGACCAGCTTGTCCAGGGAACCGTACTCGCGCAGCCACTTGGCGGCGGTCACCGGCCCGACTCCCGGAACGCCAGGAATGTTGTCCGACGTGTCGCCGACCAGGGCCAGCCAGTCCACGATCAGGGCCGGCGGCACCCCAAATTTCTGCTCCACCCCGGCGATGTCGGTCACCACGTTCTTCATGGTGTCCAACATTCGCACCCGCTCGTCCACCAGTTGCGCCAAGTCCTTGTCGCCGCTGACGATCAACACCGGCAAACCTCGCGCGGTCGCCTGTTGGGTCAAGGTACCGATCACATCGTCGGCCTCGACGCCCGTCACTTGCAGCAGCGGCAGTCCCAAGGCGCGGACGCAGGCGTGCAGCGGCTCGATTTGTTGAACGAGCTGTGGGTCCAGCGGCGGCCGATGCGCCTTGTAGTCGGAAAACATCTCGTGGCGGAAGGTCTTGCCGGGGGCGTCGAACACCACCGCCAGAAAGTCGGGCTGGTAGTCGGTCAGCAGCCGGCGCAGCATGTTCAGCACGCCGTACAGCGCGCCGGTCGGCTCGCCGGATTTCGTACTGAGCGCTGGCAGCGCGTTGAAGGCCCGGTGCAACCAGGACGAACCATCCACCACCAGCAGCGGTTTGGGCGTAGTCATCGGCAAAATCGCTCCAAGGTCACAACTGATTGATCATACTGGCCAGACAAGCCGCGCCGAAACCATTGTCGATGTTCACCACGCCCACGCCGCCAGCGCAGGAAGTCAGCATCCCCAGCAGCGCGGACAAACCGTTGAAGCTGGCGCCATAGCCGACGCTGGTCGGCACCGCGATCACCGGGCGGGCTACCAGTCCGGCCACCACGCTGGCCAGCGCTCCTTCCATCCCGGCAATCACGATGCAGACTCGCGCCGAGCGGATCACCTCCAGCCGCGCCAGCAACCGATGCAAGCCGGCCACGCCCACGTCGTTGATCCGCTCGATCCGGTTGCCGAACAGCAGCGCGGTTTCGGCGGCTTCTTCCGCCACCGCTTGATCGGACGTCCCGGCGGTAACGATGGCGATGTAGGCTTCAGTCAGGGGGCGGGCGCGACGCTGAATGACGATGACGCGCCCCAGCGGGTTGTAGCGGGCCGCCGGCCAGAGTTGCGCCACGGCTTCGTACATCTCCACCGTCGCGCGGGTGGCGAGGATGTCGCCGTCGCCTTCCAGCAGGGCGGCCACGATGGTTTTGACCTGGACTACGGTCTTGCCGGCGCAATAGATCACTTCGGGATGGCCGCGCCGCAGTTCCCGATGACTGTCGAGCACTGCCTCGCCCAGATCGCGAAACGGCAGTTCCCGCAACCGGTCCACCGCTTGATCCACCGCCAGTTCGCCGGAGCGGACCTGGTCCAACAGCACGCGCAGGGATTCTTCGTTCACAACCGCCCACCCCATCGTCTGAAGGCACCGGCCTGTTGTGTCGCTGGCCGCGCTTCGATAAGCTGCGGTGCGATAGTTCCGTTAATGGCTGGCCAGCCTCGACCCATGCACCGACTCCGGTAAATCCGCCCAGGTTCGATTCTATTCCATGCTTAAATCGCCCACCCTTCTTGCTATCTTCGGCCTGGCGCTATCCGTCGCGCAAGGCTGCGCCAACAATCCTGACCCATCATCCAACCAAACCCTGCCCTCTTATATGAACGACGATTGCAGCGCCCAGAGTCAGTACGAGAAGAAATCCTGTATCCCAGCACCGCTTCCACCACCTCCGACGATCCTGGATAACGACTGAAAAGCGTCGGGCACTCCTGCTCAGGCCACGGGGTTGAAGCTCCCCATCCGATAGCCCTGCAAATCCAGGGTGACGTAGCGAAAGCCACAATCGTTCAGCGTCGCCACTACCCGCGCGCTGACCGTTTCATCCAGCAGGCGGCCATGTTCGTTCCGATCCACCTCAATTCGGGCCAAATCGTCGTGGCAGCGCACCCGCACCGCGCCGAAACCCAACTCCAACAGGGCGTGCTCGGCCGCCTCGACCCGTCGCAGCAAACCGGGATTGATGTCGGTATCATGCGGCAGTCGCGTCAGCAGACAGGCGGAGGCCGGTTTGTTCCACACCGGCAGGTTCAACGCCCGGGCATAACGGCGAATCTCCGCCTTGCCCAAACCGGCCTCCAGCAACGGACTGCGAATCTCTAATTCCCGCAAGGCGCGCAAACCCGGCCGGAAGTCGTCAAGGTCGTCCCGGTTGCTGCCATCGGCCAGCCAGGAACAACCCTCCGTGGCGGCGACCGCTTTCAACTCCGCGAACAGCGCCCGCTTGCAGTGATAGCAGCGGTCGGGCGGGTTGTGGGTGATGGATTCGGGCATCGGCAGTTCCAGCACGCGATGCCGCACGCCCAGCGCCCCGGTCAGCTCCCGCGCATCAGCGATTTCCCCGACAGCCATGTAGGGGGTCACTACCGTCAACGCCAGCACCCGTTCGCCCATTGCTTGCCCGGCCGCCGCCAGCAACAGGCTGCTGTCGAGTCCGCCGGAACAGGCGACCGCGACCGAGCCCAACCCGCGCAGCAGTTCCAGCAAGCGCTGGTAACCCGGTTCGGCCAGCAGCGCCGGCATCTCGGCGGTCATGACGTTGACTCCGCCAATTCCACCGGCAATTCCCGCGCCACCAGCGCCTCCCGCACGGCCGCGTAAACCGCGTGAATCGACACGCCCCGCTCCAGCGCCAGTCGCTTGCAATCCTCGTATTCCGGCTTACCGCGCAGGGGCCGGCCCTGGTAGTGCGCGATCTTGACCGACACTTGGCCGTAACGGGTCACCACTCGCGCGTTTTCCCGAACCAGAGCGGTGCGAGTCACTGGATACTGGCGCACTCCCAAGGTGGTGGTCTCGGTTAACAGCAGTTCGGTCAACACCGATGTCAGCACCGGTACGCCCAACACGCTCAGCAACATACCCGGACGATTCTTCTTCATCAGTACCGGCGTCAGCCAGACATCGTTCGCTCCGGCCGCGAATAGCCGTTCCAGCACGTGGTCGTAGCACTCCGGGTTCATGTCGTCGATATTGCATTCCAGCACGAACAACTCGCCCTGCGCAGCCTCTTTTTCCGCCAGTTCGCCCAGGCAGACCCGCAGCACGTTGGGAATAGGGCCGTCGCGATGGCCGATGCCATAGCCGATCCGGTTGATGATGAGTGCTGGGCGCGCCACGAATTCATCGACAAAGGTCGCCAGCAACGCAGCGCCGGTCGGAGTGGTCGCCTCGAACGGCACCGCGCCCAGCTTGACCGGCGCCCCCTTCAGCAATTCCAGAGTCGCCGGGGCCGGGGCCGGCAGCACGCCGTGCTCGCAGCGCGCCAGGCCCCCACCCAGTTCCACCGGCGAGCACAACACGCGATCCACATTCAGCAGTTCCAGTGCGATGGCGCTGCCGACGATATCGATGATGGCGTCCAGGGCCCCGACTTCGTGGAAATGAATGTGGTCCGGCGACGTATCGTGAATGTTGGCCTCTGCTTCAGCCAACCGACGGAACACCGCAATGGCCCGATGGCGCACCGTGTCCTTCAGCGTGCTGGCGCCGATGATCGCCTCGATTTGGCGCAGGTCGCGGTGCGCGTGCAGGTTAGGATCGGTCACCACCCGCACTTGGGCACCGGCAATGCCCTTACGATTGGCGCGGCTGGCCTGAACGCCGTAGCCGTCCAGCCCCAGCCCCGCCAGCTCGACGATCAGTTCGTCGTAATCCACCCCCAGATCGAGCAGGGCCGCCAGATGCATGTCGCCACTGATGCCGGCGAAACAGTCGTAGTACAGGACACTCATTGCCGTCGCGCGCTCGCGACGAACCGGCGATGGTCAAAATGGAAACTCACCTTGAGCCTCCCGTTCGAGGGGTTTCGAAATTGGCCGCGCGGCCAGTTGCTGGACTGGATGGCCGTCCACATAGATTGCCCGGTGCGGCCGGGCCGGACAGGCATTCTCGCAGGCGCCGCAACCAACGCACAGCATTTCCCGCACCTCCGGAATAGTCAGGCCATCCCGGTAGGGGATCATATGCACCGCCTTGGTGGGGCAGTACTCGTCGCAGGCCCCGCAGGCGGTGTGGTCGGTGTACACGATGCAGTTGTCGCGGACAAAATGAGCCACACCGAGTTGGGTGGTTTGCTTGGTGGCCAAGTCCAGCGGCCGGATCGCCCCGGTTGGGCAGACCCGCCCGCAGCGGTTGCACTCGTAGCTGCAATAGCCGGTCGCGTAGTCCATGCGCGGTTGCAGCAGCCCGGACAGGCCATAATCCAGCAGCGCCGGTTGCAACACTCCGTAAGGACAAGCGCTGACACACAAATGACAGGCCGTGCAGAGATCGTTGAAGCGGGCCAGATTGCCGGCGCCAGGCGGCGCTGTCGGCCAGCTATTATGGTTGACCAGCACCGTCGGCACGCGATTGTGGGGCTTGGCTTCGAACCGTTGCGAATGGGGCAGCGCCGCCCATCCGACCAGCGCCGTCGCCGCGCCCCGCAGCAAGGCCCGCCGCGCCGGGTCCGGGGCGTGATCCGGTGTTTTCCCCTTGGATAAGGAGGGGTGGCGGGAAGCGCCGGGGTGGTTTGACGGTTCCAGTTGCGGAACAGCCGCCGAAGCGCGAAGGATAAAATTTGACCGGTGCGGGTCGGGCGTAGCCGATGCCATGCGCCTCACAAACCGTGATGCAGTTGAAACAGGCCACGCAGCGGCTGAAATCGACTTCCTTGGTTTTTAGCCGGATGCAGCCAGCCTTGCAGTGAATCGAACATTGGGCGCAGACGATGCAGGCATCCTTGGGAATCCGAATCTTGAAGATCGCGAAGCGCGAGATCAGCCCCAGCAGCGCGCCCACCGGGCAGAGCGTGTTGCAAAACAGCCGGCCATGCCGGGCGCTCAGCCAGATCAGCCCGGCCAGGAACAGCGCTGGAAACGCCAGCGTGGCCAGTGGCGGCGCTTTCCACGCCAACGGGAACGGACCGTACAGTCCCAAGGCTTCGAGCAGCGATCCCGCGCCGTTATGGGTGACGACGTAGAGCGGTCGCAGCAGATCGCTGGCGATGCGGCCAAAATTGCTGAACGGATCCAGCAGGCTCAGCGCCAGGGTGCTGCCGCTCAGGAACAGGCCGACCGTCAATGCCAACACCCCGTAGCGCAGTGTGTCGTGCGGCTTTTGGAACTTGAACTTGATCTTGCGCGGTTTGCGCAGCTTGTCCGCGATACGGATGATGATGTCCTGCAGCGTGCCGAGCGGGCAGATCATCGAGCAGTACACCCGGCCGAACAGCAGGGTCAGCGCCAGCACCAGCGCGAAACCGGTGGCGGCCAGCGCGAAGGTCTGGGTAAAGTTCAGCAACGACGGCACGAATTGCGGATACCGCACGGCTTGCGCGAGCGGCGCGCCGAACCGTTCGAAATCCACGAACAACAGGGTGGTCAGCGCGAGGAATGCCAGCGCCACCACTACCCGGATTTTCTTCAACCACATCTGATTCATGTCCGCCTGCTCTTAACACGGCACCCCCGTACCCGCGGAAACGATGAAATCAACGAGGACCTTCGACCTCCGGCGGTGTTTCCAACAATCCGGTTCCTTCGTAGAGTTCGGCTAAGTGGGACGGTCAAGTCCGGCGCAGGGCAGAGTCAATTCCGCTTGCGGATCGCTGAATTCGGCCCACCGCCAGTCGCCGTCCTCCCGCCAATGCAAGGTAGCGCCGATCCGGTCCTGCTCCAGCAGCAGATAACCTTGCAAGCTGTCCAGGCGGGCGTAGGCGAAGAGCTTTTCCCGTCGATCGATCCGGGCCGTCCCGCCGGACAGCACTTCGACGATCAGACAGGGCCGGGTGCGGTAATACGGATCACGATCATTGGGGTCGCAACAAACCATCAGATCGGGGTAATAGAAAATCTCCACTCCCAGTTCCTTGAGATGCAGCTTGACGTCGGCTACGAATACTTCACGAGGCGAGCCGCGCAAGTGAGCCCATCAGGCCGGCGGATAAATTAGGGTTATTTGATTATGCCGGGTGCTGGCGCCGGCCATGGCGTAAATTTCGCCGTTGATATACTCGTGCTTGATCTCGCTGCGTTCCTCAAACGCGAGATAGTCTTCCACGGACAGCCAATGGGGTTTAAGTTGCGCGGACATCGATATTCTCTCCTCTTCTGCTCTCTTTCCGCTCCGCGCGGTCTCCCTAAAGCGCGATACGCCGAATCACCAGGTTCCCCAGATCCTTGCGGCCCACGCCCATCTCGTGAGCGATGCCGATATAGTTCACCGCATCCGGCTCCAAGCCGAAGAGCCTGGCTGCCGCCGCGTCCGCCGTCACCAGATCGGTCGAAAGCAACTGCGAGCGCATATTGGCGACATCCGCCGTCGATACCCCGCGCGGCCCGTGCCGCATCAGCACGTTATAGGCGTCCACCACATTCAGATCGGGCTTGCGATAACTGGCGAAATCGGCGATGCACTGGTGCAGGTCGTTGGCATGCCATTCGCCGCGATCCCAAACCACGCCCATCAGGTTCTTCATCGCCACCGTCAAGGTGGCCCCGCCGTGGCTCTTCAACACCGGCACGTTGATGAAGACGTCGGCCTGCAATACCAGTTCGTGTTCCTTGGTCTCGCGCAGCCGGCGGCCCTTGGGGATCGTTACCTTCTGGAAATAGCTCTCGCTGTTGCCCGGAGCCAGCTTGCCGCCGGCATCCTTCACCGCCTGCTCGATGCCGCTGGTCCGATAACTGTCGCGCCAGCCGTCGCAAGTGTGATCGAACACGTAAACTTCTTTCGCGCCGGCTTGCAAGCAATGCTCGACGATGCGGCGGACCAGGCGAGGATTGGTGTTGGCGGCCCGCTCGGGCGGTACGTTCCAACCGATGTTGGGCTTGACCACCACGGTCTGGCCCTTTTTGACAAAGCGCCCCATCCCGCCCAAGGCCTGAATGCCACTGTCGAACAGCGCCTCCGGTTCGCCGTTTTTGACCGCTGCCAGATCGGGTGGGCCGGCTGAGGGTTCCCCAGCCCGGAGCAGACGACCATAACCGCCCAGCGCCAGACCAGCGCTGGTCCACGCCCCCACGCCGAGGGCCTTGAGCATGGTTCTACGTTGCATGGCGGAATTCCTCACGGGCAAGACGGATGGGGGTCTCCATTCCAAACCACACCAGCGTTTCGCATCACCCTTCCTCAGTCAGGGAGGGGAGCCATAGGGTCCGACTCAGAACCGGAACCGCCGGAGAATGGTGAGCGATGACAGCGCGCCGACCAGTTTGCGATCCGCGTCCACTACTGGCAGGCGCAGATACCCTTCCGATAGCAGTTTCAGGGCATCGAGCAACGGCGCTTCCGGATCGACCACCGGATGAACGCCGGCGAAGTCGCCCACCTTGCGGTGCAAGTGCGGGATCAGGCGGTTGTCCACGTCGGCGGCGCTTTCCTTTTCGGCATCATCCGGCAACTGAGGTTCCGGCGGCATCAGCATCTTGGAGAAGGTGAACGAGGTGATGGTGCCGACGAACTCGCCAAGCTCGTTGACCACCAGCAGATCCTGCATGTGCTTGCTGACCATCAGGGCCAGCGCTTCCGACAGCGGCGACGTGTCGTAAACGACCGTGGGCGAGGTCATCATGTAATGTTTGCACTTCATTCCGGGTCTCTCCTGGTTACGCGCCCCACGAAAGCGCATTCCACGCACCCTCGATGGGATGGAAACGGATGGCTCGCAACCATCGCCCTTCCCCGTTGTTGCCCCCGCATGGGGTCAGACCTGGGAATTGCAGGATTCGCGACGCCTCGATTAAGGTATTATTAACCAAATGCGCGCATCCTGTTCATGATCTTGGCGCATCAATAATCCCACCGGGTCGTTCCCAATCAATCCAACCTTGAAGGCAAAATCTTAATGACTGTGGCAATCATATCGCTGGTGGCAGGCCTGCTCGGTCTGGCCGCCGCCGCGATGCTGTATCGCTGGATCGTCCAGCAATCCGCCGGCGACCTGCTCATGGGTTCGATCGCCGATGAGATCCATCTGGGCGCCATGACCTATTTGCGGGCGCAATATCTCAAGATCGGCATCTTTGCCCTGGTGGTGGCGATGCTACTGTCGATGCAGCACGGCTTCGGCACCAGCGTGGCGTTCCTGATGGGCGCGCTGACCTCCGCGCTGGCCGGCCTGGTCGGGATGCAGGCGGCCACCAAGGCCAACGTTCGCACCACCGCGGCAGCGGGGGAAAGCGGCGCGGGCGCGGCGCTGCTGATGACCTTTAACGGCGGCGCGGTCATGGGCCTGGCCGTGGCCAGTTTCGGGTTGCTGGGCCTGGGCCTGCTGTTCTTCTTCCTGTCCGCCCAATTCGCCGTCGATCCCAACTCGGCGTCCACCATCTGGGGCTTCTCGATGGGCGCTTCCTCCATCGCCCTGTTTGCCCGGGTCGGCGGCGGCATCTTCACCAAGGCGGCCGATGTCGGCTCCGACCTGGTCGGCAAAATCGAGGCCGGCATTCCCGAAGACGATCCCCGCAACCCCGGCGTCATCGCCGACAATGTGGGCGACAACGTCGGTGACATCGCCGGCATGGGCGCCGACATCTACGAATCCTACGTCGGCGCCATGGTGGCGGCCATCACCCTGGCGGCGACCAGCACCGCCACCGAACTGACCCATTACTTCGGCGCCGGCGTCAGCCGCCCGATGCTGCTGGCGTTGCCGCTGGCGCTGGCCACCATCGGCCTGGTCTCCTCGCTGGTCGGCATCTACGGCATGACCGCCTTCAAGAAACAGGGACCAGAGCGGGCGCTGGCGATTGCCGAGTTCAGCGCCGCCGGACTGTTTCTGCTGCTGACCCTGCTGACGATGATGGTCTTCGGCTACGGCTGGCCGCTGTTCTTCGCAATCATCGCCGGCAATCTGGCCGGTATCGCCATCGGCCGGGCGGCCTGGTACTACACCTCTTCCAAACCGGTCTCGCGGATCGTCGAATCGTGCAAGACCGGGCCGGCGACCAACATCATCACCGGGCTGGCGGTGGGAATGGAGAGCTGCGCGGTGCCGATCCTGGTGATCGTCGCGGCGATCTTCGTCGCCTACCAGACCGCCGGTCAGTACGGCATCGCCATCGCGGCGGTGGGGATGCTGGCGACCGCCGGCGTGACCATGACCATCGACGCATCTGGGCCGATCTCCGACAACGCCGGCGGCATCGCCGAAATGTCGCACCAGCCGCCCGAAGTTCGCGCTATCACCGACCATCTCGACGCCATTGGCAACACCACAGCCGCCACTGGCAAGGGTTTTGCCATTGGTTCGGCGGCGTTGACCGCGCTGGCGCTGTTCGTCGCCTACAAGGAAGCGGTCGAACTGGTTCTCGGCCACGCTCTGCCGATGGAAATTACCGATCCCCGGGTAGTGATCGGGGTTCTGCTTGGCGGCATGGTGGTGATCCTGGCCGCAGCGATGACCATGAGTTCGGTGGGCCGGGCAGCGATGGAGATGGTGACGGAAATCCGCCGCCAATTCCGCGAAATCCCCGGCCTGCTGCAAGGCACCGCCAAGCCCGATACCGCCCGCTGCGTGGCGATTTCGACCGACGCGGCGCTGCGCGAAATGATCCCGCCGGGGATGCTGGCCGTACTGGCGCCGGTGATCATCGGCTTCTTCCTCGGCCCGGTCGCGCTGGGCGGCATGTTGCTGGGCGCGCTGCTGACCGGCGTGGTCATGGCGCTGCTGATGGCCAATGCCGGCGGCGCCTGGGACAACGCCAAGAAAGCCATCGAGCGCGGCGACCTCAAGGGCGAGCGCAAGGGCGGCGATGCCCATGCAGCGGCGGTGATCGGCGACACCGTGGGCGATCCGTTCAAGGACACCAGCGGCCCGGCCATGAATATCCTGGTCAAGCTGCTGTCCATCGTTTCGCTGATCCTGGTGCCGTTCATCGCCAGTCGTTAACCCTCCTCCAGCTCCCTTCCCCTGGGTGGGGAAGGGAGCTGCCAGACCAAGCTCATTCCGGCCGGCTGCGGAACCCGGCAGCCAGTTCGTCCAAACCGCTCACCACCACGTCCGGCTCCACCTCCCACGGATCGAACAGGGCCTCCTGCTCGCGTTTGACCCAGGCTGCGCGCAGGCCGGCGGCCTTGGCGCCGATTACGTCCCAGGCGTTGCTGGACACCAGCCAGGTCTCGGCGGGCGCGCACCCGGTCCGCCGCGCCAGGTAGGCGTAAACCGCCGGGTCGGGCTTGAAGGTGCGCAGGTCATCCACACTGACCACATCCTCCAACTGGTACAGCACCCCGGCATTGGCCAACAGCGCCCGAATACTGGCTTCCACCCCGTTGGTAAACGCCACGATCCGATGGCCCTGAGCCTTGAGCGCGGTCAGGCTGGCGGCGACCTCTGGGAACAGTGGCAGGTACAAATAGGCTTCCAGCAGCCGATCCTGGTCGGATTCCGGCAGCTCGCAGCGCAAGGCTTGTTGGGTGAAGCGCAGAGCCTGCCGGGTGCAGGCATCGAAGTTGGCGTAGCGCCGCATCAGGCCGCGCCGAAACGAATACTCCAGTTGCTTGCTCCGCCACAGTTCGGCGAACCGGCCGGCCTGCTCACCGACCAGCGCCCGCAGCGGCACGGCCATCGCCAGCGGATCCACCAGCGTGCCGTAGACATCGAAACCCAAGGCGTAAATCTTTTCCACAAATTCCCCTTTGTCCGAAGCTGATTCCCCCCGCACCCGGCTTAATCCGCCCGGGCCACCGCAACCGCCAGCAGCAACCAGGCCGCCAGAAAGGCCGCGCCACCCACGGGAGTGATGGCTCCCAGCCAGCGGATGCCGCTAAGGCTCAGGGCGTACAGGCTGCCGGAGAACAGCAGCAGACCGGCGGCCATCAGGATGCCCGCCCAGCGCAACGCTCCCGAATCGGGAAGATGCAACGCCAGCATTCCGATCGCCAGCAGCCCCAGGGCATGATAAATATGATAGTTCACGGCGGTTTCATAGATCGCCATCAACTCAGGGGCCAGCGTCTTTTTCAGGGCGTGCGCGCCGAAAGCGCCCAACGCCACCGCCAGCAGCATCCCCAGGCCACCCAGCGCCAGAAAGGTTTTTGCGGAGATCGGCATGAGAGTTCGCCTCAACGGTTCACATCACCGGCCTGCAACTCCACCCGGTTCTGCTTCTGGTTATAGCCCATCCGGGCGATGACCTCGTAATCCAGTTCAACCTTGCCAGCGGGGGGAATTTCGCTTTCGAACTGCACAGTCTGAAAATCGTGAAGGGTCGGGTTGAGCCGGCTACGGAACACAATGTCGCCCGCGTATTCGCGGCGGATCTGCACGTTGATGGGCTTGCGGGTGTAATTGCGGATGCGCTGCCGGTAGACCGTATGTTCGTCCCAGCCGGCCACCTGACTGTCCAGTTCCAGCTTCAGGCCATCCTCGCCCAATTTGCGATAGAGATTGCCGCCCTTGATCTGGAACCACAGGTTATCGCGGTAGACCCTCTGCTTGAGCAACTCGAACACCACCGCGGGGTCGGGACCGAGATTCAGTTCGATCTTGTCGCCGATGGGCACGTATTTGAGATTCTGCGCCGCCAGATAACTCAATCCATCGCGGCCGTTGGCGCGGAACACCCGCAACATGCCATCGGGTAGCGGCGTGGTTCCCAGTTTCGAGGCGGTGTCATTCTTCAACAAATACAGTCGCGTCAACTGATCGCCGTACTCACGGGGCCGGTAGCGGTATTCGACCTTCATCGGCACGCCGGACGCCTCGAAGCTGCGCAGCCGCTTGGCCCAACCGTTCGGCACGGTTTCGGTGCCTTCGATGGTGTAAATGAAATACTCGCTCAGCCCCTCCTTGATGATCTCCTTGGGTGCTTCCATTTCCTCGGCATCGGCGGCCACCGCCCCAGCGGCTATCTCCATCATCGGCGCCGGTGCTGGCGCCATCATCTTGCGCGCCGCCTTCTGCCGAAGATCCCGGTATTCCTCTCGTTTGAGTTCGTCAACCCGCCCGACCGGCAGCTTAGCCAGTTCGGCGATCTTTTCCACGAGATTGATCGTACCCACCACCAGCCGCACCTGGGCGTTTTCGTAATCCTCGCCGGAGTGGTTGCGCACCCGCACGAAGCTTTCCAACAGAAGCGTTTTCTCCTCGGGATCGGCCATCGCCAGGTAATCCGCGGCCCACGAGATGCCGGAAGTGAAGTAGCTGATCTCGATGGTCGCCTCGTGGTTGGTGTCGCTTTGCACGTTCCAGTACAGAGTTTGCGGTTTATCGTGCGGGAAGGTGGTATCAAGCACCTCCAGGCCAATCTTGGGTTCGCGGAATTTCAACTCCACCGAAGTCGGGTCGATCAGGGTGTTGGCCCAGGAGAATTGCAGGGGGTTGACGCCCTGCTTGAAGGTCACCACCCGCGTTTCCCTCACCAGGGTCAAATCCTCGGAGTTGTAAATGGTCAGTTGCACCGTGCTACGGGTAGGCACGGTGGCAAGATCGACGTTGCGGGGCATTGCCACCAGCGGCAGCAGGGCCAGAACCAACAGGCACGACAGACGGGCAATCCAGTTCCTGGTCATGGCGCTCACCATTCGTTATTCAGGGACAGTCGCAGGGTGTGAATCAGCTTTTGCGCCTGGCCGTCGGCGGCGCGGGCCGGCAGGTCGACGTGAAACAGCAGCTTGTCGGCATCGCTCTTTTCGGGATCGGGATTGCGCAAGCTGCCGTCGCCCAGTTGCCATTCCGGGTCGCGGCCACTGTCGCCGCGAATCTGGTCGCGAATCTGGCGGACACTTTCGGTAATGTCGAGGGTAGCTGGCGCGTCCTTAAAGTTCTCGATTTCGTACTTCAGCGTGACATCGTAGCGGTACAGGTTGCCGGCGATGCGCTGGCGTTCGTTGCGGTCCACGGTGCGCCGCACCGCGATGTCGCGAGCCAGGCCCAGATAGAGTTTGAGTTCGTCGTCGGGGGAGGTGAACTTGCCGCGATCCTCGCCGAGAAACGCGCTGCCGCCCTTGCCGTCGTCCTGAAAGATGCGCGCCTTGCCTTCCGGCAACGGTTCCTGGCCGAGGGTGCCGCCGGCGTTCTTGACCACATAGTGCATCGGCACGTTGAGCTTGTCCTGGGCGCGGTCGAGATAGCCGAACTCCAGCGGGTCGCAGGTGTAGGTCTTGCGCACCGGCACGCTGGCGAAGCGCCCCAATTGGACTTCCTTGGTTTCGCTCAGACCGAGCGGCTTGCCGAACCGCCCACCAACTCCGGCCCAGAACTCGGCGGCGTCGTAGGCTTCGTTGGCGTTGTTGTTCACCCGCAGGAACTGCGCCAAATTCAGATTTTTCTCGTCGCGGTCGGCTACCGCGCGGTAGTGGAAATCCTTACTCAGTCCGCCCAACACATAGCTGATCCGCACCCGCACGGCGCCGGACGCGCTGGCGACTACCGACCAGACCAGCGCGGTTTCGTTTGGGGGGTAACTGACCGAAAGCACCTTGGCATCCATCGATTGATCGGCGGGTGGCGGGAGAATGCGCAGCACCAGAGTATCGGGATCAATTCGGGTGTTGGCCCAGGAAAAGTCCACCTGGTTGACCCCCTTGACCAAGGGAACGATGCGTTCCTCCTCAACCAGAGCGATTTGTGGATGATCGAGTTGGATTTCCACCCGCTCGCGCACGGGTAATGTGGTGAGCTTGATGCGGGCCAGAACGTCCAGAGGTGCGGCGCAGAGCAGCAGTAGAATGCCGAGAGGGTACAGCCATCGGGTTCGATTCATCGGTGCGACTTCCAAGGGTTGAACGTAGTAGATATTGATCGGGGAGAGTTCATTAGGGCAATTACAATCAGACGCTTGCTGGCTTGCGGTTGCAGTGGCCAGAGGACAAGCCGCTTAATTAATCAAAGGCTTGCCGAATTCAAACAGCAACATTGGTTACTATCCAGTAATTCAATGCGAAGCCTTGGGATCTTCCTTCCGAACTTTCTCAACAATAACCGCGCCAACCGCTGCCGCTGCCGCTGCCGCTGCGCCAGCTTCGGCGGTCGGGGTCAAGACAACGCCCGCCGGTGCTGATTTCAGTAAAGCGAGGCAGGTGCAACCGACCGTCGTGGCAGTCCCGGGTGCGTCATCCTGCTGGGGTGAGTAGCAGTGTGGGCGCAATTCGGGCGCTGGCACAAAAAAGGGCGGGCTATCCGCATCCAGAACGAAAACGATCTGACCGGCGCTGGCGGCAAGGGTTTTTCCAGCCGCTGTCACCAAGATCGTGCCTTGATGCACCAACAGGCACAAGCTGCCCAGGACGGCAGAGAATTCGGTACCGCGCACTCCAATGGTGGCGACTGGTGTATCGATCCTTATCGCCTCCGGATTTTCCCTGGCTATCGCACCGGAGATGAACCGCATGCCGCCCTTGAGCAACTCCGTGGCAGAGCGGTTTTCCTCGGGCTTGTTGGTGTACCGATAATTCTTGATCCAGAAGACGGATTCAGCTTTTAGCGCCACAATCTGGCCGTCCGCGAATTTCAGAACTGCCCGGCTTTCGGCGCCAGTCACGACCCGCATCCCCAATCGGAGTTCGGCTCCCGCTTGCGTCGCCGCGCCGTTGATTTCGACCCGCCCTTGCGCCTCGGCCAAGCTGCCGACGGCTTCAGTTGCAGCCCGCGCGGCTAAGCTCAGAGTCAATCCGATCCATATGGCGATGGCCCATTTTATGGGTTGCAAAACCTGCTGGACAGGTTTCACTCGATTCATACTAAACACCCCGGAGTTGTACAGCGCCAGTGATAATGATAAGCGGTTTTTCATCCCGATAATGTTGCCGAGCAGATTGATGATACTGCAAAAAACATGAATACCCTTTTCTTTAAATTTATTCTATTCATAAAGTTGTAAATCAAATATCCGTGTCGGAAACACCACCGGACCGTAGCTTGGGTGTCGTGCAAATAGCCGGCTTGAATGGCTTATCCGGTAGCCGGTTGAACCATGATTGAAATCCAGTAGCTCCAAGCTGTCCAGCAACGCGCGAGGTTCGGATTTGCCCTTTAAGAACAGCACCGGCCGGGGATGTCCCTGAAATCAACCACGTCGACTTTCAGCCGCTCCGAAACCGCGACCATCAGATCGGGCATGGCGGCGCGGAGCAATTTGTCCAACTTACCGCGCAAGTTATCCGGATGCCAGAAGTCCATGATTTCAACCTGCGCGATCTGCGATTGGAATGGCGCAGAGTGAAATCGGGCAGGAACTCAGTGCCCTTCAGATTCACAATTCCCACTTCCAGTTCCAGCGCCCAGGACGCTCGTGCAGGGCTTGTCGATAGGCGGTGCGCTCGGCGGCGGGAAATCGACATGAACCGAATCCTTGCCTCATTCGGGAGCGGCGGTCAGATCCTGCCTGAAGGGCGTCAGCGAAAATAAGGCAATGGCGTGGCAGATCTTCGAGGGCAAATGGCGCGCCTCGCCGAAGAATCAGCAGGCCATAGCGGTGGCCCAGCCGTTCGACGTGGCGGGCGGCGGAATCATAAGGTCGCAATCGTGAGCGGTTATGGTTCGTGGTAGCCGCCACCGATGAGGCCGATCTCCTGATCCGGGAATGCCACCCGCAGCAGCGCGTACCATTGTTGCATCAGGTCCAGGGTCGGAACCATGATTCCCCATCGCACATAACTAACGCCAGCAGACCACCCAGGTTTTCCCCATCACTGTTGGCTATAACCAACAAGCCACGTCCATTCGCCGCACGTAAGGCCACGAGCGCTTCCTGTTGATGGGGGTAGGGCGTCATTTCCAGCGCGCAAACCAATTCGCGGAGCTGATAACGCGGCGCCTTGTTGCGGGCCAGTTCGCCCTTCAGCGGGCCGATGATGTCGCTGTAGCGATGAGCCGGCGCGCGGTAGGCATCCACGCGCGGATCGTAGCAGAACCAGGTTTCCAACCCGGCCGGCAGTTCGGCGACGCCTTCCAGCAGCAGCGTGCCCCGGTCGAAACGAAGCTGGCGCCCGGCTTCGTCGCGGTCGAGCCGGTAAATGCCGGCGGTGTCCTTGGTGCTGTGTTTCACGAATCACCTAATCGGGTTGGGAATCAGCCATTGTTGCATATTCCCGCAAGCCATTATTCCAAATGCTTTTGTTGCGGTGGCATAAGTTTCCGGCAGAAGACTATCATTGGAAGTGCTGGCAGTTGCAATGGTAGGAGCGCCTCGATGTCTTCGCCTTACGAAATCCGCCTGATTGTTCGTCCGCACGAGACCGGCTACCGCGCCTCCTGGACTTCGCCGCAGGGACAACTCTCCGACGAATTCCCCTTGGTGCTGCCGCTGACGGCGGAGGATAGCGCCGAATTGCGCTGGTATCTGGAGACTTTTATCCAGTTTCCCGGCGCCGGCGACCGGGCACGGGCGCGGCGGATCGAAGCCCGGTTGGTGGAATGGGGCAAGGCGCTGTTCGATGCGGTATTCGGCACGGCGGAAGGCAATCAAGTTTACAACGACCTGATAAACGCCGAGTCGCCCCGGCTGTTGACGCTGGGCAGCAGCGATCCGCTGGTGCTGGCGCAGCCGTGGGAACTGCTGCGCGACCGGCGAGGGAAAAGCAGTCCGCTCAATATTGTTCGGCATAATAATTGCTTATACTGTAAACTGTGATTTTTCAAACCTTAATCGAGTCGCTCTACCCTGGGAACAGGACGTTCCCGAGCCACAATCGGGCGGGGAAGCCGGCGCTTCTGGAGAGCGACTCCATCCGAACTCCTGAAGAACCCTCGATGGACGGAGGCGGTAAAAACATGGTGACTATTTTTGAAACGATCATTCAGCCTCTGCTTCCCTTACTCAAAGAAGAAGCGAGTCAATTAAAAGAGGATGCGCAACTTTATAAGTTATCGCTCTGCTATTTTACGCTCAGCCTCAGTTATGCAGTGATCAAGCAAATCCAGTCTATTCGTTTGCTGATCACAGAAATAAAAACGAACCCTGATTTAAAAAAATTCGATTTTATTTTGGCATCACCATCCATGTATTCTGAAGCTTTTTCACGCTATAAGCCGCAGGTATTTCAGCGTATTTTTGTCCGGTTACTGGAGACGATCAAGATCGCAGATCTTCCTGAAATCAAAACGCTGGGACGTTTTATTTTGTTCGATGGTTCGCTATTTCCTGCGTTTAAATCCATGGAATGGGCCGTGTATAGTTCGAAGTGCCAAGCGTTAAAGATGCACTTAGCGTATGAACTCAATCGGATGATTCCGGTGCAATTTATCAGTACCGCCGCGAATGATTCTGAACGGAAAGCGTTGATCGCCCTCTTGGAAGCCGGGGTGACCTACATCACCGACCGAGGTTACCTGGCTTTCGATATTTTTCAGCAGATTACCGCACGGCACGCTTTTTTCATCATGCGGATTCGCGCTAATATCAAAGCCACCGTCCAAACCGTATTGGAGGTACATCTTCCCGAATCGTGGAACCTCTTTCTTTCCGATGTCACCGACACCTTAGTTATTTTCTCGGGTGATCCATCGAAACAGACTGATCGTTTAGTCTGTTTTGTTGCTTTGGGTGAATGGTACCGGATCACTACCAATCGTTTGGACTTAAAAACCAGCGAAATTATTATGCTGTACGCTTATCGCTGGCAAGTAGAACTGTTTTTTCGGTGTATTAAACGCACGTTTAATGCCCTCCATTTATGGAGTCATGAAGCCGATGGTATTAAAATTCAATTCTATATTTATCTCATTGTTTATGTTCTTTTAATTCACTTCAAGCAAACACTCATTCAACAAAAGCAAGACGAAACGGTCAGTCAACAAACGTCTATCGATTCCTCCCCGCCCCAAAAGGCTTCCTCTCGACATCAGCATTCCAGGCTACCGGGGTGTGGCTTGGTCTCTTTGCTGGGAGCAAAACTTAAACGGCTATGGAAAATTTCTGTCCACTGGTTAACTTGCATTAAGAATCTACTATTTTATCCAATAACTGGCGAACATCGAGACACTATTTTGTCTATCCAATAAATGTGCCGAACGGTATTGCAGTCCGCTGGTATTTCAGGACGTGATCGTGCGCCGCCAGCTGCAGGGCGCGAAGCGGATCAGCGCCAAGCCGCTGGGATTGCCGCTGCGGGTGTTGCTGATCGTCAGCCGACCGACCGATACCGGTTTTATCGACCCGCGCAACAGCATCGCGCCCCTGTTGGACGTGCTCGACGATCTGCCGGCCGGACTGGTGAAGTTGGAGTTCTGCGAGCCGCCAACTCTAAAGGAACTGGAACGGCGGATCGCACAGGCTCGCCGCAGGAAGCGGCCGTTCCACATCGTTCATTTCGACGGGCATGGGACGTATCCGCCCAAGACCGGCGTCGGCGTGCTGGAGTTCGAGCGGGAGGACGCCACCACTCATCCGGTGACGGCGGTTCACTTGGGCGACTTGCTGGCCCGGCTGGACGTGCCGCTGGTGCTGCTGGAAGCTTGCCGGGGCGCGGATTTATCGGATAAAGCCGTGCTCGGCTCGCTGGCCCCGGCCTTGCTGGACAGCGGCGTCGGCAGCGTGGTGGCGTTCAGCCATTCGGTCCATGTGCGGGCGGCGCGGGTGCTGGCGGAGCGGTTCTATCAGGAACTGGTGGAGGGATCGAGCGTCGGCCAGGCGCTGGCGGAAGCACGGGCGGCGCTGCGCGGCGACCCGGCTCGCTGGCTGCATCTGGGACCGAACGCCGAGAGCGTGGATTTGCAGGACTGGTTCATCCCACAGTTGTATCAGGTCGGTCCCGATCCGGTGTTGCTGGCTATTCCCCCCTTTGAAAAAGGGGGGTTAGGGGGGATTTCCGAGGCAGAAGAGGGACCCGCGAGAATTTCCTCCGACCCCATGGATCGACTGTTCGACTTCCCGCCGCCGCCGCTCAACCGCTTTCACGGCCGTGCGCAAGAATTGCTGAACCTGGAGCGGGCATTTCGCCGTTATCCGGCGGTGGTACTGCACGCGATGGGCGGCATGGGCAAGACCGCCCTGGCGCGGGAGGCGACGCTCTGGTGGTTGCGCACCGGGCGGTTCGAGCGGGCGGTGTTTTGCAGCTTCGAGCAGCCGACCAGCGCCGACCGGGTGATTCAAATCCTGGGGCAGGCGTTGGACGGGGACAATTTCAGCGCCCGTTCCCCGGACGAGCAATGGCGGACGGCGGTCGCCAGTTTCCAGCAGAAGCAGGTGTTGCTGGTGTGGGATAACTTCGAGTCCACCCTGCCGGCCTTTCAGGCGAGCGAAGACGCGGATTCGCCACTGGGGTTCAGCGCGGAGGAGCGGAACCGCCTGCTGAAGCTGTACCGGGCGCTGACCGATGGCAAGCCGCAAGGCCGGCTGCTGATCACCTGCCGGCCGGAAGAGACGGGACTGCCTGTCATTAAGCAACTGCCCCTTGCCGGACTGGCGCGGCCCGACAGTTTGCATCTGCTGGCGGCGGTGCTGGATCAACGGAGCATCGCCATTGACCGGCGACCCGGCTACGAACGCGACGCCATCGACGATCTGTTGAAGGCGTTGGACGATCATCCGCTGTCCATCGAACTGGTGGCGCCGCATCTGCGAGCGCTGACTCCAGCCCAGATTCTCAATGATTTCGCGCAACTGGTGGAGAAGTTCGCCAACGGCGACGCTTTCGAGTCGCGCAACCGCTCGCTGCTGGCCTCGCTGACTTTTTCCACCCGCCGGCTGAGCGCCAAGGCGCAGGCGGTATTGCCCTGGCTGGCGTGGTTTCAGGGGGGGTGTTCGAGAGCGTGTTGCTGGCTTTCGTCAAGTTGGAGGATGCAGCTTGGGCGACGATACGGGTCGAATTGGAAGCGACCGCACTGCTTAAAGTGGAAAGTGGAAGTATTGAACTCACGGTTGCTTAAACGAAGATCGACTTTTGAGAATTGAAAGTGTCAGGTAATATTAACATCCGGTAATTGTTCCGCGGCCCCCTCCCCGATGCCGAGGAGAGCGGAGCAGGCCAGAATTAACCCCTTGAATCGCTTGGACTCCTCACCTAACCCGCCGCCAGCGGGCCATAACGATCACCGGTACCCCCGATGCTGGACGAGATGATCCGCCTGCTTAACGTCGAACGCGTCGACGACCTCCCTGTGGTATTGGCCCAAGTCTACCAAATGCAGCTTCCAGCCCTGCTGGATCAATTCTATCCGACCCATGGTCACTGGAAAGGCGACTTGAGTTTGGGCGACGTGGTGGCGGTGTGGCTGACGTTTATCGTTTCGGAGGGCGATCACTGCCTGTCCGATGTCCAGCCTTGGGTGGAGGCGCACCGCGACACGTTGACCGCCTGTTTGGGCAAGCCGGTGCGCCCGCTGGATCTGAGCGACGATCGGTTGGCCGATATTTTGGATCGGCTGGCTGACGCCGCAACCTGGGCCGAGCTGGAAACCGCGCTGAACGGGACGGTGCTGCGGGTTTATGAGGTGGACGGCGACCGGGTGCGGCTCGACAGCACTTCGGCCAAGACTTACGCCGGGGTCAGTGAGGGGGGGCTGTTTCAGTTCGGGCATAGTAAAGATCATCGGCCGGACTTGCCCCAAGTCAAGATCAGCCTGTCGGCGCTCGACACCCTGGGCTTGCCCTTGACTACGACGGTCGTCAGTGGGAACGGCGCCGATGACCCGCTGTACGTGCCTGAGATTCAGCGGGTCCAGGCCACCTTGGGGGCTGGCGGCAAGACCTACATCGGCGACTGCAAAATGGGGGCCCTGGCGACTCGCGCCTGGATCGCCCAGAGTGGCGACTATTATTTGTGCCCCCTGGGGGGCAAACAGATGCCGGAGGACACCTTGGACGCCCTGCTGGCGCCGGTGTTCGGCGGCGCCCAGCCCCTGGAACCGGTCTATGATCCGGCCCCGGCGGACCCGACCGTCCCCCCGGCCTGATCGCGGAGGGGTATATGCTGGCCGTCGACCTGGCGGCCACGGTCGAAGGTCAGCCGGTGACGTGGCAGGAACGGCAACTGGTGGTGCGGTTGGTGGCCCAGGCGGCGCGGCAAACCCAGGCGCTCGACGCCCGCCTGCAGCAGGCGGTGGCGGCCATTCACCGCCTCAACGAGCGCAAACAAGGCAAGAAAATTCTGGAGGCCCCCGCGCTGACCGCCGCCGCCGAGCAGATTCTGGCCGAGCAGCGCGTGGTGGGTTTGGTCCAACTGGACCTGGAAACCACCACCCAGGTGATTCCCCAGCGCCGCTATGGCGCGCGCCCGGCCACCCATCGGGTGCAGCGCCAGAGCACGATTCGGGCGTGGATCGACCGCTGGCTGTCGCCGCAGCCCGGCAGCGGCTGGGCTGGCGAGTCTATGCCACCAACCACGCGACCCTGACGGTGGCGACCGCGGTCCAGGCCTATCGCGGGCAGTATCTGATCGAGCGGAGTTTTGGCCGCCTCAAGGGCCGGGCGCTGGCGATCACGCCCTTGTTCCTGCAAACCGACGCGCGGGTGGAGGGCTTGATCCGGCTGTTGAGCCTGGCCTTGCGGGTGTTGGTCCTGGTGGAATTCGTGGCGCGCCGGTGCCTCGCCACCACCCAGGAGCCGATCGCCGGCCTCTATCCGGGGCAGGCCACGCGGGCCACGGCGTCGCCCACCGCCGAATTGCTGTTGCGCGCCTTTCGGGGCATCAGCTTGAGCGTCGTCGAAATCGCCGGCCAGGCGCGGGGGCTGCTGTCGCCGCTGAGCGCACTGCATCACCGCGTCCTGGCACTGCTCGGCTGGTCGGCAGGAATCTACGAGCGACTGATGGCGCATTTTCCAAAACCAGCTCTCATTTTGAGGAAGTGAGTTGAAGTCAACCGTCGTCCCTATCTGCGTTTTCATCCGACCCTGCCGTATGCTGCCCGTGCCGAAGCCGTAGCCGATCCCGACGTGGCCGAGCAACGGTTTATCGCGGTTTATCAAGCAGTGAGTAGTACGGCGGACAAGACCCTACACGGTCGGCAACCGGCGGCCAGCATGACTCTGGTGGCGCGAGAGGAGGGCAATCTACGCGCAGCCATCCGGCGGGCGTTTCAGCGGGGAGAGCGGCAGGTAGCGTGGCGCATGGCCGATACCCTGCGTGGCTATCTGGGACGGGCCGGGCGGTTGCGAGAGCGGGATGCGCTAGCAACCTGGGTGAGGAAACAATGGCCGGTGGATACGAAGTTGGATGAAGCCGCCTGTGCTGTGATCCGTCAACACGCCGAGAGCCGATTTACGCAGAGTCAGATGGTCGAAGCGGTGCGGGCAATACAGGATTTGATTGATCGGTTGGAAGACGATGGGCTGGCAGATGATGAAGATCCAGGGTTTCAGCTTGCTTTGAGCTACCATTATTTAGGACGGATTTACGTCAATGCAAGCCAATCCGATCTCGCTCTCGAACCGCTGAATAGAGCAATCGCGTATTTCGAGCGCCTGGGTGATCCTCAACGGGGCAATCTGGCGGCTGCGCTGGGGAATCTAGCCGATGCCCAGAGAGATCAGGGCTATCTCGACACGGCGCTACAAACGGCTGAACGAGTATTGGAAATCAACCGACAACTGGGTCACGATTTTGCAATCGGTGGAGATCTGGGTCGAATCGCCAGGATTCTAACTAAACAACAGCGCTATACCGAAGCCGAAAGCCGTTATGCCGAAGCCCTCTGTGCCGCCCAGGACACCGGGGATTTGCAGTTGCAGGCTATTGCTCTTCATCAGCTAGGTATTTTGAAAGATACCTTAGGTCAGCATGACCAAGCCATCGAGCTTTACAAACGGTCTCTCAATCTATTCCAACATGCGGGAGATCCCCGAAGCGAAATAAAAACCTACGATCTATTGGGCACTGCTGAACAGCATCGCGGCCAACTCGACGCTGCTGAAGCCTGGTATCACCGCAGTCGCGAACTAGCCAAGCGGCTGGATGATAAATGGATGCTCGCCGTCACCGCCCAGAACCTTGGGATCCTCTTTCAGGTCCGCGCCTTACAGGCTGAAGATCCCGCTGTCCGCGCTACCCTGCTGGGCCAAGCTATAGGGTTTGTTGAGGAGTGTCTGGCAGCTATGTTGGAACAAAAGGATACGGTTAGTGCAGCAGGTTCCTATTCTCAGTTAGGTGTTCTGCATGGCCTGTTGGGTAATCCGAAGCGGGCTGAAAAGTACCTGTTGCAGGGACTGGATATCTACGAATCTCTTGACTTACCCGACGCTTACAGAAACTACGCTGATCTTGCCCGGATCGCCCACGACCGGGGTGATGCCGAAGCCGCTGCCCGTTGGCAGGCCAAATACGAGGCCAAAGTCGCCGAACTGAAACAGCGTCGGCGCGGCAACAGCGGCGGCAATGCCTCACCCACGACTGCGCAATGAGGATTCATGCCATGTTGATCGAGACACCCGCCGCGATTCAAACCGTTGCCTGGGAAGGGGAACTGCTCGCGTCCGAGGCGCTGAAAACGGCCGGCGGCGTTCGTCCGGTGGTGACGTTGGGCCAACCGGAAATCTGGCCCGCAGCCGCCGCGCTGGAACCGCAGTTGGGCCGGCCTTGGACGCCGCCCCTCCGCGACGCCGAGTTCTGGCTGCTGCGCCTGGCCTGTACTCTGCACCCGGTGGGGCGCTTCCAGACCCTCATCGAAGCCCAACAGACCTTGAGTCTGTCGCCCCGGCAGTCGGGCGCTCCAGCGATCTCAACCTACGCCCATAGCCTGTTTCCAGAACGGCTGACCGCCGAGGAACAACAGGAAATGAACCTGATGTTGGGGCCGAAGCTGAAGTTCGGTCCAGTGGAAGCCGAGGCCGGCCAGTTCGGAACCAAGATCAGCTATCGCAAGGCGTTCCCGGTGATTCAGGGTTATGGCGCCGGCGAACCGACGGCGTACTGGATCTTCAAGCCGCACAGCGCCTATCCGCTGACCGGCAGCCAGTTCGTCTATGCCGTGGTGGCGGCGAAGGCCGGTTCTGGCGGCATTCGCGCCGCCGTGGAGTTCACGGTCAGCGTGGATACGGATTTCGGCATCATCCGCCTGGGCTTGCCGAGGGAAGCGCAACAGGCACTGCGTTTTGCGGTGCCATAGCCACATCGCTCTACCGATTTGACTTTATCGATACACCGAGGGTCAGGACTCGCGTGAAAACTCGTTCCGCACTGCGGATTCGAAACGACCTTGCCGCTCGCGGACCGTATGGCCAAACCAACCGGTCTCCAGCCGCTCGTCCTCGACCTCCGCCAAGCGTCGTACGACTTGAAGTAGCGCTGCGCCTCGTTGAAAATCGTTGCCGCGTCGCCGGAACGGTGAACCTCTTGAATCGGCGGTCGGCTCAGCCGTAATCGATCGTCGACTGTCGACAATCCCAAAGCTGCCCGCGCCCGGTTCAGCGCCAGATCGCCCAGCAGCAACGCGTTCTCGAAGCATTCGCAATCCAGGGGATGTCGCGACAGAGCGGTATCGATCTCTTCCCAGCACCCCGCCAGGGCCAATAACCGCAATGCTTCCTGGCGCGTACCGAAATCACGGTTGCCCTCAACGGCGGTGGCCAGTAAGTCCAGAGTCCGTTCGACCGGCGCGGCCTCGGCGGGATGGCGAGTCCGCCGCGCCCGCCAGTCCAGCAACCGCGCCCGCTGGATCAGTTGCCGTTCCAGCAGTGGAGTTGGGTCCAGGTCGGCGAGGGTTTTGGTCAGTCGCGCCAGTTCGTCAGCCTCGCAGCGGCGGAAGGCCGTGAGGCACAGCGCCCAAAGATGCGTGGCGGCGGTCAGCCGGGGATGCGCGTCGCGCCAGCCGGCCCAGGCGCGGGAATGCCAATCCCAGGCGGCGGCGAAATCGCCCCGGCGGTAGGCCAGATCGCCTTCCAGAAAATCCAGCAAAGCGGTCCACGGTTGCCGAATATCGGCCAAATAACGTCGGCCCTGTTCGAGCAACGCCCGGCAAAAGGAAGCGGTTTTACGCTCCAGACTGATGTGAATGATGGCAATCAGGGCGCTGAATACATCGGCGGGATCGGCGCTCGCGGCGTGTTCGTTGGCGGCTTGCAACAGGGCGGCCAGCGCCAGATCGTCCTCGCCGGCCTGCCGCAGGCTGTAGCCTTCCCACAGCAATGCACGCGTCCGTTCGCCGACCAGCCCCAACGCCCCGGCCCGTTCCACCGCCTGGCGCTCCAACCGGGCGGCTTGGGCGAAATGACCGTCGGCGCGGGCCTGCCGGGCTTGGGCACGCAGCGGGTCGAGCGCTCGCGGGTCGGAGGCCATCAGGAACAGAAACCGACCTTATTTCCTCGCCGGGTTCTCCGCCCGACTGGCCAACGCCGCCAGCCACGCCTCACCATCCGCGCAATCCAGCAACAACTCGCCCAAATCCTCCAGCACCGCCGGCTCACCAACTCGGGCCAGCAACGGCTCGCTACGTTCCGCCGCCCGCGCCCCAAACCGCCGCCGCGTCATACGCAACAATAATTGCCGCTCCGAATCCACACCCTGCCGCAAGCCCTGCTGCAAGCCCTGCTGCAAGCCCCGTTGCAGCCCCTCCTGTACCCATTGTTCGGCAATCGTCGTCATCATCTCATCTCCACCGCTCAAGGCGCGCGTTGCCACCTCGCGCAGTTCTTCACCATCCAACCGGCTTGCACTCTGCGCCAGATAACGCAGCAGCGTGATCAGGTAGTCCAACCCGCTGGAACTCTGCTCCAACGCCCGCAACAGACCCAGAATCTCCGGCAGTCGTTCTCGCAACTCATCCCGAAAGATGTATTTCAGCGTCAGCAGCGCGGTTTGGAGGATCACCGCCCCACGCAAATCCTCATCCCGGTAGCCGCCGAGATCCACCAGATGATAAACGCACTCCGGCACATAGGCTCGCAAAGCCGGCGCCGCCGCGACTCCATCGGCAAATTGCGCGCTCGCCCGCCAAGTCGCGGCGCCGTGATAGACCACCACCGGCACGATGACCGGCAGCCGGCCTTGATGACCGGCGTTCAGCCAATGCTCCCAAATCCGCACTCGATACCGCAGCAGATCCAGGGCAATGCGCGGCTCGACGTAGCTCTTGTGCTCGAACAACAGGTATACATACCCGGTTCCTCCCGCTCGCGATTCCACCTCGTACAGCAAATCCGTCTGGTGCGCCGCCAGTTCGGCATCCAGAAACGACTCCTTGGCGGCCCGCAGCGTGGTCCACTCCATCGCCTCCGCTACCGTCGGCGGCAGATAGCCGGCCAGAAACTCCGCCGCCACGTCCACGCGACCGAACACCGCCTTGAAAAACCGGTCGTGCGGATTGGTCAACTCGGTCATCGCATAGCCCAGCGCGGAACTGGCGTCGAAATTCAGTGCAGTAGCGAAAACATCCGCCGCCTGTAGGTCACGACCAGCGGGTCTTCGTTACCGAGCATCTCGAATAGCGCGATCAGACCCTTGCGGCCGGCGCCGTCCTCGAACTGGGGATTGCGCCGTAGAATATCCATGAACTGTTCGAGCGCCGCCTCGTACTCGCCGGCCAGCACGTAGCGGGCCGCCAGTTGCCGGCGCGCGGCGCAGTCGTCGGGTTGCGCTCGTACTTTCGTCTCCAGCACGGCGAGATCGGGAGCGCCCTGGGCCAGGTCGGCGAATTGCAGGCGCGCCAAAAGACCGCTTGCCGGCTGCCGGTCGCGTTCCTCCGCCGGCAGACTCTGCAACAGGGTCCTCGCCTCCTCGCCCCGATCCAGTTGTATGAGCTTGTCGGCCAGCGCCACTTTCAGTTCGACGCGATCCGGTTCCTGCTTCAGCGCCTCGCGCAACAGTTCGACTGCTTGCTTCTGGCGACCGCGCTGCCAGAGCGCGTCCACCTGTTCCAAAACCTGGTCGCCGGGATTGGCCCGCAACTGATCGATCACCGCGCGGTAGGCCGATTCCGGCTGCACCCCGACCATCTGATCCACGATCTGGCCCTGCCAGACCACCATCACCGTCGGCAGGCTGCGCACCCGGAAATGGCCGGCCAGCGCCTGCTCGGCGTCGGCGTTGACCTTGGCGAGAATGAAACCGCCCCGGTATTCCTGCGCGAGTTTGGTCAGCAGCGGGGTAAGCGTCTGGCAGGGCTGGCACCAGTCGGCCCAGAAATCCACCAGCACCGGCACGCGCTGGGAGTTTTCCACCACGACCGCAGCGAAATTTTGTTGATTGACTTCAAAAACGTAGGGTGATTCACTCATCATCGGACATCCACAGGGGGGGCCGCGCCGGGCGGCGGCGAAATTCGGCGACAGGCCGGAAATGGGGGCGCAGGCCGGATTTTCAACCGGCGGGACGGGGGAACGCCAGGGTCAGCGTTGGAGATATTGCAGCTTGTCGGGTTTGCCCTCCCAGTCGGCGGCGTCGGGCGGCGCGTCCTTCTTGGTGGTGATCACCGGCCACTCCTTGGCCAGTTCGGCGTTGAGGGCCAGGAACTGCTCCTGACCGGCCGGCACGTCGTCCTCGGCAAAGATCGCCTGGACAGGGCATTCCGGCTCGCACAAGGTGCAGTCGATGCACTCGTCGGGGTCGATGACCAGAAAGTTTGGCCCCTCGTGAAAGCAGTCCACCGGGCAAACCTCCACGCAGTCGGTGTACTTGCACTTGATGCAGTTTTCGGTGACGACGAAAGTCATGGAAAATTCCCTGATAGGCCGGAAAAACGAAGGCGCTTATCTTAACTGCGATTGTCCCGGTTGGGCAAAGTCGCTGATTTGACGAATCCGGCAAGCACTCATCCTACCCCAACGCCCCCAATGCCAGAACGTACCCGCCCGCCACCAGCAACTCGCCCGGCTTGGCGGTTGCCGCGGGGTTGATCCCCGGACTCAGTACGTCCAGCAGATCGCCCGAAGGCGCCAACCGGTAAACCGACATGTTCTGGCTTTCCAGTTGCACCCACCAGTCGTCGCGGCGAGCCTGCAAGCGAAGATGGCGGCGCGACAGCCCCAGATATTCGGCGTTGACCCCGACCGTCCGAGGAGAGTTGCCGTCCCAGCGCAGCGAGCGCGGATCGGACAGCAGGCGCGGCGCGATGTCCGCCTCCGCGCCACGCCCGAAGCTCACCGCCCGCTCGCGCGGCACCGGCATGGAAAGCGGGGCCGGCAAGCGCACCCAGCCCAGATAATGCGCCGTCATCGGTCTCGGCGCGGCGTACAACTCCAATTGCAGTTCTGGAAAGGGTTGCCAGGTTCCCGGCAATTCCAGGGGTTCCGACAGTCCCACCACTTCGCCGAACAACCGATCAGCATTGTCTACCCGCAACCAGGCGGCGGCGTTCGGATGGCTGCTCGGGATCAGGCCGCCGGCGCGGTCGAAGCCGATCCGCCAGTCGCTAATGCCCGCCGCCGCATAAGCCGACAGCCTTTGCAAGGCAATCCCCAGCACCCGTATCTGGACCGCCGACCGCTGGGGAATCCAGGTGTGCTGATCCAGGCCAGAGGACGCGGGCGGTTCCGGGATGGGCGGCGATGGTTCCGGCGCGGGCGGCGGCGGTTCGGCTTCTCTCACCGTCCGCTGGTTGGTCGATGGCGAAACCAATGGCTCCGCCGGCTCGGTGAACTCGACCGGCAAACCCAGCTTCGGCTCGCGTCGACCCCAGGGATCAATCAAGGGACAAGTTTGATCTTCCGCCTCCAGCGTAGGTTCCGGCGCCAGGACCGGTTCATCCACCTGTTCCGCTGGCGCGACGACCGTCTGCGGGGCTGGGCGTGGTTTCGATGAAGTCAGAACCGTGGCCGGCCTCCCGGCCATCGATGGATCTTCACCGGCCGCCGTCACCCGCAAGCGCAGTCCGCGCCCGCGCCGGTCGCGCGCCGCGAAGCACCCCGCATCATCGCCCGTCAGGATCAGGTCGCCGGGCGGTTCCGCCACTACATCCACCAGGGCCGGCGTCCCCGGCCGCAACATCAACAGCACCGATCCATTGCCGGGAAAAGGCCAGGCGGCCACCGCGAAGGTGCTGGCCCGCCGGTCGCCGTTGAGCAGGGTCAGCCGTTGGCCGGGATAGATCGGTCCCACCTCCCGCCAGTCGCCCGCGCCCTCGGCGGCGGCCTGAATCTGAAACACTGGGGTCTCGCTCTCGGCCGGCAGATAAATCGCCCGGCCGAATAGAAATTGCACCTCACCCGCCCGCAGCACCGAATCCGCTTCCACGCGGTAGCGGATCGTGGCGTGCTCGGCCAGATAGCGAGCCAACTCCTGCTCGTGCAAGCGGTGCAGTTCCCGCAGCAGCGCCTGGCGCCCGAAACCATCCTCCAGTCGTTCGTCGCGAACGTAATCCCGCTCCGGGATTCGGATGATGATGTGACTGTAGCGTGTCTCCTTGCGTTGGCGCCCGCGCGGGGCGCGCGGATGGCGCTTGAGCGCTTCCATTAAGAACAGGCCCTCCTGGCCGCCACGGACCCGCTCCCACAGGAGTTCGACGTTGAAGACGTCCGGAATCTTGCGCAAGGTGGCGCAAATCACGTAATCGGAAGCGACCAGCGCATCAGCTTGGGTTGTCATAGCTTTCTTCCTCGACCGCGACGGCCAACGCCGCGATCGGCAACGCAAACAACGTCAGATGACTGCCGGCTGCCGACAGCAGCGGCATCGGCTGTCCCATGACCGGCAGAAAGCCCAGATTGGCGCCCCAGGAAACCAGCACATGCGCACCCAGCAGGGCCGCACCGCCATACAGGGTAAAATAGGCGAACCCACCCAGCGCGGTCAGCCGGTAATCGCCGCGCCCGGTCCATTCCAGGGCGCGATTGGCAATCGTTAATAAAAGCAGGATAAAGGTCGCCTGGAGTCCCGCCAGCCCCAGCGCCGCCGCGCCGCCATGGCGATTCAGAAAGAAGGCTGGGGTGAAATCGTTCTCCACCACCGGAATCGACATGGCCTGGCCATTCGCCTGATCGGTCCAGGTCGCGCCCCACCAGCCACCCGCGCGGATCGCCTCCAGCGCCCGCCGCAGTTGATAACCGGAATGGGGATGACGTTCCGGCGCCACCCAAACCTGGATGCGATCGGTCTGGAAATCGAGCGGAAAATCCTCCGGCCGGTTGTGCACCCATGCCACGCCCAGGGCGAGGAGCAACGTCAGGGCCAGCAGGGCCGACCCCCCGCCCCAGCGCCAGGCCGGTTCGGGATGCGCCCGCAGATAGGCCCAGGCCAGGGCCAGCGCCCCGACCAGCAACAAAACCAGCGGCGAGAAATCGCGCAGGAATACCAGGGCGAAGCCGCTCGCCGCCAGTAGCAGCGTCGCCGGCCCGAGATAGCGCAGCCAGAGCGACGGCTTGGCGAAACTCCAGTCGCGCCCCCACAGCCGCGCCCTCAGCATAAGAGCATAAGCCGCCGCCGTAACCAGAGCCAGCTTGGTGAGTTCGAACGGCTGGAAACCGCCCCAGCCGCCCTCGTCGCCGAACAAGGCCTGCACCAGCAGCAGCGCCAGGCCCGCGCCCGCCAGCAGACGCAGGCCCCAGCGCGCCCGCCGGGCGTTCAGCCAGGGGTCCGGTTGCCGCCAGCGCCAGAAGGTCCATCCGGCCCAGGCCACCCAACCGAAGGCGCCGGCCAGGGCCGCGCCGCTCCCCCCGTAGCGCAACCAGCCGGATTCGCCAGCCCCCACGCCCAATTGGAGCAGAGTGGTTAATCCGCCGCCCAACAGCAGGGCCAGGATCGCCAGCAAACCGGCGCTCCACGGCGAGCGCACCGCCCACAGCCAGACCAGCAGCACCGGCCAGGCTAGCAGATATGGCCACAACGCCGGCGTGGTCAGGATGCTCAGATGCAAGCCCAGGCAGGCCCCGGCCAGCCCCAGCCCCAGCGCGATGCGGCGTCGAACCGGCCCTTCCGGCCAGCGTCGCCGTCGCCCCGGCCAGAGCAGCGCCAGCATCAGCGGCGGCACTCCCAACGTCAGCGGCCAAAACAGATCGCCGGGAGAGGAAGGGCGCAGCCAGGCCATTGGTTGCCAGCGCGTCCGCGCCGCCGGCGCGGCGTCCGGTGGAACCGGGCCGGACGGCCAGCGTTTCGCGCGGGTCAACACCGCCAGTTCCAGCGCCGGTTCGGTGCGGGTCACCCGAAAATGGGTGCGACCGATGATCAAGCGGTCGCCGGTCGCCAGCGGAATGGAGCGACGCCATAACGATTCGGCCGCTGACGTTCCGACCGCCACCGTCACCGCCGGACCATCCAACCGTCCCGCGCCGCCCGGTCGCAACGCGAAACCGGGTTGGGTCGGGGCGATCACCGCGGTATCCACCGGCACTCCCGGCAACCCCAGCCGGTCGGCGCAATACACCCCACCACCTAGCCGCAACGGTCGCTGCATCCATCCACCCAAGCCCCAAGCCGCCAAGCGTTCGCGCATCCGCGTCCGCCAGTTGAGGACGCATTCGGGCAGCGACTGGCCCTCCCCTCGCAACCGAAGTCCATCATAGTCCCAGATCCGGTCACCGGTTTGCAGCGTCAGTCGGTCCGTTCCCGCGACGAGCACCCTGAAGGACTGCTCGCCGACCGCAAACGTCGCGCCCGCCGTCAGCAACCATTCCCGGATCGGCCGGTCGTCGTAACCCCGTGCTGGACGCCACAATACCTGCTTGCCAGGGGCGATGTTGGCCAGTCGCCAACCGCCATTTGCGTCGCGGCGAAGCAGCACATGCTCGCCGTCAGCCTGCGGCGCCCACAGCGCCTCGCGACCCAGAACCACGCTCCGACCGGGTTCCAGCGTCACCCTCAGTGCGCGCGGCTCCTGCCAGGCCGGCGCCCGGTACACCGTCCAGCCTATCGCCAGCGCTGGCAGTAGCCAGATCAGCAGCAAGCAATATTTTCGCAGGGGGGCCATGGGCAATTCCCGGGAGGCGGTTTTGTACTGGCTTCTGGCGAGCAAAGTGCTTAAATAACGCCCTCACCCCCAACCTCTCTCCCCTTGATGGAGAGGGGTATTCTTTTACAGCTTCCGAGATCACGGCACGGCCTTCTCGCTCGTCAGTGCCGCCAGCCAGTCCGCCACCACTGGTCCGCATTCCTCGCCGCCGGTTCCGGCGGTATGGCTGATTAGACAGGCGAAGGCCAGCCGGCGCGATTCGCCCGGCAGCGCGCCCGGTTCAAGCCAGCCAACCAGCCAGGCGTTTTGCACCACGCCGGTTTCGTCCAGATCGGCGGTACCGGTCTTAAGGTA
The DNA here is from genome assembly GCA_963696515.1 of uncultured Gammaproteobacteria bacterium. GTDB lineage: Bacteria > Pseudomonadota > Gammaproteobacteria > Competibacterales > Competibacteraceae > Contendibacter. Next base: position 62,433 of record CAVOKM010000004.1, read on the forward strand.
TAAATACGGCCGTAGGGCGTCGAAGCGTGGGTCGGCGAACGCGGCGCGGGCGGTGCCGGCGCTGGCCACGAGTTGCATGCCCTGGCGGATGCGGTCGGTAGCGATACCCAGCCCTGCACGGCTCGGTTCGTCAACCAGCCGGCCGTTTAACTCACCCAGCAGTCGGGGCGCGACCCGCTGGCCGGTGGCGATGGCCGCCGCCACTTCGGCCAGTTGCAGCGGTGTGACCTGCATCCGGAATCCCAGCGCCGCCAGCCGGACCTCGGATCGACTGGTGATCGGGTCCAGGGCCGAAGCGGTGGTGCGCAGCGCATCGCCGGACTCGATCAAGCCCACTGGCAACAAACCGCCGTCCAAATCCCGGGCCGCGCCGAAGCCCAGCCGGGCGGCTACGTCCAATAACGGCCGCGCGCCGCGCAGGGCGTCCGGCGTCAGCGCCCTAACGCCGGCCAGCCCCGGCGCGGTCGGATCGTCCAGCAAAGTGGCGTCGGTGGTTTCCACCAGCCAGGCGAACCAGGTGTTGAGCGAATCCCGCAGCGCCTGAGCCAGGCCATAGCGTTCATCGCCGTGCCGTTGCATCCGTTCCAGAGGGGTCTGCGCGCCGGCCGAGCCCCGGAAATTATGCACCGCAGGCCGGCCGGGCCGGTCGTAGCGCGCGCCCGGCCGCCGTGCCCACGGCGCGCAGCCCTCAGCATGGGCAGGGTAGCAGGCGGCGTCCACCCCGAAATCGTGGCTTTGCGCCAGTGGTTTGCTCGCGAGTTCATCCGCGCTCAAGCCAGCCAGCACCGAAGCCAGTTCGGGGCGGCGCGCCGCCTCCTGCTCCATCAGCAACGCATCCACCAGTTTGAACGCCGAACCCGCCGGATGAAGCCCGCCGCCGTCGTGTTGCCAGGCCCAAATCCGCAACGGGCTGCGGCGTGGCTGGCCAACCGCGAAGCTGTATAGATCGTTCCAGGCGACGCCTTGCGGCGGTTCCGGACTATTAGCCACCGCCAGGATGTCGCCCCGGTCGGCATCCAGCGCCACCAGACTGGCTACCCGCGCCTCGCGGTAGGGATCGCTGGGTCCAAACGCCACGCTCACCTGCGGCAGCCAGGCCCGCAGCGCCTGCCGCGCCGCCGCCTGCACGCCGGCGTCCACGGTCAACCGCGCGTCCACCGCCGTCATGCCGCGTTCGCTCAGCCGCGCCAACGTGCTCCCCACCGCGCTCCCGTGCGCCGGGTCCAGCCCAACCAGCGCCGCCAATCCCAACGTCCAAGCAGCCTCGGTCGGCTGGCCGCGCTCCAGCAACACGGCGCCGGCGTGGTCGCGCAACGTCACCTCCGCCGGTGGCAGCCGCCCCGGAGAGGCCCCTGACGCTGCCGGCGTATCGCGCCAGACCAGCCGCTCGCCCGCGCGCTGGATGTGGGCGAAGTCGTGACGATAGGCATCGGGAAACGCGCTGGCTGGCAACGGTTGAAAATCCAGCTCCAGGCTGTTCGCGCCCTCGCGAAGCTCCAGGCGCAGCCAATGAGCCGCCACGTCGCGCTCGCCACAGGAGCGCGCCTCCAGACAGCGGGGTTCGCGGGCCAGCACCGCCGCGCCGGTCACGGTCGGAGCCGCACCCGCCACCAACAATTCCAGGCGCACGCCGCGCCGGGCGGGTCGGTCCAGGATCAAGTGGAACCTAACCGCAGGTCGTCCCGCCAGCGTTGGCCAGCGCGCCACCCGCCGCCACGGTTCCCAGCCGCGAGGGATCTCGGCGAACATCCGGCTAGCCAGCGGCGGCATGGCTGCGCTCAGAGCCAGGGGCGTGCCGCCCCATTCTGCTTGCCAGTCGCCTTTCAGATTGGGTTCGGGCCGCCAGCGCACCGCCGCCAGCAATTGCCGGCTGTTGAACGTCTCGACCTGTTGGCGCACGTAGCGGCCCGTCGCGCCAAAATGCAACGACCGGTGAATCTGCCGAATCCCTTCATTCCAAACCCCATTCAACCAGTCCGGTTCGCCACCGTGCGGCGCCAGCAGTTCGGGGTGTTCGCTGGCATAGAGCCGGCGCAGCGGCAAATCGGCCGGCGCAACCTCGATCCGGCCATCATCCCCCGGCCGCAGCAGACCCGTGGCCAGCGCCCGGTCGAACAGTTCGGCATCCTCGCGGCGTGGCGGAGGCGCGACCGGGGCGGTATAAAGGCCGGGGGCCAACCGAAATTCCCGCGCCGGACCCTGGCCCGGATACCACAACACGGCGCGTGGTTCGGCGGCGGAACCCGTCTCCCCCCGCGCGGTTGCGCCGTACACGCTCACCCGCAACCGACCGAATGGGCAATCCCTTTCTGCCAGCCGACGCACTCGCACCGCATGGTCCCAATGCTCGGCGTCCGGTGGTGCGTTGGCGTTCCACAACAGCCAGAGGTCGCGCCGAAACGCCAACGCCGGACCGGGGCCGCTGGCCGCCGTGTCCGCCAGCAGCAACACCGGCCGGCGGTCGCGCACGGTTGCCAACAACCGCTCCTCGTCGGCGTAAGGCCGCAACGGTGATCCGGTCGGCTCCACCGTCACCGCGAACGCCAGCACGTCTACTCCACCGGGACCGTCGTCCAGCAGGGGATTCTTCAGGCCATAATGCGCCGGCCGCGGCGGCTGGGCGGCCAGATTGGCGGCGGCGGCTTCCCGGGCCTGCGCCCAATCCCAACCGACGTAAAGCGGCAACAGCATAGGGTCGGCGGACTCCGCCGCAAGCTGGTCGCACAGGGATACTTCCTGCTGGCCGAGGATCTGGCGCGGTCCCTGGATCAACAGCAGCCCCTGGCTGGGAACGAGGCGCTGGAAACCGGCATCGGCCGGGACGGTGAGTTCCGGGTCGGGAAACTCCGCCGGCAACCGCGGCGGAGCGGCCGGCACGGCGGCCGGTTGTGCGTAAAGAGCCGCCAGCCGCCCATGCAGCAGTCCGACGCTCAACAAGATGCCCAGCATGAACAGCAACGGGGTTAAAATCCGGCGGTGAGCGGCGCTGTTCAGCGGCGGTATGGGTTCCATTTGGAACGATGCAAAGTAATGGAAATGGCTTGACCTGGTGATTGCGTACTAGTTTACTGAATTCTGATCCTCCCCGAGGATTGTCAGTTTGGAGAGTACTCATGCAAAGCGGTGAGTGGATCGCGATCAACGGCCGGTTTTACCGGCTCGGCGCCGTGCTGTCGACCGGAGCTGGCAGTTACGGCCAGGTTTGGGAAGCCGCCGACGCCGCGGGCCGCACCGTCGCCGTCAAGTTCATCAACATCGAGGCGATGACCCAGGTCGACCCGACCTTGCACGGTCACTGGCGCGCGCATCTGGAACGGGAAATCGCTTTTCTGACCGGGTTGAACGTCGACCAGTCCCGCCACGTGGTCACCTTGCTCGATCACGGCGTGGTGGACGGCCAACCCGCGCTGGTGCTGGAACGGTTGCAGGCCAATCTCGGCCAATGGCTGGCGCAACAGCGGCGGGTGAGCGTCTCGTCGCCGGAACTGACGCAAGTCCTAGACTGGGCAAGACAAATTCTGGACGGTCTGGACGTGGTTCACCAGGCCGGTTTCGTCTACCGCGATCTGAAATTCAGCAACCTCCTGGTTGGCGAGGACGGCGCGCGGCTCAAGCTAGCCGATTTCGGCTCGCTCAAGCCCGAGGATGGCGACAACACCCGTTCGTTCATCGGCACACCCGCCACCATGGCCCCGGAGCAGGTGTTACCGGCTCGCTGGGGAATGGAGGGTTGTGAGTACGCGGTGGACTTCCGCGCCGACTACTATGCCCTGGGACTGCTGCTGTTTGCCCTGCTCACCGACCGGCCAACCACCAAGGCCCAACGCCGGCTTGGCCAACTGTTGACCCTGCACGGTCAGGAGGGCGCCGGCCAGCAGGGCGCGCCCCTGGGCGGCCTGGACGACGACGAGCGGGAACTGTTGCGGCGCTCTGTGGAATTCTGGACGGTTCCGGCGTTACCGGAGCAGGGCGGTGGTACAGCGGCGCTGTTGGCCGACCTGGTTGACCGCCTGCTGGCCAGTGATCCGGCCGACCGGCCGGCCGATAGCCTGGAAATCCGCACCTTGCTCGACGCGGTGCGCGTCAGCCATCCATCCACGCCGACCTTGACGCCCTACGGGAATGAGCCACTCCCGGCAGCCGAACCGCCGAACTGGCATACCCGCCGGATCGACCGATCATCGCCACGATCGGGGCGACGGGTGGCGCTGCTAGCAGGCGCGCTGGGACTGGCCGGCGCAGTAGCCTGGGCCATTGTCCGCCCAGTCGGTGAGATCAGTCAGGACCAGGTCGAACGGCTGAGCGCCCTATTCGCGCCTCCCGCCGCCGACATCGCCTCGCCAGCGGAGGAACCGGCTGCGCCGGGAGCGGAACCAGCCCCCCCCTCCGGTTCATCTCCCACGGTCTCAGAGACGGCACCCGTGTTGGAACCGACCGCGCCGCCGTCGCCTTCCGATTCTTCGCCGGTTGCGTCGCAAGAACCGCCGGCGGCCACCGACACCCCGGTTGCGGAAGCGCCCGAATTGGAAGAGGTTCCCCCCCCGGTCCGGCCCGCGCCCGCCAAACCCTGGCCCACTTCCGACCCGGCGCCCAAAACCAGGCCACCGGCGGTCATCGCCACGCCGCGCCCGCCCACCGCGCCCTCATCCGTGGAACGGCGTCCCACGGCCCAAGCCAAACCATCCACCATAGTCAAATCCGGCAAGCCCTCACCAGCGCCCGCCATAGCCCCCGAACGTCCGGTGTCCGTTGAACGGCCCAGCATCAGCGCGCCCCCGGCCGCCGTAGAGCGGCCCTCGGTCCTGGATCGTCCGCCCGCCGCGCCGTCCCCCTCCACCCGGGTTGCGAAACCAACCCCACCGTCGCCCGTTCCCACCGTACCGGAGCCTCCCCGCCGTTCGCCGGTCACCGTCAGGGCCGCCGCTCCCGCGCAACGCGATGAGGGCTCTTCCCGGCCGATCGCCCGCTCTAAACCGACCCCGAGCATCACTTCGTACACCCCGGCAACCAAAAAACCGGACTCCAAATCCTCCGGCCCGGTAGCCCGCATCGAGCCGCCAAGCCGGATCGCATCACGCCCTGACCCCGCGCCAGCACTGCCGCCGATCAAATTGGAATCGCGAGCGCAATCGGCCCCACCGGATCCCCCCCCGATTGAACTGGTCAGCCGATCCAATACCGGCGTCACGACCGCACGCACAGCGTTAGCACCCAACGTTGAGCGCGCTCAAGCCAAACCCCAGCCCCGGCCGAACTCATCGCCACAGCCCGCGCGGTCAACCGACCCGATCACCCAACTTCGGGATAACGCCGGCCGCACCGCCACCGCGGTCGGCGACTGGGCAAGCCGCACCAGTTCCGTGGTTGGCAAGGAAGTAAAGAGGGGTCTGGAGACTGCCGACCAGACGGTGGGACAGTGGACGGGTCGATGCAACCGGGCGGATGGCTGTGGTCGAAATACGACCCAGGTCGAGCGTCGCGACCGTTGGACCGACCGCCACCGTGGCAATACGGTGACACAGCGGGAGCCTCCAGCGCGATATGACGAGGACGAGGGGTTTGCGAAGCCACCGCCGCGCTAGATTCCTTCCCCCAGACGGGGAAAGGAATGGCGGGGGATCAGCGTTGCCGCACCACCTGATACGGCCGGGCCGGATAGGTGACCGGCGCGCTCCAGATATGCACCAGCCGGCTGAACGGGAACACCAGGAAGATTGTCATGCCCAGGACCATGTGCAGTTTGAACAGGAAGCCGATCTCGCCGACAGCCGCCACCGCTTCAGTCGGATCGAAGGTGACGATATTCCGTGCCCAAGTCATGAGATTCAGCATGTTGTGACCATCCAGATGCATTAACGACACCGGCACGGTCAGCAGACCGAGAATCAACTGCGCGTATAGAAGCAGCAATATGAAGATGTCCATCCGGGTGCTGGTAGCCCGCACGCGAGGATCGGTCAGCCGCCGCCTCACCAGCATGGTCAACCCGGCGAAGCACATCAGGCCGAAGATGCTGCCGGCGACAATGGCCAGCACCTGCTTGGCGCTGGCGGAAACGCCCAGGGCGTGCAAAATTTCCGGCGGCGTCAACATGCCGAAGAAGTGGCCGAAGAACAGCAGGATGATGCCAACGTGGAACAGGTTGCTGGCCAGCCGCATGTCCTTCTTGTTCAAAATCTGGCTGGAATGCGCCTTCCAGGTGAATTGATCGCGGTCGAACCGAGCCAGGCTGCCGAGCAGGAACACCGCACCGGCCAGATAGGGATAGACACCAAACAACAGGGTATCCAGGTAACTCATAACCATAACCTCATTGAAGTAGGTTGCCATGAAAGTACCGACTTGCATCGTCCGGGGTGACGTTCCAACGACATGATCGTTGGGTTAGCGCGCAGCGCGTAACCCAACATGAGCGCGTAATCTCGTCAACCACGTTGGGTTGCCATGAAAGTACCGACTTGCATCGTCCGGGGTGACGTTCCAACGACATGATCGTTGGGTTAGCGCGCAGCGCGTAACCCAACATGAGCGCGTAATCTCGTCAACCACGTTGGGTTGCCATGAAAGTACCGACTTGCATCGTCCGGGGTGACGTTCCAACGACATGATCGTTGGGTTAGCGCGCAGCGCGTAACCCAACATGAGCGCGTAATCTCGTCAACCACGTTGGGTTACGGCCTGATGACCTAACCCAACCTACATGTGTTTTAAGATGGCTCGCACCCCCAGCCCCTCTCCCACAGGGCGAGGGGAGTTTTTCATAGGGAACGGGCAGATTGTTGCGTCGAACCGGGCCGGGATGTCCACCGCACCGGTTGCGCCTCGCGCGGTCTCCCAAGGCTGGCGGAACAACCCTCCTGATTCGCCAGAAAAGTCACCGCTTCCTCTTCCCAAATCTTGTCCATGTTCACTATCGTTTCATCGGGACCCTCGGTCGCGGCCTGGCGGCGGATGTCCTCGATCTCCGCCGGTTCGCCGACCAGCGCGGCGAGGGCATCGAATATCGCGTGATAGTCGCTGCCACGCTCGGCCAGACGCGCGCCCAGCAGTGACAGCACGTGCATCGCCTCGGCGAGCAGTTCCAGCGCTTCCTCCGCCGGCCGCTGCGCCAGATATTCCAGGAACAGCGGGATGTAATCGGGCAACTCGCGGGCGCTGAGTTCGAACCCGTGCCGGCGATACACCTCCAGCAGGTTGACCATGGCCTGGCCGCGATCCCGCGACTGACCGTGGACGTGCTCGAACAGGTGCAGCGACAGGGCGCGGCCCCGGTCGAAGGTCGCCACGTACCGCTCCTGCAATTCCATCAGGTCGGTTCGCTCCAACCGGTTCACGAACGTCCGCAGCGCCCGCCGCTCGCGCTCGGGCAACAGCGTTCCTGATCAGAGCGCTTCCGCCATTTCACCCAGCGCGGCTTGCATGTCTGCTTGCGGATAGCACAACAGGGCCGACAGGACTTTCAGGGTTTTCATCGTTCCACCCACCTCGTGTATGCGCCCGATCCAAACACCCTCACCCCAACCCCTCTCCCAGTGGGAGAGGGCAATTCGTTTTGGGTTCAGGCTTTGGTCGGCGGTTCCACCTTGATCGGAATCGCCCGCCGAACATTCACCTTCTTGCCGCCGAACAGATTGGTCTTGTCGGTACCCGGCGAGCAGCCGTTGCCGAAGCTGAAGCCGCAGCCGCCGCGTTCGCCGAAGGCGTCGTAGGTGGCGCTGGCGTATTCGCGGTGCGAAGTTGGGATGACGAAGCGGTCCTCGTAGTTCGCAATCGCCAGATAGCGGTACATCGATTCCACCTGGTCGATGCGCAGATTGACCGCCTTCAGCACCTCGTTATTCACCTCGCCGTCCACCACCTTGGCCCGCATGTAGGCGCGCATCGCCAGCATCCGCTCCAGCGCCAGCTTGACCGGCTTTTCGTCGCCGGCGGTCAGCAGGTTGGCGAGATATTTCAGCGGAATTCGCAGCGAGCCGACATCGGGAATGATGCCGTTCATGCCGATTTGGCCGGCCTCGGCCCGGGCCTGGATCGGCGACAGCGCCGGCACGTACCAGACCATCGGCAGGGTGCGGTACTCGGGATGCAGCGGGAAGGCGATCTTCCAGTCAATCGCCATCTTGTAGATCGGCGAGTCCTGGGCCGCTTCCAGCCATGCCTCGGGAATGCCGGCTTTGCGCGCTTCGGCCTGCACGACCGGGCTGAAGGGATCGAGGAATATATCGAGTTGCGCCTGATACAGACTCTTGTCGTCGGCGACGCTGGCGGCTTTTTCGATCTGGTCGGCGTCGTACAGCAGCACGCCGAGATAGCGAATGCGGCCCACGCAGGTTTCCGAACACACCGTCGGCTGACCGGATTCGATACGTGGGTAGCAGAGAATGCACTTCTCGGACTTGCCGGTGTTCCAGTTGTAGTAAATCTTCTTGTACGGACAGCCGGACACGCACATCCGCCAGCCGCGGCACTTGTCCTGGTCGATCAGGACGATGCCGTCCTCCTCGCGCTTGTAGATCGCGCCGCTGGGGCACGAGGCGACGCAGGCCGGATTCAGGCAGTGCTCGCACAGGCGCGGCAGGTACATCATGAAGGTGTTTTCAAACTCGCCGTACATCTCCTTCTGCACGCCCTCGAAGTTGGTGTCCTTCGAGCGCTTGGCGAATTCGGTGCCGAGGATTTCCTCCCAGTTGGGCCCCCAGTGGATTTTCTCCATCCGCTCGCCGCTGATCGCGGAACGCGGCCGCGCCACTGGCATCGCCTTGGACTCGGGCGCGTTTTGCAGATGCGCGTAGTCGTAGTCCCACGGCTCGTAGTAGTCGTCGATGGCCGGCAGGTCGGGATTGGCGAAGATGTTGGCCAGAATCCGCCACTTGCCGCCCTGTTTCGGCTCGATCTGGCCGTCCTTGCGCCGTTTCCAGCCGCCGTTCCATTTGTCCTGATTCTCCCATTCCTTGGGATAACCGATGCCGGGCTTGGTCTCGACATTGTTGAACCAGGCGTATTCCATCCCGTCCCGCGAGGTCCAGACGTTCTTGCAGGTCACCGAACAGGTGTGGCAGCCAATGCACTTGTCCAGGTTCAGGACCATGGCGATTTGCGCGCGTACTTTCATGATCAATGCGCCTCCACGGTTGGGGCTGCGGACGGAGTCTCGTCATCCATCCAGTCAATCTTGGCCATCTTGCGGACGATGATGAATTCATCGCGGTTGGCGCCGACGGTGCCGTAATAATTGAAACCGTAGCTCTGCTGGGCATAGCTGCCGATCATGTGGGTGGGCTTCAGCACCGTGCGGGTGACCGAGTTGTGAATGCCGCCGCGCGTGCCGGTGATTTCGGAACCGGGCGTGTTCACGATCTTCTCCTGGGCGTGGTACATCAGCACCATGCCTTCCGGCACCCGCTGGCTGACCACCGCCCGCGCCGCGATCGCGCCGTTGACGTTATAGGCCTCGATCCAGTCGTTGTCCTCGATGCCGACCTTTTTGGCGTCGATTTCGCTCAACCAGATAATCGGGCCGCCGCGTGACAGGGTGAGCATCAGCAGGTTGTCGGTGTAGGTGCTATGAATGCCCCACTTCTGGTGCGGGGTGATGAAGTTCAGCACGATCTCCGGGTTGCCGTTTGGCCGCTGACCGATGATCGGCGCGACCGTCTTCATGTCCACCGGCGGCCGGTAGGCGCACATCGCCTCGCCGAAGCCCAGCATCCAGGCATGATCCTGATAGAACTGCTGGCGGCCGGTCACGGTGCGCCAGGGAATCAGTTCGTGGACGTTGGTGTAGCCGGCGTTGTACGAGACCTTCTCGTCTTCCAGACCCGACCAGGTGGGCGAGGAAATGATCTTGCGTGGCTGGGCGACGATATCGCGGAAGCGGATCTTTTCGTGCTCCTTCGGCAGGGCCAGGTGGGTATGGTCGCGGCCGGTGATCTTGCCCAGCGCCGCCCAGGCTTTCACCGCGACATGGCCGTTGGTCTCCGGGGCCAGCATCATGATCATCTCGGCGGCGTCGATGTCGCTGTCGATGCGCGGCCGACCCTTGGAAACGCCTTCCTCCAGCACCGTATAATTCAGCGTCGCCAGCGCTTCGACCTCGTGCTCGGTGTTCCAACTGATGCCCTTGCCACCGTTGCCGAGTTTGTCCAGCAGCGGACCGACCGAGGTGAATTTCTTGTAAGTGTTCGGATAGTCGCGCTCGACCACGATCAGGCTCGGCGCGGTCTTGCCGGGAATCAGGTCGCATTCGCCCTTCTTCCAGTCCTTCACGTCCGGCATCGCCAGTTCGGTCGGTGTGTCGTGCTGGGTCGGCAGGGCGACGATGTCCTTCTCCACGCCGAGATGACCGACGCACACTTCCGAGAAGGTCTTGGCGATGCCCTTGAAGATGTCCCAATCGGTCCGCGATTCCCAGGCTGGGTCCACCGCCGCCGCTCAGCGGGTGGATGAACGGGTGCATGTCGCTGGTGTTGAGATCGTTCTTCTCGTACCAGGTCGCGGTCGGCAACACGATGTCTGAATACATGCAGGTGGTGGACATGCGGAAGTCCAGGGTCACCAGCAGGTCCAGCTTGCCGTGCGCCGCGTCGCGCCACTTCACCTCCAACGGCTTCTCGCCGCCTTCCTCGCCCAAGTCCTTGCCCTGCACCCCGTGGGTGGTGCCCAGCAGGTATTTGAGGAAGTATTCGTGGCCCTTGCCGGAGGAGCCGAGCAGGTTGGAGCGCCACACGAACAGATTGCGCGGGAAATTGGCCGGGTTATCCGGGTCCTCGAAGGCGAAGTTGACCTTGCCGGCCTTCAGGTTCTCGGCCAGATACGCGGCCGGCGCCTGGCCGGCGGCCTCGGCGGCTTTCGCGATATTCAGCGGATTGGCGTCGAAATGCGGCGCGGTCGGCAGCCAGCCCATGCGGGCGGAGCGCACGTTGTAGTCGATCTGCGCGCCCTGCCACTGCATCGGGTCGGCCAGCGGCGAGAGAATCTCGGTCATCGTGACCTTCTCGTGCCGCCACTGGCTGCTGTGGATATAGAAGAACGAGGTCGAGTTCATATGCCGGGGCGGGCGGTGCCAGTCCAGCGCGAACGCCAGCGCGGTCCAGCCGGTTTGCGGGCGCAGCTTCTCCTGACCGACATAGTGCGACCAGCCGCCGCCGCTCTGGCCGACGCAGCCGCACATCATAAGCAGGTTGATGACGCCCCGGTAATTCATGTCCATGTGATACCAGTGGTTCATCGCCGCGCCGATGATGATCATGGATTTGCCGTGGGTTTTGTCGGCGTTCTCGGCGAACTGGCGGGCGACGGTGATGATTTGGGCGCGCGGTACGCCGGTGACTTTCTCCTGCCAGGCCGGGGTGTAGGGCACATCGTCGTCGTAGGTCTTGGCGACGTTGTCGCCGCCGAGGCCACGGTCGAGGCCGTACTGGGCCAGGGTCAGGTCGTACACCGTGGCGACCAGGGCCTGGGAACCATTCGCCAGCTTGACCTTTTTGGCCGGCACGTGGCGCACCTGAATCTCGTCGTGACGGGTGCAGGCGAAGTGCGGGTGCTGGGTCGAACCGAAGTACGGGAAGGCGACCGAAACCACTTCGTCCTTGATCTCATTCACCGACAGCCGCAACTGGGTTTCGGCGCCGGTCAGCGATTCCTTGGCTTCGAGATTCCACTTGCCGACCATGCCGTCCTTCTCGCCCCAGCGGAAGCCGATGGAGCCGTTGGGCACGATCAAGTTGCCGCTGTTTTCGTCGAAAGCTAGGGTCTTCCAATCGGGATTGTTCGCCTGTCCGGCGCTGTCGGCGAGGTCAGAGGCGCGCAGGAAGCGGCCGTTGACATAGCTGCCGTCCGCGCGCGGGTCGAGCAGCACCAGATACGGGAAATCGGTGGTTTCGCGCACGTACTTGTTGAAGTATTCGCTCTTCCCGTCGAGATGGAACTCGCGCAGGATGACGTGACCCATCGCCATGGCGACGGCGGCATCGGTGCCTTGCTTCGGGTGCAGCCAGATGTCGGCGAATTTCGACGCTTCCGAATAGTCCGGGCAGACTACCACCGTCTTGGTCCCCTTGTAGCGCACTTCGGTCATGAAGTGGGCGTCGGGAGTCCGGGTCTGCGGGACGTTGGAGCCCCACATCATCAGGAAGGTGGAGTTGTACCAGTCGGCGGATTCCGGCACATCGGTCTGCTCGCCCCAGATCATCGGGGAAGCTGGCGGCAGATCGCAGTACCAGTCGTAAAACGAACCGCACGCGCCGCCGATCAGCGACAGATAACGCGAGCCGGCGGCGTAGGACACCATTGACATCGCTGGAATCGGCGAAAAGCCGTAAATCCGGTCCGGGCCGTACTGCTTGGCGGTGTAGACGTTGGCGGCGGCGATGAGCGGGTTGACTTCCTCCCAGGTCGAGCGGACGAAACCGCCCAGTCCACGCAGGGTCTTGTACTCGGCGGCCTTGGCCGGGTCTTCGACGATGGAGGCCCAGGCGTCCACTGGATCTTTCTTCTCCGCCAGCGCCTCGCGCCAGAGTTTGAGCAACCGGCCGCGCACCATCGGGTACTTCACCCGGTTGGCGCTGTACAGATACCAGCTATAGGACGCGCCGCGCTGGCAACCGCGCGGCTCGTGGTTGGGCAGATCGTCGCGGGTGCGGGGGTAGTCGGTCTGCTGGGTTTCCCAGGTCACCAGGCCGTTCTTGACGTAGATTTTCCAGCTACAGGAGCCAGTGCAGTTCACGCCGTGGGTCGAGCGCACGATCTTGTCGTGCTGCCAGCGGGCGCGATAGGCGTCCTCCCAGCCACGGTCTTCGTTGGTGACGATGCCGTGATCGCCGGAAAAGGTGTCGGTGACTTTCTTGAAGAAATTCAGCCGGTCGAGAAAATGACTCATCGCAATTGACCTCGGATGACGTAGGTTGGGTTAGGCCGTTAGGCCGTAACCCAACAGGGTTATGGTGATGCACCCCATGTTGGGTTACGCGCTGCGCGCTAACCCAACCTACTGTTACTCCCTGATTTAACAAGGTTTCTCCGCCCCTTTCCGGGCGTAGTACCACCAGTTGATGGCGATGTTGAACAGATAGAACACTGCCGCGCCGTAGAAGAAGGGGTTCGGCGAACCGGTCGCGGCGAACGACCAGCCGATCAGCATCCCGAAGATGAAGGGGCCGAACGAGGCCATCGCCGCGGTCCAGCCGATGATGCCGCCCGCTTGGCGCGGCTCGAAGATCATCGGCATCTGCTTGAAGGTGGAGGCGTTGCCGAACCCGCTGAAGAAAAACACGCCCAACATCATCCCGACGAACAGCGGGAACTGCTCCATCGAGGTTGGATGGGTGTAAAAGGTCACTCCGATGGCGCAGGCCAACAGCCCAATCCCGGACCAATGCGTGACGATGGCACCGCCCAATTTGTCCGAGATCGGACCGGCGATGACTCGGGCGGCAGCGCCAACCAACGGGCCGAGGAAGGCCCAAGCCAACGGGTCCGGGCCACCCGGCAGTCCGGTATAAATTTGCTTGATCATCAGCGGGAAGGTGGCGGCGAAGCCGGAGAACGAGCCGAAGGTCATCATGTACAGCGAGGTCATCCAGAAGCCGTGGATATTGCTGGGGTGGAAGATGTCAAGTTGTTCACGGAAATTGGCCCGTACCGGAACCGATTTCAGCATCGCCCAGGCGGCGATGGCGAACACCACGATGAACGGCACGTAAACCAATGCCGCGTTTTGAAGCCACATCGGCTTGGTGGCGGCGCCCGGCGCGGTGGGCACGAAGGTTTGGGACACACCGGCCAGGGTGCCGAACAGGGCGAAACCGATGATCCACGGCGTCACGAATTGCACCACGCTGACGCCGAAATTGCCGATGCCGGCCTGAATCGCCAGCGCCGTGCCTTGCAGGCGCTTGGGGAAGAACAGGCTGGTCGAGGGCATGAACGAGGAGAAATTACCGCCGCCCAGCCCGGCCAGAAAAGCCAACAGAAGGAGTATCCAGTAAGGGGTATTAGGATCCTGAATCGCGTAGAACCAGCCCAGCGCGGGAATCAGCAGCGACAAGGTCGAGAAGGTGACCACGTGGCGGGTGCCGTACAGCGGAATCAGAAAGGTGTGAATGGCGCGCAGGATGCCGGAGGCCAGTCCCGGCATGGCCGCCAGCCAGAACAACTGGGTCGGCGTCAGCTTGAAGCCGATGTTGGGCAGACGCACCACCAGGGCGCTGACCACGAACCAGACGATGAACGCCATCATCAGGTTTAGGGTGGTGATGGTCAGCGTCTTCCAAGCCATCGATTTACCAGTGGTTTCCCAGAACCCCGGATCTTCCGGGGTCCAGGTGCTCAACCAGGTGCGGGGGTTGTGTTCGGTCATTGAGAGGATGCTCCAGTCGCGGCAATAGGGAATTTAAGCCCCTCTCCCCTGGTGGGAGAGGGGTTGGGGTGAGGGGGAATTCATCAACACGGCACCTCAGCCTCGCGGCGCGAATACCACTTCCAGGTAATCCAAAGGCAGCTCAGGTAGAACAGGCTGAAGAAGATCAGCGCGCCTTGCGGACTGCAGGTCAGGTTGAAGGACGTACCGTAGGCGATGGGAATAAAGAACCCGCCGAACGCGGCGACCGCAGAACTGAAGCCCAGCGTCGCGGCGGCCTCGGTGACCCCCACGCGCCGAGCCTGCTCCAGCGCCGCCTCGCCCTGGCCAGCGGCCTGCCTTTCGCGCAGGCTGCGGAAGATGGTCGGGATCATCCGGAAGGTGGAACCGTTGCCGATGCCCGCGCCGAGGAACAGGATCAGGAACATCAGCACGAAACCGGCCACGCTGCCGCCGCCTTCCGTCCCGGGCAGGAACAAGATTGCGCCTAGCGAAGCCACCGCCATGACCACGAAACACCAGAAGGTGATCATCGCGCCGCCCTTACGGTCGGCCAGCCAGCCGCCGATCGGCCGTACCAGCGCCCCCAGCAACGGACCGATGAAGGCGAACTTGAAGGCGTCCACCGCCGGAAACTCGGTGTTGACCAGCATCGGGAAACTGGCGGCCAAGCCGATGAACGAGCCGAAGGTGCCGGTGTAAAGCCAGCTCATCAGCCACTGGTGCTTGTGTCTGAAGATCGCCACCTGTTCCGCGAAACCGGCCTTGACGCTGGCGATGTTGTCCATGCCAAAGTAGGCGGCGACGGCGGCGACGACGATGAACGGCACCCAGATGAAGCCGGCGTTCTGCACCCAAATGGGGGTCGTCACCCCGCCATCGGTATGGCTTTGCGCGCTGCCGCCCAGAATCAGCAGCGCCCCGCCGTAAATGGCGATGGGCGCGATGAGTTGCGCCAGCCCGACGCCCAGATTGCCGATGCCACCGTTCAGGCCCAGCGCGGTGCCTTGCAGCCGCTGCGGATAGAAGAAGCTGATGTTGGCCATGCTGGAAGAGAAGTTGCCCGCGCCCAGGCCGCACAACAGGGCGACGGCGACGAATACGGCGTAATTGGTGTTCGGGTCCTGCACCGCGACGCCGATCCACAGGGTCGGCAACAACAGCAGGGCGGTGCTGAACACGGTCCAGTTACGCCCGCCGAAGATCGGCACCACGAAGGAGTACAGCAGCCGGAAGAACGCCCCCGACAATCCGGGCAGCGCCGCCAGCCAGAACAGTTGGTTGGTGGTGAACTGGTAGCCGATGTGCGGGAGTTCGACCACGATCACGCTCCACACCACCCAGACCGCGAAAGCCAGCAGCAGCGCGGGCATGGACAGCCACAGGTTGCGGCTGGCGATGCGCCGGCCGACCGGTTGCCAGAAACTCTCATCGTCGGGCCGCCAATCGACCAGTAGATGCCGGCGGCGATGCACTCGCTCGACCAGTTCAGCGCCCGCCAGTTCGGCGCGGACCTCGGCGTGGCGGTCCAGGATGTCCTCGCGCTCGTTCTTCTCGGCCACCCAGGTCCAGATCATGGTGACCACCACCAGCAGGAACATCAGCATGAAGCAACTGCTGCGCACACCGACGGCGTCGGCGGCGACACCGAACATGATCGGCAGGACAAAGCCGCCCAAGCCGCCGATCAAGCCGACGATGCCGCCCACCACGCCCATCTGGGTGGGATAATGATCGGCCAGACTGCGATAGACGCTGGCCTTCCCAAAGCCCTGCGCCAGGCCGACCACGAACACCAGCACCGTGAACAGCACGATGCCCACAGCCAGATTGACCGAGACTTCGCCCTTGATGCCGTGAATGATCAGGGTGGTGGGCGGATAGCTCAGCAGGAACAGGCAAATCAGGCTGATCCACAGCACCCACCAGGTCACGGTGTTGCCGCCCCATTTGTCCGAGGCCCAGCCGCCCAGGGCGCGGATCGCGCCGGAGGGCAAGTCGAAGAAAATGGTCAGGAACGCGGCGGTGGCCAGCGGCAGGCCGTACTCGCCGACGTAGTACTTGGGCAGCCACAGCGCCATCGCCACGAACGCGCCGAACACGAAGGCGTAGGCCAGGCCAAAACGCCACACCCGCGGGTCGAGCAGCGGCATCAGCTGCTGGCCGAGCGTGGGCCGGGGCCGGTTCTCCTGGGCGCCCTTCTCATGCAGCGGGTCGGTGTAGGTGAAGATCCAGAACAGCACCGCCATCACTACCATGGCGACGGCATAAACCCTGGGCACCATCTGCCAAGCTCCGAAGGCGGCGATGATCAGCGGGGCGACGAACTTGGTCAACGACGAGCCCGCGTTGCCGGCACCGAAAATGCCCATCGCCGTGCCCTGCCGCTCCTTGCTGAACCAGGCCGAGGTGTAGGCGATGCCGACCGCGAAGGAGCCGCCGGCCAACCCAACGAACAGGCCCAGCACCAGGTATTGCCAGTATTCGGTGGCGTAGGTGACCAGCCAGGTCGGAATCGACACCAGGAGCATCTGGATGAAGAACACAATCCGCCCGCCGTAGCGGTCGGTCAGAAGGCCCAGCGGCAGGCGCACCAGCGAACCGGTCAGGATCGGCGTCGCGACCAGCAGGCCGAATTCGGTTTCATTGAGATTCAGTTCGGCCTTGATCTTGATCCCGATGACGGAAAACATGACCCACACAGCGAAATTCACCGCGAAGGCCATGGTGCTCATGGTCAGAACGGAAACTTGTTTTTGTTTGAGCGTAGCCATGGCAAACCTCGCGAAAATGCTGCGAGTGCGATACTACGCTTGCCCGGAGTTCAAACCTTGACGAAGATCAAGATTATCTCCTCCAGTTTCAGATGGTCTCGAGCGGGATATACTTCTTAGGAGATATTCAGTCGTTGTTATCTAACTAATTATTTTGTTGATGTTTTTCAGTCAGGATCATAAAAAGAATGAAATTGCGGCGGGGATGGATAACCCCATGGGGGTATCTCGGAATACCTCGCGAGTGACTTCGGCGAGGTTCCCGCCAAATCACACGCTTTCCGACGATCCGTGTGCTACCCGCGAAAGCCGTTTTTCACCGCCCAAACCGCCGCCTCGACCCGCGAACCCAGATCGAGCTTGCGCAAAAGGTGCTTGACATGCACCTTCACAGTGCCCTCGGTGATTTTCAACTTGCGGGCGATCAGTTTATTGCTGTGGCCCACGGCGATGAGCGAGAGGATCTCCCGTTCCCGCTCGGTCAGCTTGGCGCTATCCGCCGGCCTGAGCTGGCTTTCGTGGCGTAGGGCGTCAGCCAGAATCTCCGCGACCCCCTGGCCGAGCGCCATTCGGCCCTGCGCCGCGGCTTTGAGGCTGTCCAGGACATCCTCGGGCTCCATGTCCTTGAGTAGATAGCCGTCGGCGCCGGCCCGCAGTGCCGCGACCACGTCGTCTTCGTGGTCGGAGACGGTGAGGATGATCACCCGGGCATCCAGATCGGCAGCCTTGAGCGCCTTCAGCGTGTCCAGACCGCTCAGGCCGCGCATGTTCAGGTCCAGCAGAATCAAATCCGGCTGGAGTTGTCGGGCCAGCTCCAGACCCTGGCGACCATCTCCGGCCTCGCCGGCCACCCGCAGGGAATTCTCCATGGCGATGAGTTGCAGAATCCCCTTGCGCATGAGCGGATGATCGTCGATGACCAACACCGTCTGAACCTCGTCAAACATGACTTGCCTCGGCTTCGATCTCGGCCGTCAGCCCTCGATGGGCGGCGGGGATGAACCGTAGCCGCACCAGCAGGCCGCCGGTGGGCCGGGATTGCAGATCCAACGTACCGCCCAGGCACCGCGCCCGTTCGCGCATGATATTCAGGCCGAAGTGGTTCTCGCGTTCGGGTTTGGCCGGAAGACCGACGCCATCGTCGCTGATGCCGATGGTGGCCTCGCCCGCGCTCGGGCCACGCAACAGAACCACGATCCGGCTGGCGCGCGCATGTTGCACCGCGTTGTTCAGCGCTTCCCGGGCGATCTGCATGACGTGAATCTGCTCGTTGGGACTGAGCACGCACTGCCAGCCGGCGCAGTCCAGTTTGACGGGCAGCCGGCCGCGCCGGCTGAATTCCTCAACCGCCTCGCGCAGGCTGTCCTCGAGTCCGGGATGTTCCATCTTCAGGCGAAAAGTGGTGAGCAGTTCCCGCAACTGGCGGTAAGCGCTGCTCAGTCCCTCGCGCAGTTCGGCCACAATGTTACCGACCTCGGGGGTCGGTTCCGGGCCGCCGAGCAGGGTTTGCAGGCGGCTGATCTGGATCTTCAGATACGACAACGACTGCGCCAGGGAATCGTGCAGCTCGCGCGCGATGGCGTTGCGTTCTTCCAGCAGCGCCAGCCGCCGGCGATGTTCGGTCTGCTCGTTGGCCCGCAGCGCGACGGCGATATTGTGCGCCACCACCTCCAACAGCGGCAATTGCCAGGCGGTGACCGATTCCAGACCAGGTTTGCGGACGATCAGCACCCCAAACTGCTGTTTCTGGTCTTTGACCGGAATGGAAATAATTTCGCTGTTCGCATCCAGCGGATGAGTCGCTCCATCGCCCAGGCAAGGAGCGCAGTTCGGACGGTCGCAGAACGTTGGGAGACTGGCCGGGCGTTGCTGGGCCGAGAAAATCCGGATGGCTTGGTGGGTGGCGGGATCGATCAGGCACAGATTGACCGAACCCATGCCGGTCAGGGTTTCGATTTCCGCCAGCAACGCCTGGTAGGCAGCATCGTCCAGACCCGACTCGCCGAGACGACGGGCAGTGTTGTACAACAGTTCCAGCGAG
Organism: uncultured Gammaproteobacteria bacterium; assembly: GCA_963696515.1. Classification (GTDB taxonomy): domain Bacteria; phylum Pseudomonadota; class Gammaproteobacteria; order Competibacterales; family Competibacteraceae; genus Contendibacter. Next base: position 81,604 of record CAVOKM010000004.1, read on the forward strand.
CGGTTGCTGATCCGCAGCGCCTGGGTCTGCTGCTCGACTCGCGCTTCCAGATCGGCATACATCGCCGACAGATCGGCCGCCATCAGGTTGAAAGCGTGGCCCAGCACGCCCAGTTCGTCGTTAGCGACATGATGAACCCTGACCGACAGATCGCCACACCGCGCCTTGTGCGCCAGTTCCACCAAATCGCGCAGCGGCGCCACCACACCACTGTGCATCTGGTACATGGCAACGAAGATCAGTACCAGAGTCATGAACAACGCGATGCCCTGCACGAGTCGCAGCAGCAGGATTTTCGCCTCGGTGTTCTGCTCCAGCAGCTTGACGAAGGCGTCCACCTTGGCGACAAAGTCGTCCACCTGGCGCAGGTAGGCGGTGGTCGGGGGCGCCTCGGAGGCCGAGGTTTCCAGGCTCGGCCGCAGGGTCTCGCGCCAGAACGATGCGATCGTGCTGAGCGTCCGATTGCGGGGATCGTTTTCCGCCGGTGAGATTGCGCCGGTATTCCAGAGAAGCTCCAGCCGACGTTCGAATTCGCTGAGTTCGCTGGCGACTTCCCTGGCGTGGCCGGCTGCGGCGTCGGTGGGTTCTTGCAATCGGGTGGCGATGCGGTAGGACTGCATGCGCAGCGAACCGGCCAAATTGATCGCGGCGGCGTCGCCCTTGCTGGATTCAGCGATGAACACCGAACTGATCATGCTCAGCAGCGCCAGCAGTACGATGCCACCCATGGTCAGGCCGCTACGAAAGATGATGGAGTGGTTGTTTTCCAAGGGAAGGATCTCCCCTCTTCTGCTGGCTGAATGGGTTGGAAGTCTACCGCAATTCTTGGTCCTGGGCCGGGATGAAAACAGGGAAAAAAGCTTGAGACCACCAAAAATTCCCCTGCCTCCAGGGTCATGGCAGAGCGGAGGCAGGGGAAGAGCCAGGGGAAGGCACTACAAACTGTCAGATTCAGAACGCCTCGGCGCGCAGGGTCATCAGCGAATCGGCCCCGGCCTGAATCTTGGCTAAATGCGCCATGGTCTCCGGCAACACCTTCTCCATGAAGAACTCGGCGCACACCAGCTTGTTCTGATAGAACTCCCGGTCGAAGCTATCATCATCCGGGTTGGAGAGCTGGTTTTCGCAAATGCGGGCGACCTGCGCCCACTGATAGCCCAGGGTCACCAGCGCCATCATGTACAGATAATCTGTCGACACCGCGCCGCCATTGTCGGGGTTGGAAATGGCGTGCTGCATCAGCCACTGCGTCGCTTCGACCAGCCGTTCCAGCGCCTCGGTCAGCGGTTTGACGAAAGGCGACAGCGCGGCGTTATCCTCGTACTTCTCGCAGAACCCTCCAACCAGCGCGAAGAACAACTGAATCGCCCGGCCCTTGTTGGCCGGCAGCTTGCGGCCAATCAGGTCCAGGGCCTGGATGCCGTTGGCACCTTCGTAAATCTGGGCGATGCGGGCGTCGCGCACGAACTGCTCCATGCCCCATTCGGCGATGTAGCCGTGGCCACCGAAGCATTGCAGGCATAGATTAGCGGAGTTGAAACCCATGTCGGTAAAATAGGCCTTCATCACCGGGGTCAGCAGGCCCAGCAGATCCTCGGCCTTCCGCCGTGTCTCCTCGTCGGGATGCTTGCGGGTGATATCCACCGTCAGGCCGGCCCAGTAGGCCAGCGCCCGCGCCCCTTCCTGAAACACCCGGACCGTCATTAGCATCCGGCGGATGTCGGGATGGACGATGATCGGATCGGCCGGCTTGTCGGGGAACTTCGCGCCCCGCAGCGACCGACCCTGCACCCGGTCCTTGCAATAGGCGACGGCGTTCTGATAGGCCACCTCGGCCTGGCTGTAGCCCTGCACGCCCACCGCGAGTCGGGCGGCGTTCATCATGATGAACATGGTCTTGAGGCCCTTGTGCGCCTCGCTGACCAGGTAGCCGACCGCGCCGTCGTAGTTCATGACGCAGGTGGCGTTGCCGTGGATGCCCATCTTCTCCTCGATGGCGCCGCAGCTCACCGCATTGCGGTCGCCGAGGCTGCCGTCGGGGTTGACCAGGAACTTGGGGACAATGAACAGGCTGATACCCTTGACCCCTTCCGGGCCGCCGGGAATCCTGGCCAGCACCAGGTGGATGATGTTCTCGGCCAGGTCGTGCTCGCCGGCGGAGATGAAGATCTTGGTGCCGGTGACGCGATAGGTCCCATCGGACTGCGGCTCGGCCCGGGTGCGCAGCAGACCCAGGTCGGTGCCGCAGTGCGGCTCGGTGAGATTCATGGTGCCGGTCCACTGTCCGGCGATCATCCTCGGCAGGTAGAGCGCTTTCTGTTCCTCGGTGCCGCCGATCTCGATGGCCTCCATGGCGCCGCTGGTCAGGCCGGGGTACATGGTGAACGCCATGTTGGCCGAGGCCATCATCTCGCTGACCGCCAGCCCCAGCACGTAGGGTAGACCCTGGCCACCGTGATGGGGATCGCCGATCAGACCGGTCCAGCCGCCTTCAACGACGGCGGTGTAAGCCTCCTTGAAACCGGTTGGGGTAGTGACCTTACCGTTCTCCAGCCGGCAGCCTTCCCGGTCGCCGACCTTGTTCAACGGTTGCAATACTTCCTGGCTTAGCTGAGCCGCGCCTTCAAGAATGGCGGCGACGGTTTCCGGGGTGGCTTCGTCGAAACCGGCCAGCACCCCCTGATAGCGCTCGATCTTGAGCGATTCGTGCAGGATGAACTGCATGTCGCGAACGGGTGCGGTATAGCTGGGCATGGGCGTAATCCTGGGTTGCGTTGGGTTGCGGTGTCGAATCGGCCGGCGGCTGATTCCGCGAGTTGGGGCTTTCGAGCCGAATCCCGGTCTCGACCAGTTTTTTCAAGACTCGACGTTTCGGTGACAGTGTCGCGACGCGACCGTGATTTCGAGAAGTTATCTTTATTATTTCAATAACCTATGTACAAGTCACGCCATGGTTGGGAGGGTATATGTAATAATTAGAATAAACACCCTAATTCGCGAGAAATATTATTCGATTTCAATTCATTGTATTGCAACATTGCCATTGATGACGGATTACGACCAGTTTGAACAAAATTCCGGGTTTTTTCGCCCGTCCCATGTCGCGGGACCCAATCAGGATGAGGATCTTGCGAGCCGCCGGCGTTGGATGTATTTCCCAATTGCCGGTCTATAGTTTCACTGACGTCCACAATTCACGAGATACCCACTCAGGATCCACCATGACCACCGAGAATGACATCGACCTGGACCCCCAGGAAACGCAGGAGTGGCTCGAAGCCCTCGACGCCGTGCTCGAAGCGGAAGGAATGCGGCGAGCGCATTTTCTGCTGGGCGAGTTGCAGAACAAGGCCCGCGCCGCCGGGGTTCACATGCCCTACAGCGCCAACACCCCGTATATCAACACCATTCCGGTGGAGCAGGAGGAATACACTCCCGGCGATCCCGGCATGGAATGGCGCATCCGCTCGCTGATCCGCTGGAACGCCCTGGCCATGGTGATCAAGGCCAACCGCATCACCTCGGAACTGGGTGGCCACATCGCCAGCTTCGCCTCCAGCGCCACCCTGTACGACGTCGGCTTCAACCACTTCTGGCACGCCCCCAACGCGCAACACGGTGGCGATCTGGTGTTCATCCAGGGCCACTCCGCGCCCGGCATTTACGCCCGCGCCTATCTGGAAGGCCGCCTGACCGAGCAGCAACTCGATAACTTCCGCCAGGAAGTGGACGGCAACGGCCTGTCCTCCTACCCGCATCCCTGGCTGATGCCGGACTTCTGGCAATTCCCGACCGTGTCGATGGGCCTCGGCCCGATCCAGGCCATCTATCAGGCCCGGTTCATGAAATACTTGCACAACCGGGGCTTGGCGAACACCGAGGGAAGGAAGGTGTGGTGTTTCTGCGGCGACGGCGAAATGGATGAACCGGAATCGCTGGGCGCAATTGCCCTGGCCGCCCGCGAGAACCTAGACAATCTGATCTTCGTCATCAACTGCAACTTGCAACGGCTGGACGGTCCGGTGCGCGGCAACGGCAAGATCATCCAGGAGCTGGAAGGCGATTTCCGGGGTACTGGCTGGAACGTGATCAAGGTGCTGTGGGGTTCGTATTGGGATCCGCTATTCGCCGCCGACAAGAAGGGCCTGCTGCTGAAACTCATGGAGGAATGCGTGGACGGGGAGTACCAGAACTTCAAGGCCAAGGGCGGCGCCTACACCCGCGAACACTTCTTTGGCAAATACCCGGAACTCAAGCAGATGGTCAGCCACCTGTCGGACGAGGACATCTGGCGGTTGAACCGGGGCGGCCACGATCCGCATAAAATTTACGCCGCCTACTCCGCGGCGGTGAAGCACCAGGGCCAGCCGACGGTCATCCTCGCCAAGACCGTCAAGGGCTACGGCATGGGCGTAGCCGGCGAAGGCAAGAACATCACCCATTCGCAGAAAAAGATGGGCGAACAGGCGCTCAAGGACTTTCGCGACCGCTTCCATATCCCCATTACCGACGACCAGCTCTATGCCGCGCCGTTCTACAAACCGGCGGACGACAGCCCTGAGATCAAATACCTCCAGGAACGCCGCGCCGCGCTGGGCGGCTTTCTGCCACAGCGCCGCCGCAACGCCGAGCCGCTCGCCACGCCGCCGCTGGCTGCCTTCGACGCTCTGCTGCAAGACACCGGCGACCGCGACATGTCCACCACCATGGCCTTCGTCCGCATCCTGACCCAATTGGCGCGCGACAAAGGCATGGGCCGCCACGTGGTCCCCATCGTCGCCGACGAGGCCCGCACCTTCGGCATGGAAGGCATGTTCCGCCAGATCGGTATCTATTCACCGCGCGGCCAACTTTACGAACCGCAGGATGCCGATCAGTTGATGTTCTACAAAGAAGACAAAAAGGGGCAGATTTTGCAGGAAGGCATCAACGAGGCCGGGGCCATGTCGTCGTGGATCGCCGCCGGCACGGCTTACGCCAATCATGGCGTCAACATGATACCGTTCTACATCTACTACTCGATGTTCGGCTTCCAGCGCGTCGGCGATCTGGCCTGGGCGGCGGGCGACATTCAGGCCCGCGGCTTCCTGATCGGCGGAACCTCCGGTCGCACCACCCTGGCCGGCGAAGGCCTGCAACATCAGGACGGCCACAGTCAGATTTTTGCCCAGTTCATCCCCAATTGCGTGTCCTACGATCCCACTTTCGCCTACGAACTGGCGGTGATCGTTCAGGATGGGTTGCGGCGGATGTTTCAGGAACAGGAGAACGTCTTCTACTACATCACCACCCTGAACGAGAACTTCCACCATCCGGCCCTGCCGGAAGGCGCGCAGGAAGGCATCCTCAAGGGTATGTACCTGTTCCGTGGGGCGGAGGGCCATGGCCCCCGGGTGCAACTGCTGGGTTGCGGGGCGATTCTGCTGGAGGTGATCGCCGCCGCTGATTTGCTGCGCGACGAATGGGGCGTGACCGCCGATATTTGGGCCGCACCGGGCATCAATCTGCTGGCGCGCGAAGGACAGGACGCAGCGCGCTGGAACCTGCTGCATCCCGACCAGCCGCCGCGCCGGAGCTATGTGGAGACCTGTCTCGACGGCCATCCCGGTCCGGTGGTTGCCTCCACCGACTACATAAAACTCTACGCCGAGCAACTGCGGCCTTTTATTCCCCGACGCTATCACGTCCTGGGCGCCGACGGTTTTGGCCGCAGCGATACCCGGGTCAAGCTGCGTCGGCACTTCGAGGTGGACCGGCATTATGTGACGGTCGCGGCGCTGAAACTGCTGGCCGAGGAAGGGGCCATACCCGTTGCCAAGGTGCGAGAAGCCATTGATAAATATGGCATCGCTGCCGACAAGCCCAATCCGATCACCGTCTAAAACCGGCCCTGGGGAGAATTCCTCGTGAGCATCATCAAAGAAATTCACGTGCCGGACATCGGCGATTTCAAGAATGTGGACATCATCGAGGTCATGGTCGCGGCAGGCGACACCATCGAGGTGGAAACCCCGCTCATCATCCTGGAAACCGACAAGGCCTCCATGGAAGTGCCCTCGCCGCTGGCGGGGCTGGTTCGCGAGGTCAAGGTCAAGCCAGGCGACAAGATTTCCCAAGGCGACCCGATCCTGTATCTCGAAGTGATGGAAAGTGTGACGGCGGCTGAACACCCGGAACCTTCCAGCATTCCAGCGCCCTCGCCAGCTCCAGACATCGGTCAAACACGCGAAGTCCTTGTGCCCGACATCGGCGATTTCAAGAACGTACCGGTCATTGAAATCCCGGTCGCCCCCGGCGACCGGGTGGAAATCGACACCCCGCTGATCGTCCTGGAAAGCGACAAGGCCAGCATGGATGTACCCTCGCCTTTTGCTGGAACGGTGCAAAGCATCGAACTCAAGATCGGCGACAAGGTTTCCCAAGGCGATTTGATTCTGCTGCTCGCCACCGTGGCGGCGGATTCGACCGCCAAGCCGCAACTGCCCGATACCCTCAGCGCGATCGCGCTCGGCCCGCGGACCCCCAAGCCGGAAGGCGCGCCACCGGCCCCACCGATGAAAGCGTCACCGGTCATCGCAACGCCCGCGCCCGCCGCCAGTTTCGCCAAGGTCCACGCCAGCCCATCGATCCGGCGTTTCGCCCGCGAACTGGGCGTGGATTTAACGCGAGTGGTCCAGGGTTCCGGCCCCAAGGGGCGAATTCTCAAGGAGGACGTGCAAGGCTTCGTCAAGCAGGTGATGTTGGGGACGTTCAAGCCAGCGTCGCTGACCGGCGAGGCGGGTGCGTTGCCCGCCGGTTACATGGGTATCCCGCCGATTCCGCCGGTGGATTTCGCCAAGTTCGGTCCGGTCGAAGCGCAACCACTCAGCCGGATCAACAAACTGTCTGGCGCCAACCTGCACCGCTCCTGGCTCAACATTCCACATGTCACCCACCACGATGAAGCGGACATCACCGAGGTCGAGGCTTTCCGTCAATCCTTGGCCGAAGAAGCCAAAGCCCGCGAGTTGCGGGTTACGATGCTGAGCTTCCTGCTCAAGGCCAGCGCGGCCGCGCTCGAGCAGTTCCCGGCTTTCAACGCTTCGCTCGATCCCACCGGGGAGAACCTGATCCTCAAGCGCTACATTCACATCGGCGTGGCGGTGGATACCCCGGATGGGCTGGTGGTACCGGTGATCCGCGACGTGGACCAGAAGGGTCTCTTCGATCTGTCGGCGGAACTGGGAGCGCTGTCGGCCAAGGCCCGCAACAAGAAACTGGGCCCCGGCGACATGCAGGGTGGTTGTTTCACCATTTCCAGCCTCGGTGGGATCGGCGGCACGGCGTTCACCCCGATCATCAACGCCCCGGAAGTCGCCATTCTCGGTGTCACTCGCTCGAAAATGGTCCCGGTGTGGAACGGCAAGGAATTCACCCCCCGCCTGCTGCTGCCGCTCTCCGTATCCTACGACCACCGGGTGATCGACGGCGCCCAGGCCGCCCGCTTCACCGCCTATCTGGCGCGGTTGCTGGGCGATATCCGCCGGCTGTTGCTCTAGGAGCTGTCATGAGCGAAATCATCGAAATCAAGGTTCCCGACATCGGCGACTTCAAGGGCGTGGATGTCATTGAAGTGCTGGTCAAGCCGGGCGACGCCATCGCCGCCGAGGACTCTCTGATCGTTTTGGAGAGCGACAAGGCGTCCATGGAAGTGCCCTGCCCGGTTGCTGGCGTGGTCAAGGAGGTGAAGATCAGGGTTGGCGACAAGGTGTCAGAGGGTGATTTGGTGCTGGTGCTGGAAGCCAGCGCCAAAGAAGCGCCCTCACCCCCAGCCCTTCTCCCGGTGGGCGAGGGGAGCAAAAATCCCCCTCTCCCCTTGGGAGAGGGGTTAGGGGTGAGGGGCGCGCCCGATATTGAAACCGACGTATTGGTGCTCGGCGCCGGTCCGGGCGGCTATTCAGCGGCCTTCCGATCCGCCGACCTTGGCCTGAAAACCGTGCTGGTGGAGCGTTACTCGAGCTTGGGCGGGGTCTGCCTCAACGTCGGCTGCATCCCCTCCAAGGCCCTGCTTCACGTGGCGGCGGTCATGGACGAAGCAGCGCACTTCGCCGACCTCGGCATCGCCTTCGGCCAGCCGACCGTCGATCTCGACAAGCTTCGCGCCCACAAGGGCAAGGTAGTCAACAAGCTCACCGGCGGGCTGGCGGGCATGGCCAAGGCGCGCAAGGTGGAGGTCGTGCGCGGCTATGGCCATTTCCTGGACCCGCACCATCTGGAAGTCGAACTGACTGTGGGTGCCGGGCAGGACAAAACGGGAGACAAGAAGACCATCCGCTTCGATAAATGCATCATCGCCGCCGGCAGCGCCGCCGTACGCCTGCCCTTTATCCCGGACGATCCGCGCATCGTCGATTCCACAGGCGCACTGGAACTGCGCTTCATCCCCAAACGCCTTCTGGTCATCGGCGGCGGCATCATCGGCCTGGAAATGGCCACGGTGTATTCCTCCCTCGGCGCGCGTATCGAGGTGGTGGAGATGCTGGAGGGCCTGATGCAGGGGCCGGATCGCGATTTGGTCAAGGTGTGGGAGAAAATGAACGCCCCCCGTTTCGACAAGATTATGCTTAAGACCAAAACGGTCGCGGTCGAGGCCAAACCGGAAGGGTTGCTGGTATCCTTCGAGGGCGATAACGCCCCGGCCGAACCGCAGCTTTACGACATGATCCTGCAATCGGCGGGCCGCGCGCCCAATGGGAAAAAGATTGGCGCGGAGAAAGCGGGCGTCACCGTTACCGACCGGGGCTTCATCCCGGTGGACCAGCAGATGCGCACCAACATCCCACACATCTTCGCCATCGGCGACATCGTCGGCCAGCCGATGCTGGCGCACAAGGCGGTCCATGAGGGGCACGTCGCCGCCGAGGTTGCCGCCGGCCAGAAGAGTTACTTCGACGCCAAGGTCATTCCCGGCGTGGCCTACACCGACCCGGAAGTGGCCTGGGTGGGCCTAACCGAGGCGGAGGCCAAGCAGCAGGGCGTCAAGATCGGCGTCGGCAAGTTCCCTTGGGCCGCTTCGGGTCGCGCCATCGCCAACGGCCGCGACGAGGGCTTCACCAAGCTGATCTTCGACGAGGACACCCACCGAATCGTCGGCGGCGGCATTGTCGGAACTCACGCCGGCGATTTGATCAGCGAGCTTGCCCTCGCGATCGAGATGGGCTGCGATGCAGCGGACATCGCCCTGACCATTCATCCCCATCCGACCCTGGGCGAGTCGGTCGGCATGGCGGCGGAAGTATTCGAAGGCACGATTACCGATCTGCACATCCCGCGCAAGCGGAAATGATCTGTTTCCGTATCGGTCTTCAGCATCGGTCATACCGACCTGTCGGCGATTCGACGGAAGTTGTTCGCCGGCAGGCTGCTGCGGTTAATTAGGTTTCGGGCGTTACCACTCGAGCACACACCGCGGGCTCGGGGTTCGAAGTGGAACGGCTTTGGGGCCATATGGCCCTGGTTAATAACATTCCGGACCAGGACGCATTCACACCGCGGATACCCCCGCCCACGACCTGAATATTGCACCACGAAACTCGCGCTCTCCCGATGGCTGAGCTTGCTCTTGTCATTAAGCTAATGGTGCCGGCGTGGAGGTGGCCGACGATGGCCAACACCGCCTTGATCGGGCAATTGTGTTCGAGCGCCCTGGTGATGGCCCTTGTTGCCCATCCCCTTGGAAAGGTTATAAGGGAGGGCACGCAATTCAAGCCATTCGGTGAGGGGGCGTGCCGGGCTAAGGTTGTATCCCCAACTGGCGCCAAAGAAAATCATAGGAAACCGGTTGGCGGTGTTGGGCCTTGGCCTGTCGAACTTCACCGTGTTCGTAGGAATGCAGCAGGAATTTCACCTGTTCCAAGCCCTCCGGCGTCTCGATCGCCTCGCGCGGAGTTCTGTCGCCCAATACGGGTAGCGGCTGGTCGGCCCAGTCGGCATAAATGTGCCGAATCCTGGCCTCGATGATCTTGGTGATCGCTTCCGGGGGGAGTTGAACCGGGGTCGAGGGCGCCTGAACCCCGGTTGGCCGCGGATGAGCGAGCAGGCCTTTCGGATCGGAGAGTTCCCGGCTGACAAAGACCACCGCGTGGCCCGCAACTTCCTCGAACCAGGGCCGCCCCTCATCGGCATACCGTTGGGTGCGATAGGACACCTCGATCCGATCCGATCGTGGGCTTGGCTCGATGGCGACGCTCCGGCGTTGCAAGCCGTCCTCGCCTTCGAAGACGCGGCTCCAGCCCTCCTCGCGGTTACCTTCTACATCGGCCTGGGCGGACAATACGCGATCCAGCATCTCCCAATCTCGAACCCGATAGTGATCGGTGATTAGCAGGATGGGTTCCCCCGTCACATGATCGACCAGCTGGGGAATCTTGAACGGTGCTACAAACCCCTTGAGCCAGCGCTCCGGAATCATCGCGCCCAGAATGTCCTTGGCGTCGGGAGAATCTGGCGCCACGCCCTGCAGTGCGCGCTGGAGTTCCGCGATCAACTCCAAGCCCCGCTGCCGTTGAATCGAGTAGACCGCGCCGGACAGTTGGAAATAATCCTCGACCGGGAGAATCCGCGCCACGATCAGATCGAATTGGACCATTTGCCGCGATCCGGCTTTTTCCCTGACCAGGATGGGTGCGCGTTCTGGAAAAAGGGCATCCCGCAGGCGCAGGGACTCGCCCGGGACCACTTCGATCACCTCGTAGAGTCCGAGCGGCGCGGTTACCAAGTTCTCAAGCCATTGCCGCTGCTCGGCCGCCAACAAGGGTCCGCCGCGCCCGAGCAACAGTTCGGAAACGCGACGCTTTTGGCCGTGGACGGTGATGAAACCCTCCGCCAGCAGCCATTCCATGGCGTTCACCATGATGCCGTCGAACGAATCGCCAGTCCGATCCCGCAGCATCTCGTATTCGTCGTCGTCGAGTCCGGCGAAAAATCCGTCGTCGATAGCTTCACGCACCGCCTTGCCATGCTTCGTTAGGAGCCAGTCGAGGGCTTTCGGAACCGCCTCGGACCGGCCGCTCGTAACTGGAGTTTGCTCGGTCTTCAAACAGCACTGTTTGTACTTCTTGCCGCTGCCACAGGGGCAAGGATCGTTACGCCCCGGTTTTTTCATGCTCATTTAGCACCTCTGCAAGCCTGTCTGGCGTTGGTCAGACCGATCGGGAAGCGGGTTTCGCCTGGCGTTGTTCCGTCAGGAACACGAAAATATCCTTCTCCCAATCCCGATCATGCCACCTCTCTCATCGGTGAATGATCCGGTATTTTCATACCGGACCTTGGCCTCCTGCCATTTTGGCGATCGCCAAGTGCGGTCTATCCTGTTCGTTCATGGCGTTTCTCCGCGAGGCATCTGATGGGATGTCCGGCTGATTTGTTGGATGAGGCGCAGCGGTTCGGCCGCGGCCCCATCCCGCCCGTCGCCGCCTCGATGAGGCTCTGGAGGCTGGCGAGCTTGGCCCGCAGCAGCGCGCGCTTCAGTTCGGGCTTGGCCCACTGGGCTTCGACCGCCGCCAGATCGTCCTGGAGCGCCGCGCGCTCGTCCGCATCCAGAGGAACCGCGGCCAGGGCAATACGCAACTCCTGGAGCAGCGCGGGCAGTTGGGCGGAGGTTGCCGTCGAGGGAGGGGCGACGGTGGAGTGATCGTCGCGGCCCACGAACTTGCCGCCCTCGGTATTGACGTTGCCGCGAATGTAAGCTCCACCACCGGTATCGATGGGGTCACCGGTGCTGAGGGTGGAGCCGCTGACGTGGCCACCGATCACCACGCTCCGCTCGCCGGCGGCCTGCGCTCGCGGCCCCACGGCCACCGCACCACTGCCGGTCACGGTCGCCGTCTGGTCGTGCCTCAGCGGCCCGGCGGTGGTCGGGGTGGGGATGGCCGTCGGGGTGGGCGCCGCGGGCCGTGGCGGTGATGCGGAAGAACCGCCCCGCAGCCTTTCGACGGCCCGACGAATCCCCTGGGCAATGTCGAGAAACGCCTCGTCCCGATTCGGCCAGGTCGTCACGGCCTGGGCGTTTTTCGGCAACGCCTGGAGCTGGCCGAACGGCGCGCTTTGCCAGTCCACCGGCTTGAGGATGATCGGGACGACGCGGGCCTCGCCGGCGGCGTGGCGCTCCAAGGCTCGTTTCAATTCGATCGAGTAGCAATAGCGCGAGACCATGAAGTCCGGGCTGATCAGCAGCAGAATGAATTGCGCGGCTGCCAAATGCTGGTCGATTCGGCCTTCCCACTCCTGGCCCGCTTCGATGTCGCGGTCATGCCATTCCTGGATGTATCCCTGGTTTTTCAACAAGCTCAAATGCTTGGCCAATTCGTCACGCAGTTTTTCATCGGCGTGGGCGTAGGAGTAGAACACGGTGATCGGTCGGTCGTCGGACGGCATGGGTTTGTTGCTCCGCGAGTCAATGTCCTGAAATGCGAATCATCGAACAGCAATCCTCCTTTAGCAAAGGGGGATCGGGGGGATTGGAACCGCTGGGGAAGGGGGCGAAGCCCCCTTCCCCAGACCCCATCCCCGCAGAAATCAGGGGGTTGCAGAACTCAGCAGCTCAGAATTCAGCATTCGCCAGGGAGACCACCACCCGAAACCCCAGGTTGAGGTCGAAGTTGACCGGGAGGTTCCAGTCGCGATACGCGGCGCGCGCGTTCCGTCGGTCGCCGTACCAGGAACCGCCCCGCACGACGAAGAGAGCGGAACGATCCTCTCGCTCCCAGCCGTCCCGCGGATCGTAAGGATAACGATAGTCGGGTTGGCGAACGCTGGTCCGGCCCCATAGGCTGCCCGTCCACTCCCAGACGTTGCCGGCCATATCGTGGACGCCATACGGACTCGCTCCCTTGGGAAACAGTCCCACCGGACTGGTTTCCCCCAACCCCGCTTCCTGGGTGTTGGCTCGATCCTCCTCCCAGCCATCGCCCCAAGGCCAACGATAATCTTGAGGACCGCGCGCCGCTTTTTCCCATTCGGCCTAGCTCGGCAGGCGGATATCAGCGTTCCCCGCCAGCTTGCCCGCCGCCCGCAAGCCAGCCGTCAGCCAGCGACAATACGCCACCGCTTCATACCAGGTCACTCCGACCATCGGGCGCGTGGCCGCCCCCCATTGCGGATCGTCCCACCAGAACGGCCGGTCGCATCGGGCCGCCGGCCGCCCAGCCAGCCATTCCGCGTACCGCTTTCTCAAATCTTCATCTTCGATGGCCGACAAATCCGCTTCGGCGCTCTGCCGCCAGGCCCAGCCGGCTTCGGTCCACCATTCTGGTCGGTCGTAGCCGCCCGCCGCCACGAACGGCCGGTACTGGACGTTGGTGATGGGGTAGCGGCCGATTCGGAACGCCGGCAGTTCGAGCTGATGGGCCGGTTTTTCATCGTCGTAAGCGTCTTGGTCCTCTTCCCGACTTCCCATCGTGAACGGACCGGCGGGAACGTCCACCCAGGCGAGATCGGGGACGGCCGGGGCGCCGTCCGGTCCCGCGATGACGCCCACGCCGGGGCGGGGGTCAACCAATCGGCCCAGGCTGTCGCCGGCCGCCAACCGCTCCCGGGGCGCGAGTCGTCCTTCCTCCACCAGCACCCGCAACCAGCTTCGGACTCGCTTGAGAATGGCTTCATAATGTGGTTGCCCGGCAGTCTGGCTCAACAGCCGCAGTTCCAGCAACGCCGCGCCAGCCAGCGCGGCGGCCTGCCAGTGGCGCGGGGTCGGCGCATCGACGTCGTCCGGTTTCTCTGGCACCAGCGTGTTGACGACGTTGACTGCGTCGCCCAGTCCGCCCTGGCGCTTTTTACCCACCCCGAGCAGGAACACTTCCCGCCACCAGTCCATATCCTCCCACACCAGCTCGCGCAGGCGGGCGGCGAAATCCGGCTCGCTGTTGGCCAAATGGCACACGGCCAGGTATTCCTGAAACGACCGATGGGGAAAGGCGTACACGCCCTCGCGCCGGCCGATCAATAAGCCGGCCTGATTCTCCAGGTAGTCCAGGAGCGTTTTCGGATTGATGTCGTCGGGAAGCAGCGGCGCCAACACGCCCAGCATCTCGCCGAAAGGGATGTCGGCGGGCGCGTCGGCCCGTTCGCGCTCGCCGCCCTGCCGCTGGTGCGTCTGAAAAGCCAGCTTTTCCAGGGCCGCGCGAATGGTCGGTTCGCCCAGCTTCAAGGCGCGGGCCAGCCCCGGTTCTTGCAGGATCTGCCCGTCGGGTCCTTCGACCCGGCGGTTCTGCTGCCAGCGCGACAGCAGCAACTTGACCGTTTCCTCGAACAGGTCGGCCCGGTCGTCGGGCAGTTGGCCCCAACTGGAATTCAGCGTGGCCATGAGGGTCAGCAGCAGCGGCCGCGCCGCCAAATCGGCCAGATAGGCGCGCTCGGGCTGGAACAGCGCCTGGGACAGCCGGCGGGCGCGGGCGTCGGCGGTGACTTGGTCCCAGCCCAGGGCGGGCCGCACGGCCTGGTGCCAGCGGTCGACGAAATACTCCACTTGCTTCCGGCTAAAAGGCGCCAGCGCCAGCACCTGAAATCCGGCGAGATGCCAGTCGGGGTCGGCGTAGGCATAGGGCCGGGCGGTCAGCAGGACGCGAGACTGGTCGGCGGGTAGGCTGGCCACGAACTCCTGAATGCTTTCCAGCAGACAATGCCGGCGCCGGGCGGCTTCGGGCACTTCGTCCAACCCGTCCAGCAGGACCAAACCGCCGTCCTTCAGCAGGCGTTGTTGCAGCGCCAGCACGACGCGCTCGGCCGCCGCCGCGCCCAGCCGTTCGGTCACGTCGGCGCGCAACGCCTGCCACAGCAGGTCCGCGCGACCGCGCGGGCTGTCCGCCGGAACCCAGCGGGCGGCGCGCCGCAGGATCAACCGCACCGGCAGCACGCCGCGCAGCGCGTCGGGCAGGGAGGGTGGCGTCCCACCGGCGAGGGCTTCCGCCAGACCATAGGCGACGTAGTTGACGAAGGTGGTTTTGCCCGACCCGGCATCGCCCACCAGCACCAGCCGCCGCGCCGACGGCTCGGCGAGCGCTTGCAACAGCGGGGTCCGCTCGCCGCCCTCGCCCCGCGCCAGCCGCAATCCCCAGCGCGAGGCCGCTTCGTCGGCGGCGCGCGGCGCCGACACCACGTCCAGGTCGGTGTAGATCTCGATCAGCGAGACTTCTCCCTTCGCGCCCGGCTGAGCGAAACGGGGATCGACGACGCCCAAGGGCAGCCGGCGGCATTCCTGGGCGAGCGCGCGGTAGTAACCGCGCAGCAAGTCTTCCGTGGAGACTTGGTCGACCAAAATGGCCACCTGGTTACCGTCGCCGGTGATCACCATGACGTGGCGGGCATCCCCGCCGATGACGACGGCGCGATCTCCGCCGACTTGGCTACGGTCGTCCCGGCCCACCACGTTGCCACCGCTCGTGTCGAGGCTGCCGCCGATAAAGGCGCCGCCGCCAGTATCGACCCGGGCGCGCAGTCGAGCTTCCAGCTCGGCTTTTTTCTGGTCGATGACTGCGTCGTCCAACACGCCGCGCAGGGATTCCAGACTTCGGAGTTGTTCCTGGAGTCGTTCGAGGATCTTCGGATTCGTTCGGGTCCATGACCGTCGTTGCGGCTCCCGGTCGGTTATTTCACGGGAACAACAGTCCCGCGAGTTGTGCGGCCTTGCCGATCACGCTCAGGATATTCTCCACCAACCCCACTCCTGACGTTCCGGCGGTTCTTCATCGCTGCCCTCGACACCGAGGCCGCGCGCGTTTACGAGCAATTCGGCCTCGCGCCGTTGGCGGAGGGTTTCCCTGATCGGATGGTTCTGGGCCTCCCTCCGTTGCTTGCTCGGCCCTAATACTGCACGGCAAAACTCGCGCTTTCCCGGTAGTGCAGCTTGCGCTTGTCGTACATCTTGGTGGTGGCGATGTGGCGGTGACCAACGCTGGCTTGCACCGCCTCGATGGGGCATTTCCGGTCGAGAGCCTCGGTGATGAAGGTCGCCCGGGCGCTGTGTGGCGTCACCCCGACCGGCAAGCCCGCCTCCGAAGCGTAGCGATGAAACAGTTTGCTGACCTGCCGGCTGGTCAGGGGTTTCCGCCTTTCGCTGCGTTGCACCGCCAGAAACAGCGGCGACTCCCGCTCGCCGCCGTGGCCGCTCTGGGCCAAATACCCCCGCAAGGCCAGCTGGAGTTCGTGATGGATCGCCAGGCGATTACGCTGACCGCCCTTGACGATGAAATCCAGAACCCAGTACCCGGCGTCTTCAAAGAAGTCGCGTACCTTCAAGTGAGTCACCTCGGACACCCGACAGCCGGTGTAGAACAGCACGTGCAGTATGGCCTGGTCGCGCACTCCCTTGAGCGTCTCCAACGGCGGGGTGTGAAGCAGGCGCCGGACTTGCTCCGGGGTGAGGACCGCCGCGTCCACCCGACTGGCATTGACGCGGGGCCGCCGAACCCCGGTCACCGGATTGCGCGACGCGACCTGCTTTTCGCAGAGGTGCTTGAACAGCGACGACACCGCCGCCAAGCGGTTCTGCACCGTCCGGGGGCTGGCGCCGGACTGGGTCAGGTGCTCGCGCCAGGCGATCAAGTGGCTCTGACCAATCGTCTGCAACTCCTCGGAAGACTGGAGACCGTGGAAGGCGATGAATCCTTGCACGGCAGCCTGGTAGGTCCGCTTGGTCCGGGGCGAGACGAAATTGGCCAGCCACACCGCTTCCTCGGGCAAGGCGGCGAGCCGGTCGCTGGAAGTGAGGACGGCCAGATCGTCGGTACGATCCGGTACGGGAGCGGGGAGCTGTGGATCGGCCATCATGAGCTTTGTGGGGCTGAGGGGGTGGTTGACATAGCTGCCGTAGCGGCTAAGGGTTCCAATTCAGGCGAGTTAACCCGTTGGCCCAGCATCAGATACCCGGGTTGGATGAAGGGCCGGTCGAAGCTCAGGGCGGTATCAATACAAAGTTTGTGCACGACGCCGTTGGAATCCGTGCCCTTCACCCACTCCGCCCATTTCGGACAGTCGGCTTCGCTGCCTCTTCGGCGTCGGACCGTACCCAAAGTCATCCCGGCCGCGCTTCGAAGGTCCACGGGTTGAGTATCCCCACTCCGGTGGGTTCAAAATCCGCCACGTTCCGCGTCACGACCGTTAAGCCATGAACCAGCGCCGTGGCGGCGATGAGGGCATTCCGGTCCGAGCGCGGGTCCGGCACGAGCAATCTCGCCCAACGTCGCGCGACGGTGTTATCGACGGCCAGGATACGACCGGCGAATGCGGGCGCCACCCGCTCATCGAGCCACGAGCGTAGGATCGCCCCTTGCGCCGCATCGCGGCGTTCGACCAACAATACGCCATACTCCAGTTCCAGGACCGTGATGACCGACAGGAACAGGCTGGCGACCGAAACGCTTGCGGCCCAAGCCGTCAAGCGCGGGTCCGCCTTGCCCGCCTTCGCCCGCCGCAGCTCGAAAACGATGTTGGTATCCAACAAATACATCATGCCAAATCCGCGGGCCGATACAATGGGCCCCACAAATGGGGCGGTTCGAACTCGATGTCCCCATCTCCCGGCATAGCCAGCAAATCGACGATGGTCGCCCGACTGCCGGTGATAACCTGGTAGTCCTCGATAGTCAACAGCACGTGCGCCGGTCGGCCGCGATCCGTGATGAACACCGGCCCCTGACGCGCGGCCTTCTTCGCCCGGGTGACATCCTGATTGAACTCGCGACTGGAAAACGTCGTGATCGTCATGTCGCACCTCTCGCCTTATGAGTAGATACATTACTACATTAGGGATCATCCAACAATCGCGAGGGGGTTTCACTCGATTACACTGGCTTAGCCTTCAGGCAGGTTAGAGGTTGCCAGCACCGCTTGAGTCTGGGTATCCAGTAGAGTTCGAACGGTTGGTCGCAGCAGTTCGGAAGAAATCATCGCACCCGGGCCGGACGGAATAATCGGGTGAAGGTCGCTATGGGTCGAGACAGCGGTTCAGGCCAGCAGCCGCCAGCTTTCGCGCAGGAACAGTAGCGCATACGCCAGCAGCAACAAACCCAATCCGCGCATGAGAACAATATAGCCGCCGCTGCGCAGGAGGTGGCGGGCGCGGCCCAGAGCCATGGCCAGCACGACCTTGGAACCCACCAGCAGCGCATAGAACGCGGCGACGAACACCACCGCCGCCGGCCACTCCTCTCGCCAGGCCCCCAGCACGGTCGGCGCGCCCACCGCCAGCCAGAACAGATAGGGGCTGGGATTCAGGAAATTAGCGATCACACCACGCCGCAGCGAACCGGCCGGGTCCGTCGGCTCCAGTTCCATGCCCCGAAAGCAAACCCCCTGGAAGCCGAGCCAAGCCAGATACAGCCCGCCGCCCAAATGAATCAACGCTAGGGGCAGACTCTGGTCCACCAAGGGACGCAACAGCAATACCGTGGCCAGAATAATCGGCAGGTCGGTAAGGAGCGGAGCCAGCGCCACCCTGACCCCGGCACGAACACCGTGACGCAGAGTTTCGCTGGCCACCAAGGTCAGCAGCGGCCCCGGCGCCAGGCCACCGCTCAACCCTAAGAGGATACCGGAGAACAGAAAGGCCATCATGACGAGGTTTGCTGACCCGATTTCGCCCCCCCGCGAGCTTAGCGCGAAGGTTATAGGCTGTAATTTTTATTAATCAAAGTTATAATCTTATGAAACATAAGAACTGTAACGATTGCCACAAAGGCTGTAATTTTTGAATGACAGATTTGGCTGCAAAGGGAGGGAGCATGTATACCACTCACTTCGGATTCGACAGAAAACCCTTCAAACCGAAGGATCCGAAGGAATTCTATCGGAATACTCACCTCGATACCGCTTGCGCCGACATCCTGGACGGCATCCGGGAAAGGCGGGGGTTCGTCCTGCTCACCGGCGAAGCCGGGGTCGGCAAGACCTTGGTCCTGCGCCGTTGCATGGCGGAGGCCGATGATATTCGCTTTATCCTCCTGGTCGACGCCCACCTCAATTTTTCCGACATCCTCAATTACCTCTACACGAACCTCGAACTGCCGGTCACCAGCCTGGATGTCGAACGGCAGAACCGGTTGTTGCTGAACGCCCTGGCCACCCGAGCACGCCGCAATCAAGCTGTCACCCTGCTGATCGACGATGCCCAGCATCTGCCCACCGAGGTTCTGCTCAACTTGCAGGAATTCGTGAAAACCCCGCCAATTCCGAGTCAACGCCTGCAGGTCGTGCTCGCAGGGTTGCCGGAACTCGCCAGCAAACTGGATCAAACCGAATTGCATCGCTTGCGGGACATAATTGGGGTCCGCTGTCATCTTGAACGTCTAAGCGAGATAGAAACCGGCCAATTCATCGAACATCAGCTCAAGTTGGCTGGCCAAGTCAGAGGGGACTTACTGTCTTCCGCAGCAATCAAGCGAATCAATTTACATTGCATGGGAGTGCCCCGTTCCATCGCTCTCCTGTGCGACACGGCCTTCTTGTTTGCCAGCTTGCAGTCTGAACGTGATATCACCCCGGAGTTGGTGGATGCTGCCGCCCAGACCTGCTTTCTTGGGGAAATGACCAGGTTGGCAACCCAGATCGGGGATGGCCAGCCCGACGGTGAAACCGCCCCCAAAACCCCGCTGGAGGTCATCGCCGAACCCGCTAATTTCGACCTTGCCCTGTCCGAATTCGGTTCCTCCTTCCATTCCGGCGAACAGACGATGAGGGTAAAACCGCCGGTGAAAGTGCTGCCTGTCGAAGAGGCTACGCTGAGAGCAGCGGTTGGTCCCCCTGTGGCGCCGTCGGCTGAGTCATTTGCCGCGACAGTGGCCGGACAGAGGCTTGACGCGCACTCCAATGCCCCTTGGCAGGAGACGGCGGGCGTTGTGGTCGATGCCGCTCCCTTCGTTCTGCCCAGGAGGGAGACTTTGGCATCTCCTTTTCAGACGTCGCCGCCTCGGGTTGGCCACTATCGACTCGACTTGAGCAACGTATTACGCCAACGCGATCAGCAAACCGCCGCCAACGAACTCCGGACTGCGCCGCAGGTTAGCTCACCGCAGGTCAGCCAGCAAATTGATACCAAGTACCTGGAACCCCGACCTGCCGCGCTGCTGTTCGAGGACGGTATGGTGACTAGCGATAGCCCCACCCAAAAGAGGAATGAGCCTTATGCTCTGGGCAATTTGCGGTCTTCAGCGGGAAGATATCCATGGCTAACACACCTTCTAAGTCCAAGCTCTGAACAGGAGAACCCTATGTCGCGATTGGATAATCTTAATAAGGTACTCAAGAATCTTCAGAACGAATCACCCGGGGTCGAAGCGAGCGCCTTGATTTCTGAAGACGGCCTGATGATCGCCAGTGCCTTACCGCAAGACCTGGATGAGACGCGCGTCGCCGGGATGACCGCAACGCTGCTGAATTTAGGCACCCGCGCCGCTGTAGAATTACGTCGAGGGGACGTCCAGGAAGTCATCGTCCGCGGCGAGCATGGCTATTCCGTGATGATCAGTGCCGGCCGTGGCGCTTTGCTGTTGGTCCTCACGAATGAAAATAGCAAGCTTGGCCTCATCTTTTTCGACATGCGCGAAGCGATCAAGGCCATTAAGAACATTCTTTAGGTCGAAACGGTTGTTTGGAGATAAAGAATGCCGAATACAGTGCTTTTTGATAATGGTACTCACCGAAACGTATTGCTGGAGGATTTCGGTCTTGGTGGCCTGGCAGTCCAAGCCAACCAACATATGATCGTCCACGATGGCGGCGGGATGATCCTCGATCCGGGCGGGCACAAAGTTTATAGCAAGGTTCTCGCGGAAACATTTTCCATCCTCGGCAAGGCCAAACTGCGTTACATCTTTCTCTCTCACCAGGATCCAGACATCGTCGCGGCGGTGAATGGGTGGCTCATGACTACGGAGGCGGACGCCTACATATCGAAGCTGTGGATGCGGTTTGTACCCCATTTTGGGTTTGATCATCTGGTCGCGGACCGTCTCAAGCCCATCCCCGATGAAGGGATGATATTCGACCTTGAAGGGGTGCGCCTGCTTTTTCTTCCCGCGCACTTCCTGCACAGCGAAGGCAACTTTCAGATCTACGACCCGATTGCAAAGATTCTCTATAGCGGCGATTTGGGTGCCTCGCTGGGCATGGATTACACCTGTGTGACCGATTTCGACGCTCATATCCCCTATATGGAAGGCTTTCACCGGCGCTATATGGCCTCGAACAAGGTCATGAAAGCTTGGGCAAACATGGTTCGCGGACTCGATATCGAACTCATCGCTCCACAGCACGGAGCCTTTTTCAAAGGCAAGGAGATGGTCCAACGCTTTATCGATTGGTGTGCCGATCTGGATTGTGGTGTGGATCTCATCTGCCCCTTGTTTAAGATACCTGTAGCTTAGCCATCCCCAACGGCTTGGCATTCTAATCGAATCTTTAAGTTATATATCAAGCGCCATGAGAAGCAGCCGTAGCCACCGGCATGTCATGCCGCGACCATCGCTGAGTATGTGGGGAGAGATCATGGTTACGTTTGAGCAAAGGCCGCTCGTCATTTCCTTCTGCAGATCGCCATGAGTGACCGCGAACAGCCAGATACACCGGCAAAGTATCTTTTAACCGGTGAGGACACGCCAACGTGGCTACCGATGGGTTTCACCCTCATCGGGACGCTCCTCGCCGCCGCTTCTGCTTGGCTCTGGATGAACGAGCAGCCCCGGTTGCAAGAGCAACCATCCCAAGTCGACCTGATCCAGGAGCAGACCATTGTATCAGCGACCCACCCGGCCGTTAACCTTCCAACCAAGCCGACTGCCGTTCCCGTGGAAACTCAGGAAGTTGCGGCGGCGGAAAAAGAGGATCAGAGTATTCGGCCAGAGCCGTTTTCACCACCCAGCGTCCCAGCCAATGGGCTCGCGGGGCCGAGTGATTTGCAGGATAGCTTCGCGGACGAACAAACGATACAGGCTTCCACGCGATTGCCCCCCAGGCTTAAGGATTGTCCACCAGCCATCACTATCCCATTCAAGCGAGGCGGCGTACAACCAGTCATTACTGATGATATCCAGGTTCATCTTGAAGAGCTGCTGGAATGGCTGAATAGCCATCCAGAAAAAAAGTTGGCGGTCGAGGGGCACGCCGACTCCATGGGATCGGAACGCTATAATCTTTTGCTGAGCTATCGGCGAGCGAAGGCGGTAGTCACGATACTCAACAAGTCCGGCCTTCCGGAACAACAGATGACCATCCTCGCCGCCGGTGAAAACGATCCCTTAGAAGGAATACCCGACGATTCAGTAGACAATCGGCGCGTGTTACTGCAGATCAAGGGGATTGAGAACTGCCAGGAAGTTCCTACCGATAGCGAGCGATCATGATACTTCTGTCCGCGATAATTGGGCTTGGCGCCGCAACCTTGCTGTTAACCGCCGGCTATCTGTTCGGGGTGAAACAAGGATACCATGCAAGAGAGCATCTGCGCAGGCTGAATCAAATGCAGGCCGCAGATATGAGGCAGTTGCCAGAGCAGTTTTTGCAACGACAAAACGAGCAGGAAGATAACCTGCGAGCCACTATTCAGCAGGTGCTGACCCCCCTGGTGCAGCGCGAGCAGCTTTCTCACGAGCTTTCACATTTAGAGCCCAGGTTGGGTCATGATAATGACCTGACGATGCTACTCGATCAGATCGCGGAAAAAGGCAACTTTGAGGCGGTATTGCTCGGAGATGAGGCGGGATGGCCACTCGCCGCAAGCAGTAACACAAGGAATCTTGAAAAGTTGGGGGCAACATCTTCTCTACTACTTCTACTTGCCGACCGAATGAGCCGGGATGGTGCACCGGCACCACTGGCCTTGATGGTACTTGATGAGGCCAATAAAGTGACTTTATGCCGCATCTTTCGCGTCAGCGGTCAACGACTCTCGTTAATTGCCGCATCGACCGGTGCGCAGCTTACCCCTACAGCGCTTGATCCCGCCTTGGTTAAGGTGGATGCGGTACTATTAAAGAGAAATCTCCAGCAATTAGACACTTAAGGGTTTGTAATGGATCAATGGATTCCCGCTTTCGTGGGAATAACCATACCCGGGGGTTTTAGGTAACAAACTTGGTTATGGTGTCTGACGCCTTGGTTTCGCCGCCGTTTCCAGCGCGGCGCGCAATTGCTGATAGCTGTCCAGCCGGCGCTGGACGATTACCCCGCGCGCCGCCGCTTCTCGCAGCGCGCAATCCGGCTCGCTGTCGTGGCGGCAGTCGGAAAACCGGCAGCGACCAAGATACGGCGTAATTTCGGTGAACCCCCGGTCCAGATCGCTCAGGCTAATCTCTCCCAACTCGAAGCTGCGCACACCGGGAGTGTCGATCAGGTTGCCGCCGTCCGGCAAGTGATAAAGGGTGCTGTTGCTGGTGGTGTGGGAGCCGTGGCCAGTTGCCTGGGAGACTGCCTGGATCCGAATATCGCGATCTGGAAGTAGCGCTTTGATCAACGACGATTTACCCACGCCCGACTGACCGGCCAGCAGACTGGTGTGCCCATGCAGCCAGTCGCGCAAATTGTCCAAACCCTGCGCGGTGTGGCTGCTCGCCAGCAGCAGCGGATAACCGATCCGGTGGTAAGGTTCAAGCCGTACGCTCAACGCCGCCAGCGCCGATGGGTCCAACAGATCCAACTTGTTCAATAGCAGCAAGCCCCGGACGCCGATGGCGGCGATGGCGACCAGATAGCGGTCGATCAGGTACTCGCTCGGCTCCGGTTCCGGCGCCAGCACCACCACCACCGCATCGAGATTGGCGGCGATCGGGCGCGGCTGTCCGTGGTAATCGAGTCGGGTCAGCAGCGAGCAGCGTTCGCCAACCGCCACGATCACGCCCTCCCCCGCACCAGACGCCTGCCAAACAACCCGGTCTCCGCAGGCCAATCGCCCCAGATTCTGCCGCGCGGCGCAGCGATGCAACCTGCCCTCGCTATCCTCGACGATCAACGTATGTCCGTAGTGCGTGATGACCAGACCCGTCTGCTCCGAACCCAGCCCAGCGCTGTCCAGTGTTTCCAACCACTGGTCGGCGCGGTCGCGGCGGCCATCCTGCAAGCGCTGGATACGGCTCTGTTGGCGTTGGGTCAGCCGACGTCCGGCCATGTCTGGACTACCCCGCAACCGCCGGATTCGGCGTAAACTTCCAGCGTGCAACCGTCGTCGGCCCACCGCCGGTGAACTTTCTCTTCCACCCTTTCCCTACCCAAAGATGAATCCATGCCCCCCGATAACCTGATCTGGATTGATTTGGAAATGACCGGTCTGGATTCCCAAACCGACCGCATCATCGAAATCGCCACCCTTGTCACCGACAACCAACTCAATATTCTCGCCGAGGGGCCGGTGCTGGCCATCCACCAAAGCGACGCAACGCTGGCGACGATGGACGACTGGAACCAAAAGCAGCACGGCGAGTCTGGGCTGATCGCCCGGGTCCGCGATAGCAAGGTGAACGAGCCCGAGGCCGAATTGCGTACCCTGGAGTTCCTGAGCTGGTACGCGCCCAAGGGCAAATCGCCGATGTGCGGCAACAGCATCTGCCAGGACCGGCGGTTTCTGGCACGCTGCATGCCAGAACTGGAGGCTTATTTTCATTACCGCAACCTGGACGTGAGCACGCTCAAGGAACTGGCCCGGCGCTGGTATCCCGAACGGATCAAGGGCTTCAGCAAAACCTCGGCCCATCTGGCGTTGCAGGATATCCGCGATTCCATTGATGAGTTGCGCTTTTATCGTGATCAGCTATTTATCCCAATGGAATCAACTGGATAAGAGGCCGGTTTCAGACTTCGACCGGCAAAGCGGGATCGTTGCCCCATTCCGACCAGGCGCCGGGATAGCCACGCACCCGGGGATAGTCCAGATAGCGCAACACCCAGTAGGTATGCGCCGAACGGTGATGGCTCTGACAGTAGACGATAACCTCTTTGTCGGGGGTGACGCCGCGCCTCTCCAGCAATTTTCGCAGCACCGGGTCGGGCTGCAAACGCAACTGCCGTTGCGGATCCATGGCATCGGTCCAGTTCAGATTCACCGCCCCGGGGATGTGGCCGCCGCGGGCGGCGCGCTGGTCCAGACCGGCGAATTCAGCGGGAGTGCGGGTGTCCAGCAGCGCCAAGTCCCGCCGTCCCAGCCGCCCCAGAATATATTTCCGGTCGGCGACCGCCGTCGGCGGATCGGCGAAATGGGCCTGATAGGCGCTGCGCAGCGGACAACGGAACTGGGCTTCCAAGGGTCCGGCGGCGGCGTCCCAGGCGTGGATGCCACCGTTGAGCAGCGACACGCATTCGTGGCCGAGCGTTGCCAACGTCCACAGCAATCGACCGGCGCGACCGTTGCCTTCCTCGTCGTAGGCGACCACATGCCGGTCCGTGGTCAAGCCGAGTCGCGACAGCACCTCGCTCAATTGCGCTTCGTCCGGCAATAAGCCCATCGCCGGCGGTTCAACCCGCACCAGGTCCGTATAGTCGAGATGAACCGCGCCGGAAATGTGCCCGGCGGCGTAACTGGCCAGATCGCACAGATCCACGATCAGGACCGCCGGGTCGGCGAGAAACGGCTGAAGCTGTTCCGGTTCGATCAACAGCGGCAGAGTGGGCTCGGTGGGCATGCGAACAAGCTCCTGAATGAAAAAAACGCGATAGTTTGCATAAAAAAGCCCGGAAGGCGCCGGGCTTTTCCATGGGTTACCCGCTTACATGTTTGGATAATTGGGCCCGCCGCCGCCCTGCGGCGTCACCCAGTTGATGTTCTGGGTGGGATCCTTGATGTCGCAGGTCTTACAATGCACGCAGTTCTGGGCATTGATCTGCAAGCGCGGGTTACTCCCATCGCTGTCCCGAACGATCTCGTACACCCCCGCCGGGCAGTAACGCTGCTCCGGCGCGTCGTACAACGCCAGATTGATCCTGATCGGGACGGTCGGATCTTTCAGCGTCAAATGACAGGGCTGATCCTCCTCGTGATTGGTGTTGGAGATGAACACCGAGGACAGTTTGTCGAAGCTGATCACGCCGTCCGGCTTCGGATACTCGATCTTGGAGCATTCGCTGGCTTTTTTCAGCTTGCTGTGATCCGGCTTGTGGTGAAAGGTCCACGGCGCCTTGCCCCGGAACACGTAGGTATCGAGGGCCGAATAAGCGATGGCGGCCCACAGCCCCCAACTGAACGATGGCTTGATGTTGCGGACCTGGTAGAGTTCCTCCCACAGCCAGCTTTGCCGTAGCTTCTCGGGATATTCCGTTGCCTCGTCCGCGCCGCGCCCGGCCGCGACCGCCGCGAACACCGCCTCGGCCGCCACCATCCCGGACTTCATCGCGGTATGGGTACCCTTGATCTTGGGCATGTTGAGAAAACCGGCGGTGTCGCCGACTAGCACGCCGCCGGGGAAAGTCAGCTTGGGAATCGACTGGATGCCGCCGGCCGAAATTGCCCGCGCCCCGTAGGCGATGCGTCGGCCGCCCTCGAAGGTCGGACAAATGTCGGGATGGGTCTTGAAGCGTTGGAACTCGTCAAACGGCGACAGATGTGGATTGGCATAGCCCAGGCCGACCACAAATCCTACCGCCACCTGGTTGTTTTCCAGGTGATACAGGAAGGAACCGCCATAGGTGCTGGCGTCAAGCGGCCAGCCGACGGTATGCACGATCTTGCCCGGCAAGTGCAGGACGGGATCGACCTCCCACAATTCCTTGATGCCGATGCCGTAGGTCTGCGGGTCTACGCCTTCGCGCAGCTTGAAACGCTCGAACAGAGTCTTGGTCAAGGAGCCGCGGCAACCTTCGGCGAAGATCGTGTAGCGGGCGCGCAGTTCCATGCCCGGCGCGAACTGCTCTGTCGGTTGGCCGTGGCGGTCGATGCCCATGTCGCCGGTGGCCACCCCGACCACCGCGCCATCGTCGTTGTAGAGCACTTCGGCGGCGGCGAAGCCGGGATAAATCTCGACTCCCAGTTCCTCGGCTTGCGTGGCCAGCCAGCGGCACAGATTGCCCAGACTGATGATGTAGTTACCGTGATTGCTCATCTGCGGCGGGGTGGGCAGCTTGTACGAGGTCTCGCGGGTCAGGAACAGGAAACGGTCTTCCGTGGCCGGGGTGTTCAGCGGCGCGCCCCGTTCCTTCCAGTCCGGAACCAGTTCGTTAAGAGCGCGTGGTTCCACCACGGCGCCGGACAGAATGTGGGCGCCGACCTCGGAGCCTTTATCGATGACGCAGACATTCACCTCCTGGTCGTTTTCCGCCGCCAGTTGCTTGAGACGGATGGCCGCCGACAGGCCGGACGGGCCGGCGCCGACGATGACCACGTCATATTCCATACTTTCGCGTTCCACCGGGCACTCCTTCGATTCGTCTTCAGGTTGGAGGAGGCGGGCGACGTCGTTGCGTCCCCGCGATGATTTGGGATTTTAGGGATGGCCACCGAGACCGGGCTAGCCAGAACCGGCTACCGCTCCAAGAATAACCACGCTCATTAAAAACAATTATTGGGTAAAACGCACCCCGTTTTGCCCCGTGCGCCCTCAGCCCTTGCGCCGCAGGGTGGCCAGCGCCTTGCCGACGCGCAATCCCCCCGCGAGCAGCGCCGCCAGCCCGCGCTTTTGCCAGGCACGTAGGCGCGGGGTGGCGATGAGCTTTTGACGCGCGTAATCGCCGAATTCTTCCAATACCTTTGTAAAGGGCGCCTGGACATCCACGTACAACGCCCTGGCGGGAGGATCATCCAATGGCGCCAGCGCCGCCGGCGGGGTGAAATAGCGCGGCGCGGCGATGGCCGGCAGCGGGGTCAACGCATGATAATCGACCACCATCTCGTCAATCCGGCGATGCCGGAAACCGGCCAGCCAGGTTCGCGGCGGGTCCAAAGCTGTACGGTTGGTGGCGATCCAGCACAATTTTTCCGTGATCGCCTCCACATGGGGTGGGCAGAGAAAACCGTTGACGCCCTCCTGAATCCGGTCGGCGAAACTGCCAAGGTTGGTTGCCACCACCGGGATGCCCAGCAGCCACAACTCGCTTAGAGCATAGCTAAAGGTCTCGGGACAGATGGACAGCAGCAAACCTGCATCCGGAGCGATGCCGGCCATGATGCCAGCCAATTCCTCATGCCGGTAACTCGGAATCAGCGTGATGCCTGGCTGGCCGCGAAAAGCCTCACCCTCCTCGCCGCAACCGACCAAATGCAAGTCAACGTACTTAGCGATGCTCGGCCATACCCGTTCCAGCAGCGCCCGACCCTTCTGCGGGGCGAGGCTGCCCAGCACCACCACGCGCAGTTTGTCGTTGGCTGGCGGCTGCAGCAACTGTTCCGGCGCGTAATCCACCCCATGGGGAATAATGGCGAAGGGCTTGTCGGCAAGCGCTGGCAACAGGGTCCGCCAATGCCGGGCCACCGATTCGGACGGGGCCACGAACCGAACCGGGTCGGGCAGGGCCAGTTCGACGAAACGCCGCCGCAGCGCCGGCCATTCGTCGGCGGCGACATTCCGGAAGAAGCGGTTATGCTCGTTCTCGGCGAAACACCGCGTCAGTCGTGGTAATTCACACTGCTCGCAAACCTCGCCAAAGTAGATGACCACCGCCGGACAGAAGGGGTAATAGTCGTGGGCGACGAACACCGTCGGCAACCCGCTCGCCAGCGCATCCAGCGAATGGCCGATCAGCGACGAGATCAGAATCACTTCAACCCCGAACTCGGCGATGACTTCATCCAGAATCGCCCGGTATTCCAGATGGCTGACCGCCGTGGCGCGGATGGGATAGCCCAGTTCCCAATAGCGTAGCGGCCGGTCCATGACGGCGGAGCGGTACAGGGCGATCCGCTGGCCGAAAACGCCCCAATTGCCGATCGAACGCAGCACCAGATGGTCCCGTTTCCGGTCGTGCTCGCAGTATTGTCGCACCCAGCGGTCCAGGCCCCCACCCCAACTGTTGACGATATGCAATTGCAGCGGCCGTCGCTCCGGCGCGGCAGAATGGGCCGGCATCCCCCGCCGCAGGACCTGGTCGACCGCGAAGCGCAGGCCGGTCAGGGGATGGGCTTTCTCGATCTGCCGCACTTCCTCCGCATGTTCTACGCCGCGCATCTCCCGTTGGCGCCGGCTGGCGTCGCGATCCCGCACGTATACATGATCGCAGCAGACCGCGTGCCAGCCGCGCTCCTGAAACAGTCGGACCAGCCAGAGACTGGCTTCGTCCCAGCCCCAATCCCGCGCGGCGGCGTCCATCGCGGTTTCAATTTCCCGCAGCGCCGCCCGCCGCAGGTAACAGCAACCGCCGAACAGCGCTGGCATTTCAATGTTGCGCCGCGGACTCAGCGCCAGCAACAGTCTGTCCAAGGCATCCAGCGCGATCCGGTCGTCGCTTCGTTCCAGCAGTGCGAAGAGGGGAACGCTATCGCTCATGGGAGAAACCGCGGCGATGCGAGGTTCCTGACAATACGCCGCCAGCGCCAATCGGTCATCCCAGCCGGGGGGAACCTCCATGCCAGGCCGCACCAGCAGCAGATCGTGACGGCCATTACGCGGCGGCAAGCCGCGCAGGACGGCCCGCCAGGGCTGGTCGTGGTCGCTGGGGTCCAGCAGAGTTATCCGCGCCGGTTCGGAATGTTCGCGCAGAGCCTGCTCCAGCGACGCCCGCGCGCCATCGAGAGGCAGAGCAACGATCTCAGCATTGGGGGAAGTGTTCCGCAGGACTGATGACAGCGTTCCGGCCAGATGATCAATATTCTCGACGCCGACAGGTATACAGATCACGCGCGGATTTTCCGGTTGCAGCCAGCGATCTGGTGACGCTGGGCGGACAGCGGCGTTAGCGGAAGACATTGAACAGCCGGGCAAACGCCCGCGCCAGCCGCCAACTACGGGAACGCTGGATCAAGTCCAGCTCGCGGCGGGCATCGCTTAATTGGGCACGTAACGTCGCTTCGGTTTCCACCGTTTCATTTTCTGCATTGGAACCGGCGGCGTTGAGCCGGTGCCAGTGGTAATAGGACTTGCCCTCGGCGTGGAAAGGTTTGGGGAAAACCCGCCGCAAATCGAGACGGGAGCGATAGAGAATCCGTTGCCCCCGGGTGATGCGCTCGCCATTGTCGAAGGTGTCGTAACGGCAGGGGCGATTGCCGATTTCAGCCTGGCCCATGCGCTGGCATTCGGCGATGTACCAGCAGCGTAGATCGAACAGGGCCGAACCGGTATCAGCATACTTCTTCAGCATGACTTCCTGGGCGCCGCCGTCGAAGCCAGAAAAATGATAGAAGCTAATCAACTCGCCGTTGACGGTGAGGCCACGTTCCAGCGAGCCGGCGACCGGGCGGTGGGTGAGGTTCCAGGTGGCGACGTTGTAAATCGGCTCGCGCATGATGGCGAGATCCTCGAAAAAGGCCGGCGCGAGATCCAGCCAGCGCTGGTCGGTGAACAGACCGCCGGCGATATCGTCGTGGCAGAAATAGCGCAGCCGCTCGGCCCACCAGTTCAGAAAACGCATCCCCTCGGAACTGGTCCGCACCCCCAAAAAGCCCAGATTGAACACTCCGTGCTTGAGGCTAGCGATCTCGTTGTCCATAATCGCCTCCATCGTCTTTTCTGGTTCGCTCACATGGGGCGTCAACAGGAGGCTGTGCCGATCCAGCCGCTCGATCAGACCATCGAGACCGGATAGGATCACCATGTCTGGATCGAAGTAGAAAATCTTTTCAGCGGCAAAACGACGGGCGATTTCCAGAAAGCCGCGTGCCTTGACCGCAGTGCACATCTCCACCACCGTGTGTCCAAACAGCCAGGCTTCCCGATCTGGAATCGGCAGTTCCGTCACGTTGATGATCGAGTCGAAGGGCTCGGAGGCAGGATCAGCATCAGGTGGATAGTCGTCGCACAGCAGCAGATGAAAACGGACATCGGCCGCCTGACGCTTTGCTGATTGGGCCAGCACCCGCGCCTTGGGCAGATAATTGGCGGTGATACTGGTGAACAGATGCGCGGTTGGATTCATAATTTTCTGAGAAACTCCGTGTAGCGCCAGACTCTGGAAGCGTGAATCTCATTGAGTTGCGCCCTCAGGTCAAGATTCCGCGCGCGCAGCATTTCCAGCTCTGCCGACAACTCGTCCCGCATTGACCGCATCTGGGCCGTCAGCAGGGCGACATCAGCCTCCCGTTCCCGAACATAGCGCTCCGCCTCGGTAAGCGCCTGGTCCCTTAGTTGTAGTTCGTCCCGATATTGGATCAGTAGCATCTTTGAAGTTCGGAATGATTGTTCCAGTTCACTTGCGATCCGTTGCGCACGAGCAAGAGCTTCGTCACGCTCCCGCAGCACGTACAGCGCCTGTTCGGGAGCCAACAGCGCGCGTTCCCAGTCTATGGCCACGCGCAATGGCCTGACTGGATCCTCCCGGATGAAGGTCTGAATGCGTTCGTCGTAATCGGGATGCGACGCGGCCAGAGCCTCCCGGGCTTGCGCCTGCAATTGCGCCTGCCGCTCGCCGAAACTTACGCCGCCGACGTGATAAACGTAGACGTCCGCGCAGAGCACATGGTGCCAACCCGCCTTGGCCGCCCTCATGCAGAAGTCGTTCTCCTCTCCGTACCCCAAGCCAAAGGCGCGTTCGTCGAAGTCGCCGACCGCTCGCAGGCAATCCCGGCGAATGTACATGCAAAAGCCCACCGCGGTGGGTATTTCCAGCCAGCGTCTGGCATTGGCGCGTTGGAACAGGGCATCGGTCACCTCCAGCGACAGTCCGGGCGGCAGTTCGTTGGCCTCGCAGAAGCGGGGATAACTGCAAATCGTGGCGTTGTTGGAAAACGGCGTTACCGTCCCGATCGTCGCATTGGCATAAGCGCAGCGCGCCAGTCGGTCCAGCCAGTCGCCGTTCACCTCGGTATCGTTGTTGAGCAGCACCACATCGCGATTCGGATGCAAGGCCAGACCACGGTTGGCGGTCGCCACGAAGCCTTGATTGACGGGATTGCGCAGCAAGGTGAGGCATCCGGCCTCAGCCAGTTCGTCCAGGTAGTCAGCCAATTCGGATTCCGGGCTGGCATCGTCGATGACGATGACCTCATGAGGGTGCTGTTGCCGGTGATCAAGCACGCTGTCCAGGCAGCGGCTGGTGACCGCCAGACCTTGATAAACGGGGATTACGATATCGAGGGGTGCTTCCGGGGTGGAAAACATGACTATCTCATTAATTTATATAGGTTTGATGTTGGAGACATCGCTGGTCTGGCGAGCGCGCTTTTCATGGGCAGCCGTGATGGAAACCCGGTTTAATGAGACTATACTCTCATGGGAAAAAAGGGATTTTAGGTGGATTCCAAGGATGGCATCAGCAAGACTGTTATATTAATCCATGACCAATTCAGGAGAGGGAAAATGTCTCACAAACATTTTTATGTCTTGGCAAGCACACTGGTTATCATGCTCACTGCCTTCGCCGCGACTCCAGCGATCGCTCAGCAAGCGGGTGCCACTTTGGATTATGTGACGCCAGCCGGCTCTGGAAGATACAATATTGGCGGAACGGCGTTGGCCGCCAACGGCAATGCGGCCTGCGCGCTGGCGCTGGCCAGCGGCCGCTGCATGTTCACCTGCGGGCCGGGCTCCCTGCGCTGCGAGGGGGGCACGGCCAATCTGCCATTTGGGAAATTTCAGTTGGACTTTTTACCCTGCGAAACTGATGGAAACATCTACCTGCAAGTTTTCGTACAGGGGAACATCAGTTTCACAGGACGCATACCCTGTAATGCTCCTCCTCCATCCTCCGCAAGCTGGCGCGCATACAACAATACATGCTGCAACAATGGGAGAGACCTTGTCACCTATGAAGTGACTGTTGATGGAGTGACGAAACGATCCATATCCAACTCATGTACCGCTCCTTCGACTAACGAAGGATTTGCCAGCACAACCTCAGGCACCAAGTCCTATTCCTCACGAGTGATTTCTCTGTGTGGTAACGCCACAGGTGGGGGAACGGTCACCATGGCCCCCAATTCCTGTTACAAAATCCAACTTGA
The DNA here is from genome assembly GCA_963696515.1 of uncultured Gammaproteobacteria bacterium. Taxonomy (GTDB): domain Bacteria; phylum Pseudomonadota; class Gammaproteobacteria; order Competibacterales; family Competibacteraceae; genus Contendibacter. The sequence goes on from CAVOKM010000004.1 coordinate 114,638, forward strand.
AGTTCGGAGTAATCAATGGGTAGAAAGTGTTAACTCAATCAGTTGTTCATCAACTGTGAATACCCTTCAGGAGGAAGCCGATATGGCCATCTTCCCCATGCAACCCACTGGCGATAATTCAGGTTCACCGAATTTGGTGCCCTCCCAAAAGACCAAACCCTAACCCTGATCCGTAGGTCCCGAGCGATCCGCCAGGGAGGCTGGCGCGGCCAGGGAGGGCCAGCTACAATCCAAGCGCCATCGGAGGAGCGGTGGGGCAGTCGATGGCGGCGGTCTTGAAAACCATTGACTCGCCAAGGTCTTTGGGTTCGAATCTTGCTTTCTCTCCGCAACCCGTTTCTCTCCGATTTCCACCCCACCGCTCACCTCAGGGAAAAGCATGATGTCTCAGAAATGGCGTTATTTGCCAATGGGCAAACTCGTTATTTTGTTGGCCGTCTTCGCCGCGACGCCCGCGGTCGCACAGCAGGCTGGCGCCACGGTAGATTCCGTGACCCAGGTCAACCCCGGACGCTACCGGATTACGGGAACGGCGCTGGCTTCCGACGGCAATCTCGCCTGCGCGCTGGCGTTGGCCAGCGGTCGGTGCATGTTCACCTGCGGACCGGGTTCCCTGCGCTGCGAGGGCGGCACGGCCAATCTGCCGTTTGGTCGGTTCGATCTGACCGATTTACCCACGGAAACCAACGGAACCATCGTCTTGCAAGTTTTTGTCCAAGGGAACATCAGTTTCACGAGGACCATTAATCCTACCGGAGGGGGGGGTGGAACCGCACGTTGGAGCGCCCTGACCAACGTATGCTGCCAGAACGGTCCCCTCACCTATCAGGTGACCATCGATAGCATTACCAAAAGCTCCACGCAGAACTCCTGCAACTCGAATCCCAGTTTCGAAGGATTCGCCAGCACGACCCCCGGTTCCAAAAATTGGGTGGCACGAGTGGTTTCACCGGCGTGTAACGTCAATTCTGAGGGCCGTGGAACCGTTACCTTGGCCAGCGATGCCTGTTACCGATTTGTACTTAACAAACAAGGTCAGAACCTGATCAACTCCTTTGGAACGGTCACTTGCCCCTCCTCGGCGAACGCGAACACCCTCCAGGAGGAAAGCCAGGCCACGCCGATGGCGATCTACCCGATGGAGAGCGTCGACCCCTCGGGAACGGGCCAGGAAAACTGGAATCTGCTGAGAAACATCCGCGAGTTCTGAACGATCCACCAGCAACGCTGGCATGGCCAGGGAGGGCCGGCTACAATCCAACCCCATCGGAGAGGTGGCAGAGCGGTCGATTGCGACGGTCTTGAAAACCGTTGACCCGCAAGGGTCCGTGGGTTCGAATCCCACCCTCTCCGCCACTTTCCCATCCCCCCGCCTTTCCTTCTTCGTCGGGTCCGTCTAGCCGCGCCTGCGCGCGCTCTAAGCCGGCAACGGCCGCGGCGGCGGTTCGCTGGCCGGATCCTCGTGAATCAACACGTCGGCGTTGGGAAACGCTGCCACGATCGCCGCTTCCACCTCGTCCGCCACCCGGTGGGCCTCTACCAGGGGCAACTGATCGTCCAGCATCAGATGCAACTGGATAAAAAAGGTCTGCCCGGAACGGCGGGTACGTACGTCGTGAATGCCACGCACCCGTGGATGACCACGGGCGATCTCCTTGACTCGCGTGTGAATCTCGGCGGGTAGCTCGTGATCCATCAGCAATTGGATCGCCTCATGGCCGATGTGGCCGGCGCTGTAGAGAATGTACAGCGCGATGCCGATCGCGAAGACCGGATCGGCGAGCGGCCAACCCAGCATCGCCAGGCCCAGCGCTAGAATGGTGGCGGTGTTGGTCAACAGGTCGGTGGCGTAATGCAGCGCATCGGCGCGAATCGCCGTAGAGTGGGTGCGGCGGATGACATAATGCTGGAACCCCAGCAGCGCCATCGTGGCCGCGATTGAAAACAACAACACCCCGACGCCGACCAGAGCGTCATTCATCGGCTGCGGATGCAGCAACCGGTCCACTGCGTGCAAAATCAGAAACACCGCCGAGCCGGCGATAAACGCCGCCTGAACGAGACCCGCCAGCGGCTCGGCCTTCCCGTGACCGAAGCGATGCTCCAGATCGGGCGGTTGCAGAGAATAATGCACCGCCAGCAAATTGATCAGGGACGCCGCCACGTCCATCATCGAATCCACCAGCGAGGCCAGCACGCTGACCGATCCCGTCAGCAACGCCGCCGCTAACTTACCGGCGATCAACACTGTGGCAGTGGTCACCGAGGCGTAGGTCGCCCACCGCAGCAAGCGGCCGGCCCGCGCAGGATCGGAGGTTGCCAATGGCGTTTCATCATTCATGCCGGCTTCGTCCATCGCTTGAAATCGGTATATTCTACCCAGTCTGCCCCGCGACGGCGCGAACTCCTGTACTGAATGACAACCCTTCCGTACCGACCTTTCCAACCTTCGTCCCCGAGGATTCCCAACGCATGCTCGAAACCCTGCGCCGTATCGTTCAGGATGTCAGCGCCGCGCCGGACTTGCCCAGCGCGCTGGCGATCACGGTCAACCGGATTCGGGATAGGATGAAGGTTGCCGCTTGCACCGTCTATCTGGCCGACGAGGACAACCGGGAATTCGTGCTGATGGCGACCGCCGGGCTGAATCCTCAAGCTGTCGGGCGGGTCCGGCTGAACCACGGGGATGGCTTGGTCGGGCTGGTCGCGGAACGCCAGGAACCGATCAATCTGGAGGATGCGTTGCGCCATCCCCGCTTCCACCCCATCTTCGAGGTGGGCGAGGACGGCTTCCACGCCTTCCTGGGCGCGCCGCTGATCCAGTACCGCCGGGTGCTGGGCGTGCTGCTGGTCCAGGATGCCGCTGTGCGCCGGTTTCAACCCGAGGAGGTGGATTTCCTGGTCACCATCGCGGCCCAACTGGCCAGCATTCTCAATCACGCCATTCTCAGCGGCGCAGCCCAAGAATTGCTTAACCCGCTGACCACCGGCGTCCGCGCCCTCCGCGGCGTGCCTGGCGCCCCGGGCGTGGCCATGGGAACCATCACCGTTCCCCATCTGCTGGCTGATCTCAACGACGTGCCAGAACGGTCCGCTCGGGACATCGCCACCGAGGAAGCAGCCTTCCACGCCGCCATCGCCGCCGTCGACCAGGAGTTGCGCGCTGCCAGCGACCGGCTGGCGCCTCTGCTGCCACCCACCGAGCAAGCGCTGTTCACGGTCTACCGAATGATGCTGAACAGCGACAGCCTGATCGGTGACGCGCTCGCCGGCATCCGGGCCGGGAGCTGGGCCCCGGCAGCCTGGCGCGACGCCGTGCTGGCGCGGGTGCGACTGCTGGAACAGGTCGACGATCCCTATCTCAGCGCCCGGGCCGAGGACATCCGCGATCTGGGCCAGCGGGTACTTCACCATCTGCGGCCTGCCCACCGTCCCTCCATGGAATCGATAGCCGAGCGCTGCGTGCTGGTGGCCGAAGAGATGAGCGTGGCGCATCTGGCGGCGGTACCTCCGGAACAATTAGCCGGCATCGTCTGCCTGCGGGGTTCGGCCCTGTCCCATGTCGCTCTGTTGGCGCGGGCCATGGGCATCCCGGCGGTGATGGGTCTGGGCGACCGGCCGCTGGGCCGGTTCGAGGGCAACGACATCATCGTGGATGGCTATCAGGGCCGGGTTTTCGTCAATCCGGACCCGACCACCCGCGCCGAATACCAACAACTCATGACCGCCGACGCCGAGCTGCTCGCCGAGCTGGGCCAACTGCGCGACTTGCCCGCCGAAACCCGGGATGGCCACCCGATTCCGCTCTATGCCAAGGCCGGGCTGCCGGCCGACATCGCCGCCGCCCGCCAGGTCGGCGCCGAAGGCATCGGCCTGTATCGCACCGAGTTCGCGTTCATGGTGCGCGAATCGTTCCCCAGCGAGGACGAGCAATATCAACTTTACCGTCCGATGCTCGCCGCCTTCGCGCCGCGGCCGGTAGTGATGCGCACCCTGGACATCGGCGGCGACAAGACCCTGCCCTACTTCATCATGGCGGAAAGCAACCCGTTCCTGGGCTGGCGCGGGATGCGCTTCACCCTCGATCACCCCGACATTTTCCTGACCCAGTTGCGCGCCATGCTGCGGGCTAACGCCGGGCTGGACAATCTCCGAATTCTGTTTCCGATGATCACCACCGTCGAGGAGGTGGACGAGGCCTTGCGGCTGCTGTCGCGCGCCGACCGGGAACTGCGCGAGGATGGCTATGCCGCGACGAGTCCGCAAGTGGGCGTGATGATCGAGGTGCCTTCCGCCGCCTGGCAGGCCGAACAACTGGCCCGGCGGGTGGATTTCCTATCGGTGGGCACCAACGATCTGACCCAATACCTGCTGGCGGTAGACCGCGACAACGCCCGGGTCGCCAACCTGTACGACAGCCTGCACCCGGCGATGCTCAAGACCATTGCCCACATCATCGAGCATGGCCACCGTGCCGGGAGGCCGGTGAACCTGTCCGGGGAAATGGCATCCGATCCTGGCTCCGCCGTGCTGCTGCTGGGTATGGGGGTGGACAGCCTGAACGCCAGCACGGTCAGCTTACTGCGGGTCAAGTGGGCGATTCGCGGCTTCACCCGCGCCGAAGCCCGGGAACTGGCCCGGCAGGCACTGGAGCTGGATACTGCCCGCCAGATCCGACGGCTGCTCGACGACGCGCTGCGGCGCGCTGGCCTGGGCGAAATCGTCCACGAGCCGGCCTGAAGCAACGCGCGGCCGTCAGCGTCGGTCCAGCAACGACTCCATCGTAATCAATTCAGAGATGGGTTCCGGGCTGACGACGAACACCTGAAACGGACTGCGTTGCAAATAGGCCGCTGCGAAACTGACCGAGATCGCGGCGGAATAGATCAACAGCGCCGCCAACTGGGTTCGCCAGTTGTCGAGATGCACCAGCGCCACCGTCAGCAGGGTGAACGCGCCCAGACAGGCCACCGCGAACCATTTCAGCGGATCGCCGTGCCGCTGGCTCTGGGCCAGGCGTTGATGGCGCGCGACATGTACCCGCTCCACATCCTGCACCATGGCCTCATGAACGCTACCGGGCACCCCTTTCACCACCGGCTCCGCCAGCACCGCTCCCAACAAGTGCCGCCAACGCTCCAAGGACTGTTCGCCAGGCGGCTCGCCTCGCGCCAACAATGGCCATTCGGCTTGAATCGTCACCCGCGCGTAATCGCGCAACGCGGTGATGATCGGCGCGCCGATAGCCGGCGGCTGTTGCTCGGCCAGCCGGAACAACCCGCGCATCGCTTCCGCTTCCTGTTGGATCGCGGTCTGAGCCCGGTCACGGATGTTCCAGATGTCGCTAGCGAAAAACGTGGTGTACAGCGCGAACAGGATCCCGACGATGGCGACCACCTGCGGCGAAAGGTTGTTCAACGACTGAAACAGCGGTGCAAACCGGGAAAAGCTGCACAGCCAAAGCAACAAGCCAGCGGTGGCGAAGGTGGCCAGAATGCCAAGAACCAGCAGGCCGATGTAAATGACTTCTTGGGTGAAGGTCATAAGGTGAATGTAGGATTATAAATTGTTATGGGGGCCGAGCCATTCCAACCGGCAGCGAATATCGAATTTATTGTTGTTCGGGACGGGATGTAATGTTTCAGCCGAGACCGATGCACAGATATTTAAGATCCAGATACTCGTCGATGCCGTACTTGGAACCTTCGCGGCCGAAACCGGATTCCTTGACCCCGCCGAACGGCGCCACCTCGGTCGAGATCAGCCCGGTGTTGATACCCACCATCCCATATTGCAGCGCCTCCGCCATCCGGAACACCCGATTTAGATCGCGGCTGTAGAAATAGGCCGCCAACCCGAACTCGGTGGCGTTCGCTAGATGTATCGCTTCGTCGTCGGCTTGGAACCGGAACAGCGGTGCCACCGGCCCGAAGGTCTCCTCGCGGGCCACCAGCATGTCCGGCGTAACCTCGGTCAGCACTGTCGGTTCGTAATAAGTGCCGCCCAGCGCGTGCCGTCGACCGCCGATCAGCACCGTCGCGCCCTGGCTCAGCGCATCGGCGACGTGGCGCTCCACTTTAGCCAACGCCGCAGCGTCGATCAGCGGTCCCTGCAAGACGCCCGGCTCCAGGCCGTTGCCGACCTTGAGCTGCTCGCGCACTGCCCGCGTCAACCGCTCGGCGAAGACGTCGTAAACGCCGTCCTGTACCAGAAACCGGTTGGCGCAGACGCAAGTCTGGCCGCTGTTGCGATATTTGGAGGCCAGCGCCCCGGCCACCGCCGCATCGAGATCGGCATCGTCAAACACGATGAACGGTGCGTTGCCGCCCAATTCCAGCGAAATCCGTTTCAGCGTACCAGCACAACGCTGCATCAAATACTTGCCGGTTCGGGTCGATCCGGTGAAACTCAGCTTGCGCACCAGCGGGTTATCGAGGATTTCATCGCCGATGACCTGGGCCGGGCCAGTGACCACGTTCAGCACGCCGGCCGGCAGCCCCGCCCGTTCCGCCAGCACCGCCAGCGCCAGGGCCGAAAACGGGGTTTGCGGCGCCGGCTTGACCACCATCGTACAACCCGCCGCCAGCGCCGCGCCGGCCTTGCGGGCGATCATCGCCGCCGGAAAGTTCCACGGCGTGATGGCCGCGCATACCCCGACCGGCTCCTTCAGCACCAGAATCCGCTTGTCCGGCTGATGGGCGGGAACGGTATCGCCGTAGACCCGCTTGCCCTCCTCGGCGAACCATTCGATGAAGCCGGCGGCATAGGCGATCTCGCCGCGCGCCTCGGCCAGGGGCTTGCCCTGCTCCAGGGTCATCAGCGTCGCCAGATCCTCCTGATGCTCCAGCAGCAGATTGAACCAGCGCCGTAGAATGACCGCCCGTGCTTGCGCGGTCAGCGCCCGCCAGTCGGGCAATACAGCGTGGGCCGCTTCGATGGCGCGACGGGTCTCGGCGGTGCCCAGTTCGGGGACGTGGCCTAGAACCCCTCCAGTGGCGGGATTAATGATGGCGGATACGGCGCCGTTGTCGGCATCGATCCAGGAGCCGGCGACAGGACACTGTTGCCGGAAGAGGGTGGTGTCGCGAAGTTGCATGAGAGTCCCCGGATGGTTGGGCGGACAACGGGATCGTCCACAACGCGCGGTCGCTGTGCTACAAGCCATACGGTCCATTGGCTGGTGCCGCTTCGCACCCATCGGATGGGATACCAACAGCGGAAAGGATCGACACCGCCCGGCGTGCGGTCGGACCGACCCGCCCGCCACCGGCGGGGCGACGGTTACTTCAGTCGATCCGCGATCTTGTCGATCCCGACGCGGGCGCATGCCTCGTCTTTGTCTCCTCCCGGCGCGCCGCCGATGCCGATGGCGCCGATTACCTCATCGCCCGCCTTGAGCAGGAGACCGCCGCCCAGCACGAGTACGTCGCTGATGTCCTTCAGGTTGGCCGCCGCCGGATTGTTGGCGATCCGCTGGCCCAATTCGGTGGTGCTGGCGCGGAAGGTCAGGGCGGTATACGCCTTCCTCCGGCTGGCATCCAGGGTATGGGGAGCGGCGCCGTCATCGCGCAGCGTGGCCTTGACCAGACCGGCGCGATCCACGATGGTCACCGTCACGCGATAGCCTTCTTTCCGGCATTGGGCGATCGCGGCCAGCACCGCGTCCTGCGCCAAGGACAAAGAAATCTGTTTTTCCAGCAGCAGTTCTTCGCCATACGTACTGGAAGACACACCGGCCGCAACGGCCAGTGCAACCCAGGCCGATCCCCGGTAACTTCGTGCCGTCATGGCGTTTTCCTCGGATGTTGGGGTGGATGCCCGACGGCGGGTTTTAGCAAGAAACTCGCCTGGGTCCCTTCGTCGAACCCGCGTGCTCGCAAACAAGAGAGCGCTGGATATCGGGCTGTGTTCCTGGTCAAAAGGTAGCTGAAAAACTCATAAGCACAAGCAGCGTACTCGGGAATGAGCTGCGTGCGGAAATCGCCTTACTGCTTCGGTATCCATTTCACCGGCTGGCGCGGGCAAGGCGTTCCCGGCATCGGCGGAGCCGGTATACTTACACCCCACTATATTTTACAAGCATGGCTTCCACGCAGAGCAACCTGATCCCGAAGAGCACGCTTGTCATGGCCGGGACAGGCCGTTCATGAACCCCTCCGGCATGGCGAGACAGGCCCTCAACATGAAACGCTACCTTACCCGACGTTCCTTTCTCACGGGCGCGTTGCTCGTCCCGTGGCTACCTTTGCTTGGGCAGAACGTTCAGGCCGAGGTGAAACTTCCGGCAACGCTCGAACTGGGACCGGCGCAGCCATTCAATTTCGATTGGCTGCGCGAGCAGGCCAAACAGCTTGCCGCGCAACCCCATCAGCCACCCCTGATACGCTATGCCGAGGTGCTGCAGAGGATCGACTACGATGCTCATCGGCAGATCCGTTACCGGCCGGAGGCCACCCTCTGGGCACAGGGTGATGGGCCGTATCCGGTGCAGTTCTACCACCTTGCCGCGCTTTTCAAGGAGCCGGTGAAGTGCTATGTGGTGCACGACGGCGTAGCACAGGAAATCAGCTATTCACGCAAGCTGTTCCAGTACGACGACCTTGCCAAGTTTGCTCAGTCATTGCCTGATGATATGGGTTTTGCGGGATTTCGTGTCATGAATTCGAGTGCTCAGCAGAACTATTGGCTGTCCTTCCTGGGTGCATCCTATTTTCGCAGCTCAGGCGAACTGGGTGAGTACGGAATCTCCGCCCGCGGTATTGCTGTTGACACGGGGTTTCCGACGCCGGAGGAATTTCCACGTTTCACCAGGTTCTGGTTAGAGGCTGGGGCTGAGCTAGGGACTGTAATGATGTATGCCTTACTGGATGGTCCCAGCATCACAGGGGTCTATCGCATCGAGGCGCTCCGTCAGGAGCACGTGGTGATGAACATTGAAGCGCTGCTGTTCGCCCGAACAGCTATTCGCCGCATGGGGATAGCGCCACTGACTAGTATGTTCTGGTTTTCGGAAACCAATCACCAACCGGCGAAGGAGTGGCGGCCGGAGGTTCACGATAGTGACGGACTGGCCCTCTGGACAGGCAGCGGCGAGCGTGTCTGGCGACCGCTCAACAATCCGCCCTCAGTGCAGACGAGCTCATTCCTCGACAACAATCCCAAGGGTTTTGGCCTTCTACAACGCGACCGCAACTTCGAGAACTACCAAGACATCTACACGTTCTACGAGCGGCGGCCCAGCCTTTGGGTCGAACCACTGGAGCCGTGGGGTGAGGGAGCCGTGCAACTCGTCGAAATCCCGACCACCTATGACATTTTTGACAACATCGTCGCCTACTGGTTGCCGAAGGTGCCTGTGCAGGCCGGTTCTGCCTGGAATTTCAAATACCGCTTGCATTGGTTGGCCGATGAGCCCTATCCGCCACTCCTCGGCCGGGTGATCGCGACGCGACTGGGCTGGGGTGGTTTCCTGGTGGGGCAGCCGCGCTCGGAGAATAAGGTGTGGCGGCCAGTCATCGATTTCGCTGGGGGGCCGCTTGCGGGTATCGAGAAGAACGCCCCGGTTAAACTCGTGGTCACCACCATGCGCGGCAAGGTAATCTACAGTTCCGCAATGCAAGTGGTTGGGACCCAGCGGTGGCGGGGGTCCTTCGATATCGAAGTGGAAGGCAATGAACCGGTCGATATTCGCGCTTACTTGCGTCTGGGCGATCAGGCCCTCACCGAGACCTGGCTCTATCAGCTCATCCCCCGTCCTGTATAAACCAAGATTTATCACTATTTCTATCGCCTTCTCTATCGCTTTGTCATCCCTGTCGATCTCTTTTGGGGGCATCTTGACTATGAAGCCCGGTATCACGCGACGTGCTTTTCTTACAGGCGCGTTGCTCACTCCCTGGTTACGCTTCCTCGATCAGGATGTTCACGCCGAGGAACTGACCACAGTGCTCGACCTGGGACCTGCTCAGGCCTTCAGTTTCGATGGACTTAAAGAGCAGGCCAGGCAACTGGCCTCAAAACCCCATCAGCTGCCGGTTACAGGCTATACCGAGATCCTTGAAAAAATTGATTATGACGCTTACCGGAAGATCCCTTATCGACCGGAACATGGCCTGCCTTGTAGGACGCTATACAGGATACATTTTTCCATATGGGTAAGCTGTTCCAGGTACCGGTGAAGATGCATGTGGTCAGTGATGGAATGGCGCGGGAAGTTCTCTATTCGCCCCGTTTGTTCAACTTCGGTGAAGAGAGCTTTGCCGCTTTCTTACCGGATAACCTAGGTTTTGCCGGTTTCCGGGTGGTGTATACGGGCGTGCAACCGCACAAAGAATGGCTGGCTTTTCTGGGAGCATCTTATTTTCGCAGTCCAGGGGAATTGGACCAGTGGGGCCTGTCTGCCCGTGGTATTGCCATCGGCACGGGATTACCCCCTCCGAAGAATTTCCCTATTTCATCAGCTTCTGGCTGGAACCGGCCAGCGACCCCAAAGCCTTGATGATCTATGCTTTGCTGGACGGCCCCAGCATCAGCGGTGCCTATCGAATCCTGGCCTCGTCGCAAGGGCGCGTGGTGATGGATATTGAGGCCGTGCTGTTTCCTCGGACGGCTATCCCACGCCTGGGCATAGCCCCAATGACCAGCATGTTCTGGTATTCGGAGACCAACCATATGCAGTCGAAGGACTGGCGTCCCGAGATTCATGACAGCGATGGCCTGGCTATGTGGGCGGGAACCGGTGAACGCATCTGGCGGCCGCTCAACAACCCGCCCTTCGTCCAGACCAGTTCCTTCTTCGATAAAAATCCCAGAGGTTTCGGTCTCCTTCAGCGTGATCGTAACTTCGAAAACTATCAGGATACCGGTACGTTCTATAATCTGCGGCCCAGCCTGTGGGTCGAACCGTTGGAACCCTGGAGCGAGGGCGCTGTGCAGCTGGTCGAAATTCCGAGCGACTACGAGATCGCTGACAATATCGTTGCCTACTGGGTGCCACAGGCGCCCGTGCAGGCCGGATCCGCCTGGACTTTTAAATACCGCCTGCACTGGGTGGCCGAAGAACCCTATCCGGCAAACCTCGGTCGCGTTATCGCCACCCGCGTAGGCAGAGGCGGCGTGGCGGGGATTGCGCCACCGCCGCCCAACAAGAGCAGGATAGTTATCGATTTCGCCGGAGGACCACTGGAAAGTCTCGATGAAAAGACGCCTATCCAATTGGTGCTCAAGGCCACGAGCGGTAGGATTGAGGATGAAAATGTTCTACACGTGGCAGGAACCAACCGTTGGCGGGCATTTTTCGACATCGAGCCGGAGAACATGAACCCCGTGGATATCCGCGCTTATCTGCGTCTGGGCGATCATGCCCTTACTGAGACCTGGCTGTATCAGTACATTCCTTACTATCGCACCTTGCTGGGCTGAATGGCTTTGGAGCCTATACCAAATCTCCCCTCTCCTCTTGGGTGAGGGGTGAGGCAGAAGCCATGAAAGCAACTCAATAATCCAGCACCACTTCGGCGGGGAATTCGGTAATAGTGGCGTGGTCGGCGTCGAACAGCGTGCTGACTTTGCCATTGACCGTAAGCCCGCGCAGCGCCACCGGCGGTTTTAGCACGATATTTCCTGGCGGCAGGACGATATCGCCCGTTAGCTTCAGGCGCAATTTTCCCGGCGCCTCCCGCCACAGGCTATAGTTCAGCGTGCCATGATAGGTCGGCAAGCGTTTTACGCTGACACCGCCGGCGCTCTCCAGCCATTCATCGGGGACGCCAGCGGCGATGACCAGAGATTGGTCGCTTTCCTCCTCGAAAGCGAACAGGCTGCGCAATGAGCGGATGTAATCAGAACCGACCCAGGTATGAGGCATATCACCGATAACATTGGCTACCTTGGGATCGCGCCATACGACCTCCGCCCATTGATTCCAGGCAGCAGGGCGCCGGTCGGCCAGAAAGAAATCCAGGGTCTCCAGCGCCCGCTGGCGTTGCCCCAGGCGCACCAGGGAACCGACAATCCGGGTCTCATAGGGTGTGTAGTTATCCCAATCGATCTCGCCATTGGCGCGTTGCCGGAAATAGGCGTAATAATTATCGAATGTCTGCTGTAAAGCCTTTTGCGGCAGAGACTTCTGTTCGCCGCCCGGATCCAGGGCGATCGTGGTCGAGGTGGGATCGAAGTCGCCGAGTTCGGCAGCACCGGGCAGATAATCGATCCTGTGTTTTTCCATGGTGCAGCGGATGGACTCGAGCAGATCCTGCTGGAAGGCATCACGTAAGGCGGCAAAATTCGCCGCCTTCTCCGCTTCGCCCAGCACCATCGCCATTGCGGCTGCATCCTTGAGTCCCCGCAACGTGAAAAAATCATCCCAGTAAGAATGCACAGGATGGGCAAGATAGCCCTCGTGGCTAACCGATTCCGGCACCAAACCATAGTATTGCCGTAATTCCGGTGTCTGGTAGACAGCAGTCAGGCGCTGCCGGCGCAGGAAATTGATGTATTCCACCGCTTTTACCACCGCGGGCCACAACTCGCTCAGGAAACCCACGTCATGGGTATAGCGGTAGTATTCCATGACCGTATAAATGAATTCGCCATGGCTGTCATGTTCCGGCAAGGGATCGGCGCCGCGTTTGTCCACGCAACAGGGTATCTTGCCGTCAGGGAACTGATAGCCGGCATACCAGCGGATAAACTCACGCACCTCTTCGGTATAACCCATGGATAACAGCGCGGACGAAGTCAGCGCGCCGTCCCGAATCCAGGAACGCGCATAGTTACGGGAGCCGGGCTGAATCGCTGGACCGGCGCGGTTGATCAGAATATAAGCCAAGGTACTCTTCAAGGTGCGAATCATGCGATCGGCGGGCGGCGGCAACTGGATATCGACCCGGCCGAGCTGGCCTTGCCAGTAGCGGGTCACCGCCTCCAGTTCCGCGCGCCCCTGGGCAGCGGCTTCCTGCGGGGACATCGGCCGGGCTGTGACCGCTTGCGACTCATGAAAAGGGATGGCAAGGTAAATCTCGCGGGAACCTCGCGGCGGTAGATCGATCATGTATTCCAGCGCGCCCGACGCATACCCGAAGGGATCGGTTACCTTATCCTGCACGGGCAGCTTGCCAGCCGCCAGAAACCCGGTAATCGGGCCGTGCTCGAAGCGCGCGGCGCCGAAGTGATCGGGGACCGACAGCGGTACCACCGCTTTCTCCCCGTTGACCCACACCCGACCCTCCTGGTAGGCCAGCTCGCGAATCGGGGTGGCGCCGCCGACGATATTGAGGGATTGCCAGGGTGGATTGACCTGAAAGGGACGCACCGCCAGGAACAGGTTGACACGCTGGTGCTCGTTGCTGGTATTGCTGAGCAAATATCTGGCGTACAGCGTCGAGGCATCCGGCGCGCCCATGGCAAAGGCGGTGATGCGGAGGACCAGTGGATCGTGTTGCCAAATCACCGAGGGGATCGGTAAATACCCTTGCTCCAGCTCCTGTACGGAAAGAACTTGCGCCCAGGTAATCAATCGGCCATCCGCATACAGAAACGGCTCTATCGAAAAGCTGCCTTTGTCGATCTCGAGCATGCCTTCTTCGTTGAGCAGACCCTCCTTATCGGACCCGTTCACTCCCACCGGCGTCCAGTAGGTTTGTTGCCGGTAAAGATATTTGGGATACCAGCCCCTGACCGTATCCTGCGCGATCGACTCGAAGAACTGATTGATCGACGACGCAAATTCATAAGGTTTCAGCGTGGCCGCCAGAATCCCGTAACCCTGTCCCCGGCTGCTCTTTTGCAGATCCAGCCGGAGATAGCGGGATTCGGCGTCCGGCAGGTAAATATAGTCGCGCCCGCCGTTGCCATCGGTAACGTTGTAAGCGGTTTGCCAGTTGACACCGTCATCAGAAAGCTGCACCCGATAGGCGGTCGCGTAATCCTCCCGGTCCCAATCGATGACCATGCCGCCATATTCGCGGTGCTTGATAAAATCCAGCATCACCCACTGGCTTGCCGCCACGGAACCGCTGTGCCAGCCGGCCAGGGGGTCCAGGTCGAGTATCCGTTCGGGTGCATGGCCAGGCACCGACGTAGAGGCTTCCACCTTTGGGCGCGGACTGGATGGCCCCACCGACTCTCGTTCTTCGAGCTGTAGTCCATCGATCCAGATAGAGCCCTTGCCGCCGGCGCCGGCGGAAACGGCCAGTTCCAACACCCCTACCGCGGTGGGCAGACCGCCGCCAGCCGGACCCCAGGCGAATTGCAGGTGTTTCTTCTTGACAACCATGCGCTGCCAGTCCCGGGGAAAGGTAAAATCACGCTGTACCCGCCACCAGACATTTTTCTTGGAGGGATCGATCAGCTTGAATTCAAAATTATTGGCCGGCACCTCGCCCCGTAACATAAAGGTGAAGGCATAGTTGTCAGGCAGCTTGAGAGGAAAGGATTTGCGGACCATCAGATGGCCGCCGTGGCCCTGAAAATCGAAATCCACTCGCAGACCCATGCCGCTGGAGCCGGTGTCATGAGCGAATTCCACCCGCACGCCGGGTGAGCCGATCACCGTCCAGCCTTGCAATTCTTCGAACTCGTCTAATACCGAATCTTCAGCCATTGCCTTACCATGCCACGCCACCAGCATGACCGCCAGGACAAGCAGGCTCTTCAAAGGCATTTTCATCTGTCGAAGACCCTCGGATCGGGGTTATGGAAATCAGGCCCTACTCCTGGATGCTGCCCAGCAGGATACCGCAATGTAATTCTTTTGCAGCAGCAGAAATACCAGCACTACCGGCAACACCGTTAACACCTCACCGGCCATGATCAACTCCGTGTCCTGCACGTGTTCGCCGACCAAGTTGGCCAGGGTGACCGGCAAAGTGTACATCTCCAGCCCTTTTAAGGTGGCTTAAAATCAATTAGTTAATAAAAAAGCGCGTGACTTCTCAATCCCTGGCAACCCCTGCCCAACGGCCCCGACCTGTAGTATTCAATCGCCCCCTGAAGAAGCTCCCTCCTTTTCCAGAAGTGCCTGCGGCGAATAGACGCCCAGCGTGGTGGCGTTGCTGGAAATCATGGAGCAGTTGAGGGAAACGATCCAACAGCAGGATGAGGAGATCGGGCGCTTGCAGGCTGAGATGGCCCTCTTAAGTAGTTGCTCCGGAGATGGCTCCAAACTCAACACCCTTGCCGTCCTTCTATCATTGTCTGCACGGTCATGAGGAACTGATAGGTGGTAAGGCTGGTGCCGCGCGCCGAGATAGTCGGAAAGGCCGGACCGCAATACAATATTATATTTAGGTCTTTCCCCCAAACCTCACGGATCACCACACCAACGGAGCTGTAACGCCGTGAAATTTCGAATACTGCTGAGTCTGGTCCTGCTGACGGGCGTTTGGTGCTGTCCGGTGGCAAGCTTTGGCGCGCCCAACTTGCCTGAGGCCACCGAGGCCACGACACCACCCCCCAAGCGGTTCAATTTCGCTGATGTCCATCGCCGCGCCGAGGTACTGGCCACCCAGCCGTATCAGGATACCGGCGCTAATCTGCCCGAGTTCTTCGCAAACTTGGATTACGATCAGTATCGTGACATCCGTTTCCGGGCCGAAAAAAGTCTGTGGCGGGATGCCGGGCTACCCTTCGAAATCCAGCTCGCTCCGCTGGGGTTCCTGTTCAAGCGACAGGTTGCCATCAACGTGGTCGCGGACGGCGAGAGCACGCCCGTGGAGTACGCCAACGATCTGTTCGAGTATGGCCGCAACAAGGTGCCGGACAACCTGCCCAAGGATCTGGGCTTCGCCGGGTTCAAGGTGATGTATCCGCTGCACACCGACAGCTATTACGACGAAGTCGCGGTCTTTCTGGGCTCGAGCTACTTCCGCGCCGTCGGCCAAGGTCAGAACTACGGTCTGTCGGCACGCGGCCTGGCCATCGACACCGGCCTCCCCAAGGACGAGGAATTCCCCGATTTCCGCGAGTTCTGGCTGGAAAAACCCGGCAAGGACGCCACCGAGCTGACCGTTTACGCGCTGCTGGACCGCCAGAGCATGACCGGCGCTTACCGCTTCGTCATCAAACCGGGGGTCACCACCCAAATCGAGGTCAAGTCCAGCATCTTCATGCGCAGCAAGGTACAGAAATTCGGCGTGGCACCGCTGACCAGCATGTTCTTCCACGGGGCGCTGAACGAGCGCTTCTTCGACGACTTCCGCCCACAAGTGCATGATTCCGACGGGCTGCTGCTGGCTGCCGGTAACGGCGAATGGATCTGGCGGCCGTTGAACAATCCGCCGCGGCTGCGCATCAGCGCCTACCAGGACAACAACCCGCGCGGCTTTGGCCTGTTGCAGCGCGACCGCAGTTTCGACAATTACCAGGATCTGGAAGCGCACTATCAAAGCCGACCCGGCATCTGGGTCGAACCACAGGGTGAATGGGGCAAGGGTTCGGTGCAGTTGATCGAAATCCCCAGCGACGCCGAGCGCTACGATAACATCGCCGCGTTCTGGGTTCCCGAAAAACCCGTTGAAGCCGGCCAGCAACTGGAATTCAACTACCGCCTGTCCTTCTTCCTCGACATGCCGAATTTATCGCCGGGCGGTCGGACCCTGGCTAGCCGAGTCGGCGCGGGCGGCACGGACAACCTTGATTCCGGGCGGCGACGGTTCGTGGTCGACTTCGGCGGCGAGCCACTAACCAAGCTGACGGACGACGCGCCCGTCGAAGCGGTGGTCAGCGCTTCGACCGGCCAGATCCAGAACGTGGTGGTCCACAAGAACCCTCATACCAACGGCTGGCGTTTGTCCTTCGAACTGCTGCCGCAGGGTGGCGATCCATCGGAACTTCGCTGCTTCCTCAAGCTGGGCAACGACGTGATGACCGAAACCTGGAGCTATCAGTGGACCGCAGCAAAGTAAGCGCGGCGGCTCCGTATCTGCCGCCGCCGGTCGCGGCACCATCCAGCGAACTGTTGTTCGACCGACTCGGCGCCTATTGGCGGGCATTGGGCGTAACCGAACCGGATCAGGTTATGGCCCTGAGCGAGCAGGCGCTGCGCCGCGCGACCGAGTCGCCGGAACCGCCGGGGCTGGAGCCGGTGGCGCGGGCGCTCATCGCCGCCGGCGAACTGCTGGAGGACTGGCTGGCGCGGATGCTCGAACTGCCCCGGCCGTCGCGGGAACTAGCGGCGGCCCGGGCCGCGCTGCTGAGCGGAGCGGTGCCAGATTGGCCGGCGGCGCTGTTCGCCCCACCGGGCGAGGCCGATATCGTGTTGGACGCCCTGCGCGCGGCCATCGCCGAACCCACGCCAACTCCCAGTCCTGGCGCCATGCCGGCGCAACGGATCGATCTGTTCGGGCTGTTGGGTCCGTTGCGCCGGCTGTGGCATCCGGAACTACGAACCTGAACCGTTATTCTCGATTGTTCTTAAATCTGGACGTGTCATGACCCAAACCGTTCAACCCCCGATCATGGGGCATACCCTCCGGCGGGTGGCATTCTTCCTGCTGGTGCTGTTGACGACGCTGGTCGCGATGGGCCTGATGGTCAGCGTGTTCCAGACCGACGGCCTCAGCCCGATGGAACTGATCCTCCTGCTGCTGTACGCGATCCTGTTCTCGTGGATTTGCATGTCGTTCTGGACGGCGTTCATGGGCTTTTTCGTGATCCTAACCGGCCGTGACCGCTGGGCGATCTCGCGGCAGTCGAACCCGGCGGTTGCTTCGGCTGCGCCATTGCCGCGCACCGCGATCCTGATCCCAATCTACAACGAAGATTCGGAACGGGTGTTCGCCGGCCTGCGCGCCATTCACCAGTCCCTGGCCGACACCGGCCAGTTGGATCACTTCGATTTTTTCGTGCTCAGCGACACCCGGGATGCGGAGGTGTGGGTTGAGGAGGAACTGCGCTGGCAGGACATGGTGCGGGCCCTGGACGGCAAGGGTCGGATTTTCTATCGCAACCGACCGGAGAACATCAGCCGCAAGAGCGGCAATCTGGAGGATTTCTGCATCCACTGGGGGGGCCACTATCGCTACATGATCGTGCTGGACGCCGACAGCATCATGAAGGGCGAGACACTGGTCGAGATGGAGCGGATCATGGAAGCCCAGCCGCGAGTGGCGTTGCTGCAAACCCCCCCGGTGCCGATCAACCGTGCATCGCTGTTTGCCCGCATTTTGCAATTCGCCAGCAGCCTGTACGGGCGGATGTTCACCGCCGGGCTGAACTACTGGCAGTTGGGCGAAAGCAACTACTGGGGCCACAACGCCATCATCCGCATCCAACCGTTCCTCGACTACTGCGGTCTGCCCAAGCTGCCAGGGCGCGAGCCGTTCGGCGGCGACATTCTCAGTCACGACTTCGTCGAGGCGGCTCTGTTGCGGCGGGCCGGCTGGGAGGTGTGGCTGGCCTACGACCTGGAGGGCAGCTACGAGGAAATTCCGCCGACCCTGATCGACTACGCCAAGCGTGATCGCCGCTGGTGCCAGGGCAATCTACAGCATCTGCGGCTGGCGTTGTCGCACGGTTTCAACGCCCTCAGCCGGCTACACTTTCTTATGGGGGTGATGTCCTATGCCGCCTCGCCGTTGTGGCTGCTGTTCCTGATCGCCACCGGGGTCGAGGCGTACTTGCAAACTCAGCAGGAACTGGTGTACTTCTTCGGGGAAAACTGGGCGCCGGTGTGGCCGGAGTCGTTCGCGGTGCAAATGACCACCGTGCTGCTGGTCACCCTAACCATGCTGTTCCTCCCCAAGGGGCTGGCGCTGGCACTGCTGCTCAAGGATAACCGGCGGCGCAGCGCCTACGGCGGGATGTTCAAGGCCACCCTGAGCGTAGTGCTGGAAACGGTGTTCTCGGTGCTGACCGCGCCGGTGCTGATGCTGTTCCAGACCAAGTTCGTACTGGCGATCCTGATGCGCCGCGCGGTCGGCTGGCCACCGCAGCAGCGCGGCGATCATCAGACCGGGTTCCGCGAGGCGGCGCTGACCCACGGCGGACAAACGCTGATCGGCGTCGTCGCCGGGGCGTTGAGCTATCATTACGTTCCGGAGTTCTTCTGGTGGTTCACGCCGGTGCTGGCCGGGCTAACCTTGTCGATTCCCGTATCGATGTTATCCAGCAGCATCGCTCTGGGCCGCCAATCGCGGGAACTCGGCCTGTTCCTGACCCCGGAGGAAACCGATCCACCGGCGGTGTTGCGTTATCTGGAAGAGAACCTGGAAGAGGATGAACCGGTGCTGCCGGTCCTGCGCGATAAGCCGCCCAGTCGCTTCGTCCAGGCGTTGGCAGACCCCTACGTCAACGCCCTGCACCTCTCGCTACTACCGCCACGCGAGCCACCCGGCAAACGCCGCCGGCATTATCTGGAGGGACTGGTTCATCAACTGGAGGAGGAAGGACCGGACAGCCTGAGCGCGGCGCAGAAGCGCGATTTAATCGCGGACCCCGAGACGCTGTTGCGGTTGCACGCGCTCTTCTGGAGCCGGCAGCCGGTTGGAGCCGGGATACTGTCCTAGCAAGAGTCGGGGAAGAAACAGATATGTTAGGTGAAGTTTATCGAGGGATCTTATCTGTGATACCCGGCACCAGACCCAGTTTTTCAGCGATCCGCCACAATACGCTGGCTTCTATAGTTTCCATCTGCTGGCGGAGGTTTCCCAACTCCGTTTGTTGGCTAATGGCCATCCGTTCGGCTGTGTTCTTGGCTTGCTCAAAAGCGGCCAGACACTGGTGGAGGCTATCCAACTCGGCCAACCGGTCGAGAGCCAGCCGCTCTGCATAATCTTTGGCTCGTTCGGTATCCACCAGACGCTGAGAGATACTGATCAATGCAGAATCAGCCTGTTCATTGCGTTGCAAAAAATTCACTTTCAGTACAGAGGCGCTGGCGGAATTTTTTAATACCTCGACCACATATTGAGGCTTGTGCAACAGAACCAGCGCAATATCATCAGGACTTCTGGTAGGTATAAGGCGCTGAGAATGAATCCAGTCCACATACGTGCTCATTTCCTCTTGAGGAACGAGCAAGGCTCCGACTTCGAGTGCATTGGCAAAGCAATTCACAAGATTTCCAGCGAAGTTTTTCTGATTATAAGCTGGATGTAATGTGCAAAACATTAGATATTGATGGCTGGCGCACCATTGCAATAAAGGAACACCGCCTGTTAGCGAGTTGATTTCCGCAAATATGACTGGACGATCTCTGGAAATCGTTGCGTCACCACCCAATAGTACATCTATTTCCATTCCTTCAACATCGATTTTTATAAAATCAAGATGCGCGATGCTCAGTTCATCCAAGGTACGAAGCTGGATGCCAGCACCATCACTCATTAGCTTATCCAAGGCTTTTAGGGAAAAACCACCGAAATTATTCGCGGGGTTTTGCAATGCATCGGCAATTTCAAATTCACCGTGTTCATCTCCCAGTCCACACTTAAATACTTTAATATTTTTTATTGGAGAAAACTCAACATTTTCTAATAAAATCTTAACAATTTCATTTCTCGGCTCAAAGGCGTATACTAATCCTTCAACTCCTACAGCACTCGAAAAAGCTCGGCTGTGCGTGCCAATAAAAGCTCCTACGTCCGCCACACTAGCGCCAAGATTAATAAAGTATAGCAGAAAATCGATTTCTTGTTGCGCCCACTCTCCATATTCTTTAAGAGAATGCGAAATAACATTATCCGTGTCGATGATACGAAATTGACCATACCGGGTGGCGACAATGCTCATCTGAATATCTCCGATTAATCGCTACTAACCCATTGCATCGTGATATCCAGATCAAGAACTCCCCCTATCCCATGAGCCAGCCTGCTGCTGAGTGATTCAATCCGCAAGGCATCATGGATCCAATGTTGCTGCACATGATCGTTGCCCAACCCCTCGGCTATCGCCACGTTCATCGTGTACACTCCACAAGAAAGAATTGGCATACGGAAACTGAAAATAACGTCTACCATATCGCCGGTGGAAAAGGATAATTCGTGTTTACGAAATGCCATATCCGTACCTTCCGTGAATAAATACTGACCCAGTCTGTCTTTTAACATGAACCCGACCGCAGGCCATATAACTGGTCGGTGCGCCTTGACTCGCACGTAAAAAAAGACCAATTCTCCGCCCCGAATAGAACCTAGCCGCTCCCCAACTTTGGTTGTAAATCCCGCATCCAGAATCTCGACCCCTTTTTCGCCAAAAGCATCGGCATCATTCCGAAAAGGCGATATTGCAAAGATATTTTCAGTCTGAACATCAGCACGTAGCATTTTGCTGGGGGCGGTATCCTTATCAACACCAATACTGTGAATCCCGAACTCCCGGCGAGCGTTCTCCACCGACTTGCATCGCGCAGGATCGGCGTAGATCTGATTCAAGTAAAGTTTGCACATGGCTTCCGAGGAACCCATGATCGCTTCCCGCTCGCCATGCGGAGTAAGCAATAATGCCGTTTCACACAAGCTGGTCACGGCGCCCATGTCGTGACTGACAAATAGAATCGAGCCGCCGTTATCCTTAAAATTTCGCAGGAATCTTATACACTTTTGTTGGAAAAATACATCGCCAACCGCAAGCGCTTCATCGATAATCAAAATGTCGGCATTGACATGGGCAATCACAGCGAACGCCAGACGTAAATACATTCCACTGGAATATGTCTTGACTGGTTGATCGATAAAATCACCAATATCAGCAAAGGCCACCATATCGTCATACTTGACATCAATTTCTTCTTTGGCAAGCCCGAGAATCGAGGCATTCAGGTAAACATTTTCACGCCCCGTGAACTCTGGATTAAAGCCAGCCCCAAGTTCGAGCAGGGCAGCAATTCGGCCATTCACGTCTACACTTCCGGCAGTTTGATTCAAGGTGCCACAAATAAGCTGGAGCAGTGTGGATTTGCCTGAGCCATTGCGCCCGATAATCCCAACGGTTTCTCCGCGGTTGATCTCGAACGAGACATCCTTCAGCGCCCAGAATTCACGGTAGAACTGTTTACGTCCGTGCGCCAGAATCTGTAATAACCGATCCCTGGGCTGGTTGTAGATGTGATAGCACTTGCTGAGATTCTCAACTTTGATGGCAATATCAGAGGACATCCGCGAATCCTTTGCGCGTCATCTGGAACCAGGCGAAACCAAGCCAAGCGATGAGCATCGATATACTGAAATATATTAGCCACGGTCCCCAATCAATCCCTTTGCCCCAGATCATGACATCACGGGCTTGCTCGACGGTAAGCGTGAGCGGACTCATCTGCATGAAAAACCGATACTCCTCAGGCAGCGCGAGAATCGGATAAAAAATGGGCGAGAGAAATAGGAGAATCGTAGTCACAACGCCGATGATTTGGGTAACATCGCGCAGAAACACACCAAGTGAGGAAAGTAGCCAGCAGAGACCCATTGTCAACAAATAGAGTGGAAAAAGCGCCAAGGGGAGTAATAGAATCGACAGGGGTGGAATACCAACAAAGACAAGATAAAAAACAAGCCAAACCGCAAGGCTGACAGTCATGTGGAATGCAGCGGAACCGACTGCAATCCATACCAATATCTCCAGTGGAAAAACTACCTTTTTTACATAATTGACATTTCCTGGAACAAGCCCAGGCGCGCGATTGACGCACTCCGAAAAAAAATTGAAAACCATCAGGCCAGCAAAGAGCACCAATGCAAATTCCGTTTTAGATTCCGATCCACCAACCCACCGCGCCTTGAAGACAACACTGAATACAAAGGTGTAGACAGTCAGCATGAGTACTGGGTTGAAGAATGACCACATTATGCCCATTACTGAGCCACGGTAACGGCCAATCACCTCCCTTTTAACAAGCCTCGTGATTAGGGTGTGGTTAGATACCAGGGAGTTGATGATCGCCATGGGCGAGATGCTCGGTTTTACCTGTGGATTCAAGAGATTAAGTCCGAGTAAAATTGTATCTGGATGGTCTTCATTCGTGTTGCGGCTCAAGATGAAGTCGTAATAACTGTTCAGAGAGACCGAAACTGCCTGGATGGCGCCAGGAGGGCAGAGCTGAACTCCACGTCGTCAACGAAACCGAACACCTCCGAGCGGAATTCCTGATAGATTAGTCGGCGTCAGCCAGGACAATGCGCACCCGTTTATCCCGTAAAACTTCCAATAGATTCGCCAGCGCTGCTACCCTATCCGTACGATGCTGTGGTTGGTTCCATCCCCTAGCAACTACACCCAGTTCTGCGAAGAAATCCATAGCCCCAGCGCCGGCCCTCGCTCACCCTTGGGTTCAGGGGAGGCCGACCGCCCGAACAACCGCTCAATACCTACGCCGCCACGATCATCAGCTCGCTTGCCCAACGCTTTTGCCGCATCGCCTGTTCCTCAATAATCGCAGTTTTGAGAACCGCTGGAACGGACGTGAGTAGGTAGTAATATTAAACAAAATCCAAACCGCCTTAGCTGATGGCTCAACTTAACAATAATAAACCTCCAAAATCCGCTGGGCTTTGTCAAGCGTCGTCAAACTATCCATCAACGTGGGGATCAGTCGGAGAAGCAACCGCGTCAATGGGTCGATACCCGGACATAGGTTATACCCCATAAAATACAGCCACGAAATCCAAGCCTGCCTTGGTTGATCAAGACTGATTTGTCACAGAGACGAATGATGACCGTCGAATCAGCCGCGGATTTAGGAGGTAACCAGCGGTCGGGACCTGGCCCGGCTGCCTCATGAGACCCCATGAGAATATAGTTTGGAGCGTGGACTTTACTCCCATTGGCCAGCGGTTGGCCACCGCCAGTGTGGGCATGACGACGCGAGTGTGGCTCTGGCGGGGGTGGAAGACCTGATCACCGAAGCCTGCCAGCGGCTACCGCGAAACTTGACTCACAGGGAATGGCGCCAATTCAGTAGGAGAAGAAGTGCCCTTTCATACCACTTGTCCCAATATGTCGGTAACCCAGGAGTGATGCGGCACAGCCTTCCGGGCTGGTTCGTGGCAGGCTTGCTACTTGGGTTTGCTCTTGTCCTGGGTCTCCAGATGCAGGCGATACAAAAACCAATGCACCAGGGGAGCGAAGGGAAAGCCGGTCACCAGCACCACTGCCAACCCGCTGTAGAACGCATAGAGACCGGCAAAGATCTCGCCGGTTTCAGTTTGCGGCTGGGCCAGCCGCCCCATGCCAGACAAAAGCATCGCCGCTTTGGTGAAGGCATCGATCCACGGCAGTGACTCAAAATAGTGGTAGCCCGCCATGCCGGCGACCAGCAATAAGGAGATCATCAACAGGCCGAAAATGGCGCTGACCAAAAAGCGCCGGAGCAGCGCCTCTAACTGCGACCAGAACGCGGTTTCTCGCGCGGATATAGCGGACATCCAGAACAGACGATGGAGATGCACAGACCGGTTGTTATCGGCACCAGCGGCTGGAATTACGCCGACTGGCAGCACAACTTCTATGCCGGCGTGGCGCGCAAGGACTGGCTGCGCTTCTGCGCGCAACGTTTCACCGGCATCGAGGTCAACACCACATTTTACCGCTTGCAGGACCTGCGCACCTTTGCCCGCTGGCGGGAGGAAACACCGCCGGACTTCCGCTTTGCCATCAAGGCCAACCGCTATCTGACGCACGTCAAGCGCCTGCTGGACCCTGCGCACCCGGTCCAACAGGAACGGGAACGCGCCGAGGGTCTGGGCGAAAAGCTGGCGGTGGTGCTTTGGCAGTTACCAGGCAGCCTGCCGAAGGACCTGCAGCGGCTGGAACGCTTCGCCCATTTTCTGGACGACTGGCCGGACACCCGTCACGTCGTGGAATTTCGCCATCCATCGTGGTTCGCCGACGACGTGGCCGCCTGCCTGCGCGCCCACCGTCTGGCCGTATGCTGGTCCGACGCCGCCGACTGGCCGTTGTGGCAGGCCATCACCACCGATCTGGTGTACGTCCGCCTGCACGGTCACACCCAGACTTACGTCTCCTCCTACGATACCGCCTCGCTCGACACCTGGGCCGGGCGCGTCTGCGGCTGGCTCAACGAGCAGCGGCAGGTTCATGTCTACTTCGACAATAGCGCCGCCGGCGCCGCCCCCCAGGATGCGCTCCGTCTGCTTGAAAGAATTGGAATTTCCGCGACAACCGGACCATGCCAGGCTGAACATCGCGGTGTCTAATAGGTTGATGTGAAAATCCTCTTTCCGGACAAGACACTATGGACGACGTTGTCATAAAACCCAATCGCGAGATCGCCGAGCAACTGCGGCAGGCAGCCGATCTCCTGGAACAGCAGGGCGCGAACCCCTTCCGCATCAATGCCTACCGCCGGGTGGCGGACACCGTGGCGCATTTACCGGAAGATGCGCGCGCTCTGGTGGAACGGCAGGGGATCGACGGTTTGCTCGGTCTGCCCGGCATCGGCCAGGGCATCGCCAAGGCGGTCTATGAAATCGTGGCGACCGGACGCTGGGGTCGGCTGGAACGCCTGCGCGGCACGCTCGACCCGGTGCAACTGTTTCAAGTGGTGCCGGGCATCGGGCCGCAACTGGCGCAACTCATCCACGACGAGCTGCAACTGGATAATCTGGAAGCGCTGGAAGCGGCGGCCCACGATGGCCGCCTGGAAGCCGTGCCGGGGTTCGGACCCCGCCGGGCGGCGGCGGTTCGCGCCACCCTGGCCAGCATCCTGGGCCGGAGTCGCGCCATCCGCCAGCGGGAAGCAGTGGACGGTCCAGGAGTGGCACTGTTGCTGGACGTGGACCGCGAATACCAGGAACAGGCGGCGGCCGGCCAGCTACCCCTCATCGCCCCCAAACGGTTCAACCCGGAAGGCAAGGCCTGGTTGCCCATCCTGCACAGCCAGCGCGGCGACTGGCACTTCACCGTCCTGTATTCCAACACCGCGCGGGCTCACGAACTGGGTCGAACCCACGACTGGGTGGTGGTGTACGGCTACGACGACCATCACCAGGAAATCCAGCACACGGTAGTGACCGAAACGCGCGGACCGCTGCTCGGCAAACGGGTGGTGCGGGGACTGGAAGCCGCCTGCCGCGCCTTCTACGAACGGCGGGAAGCCGTTCCCTAATACCAGTTGGAGGCTGCGCGGAAGCAGCAGTCGTGACCGCTCAATCCGCAGAATGACCGGGTTCCGCCAGCCCCCGGCGCTGAATCAGGGCTCGATCCGGGTGCCGAGCACTTTCAGGAATTCGCGCAACCAAGTGGGATGCGCCGGCCAGGCGGGCGCGGTGACCAGATTGCCGTCCACGTTGGCTGCATCCAGGCCGATGGCGGGATGACGACCGCCGGCGCGCTCCACGTCGGGGCCGACCGCCGGATAGGCCGAACAGCTTCGGCCTTCGAGTACGCCCGCCGCCGCCAATACCTGGGCGCCGTGGCAGATAGCGGCGATCGGTTTGCGCGCCTCGGCGAAATGGCGAACGATGGCGATGACCTTGGGATTCAGGCGGATGTATTCCGGCGCCCGTCCGCCGGGGATCACCAGGGCGTCGTAATTCTCGGCCTGGACCTCGGCGAAGGCGGCGTTGAGGGTGAAGTTGTGGCCCGGCTTCTCACTGTAGGTCTGCGCGCCGTCGAAATCGTGGATCGCGGTGCGCACCTGCTCGCCGGCCTCCTTGTCCGGACAGACCGCTTCGACCGTGTGTCCGACCATTTGCAGGGCCTGAAACGGCACCATGACCTCGTAGTCTTCCACGTAATCGCCGACCAGCATCAAAATTCGCTTGGCGCTCATCTGGGTGCTCCTCAAGTCTGTAGAATGAGTTCGTGTTTGGATGAGATAAGCGTAGATTCAGGGAACGCCCGCCGCCAGCCGATTTTCACCAGAATTGAATGGGTGGCGGGCAACTTCACAGGCTAAAAAAACGCCATTTCACAACCCGGCTTGATCCAGCCAGGCGGTCAGGCATTGCCGGCCCCGCGCCTCGGCGGCGGCGGCGTGACGGGCAGTGGCGACCCGCAGCACCGGCACGCTCAGGCCGGGAGTGTGGGCGATTTCGCCGGCGTGGCCGATGAACCAGCGCTCCAATCCACGCGCGGTGGTTTCCAGGTGGAACTGCAACCCCAAGGCGCGCTGTCCCCAGGCGAACGCCTGATGCGGGTATAAATCGGTCGAGGCCAAAAGAACAGCCCCCTCCGGCAGATCGAAGGTATCGCCGTGCCAGTGCAGCACCGGCGTTCCATCGGCCAGCGCCGCCAGCGGGC
Organism: uncultured Gammaproteobacteria bacterium; assembly: GCA_963696515.1. Lineage (GTDB taxonomy): Bacteria > Pseudomonadota > Gammaproteobacteria > Competibacterales > Competibacteraceae > Contendibacter. The sequence continues at coordinate 141,836 of CAVOKM010000004.1, forward strand.
TATCCCGGCCAGTGGCGGTCAGCGTCAGCGGCCCCCAACCGATCTCCTTGCGCTCCCCCGGATAGACCGCTCCCCCCAGCGCCCGCGCCAGCAATTGGCAACCCAGACAAATGCCCAGCACCGTTCGGCCCGCGTCCAGCCGCGCACGCAGCAGGTTCAACTCGTCGCGAATGAAGGGATACGCCTCGTCCTCGTAGACGCCGATGGGGCCGCCCAGCACCACCAGCAGGTCGTCGGCCAGCGGATCCAGCCGCGTCAGATCATCGTAACCGGCATCGCCATAGCGAACAGCGTAACCGCGTTCGGTCAGCACCGGCGCGAAACCGCCCAGGTCTTCAAACGCAACGTGACGGAGGGCGAAAACGGTTTTCATGCGAGCAGACTCCACGGGACGAAAGACGTAGGATTAATGCGCCATCCTGCCTCGGATTATCTATTTTAAATCAATTCAAAGTCAAATAGATTCATAATTGACTTAATTCAGTTTTGAATTTATAATTCGCCGGCCTGTTGGGTTATGGGGGGACGAAGCATGGTCATGCGTTTGGGAAGCAAGGCGGAGGGCGCCGATTTCTTCGACCGGCTTACGGAGCGGGACGATCTCTGGCGTTATCTGGAAGGCAACCACATCGTTTGCAACGCCTCGCCGAGGAGGCCGAGGAAAAGGGCCTAGATCCAGACCAGCGCGCCGCCACGCTGAGCCGCTTGCTGCTCAAGCTGGAGGAAGACGGTTATGTGGACGGGACCGGCGAGCGCATCCAGTTTCTTTCTTTCCTGTTGCGTGATTACTGGAGGCGCAACCATGCCTGAGCCGGATCGCGGCCCGCTGCAAGGCATCGTGAAATACAACCCGCACCTGTGGGGCGACGATGAGTTGCGTTCGATTTTCGTCGCGCGCAACCGCGAACTGGCCGAACTGCTCGACCGATTGCGGCACACTCCGGCGGGCGCGGTGCCCCAGCATGTGTTGGTCGTCGGTCAGCGGGGCATGGGTAAGACCACCTTGCTGCGCCGGCTGGCCTTGGGGGTGCGGGACGACCCCGAACTCTCGCCTCTGTGGATCGCCCTCACCTTTCCTGAAGAGCAATTTACCGTCTCCACCCTGGCCGAGTTGTGGAGCAATGTCCTTGATGCCCTGACCGACACGCTGGAAAACGAAGGCGCGCCGCAAGCGGAACTCGACCGCCTGGACAGCGAAATCCGCCGCATCGGGGCGTTGCCGTCCCTGGATCGGGAAGACGCCGCCATCGGTCTGCTCTGCGACTGGATCGACCAGCACCAACGGCGCATTCTGCTGCTTATCGACAGCACCGATCTGTTGCTTGATGGCTTGGGCGGGCCGGAGGAAGGCAAGCGGGGCCAGAAAGCCGGCGCGGCCTCGCTGTGGCGTCTGCGCAAGACCCTCACCCATCACAGCAGTTTTTTCTGGCTCGGCGCCAGTTACCAGGCCCTGGAGTCCGGCCACCTTTACAGCGACGCTTTCCACGACTTTTTCGAGTTGGTCGAGCTGTGTCCCTTGAGCGTTGACGACATGCGCCAAGCCATGCTGGCCCTCGCACGCACCTTTGGCGCGGGTCAGGAAAAGCCCGGCGAAGCCGCCGCCCAAGCCATGGCCCGCATCCTGGACGCCAAACCGGAGCGCCTAAAGACCCTGCGCAACCTCACCGGTGGCAACCCGCGCACCACGGTCATGCTCTACGAGTTATTCGCCGCCGACCGGCAAGACAATCTGCACGCCGACCTCAAGCTGCTGCTGGATTTGATGACGCCGCTGTATAAGGCGCGGATGGAGAATCTGGCCGACCAGCCACGCAAGCTGTTGGCCCACGTGATGGAGCATTGGGCGCCGGTGGCCGCCGCCGAACTGGCGGAGGCTTCGGACATCCCCACTACTACCGTGAGCGGACAACTGGCCCGTTTGGAGGCGGAAGGCTTGATCGAAAAAGCCAAGCTGCCGGGCCGCCGCCGCGCGGGTTATCAGGTCGCCGAACGTTTTTTCAACATCTGGTATTTGATGCGCTACACCCCGCGCCGCATCCGGCAGGGCCTCACTTGGCTGGTCGAGTTCATGCGACTTTGGTACAGCGCCGACGAACTGCGCGCCCTTGCCGGTGGGCGTGCCCGCGCTCATGCCGAGAATGTCTCTGATCCTAACGATCCTTACCCGGCTGCCAACCACGCCTGGCTATTGGTGCTCATGGACAAACGCACCGAGGCCGGTGAAGCCTACCGGCAGGCCGCCGACTTGGCCGCACGTGCGGCCAAGCTAGAAGAAGGCCCCGAACACTGGGATATTTTTCTGCAAGCCCATCTTTGGCTCGGTAATCGCGATTCCGCCCGCCAAGCTCTGGAACAGTTGGCGACCCGCGCCAGTAGCGGCAACAACGGGGTACTGTACAAGTTACGGGAACAGGCCGGCGAGTGTCACGGCATCGGCCTGGGACCAGCCTTGGCCGAACTGATGACGCAATCCGCGCACGCCAGCTTCCTCAAACCCATCGCCCTGGCCTTGCGCGCCGCCTCAGGCGAGGTGGAAGCCCTGGACGGCATCCCGCCGGAGTTGAGAACCATGGCTCAGGAGGTGATGCGCGACATCCTCGCGCAAGATCGGAAGGTGATTGGAAGCTGATTTCCATTCCATCCTCACCGGAACCATCCGCAAACGAACACCCACCCCACCGTCGCCGCCAGCATCCCCAGCACCAGCGCCCAATCCCGCGCCCGGAACCGGTACTCCGCCAGCGGGGTGCGAGTTGGCCCGCCAAAGCCGCGCGCTTCCAGCGCCTCGGCCAGATCGTCGGCGAAGCGCATCACGCTGGCCAGCAGCGGCCCCAGCAGGGCAAACCCGTTGCGCAGCAGATAAAGCCCCTCCAGCCGGATGCCGCGACTCTCCTGCGCCTCGCGCACCTCGCGCGCCAGGGTCGCCATCGTCGGTGCGAAACGCAAGGTTCCTTCCAGCAGGAACACCGCCTGGGGCGACAAGCCGCTGGCCAGCAGCGACTCGCCCAGTTCCTCCGGCGGGGTGAGGGCGAAGAACAGCACGCTGGCGGTCACCAGGGCCAGCAGCCGCAGCACCGCGCCGGCGGCGGCTTCGGGACCGCCACTGAAGCCGACGACGATCGCGAACAACAGCAGGGTCGGCCACAGCAGGCGCATCACCCGCCGCCACTCACCCCAGCGCCGCCCCACCGCGATGCCCAGCAACGGTGCGGCGGTCAGCGGCAACAATGCCAGCGGTCGGGTCGTCAGCAGAATCATCCCGCAGCCCAGCAGGTAAACCACCAGCTTCGCGCGAGGATCGTAACGCAGCTCGCTCCCCCCTCCCGCAAGGGGAGAAAGGTGGGGGGTGAGGGGGTCGAATCCACCCATCAGGCGGCCACCGCCAGGGCTGACAACCGGACGCGACGCCATAGATCATAGCGTGTCGATACTATCTCGGCATCGGTCGCGACCCGACCCTCGGCCAACACCGCCCAACGGTGGCAGAGCGGCCAGGCCCAGCGGGGATCGTGGGTCGCCAGGGTGATCGCCAGCCCCTCGGCGGCGCATTCGGTCAACAGGGCGCGCAGGGTCGCGCGGGCGATGGCGTCCTGGCCGGCGGTCGGCTCGTCCAGCAGCAGCGCCCGGGGGCGGGACGCCAGCACCGCCGCGATGGCTACCCGCCGCTGTTCGCCGGCGCTGAGCATCTGCGGTGGCCGGTCGAGCAGCGGTTCGAGCCCGAAGCGCGCGCTCAATCGTTCGCACCAGGCCGGATCGTGGCGCCGCAGGGCGCGCGGCCCGGCGGCCAGTTCGGCGCGCACGGTGGGCGCGAACAGCATGTGCGCCGGCTGCTGCATCACCAGACCCACCTCGCGGGCCAGTTCCGCCACCGGCCGCCGTCCGACCGGCCGCCCCAGAACCCGCACCGCGCCGCGCTGGCCGCGCAACAGGCCGTTGCCATGCCGCAGCAGCGTGCTCTTGCCCGCGCCGTTCGCCCCCAGCAACGCGACGATTTCGCCCGCCCGGCTGGTCAGGCTGGCACCGCGCAACACGGGCCGGCCATCGCGTTCGTACCAGACCCCGTCCCATTCCACCACCGGTTCCAGCGCGGTCGCGGCGGGCGGCGGTGGCGTCTCGGGCCAGGGGCCGGGCGGCTCCAGCCCCCAGGCGGCCACGTTGCCGGCCAGAACCTCGGCGGGGGAACCGTCGGCTACCAGCCGGCCCTGGTGCAAGACCAGCAGCCGGGTGGCGAGATCGGCCACTTCGCCCAGCCGATGTTCGGCGACGATCAGAGTGACGCCGGCGGCGCGCAGGCGGCGCAACAGCTCGCGCAACTGTTCGGCGCCCGCGGCATCGAGAAAGGCGAACGGCTCGTCCAGCATCAGTAATTTCGGCTCCATGGCCAGCACCCCGGCCAGCGCCACCCGTTGCTGCTCGCCGCAGGACAGGGTATGGGGCGAACGGTCCAGCAGATGGGCGATATCCAGCCGTTCCACCACCTCGCGCACCCGCCGGGCGATGGTCGCCCGATCCAGCCCCTGACAGGCCGGACCGAAGGCGAGATCGCGGGCCACCGTCGTCGCCAGGCATTGGGCGTCGGGCCGTTGCAGCACCAGCCCGACCAAACGACTCAATTGACGTGGCGGGGTCAGGCGCGGGTCGGCGCCGGCGACGGTGAGATTCCCGCGCAACTCGCCGCCGTGCAGGTGGGGAATCAGGCCGTTCAACAGCCGGCAGAGGGTGGACTTGCCCGAGCCGCTGGCCCCGGCCAGCAGCACGAGTTCGCCAGGTTCGACGGTGAACTCCAGATCTTGCAGAACGGGGACGGCGGGAACGGGATAGCGGTAGGTCACGCCCCGGCAGGCGATCAGCGGTTCGGTCATCGCCGCTCAGCGCTCAGCGCAGATAGCCGAGCCGCCGCAACACCGTGAGGCCAGCGACCCCCAGCGCCGCGCCCACCACCGAGGACAGCAGGAACGGCAGGATCAATACGGTCAGAGCGATGTCCTTGCCCATCAGATAAGGAGCGACCAGCAACGCCCCGACGACGGCGCCGACCAGCCCGGTGCCGATCACTTCACCCAGGGCGGTGAAGTAGGCATTGCGGGTGTGGCGATAGGCCAATCCGGCCAGCACCACCCCGAACACGCTGCCCGGAAAGGCCAGCGGCGTGCCCAGCCCCAGCGCGTTGCGGACCAGCGAGGTGACAATGGCCACCGCCAGCCCCCACCATGGCCCGACCAGCGCTCCGGCGATGACGTTGATGAAATGCTGGGTGGGCGATACCTTGGCGATGCCGGTGGGAATGCTGATGGGCGACAGTGCGACCGCCAGCGCGGCCAGCGCCACGCTGTAGGCGACCAGCCGGGTCGGCGAGTCGGCGCTCGCCGGGGCGCCGGAAGCATCATGGATCGTCATGCGTCGGTTTTTCCTGTCCCTATCCCCGCTCGTCGGAGAATTCGCTATGCTGAAAACAGGCTCAAAGACTGGCATAACCGCTCTTTAATTGCCAGATCGAGCTCCACGCCGTCATTCTCTATCTCTCGATCACCAGTAGTTCGTGGTGAATGATCCATGCGCATCGACTCCTCAGCAGCTCGTTCCCCATCGCCCACCTGGCCCGCCTACCTCGCGTTGTTGGACGACAGCGAGCTGGAGCGGCGGGTGGCCGAGGCTTACGCCCGGATGGAGGATTGCGACCTGTGCGCCCGCTATTGCCGGGTGAACCGGCGGCAGACGCTCAAGGGCGTGGTGTGCCGCACCGGCGAACGGGCGGTGGTGCATGGCTATGGCCCGCATCATGGCGAGGAGAATCCGCTGCGTGACGTGGGCGGGTCGGGAACGATCTTCTTCACCTGGTGCAACCTGCGCTGCGTCTTTTGCCAGAACTGGGAGATCAGCCAGAAGGGCGAGGGCCGGGAAGTCGCGCCGGAAACCCTGGCCGGCATGATGCTCGACTTGCAACGGCAGGGCTGTCACAACATCAACCTCGTTACCCCCAGCCACGTCGTACCGCAAATTCTGGCCGCCACCCTGCTCGCCGCCCGGCGGGGCCTGCGCTTGCCACTGGTTTACAACACCGGCGGCTACGACAGCCCGGAGGCGCTGGCCTTGCTGGACGGGGTGGTGGACATCTACATGCCGGACCTGAAGTACGGCGATTCGACAACCGCCCACCGCTACTCGCACGTGCGGAACTACTGGGAAGTCAACCAGGCGGCGGTGCGGGAGATGCACCGGCAGGTCGGCGATCTGGTGCTGGATGAGCACGGCTTGGCCCGGCGCGGGCTGCTGGTGCGCCATCTGGTGTTGCCGGACGATCTGGCGAACACCGAAACCGTGCTGGCGTTCCTGGCGCGGGAGATTTCGACCGACACCTATCTGAACCTGATGGATCAGTACCATCCCTGCTATAAAGCCTTCGAGGAACCGTCGCTCGACCGCCCGCTCGACCGGGAGGAGTACGAGCAGGCCCTGCGGCTGGCGGAGGAATACGGGCTGCGCCGGCTCGACCGGCGGCGGCGGAGATATCCTTGGTGACAAGCGGATGTGGCGGCAAGGTTGCGGCGGATCCGACTCGGCGGATTTCAAAATGAACCCAAGCGGTTTCACGCTGTTTCATTCCGGAATCGGAGGCGTCGGGGATCCGGAGGGAAATCGCGCCACGAGCGCGCCTTGGACAGTCCCGCAAGGTCAATGAAGAAGACGGTGCTGGCTACCCGGCTACGCCGATCTCCGCTCCCTCAGCCGTTCCCAGGGGCTGAAGGGATGACCCAGTGGGGCCACTTTATCACTTCGCGGAATCACTGTGCTCCATTCCTGGACGGTTGTCTTGGCTGCCATGGAGGGCTATTACCCCTGAATGGCATTGTGATTGCTATGTTTTCATGCAGGTCGCCGATCGCGCAACCAGGTCCGCTGATCCAGCGGTGTTGGCTGCTGGCCAAATTGGAGGCAATCTGCTTGACAGGTTGTATTTCGCTGGATTTCTGGCCAAAAACGCCTAAACTGAATTCTAACACTATAAATAGGCTTTCCTGACGGCGTCGTCGGCGCATCCTCGGGAAGCCAGCAGGACGAATCTCTCTTAATATCATGTGCCTAGCTATAAGCACGATGGGCACATGACGGTTGATTGATGCCAGATGGGGGGCACGACGGATGCGGAAGCGCTCTGGAGTGATTGCCGCCTTGGAAGAGCGAATGCGGGGACCCAGGCCAATCGGGCCGTTGTATCTGTCCTGGTCGGTTTGGATTTCTCTGCTGCTGTTCTTCTTTCTCATTCCAAACCGCCCCGCTTTGGCGCAGGAAGCAGGCCAGATCGTGAGCGTCCTGGGGGCCGTCGAGATCATGCGGGAAGGGCGCTGGCAACCGATCGGGGTCGGCGAAACCCTGGCGGTCGGCGCAGTCGTAAGGACCCGCGAGGACGGCCGCATCGCCGTTCAACTGGCTAATGGCTCTCAGCTCAAGATCAATGCCAACAGCCACCTGGAACTCAAGCAGATCGCCCCTCGCGAGGGATTGATTCCCACCACGACCCATCCCCTGCGAAACATACTTCGCTTGCTCAGTGGTGAAGTTTGGGTTCGCGGCAACGGCGAACCTTTGCAGATTCAAACCATTCCAGTGATTGCCACCATCCGGGGAACCGAATTCAACCTGGCTGTGGGTCCCAGCGACTTCGCCCGGCTGGCCGTTCTTGATGGGCTGGTCGAATTCAGCAATCCCCAGGGCAGCGAGCTGGTGGCGGCGAACGAACAGGCCACGGCGAAACTGGGCGAACCGCCGCGAAAGACCGTGCTGCTCAACCCCCTCGATGCCGTGCAATGGTCGCTCTACTATCCCGACCCGGCGGGCGAGCGGGCGGAGCAAGAGCGAGCCGCTCGGGCGGACCCGCGCTCGCCCCGGTACTGGACCTGGGCGGCGCGCCAGCACCTGCTGCGCGGCCAGGTGCCCGAAGCCCGGCGGGCGCTCGACCGGGCGCTGGCGCTCGATCCGAACGACGCCCGCGCCTACGCCCTGCGCGCCGCCGTCGCGCTGGTGCAAAACCGCAAGGCGGAGGCGGGGGCGGACGCCGAGCGGGCGGTGGCGGTCGATCCCGCCGCGCCCGAAGCCTATCTTGCCCTCAGTTGGGTCCAACAGGCCGAGTTCGACCTGGACGGTGCTCTGGCCAGCGCCCGCCGAGCCGTGGCGCTCGACCCCGACGACCCGCAAGCCCTGATCCAGGAAAGCCGCCTGCTGTTCGGCATGGGTCGGACCAGGGAAGCCACCAAGGTTGCCGAAAAAGCTCGACAACGGGCGCCAAAGGACGCATTGGTCAATTCCACCTGGGGGTTCCTGCAATTGGCCCGTGGCCGCGTCAAGGAAGCCGACAAGGCATTTCAAGAAGCCATCGCCCAGGATTCGACGCTCGGCGAGCCGCACCTTGGTTTGGGACTGGCCCTGTTCCGGCGGAACAAGACCGAAGCAGCGGTGGAGGAGATGCGCAAAGCGACCTTGCTGGAGCCGATGGTGTCTCTCTATAACAGCTACCTCGGCAAGGCTTACTACGAAATCAAGGACGACCGATTGGCGCAAAAGTATTTCGAAGCGGCCAAGCAACTCGACCCACGCGATCCCACGCCCCATTTCTACGATGCGATTCGCTTGCAAAGCGTCAACCGGCCGGTCGAGGCCGTACAGGAGCTACAGAAATCCATCGAGTTGAACGATGATCGAGGAGTGTATCGATCGACGCTGCTTCTCGATGAAGACTTGGCGGCGCGCAGCGCGCGGCTGGGCTATCTGTATCGTAGTCTGGGTTTGGAACAACCCGCACTATTAGAAGGTTGGCAGTCGTTGGACATCGATCAAACAAACTACTCCGCGCACCGTCTACTCGCTGACGCTTATTCAGGATTGCCTCTGCACGAGATGGCGCGTGACAGCGAATTGCTTCAGGCGCAACTGCTGCAACCGATCAATATCAACCCTGTCCAGCCTCGCCTTAGCAGCGATGGCTTGGCTTTCTTGAATGATATCGGCCCCTATGGCTTGGGCTTTAACGAGTACACGCGACTGTTTGCCACGAATGGTACCCGCGTTCATGTGGATGTGTTCGGCGGTGAAAGAGGTACTCTGGTGGACAATCTCATTTTTTCTGGCCTCTATAACAATTTCTCTTACAGCTTAGGACAATTCTATACTGAAACGAACGGTTATCGCGAGAATAGCGATGTTTCGCTAGGTATTCTCAACGCTTTTTTTCAAGTGGCACTAACCCCCGATTTGAGCGTGTTGACCGAACTTCGCAAGACCAATTTGGAATCAGGGTATCGGTGGTATTCTTTTTTTGATATTAATGATTTTTACCCTAGCTATAGGGATGACTATGACGTATGGTCCGGGCGCGTTGGTTTTCGCTACAATCCCAGTCAGCGCACCACACTTCTTGGCACCTACATTCACAGCAATGAGTCAGAAACCTATGGTTCCAGACCGGATCAAACCTATTTCCATGAAGCTGTGGATCAATTTGAATTTCGTCACATACTTCAATCGGACTCTCTTTCAATCACGTCGGGCTTGGGTTATTTGGTTGGCGAGGCTGAACTCCAGAAATCCGATGAATCGCTGGAATTCCAAAATGTGAGCCATCTGAATGGCTATCTCTATAACACCAATCGCTTTCCTTCTAAACTTGCGGTAACGCTCGGTTTGAGCGCCGACTCCTACAAGGATGAAGCGGTTAATCGAAAACAAGTCAACCCGAAATTTGGATTCATTTGGCGACCGTTTGAGAGCACGACGATACGAGGAGCCGCTTTTCGATCCCTCAAGAAAAAGGTTATTTCCAGCCAGACGATTGAGCCAACCCAAATCGCTGGCTTCAATCAGTTCTTCGATGGTATCAATGGGGAAGATGATCGCTATTATGGTCTCGCCATCGACCAAAAAGTTAATTCGGACTCATATATCGGTGCCCAGGTTTCAATTCGGGACACCATCGTGCCTTGGGATGAATCAATCGATGTTGATCTCCAGCAGAAAACAGGACGCGTTTATCTTTATAGGATGCTATCTCCCCGCTGGGTTTTCGGTGCCCAATATCAGTATGAAAAGTCGTCGAGCAACGAATTTAACTGGCCGGATACCGCAAATAATGTGGTAGGATTTCGTGATTCAACACTTCAGAGAGTACCCTTGGAACTGCGCTATTTTAATCCCTCCGGTTTTTTTGCATGGGGTAGGGCAACCTATGTCAATCAAAAAGGAGAGTTTGCAATATCGCAGAATGATGAGTCTGTTCTTACCCTAGGTTCTGATGACTTTGTGCTGTTTGATGCGGCAATCGGGTACTGGTTTACAAAACGCTTATGCCTTTTTTCATTGGAAGTGCGCAACTTGCTTGATCAAAAGTTCAAATTACAAGAAGATGATCTTAGCTTAAGTGATTTGACAGCGCGAGAACGGGTGATATTGGCAAGATTCAGTTATGATTTTTGATTTCTTCGGGCACATGCTCCGCAGCTTGCTGCGGAGTCGTTCACTGATCTTATCGAGAGGAAAGCCAAAATGACAGATAAAAGTTCTTATTTGACTATTCAGATTACGGAAGACGGTGCAACCAAATTAGTCAAGACCAGAGAAAATGTGACTTTGGAAACGTCCCCAAACCTATTGGATAAATCACTGAATCTGGCTGACATATCAATTGGTGAAGTCAGGACGATCATATTGATCAAGCTAATCAGGCCAGATGGACGTTACACTTGGCTTATCAAGCATCCACCTGAAGCAATGCTTTGTAAGGGATGTACTCATTGCAGATGCACGAGGGTTCAAAACTTAGAGGACGAATCATTATGGATTCTGCCAAAGGATAGTTATTCTTCGGATAATCCTATGTATCTGACTATTCAGATTGAGGAAGATGGAGAAATAAAATCGGTCCAAGCGAGGGATAGAGTTTTAACGCCATCTAAAAGTTTGATTGAAGAGCCATTACATCTTGGCAATATTTCAATTGGTGAATTCCAAACGATCACTTTAATCAAAGTGATTAGGTCAGACAACTGTCATACTTGGTTCATCAAGTATTCAGTTGCACCAGATAGTATTGAACAAGGCTCTGCAAATTACAAATACGCCGGTGTCCGCAATTTAGATGATGAATTTTTATGGGTTAAGCCCGATACTATTTAGTGTCTGAACGAAAACCCTGAAACCTCGTAGGTTGCCATGAAAGTACCGACTTGCATCGTCCGGGGTGACGTTCCAACGACATGATCGTTGGGGTGAGCTTGCGAACCCCACCGGATTGCCGGCGCTGGAATTTAAATGTTGGGGTTCCTTCGTCACCCCAACCTACGCTGTGGGTTTCCGGTCAGACACTATTTAGTTGGCTTGCTAAACAAAAAGCCACTGATCATAATGGGCTTAACCAGTCGCAGGTATTTTTTGGTTTTCTAACCCTATGATTTTCAAGCCTGAGCGCTTGGCTGGTTACGCCCTAGCCTGACAGGGGGTCCTTGGTACGAAATATTTCATTCCCTGTTCTCCCTGCCTGATGTAGCCCAACATCATGATTCCTTGGGCTAATGTTCTGAATGTTGGGCAACGCTCTATTTTGCCCAACCTATATCACTGGGAAGTGAACCAGGCGGCGGTGCGGGAGATGCACCGGCAGGTCGGCGATCTGGCGCTGGACGAAAACGGCTTGGCGCGGCGCGGGCTGCTGGTGCGCCATCTGGTACTGCCGGGCGATCTGGCGAACACCGAAACCGTGCTGGCGTTCCTGGCGTGGGAGATTTCGACCGACACCTATCTGAACCTGATGGATCAGTACCATCCCTGTTACAAAGCCTTCGAGGAGCCGTCGCTCGACCGCCCGTTCGCGCGGGAGGAATTACGAGCAGGCGCTACGGCGGCTCGACCAACGGCGGCGCTGGCAGGGGTGAGAGCATCCTTGATTCCGGAGCGGAAATACCGAAATCGATGACTATTCAAACAACCTACACGCAGGCACACACGCAGTTCGCCCACCTGTGCGATGCCGTCACCAACGACCGGGAAATTGTCATTATTCACCGGCGGGGAGCGGAAGATGTGGCGCTCATCGCCGCCGACGAGCTTGCTGGTCTCCTGGAAACTGCTCATCTGCTCAAATCACCTGCCAACGCCGAGCGGTTGCTTAATGCCCTGGCCCGGGCGCGCGAACACATCGGAACGCCCCAAACGATTGCCGAATTGCGCCGCGAAGTTGAACTTGATGAAACCGGGGTATCGGTTGAAGGCTAAAACGATCCACCGCGATGCCATCTTCCAGCCAGAATTTCGCGAGGATCTGCGTTACTGGGTGGAAACGGACCGACGGATGGCGTTGCGTGTTCTCGAACTGATCGAAGCGATCATGCGCGATCCGTTCGGTGGTATTGGAAAACCGGAACCTCTGAAATACCTGGCGGCGGGAACCTGGTCGCGGCGTATCACCCAGGAACACCGGCTGGTCTATCTGGCAGCAATTCCCGCTCTCTCTTTTTAAGCGCGCTTTTCCTCACATTTGGAGAAGCCAAAGTTCAATAGGGTGAAAAAGAAAAAAACTTTCCTCGAGCTTTCGCAAAAGCCCATTTTGCTATGAAATTCACCCTGATCGTAACACTAGAAAATGAGAAAATACTACGGACACTTACTCAACTACGACGTATCGAACTGTAGCGATCCACCCCCATGGCCGTAGATAATGGCACGCCATAACCTCTCCCAGTTCTCAACCAACAACTCGGTGAAAATTCCTTTGATTTTGATCCACAGCGAGGTACGCGAATGAAAGCGCCGGCGGGCGGCCTGAAAAAAAGCGTAGCCATATTCCTGAACCTGATCGATCAGAAACGCCAACATCATCAGCATCGCCAGCACCGTGGCTAAGTGCTGTTTGCCGTGGCCGTAGTTATGCTCAAATTCATAGTCTTGCGTCTTCAGGGTGTTAAACGTTTGGTTCTCAATCTTCCAGCGGCAACGTCCCCCTTTCATCACGAGTGGTACCACACTGGCGGTGAGATGGACCTCGGTGATCCAGGAAAAGTTATATTCCTTACCGTCCCGAATTTCCCAATAGTCGAGAAAATTGACCAGAATGTCCGGATGCGATTTACTCAAGGGAATCTGATTGATCCAGCGATAACCTCGCAGAATGCCATCCGTTCCTAGTGCTTCAAATTCGTGGGTTTCACCCTTCGCCATCCGGTGTTGAACTTCACTAAAGAGCGACTCCTGACTCTCGGGCTTTACTGAAATAATATAACCAATATTGAGTTCCTTCAATAACTTAAGATGCGGACCGTTCCCTGACAGGCTATCTTCCACCACCCGCAACGGCCACGTGGGAAAGGCCTTGCGGAGTTGGGGCAGCAATCGTTTGCCCGCGTTGCTTTCACAGTCGTTCTTGGTGGCTCCGTCTTGGTGCGTGATCGCTTCGGGAAAAAGTGCTAACACTTGGGCTTGGTCGGGATGGACGATCACCGCTCCGAGCAATTGATGATAATAGCCGACCTCGCCATTCCGATGATGCCGCACGCAACACTCGGGGCAATGGACCTGAGAGGAAGAAAATTGACCGGTTCCATCCACACTCACGAGGAAGCTTCCCAAAAAAAGAAATCCATCCAAGAAATTCTTCTGGTAAAGTCGTTGATGAATACGAATAAAGGGTGTACGCAATGCTGCGGGGTCCACGCGATCCAGCACCGCCCGAAGTTGGGTATCGCAGGGTGCTTGTTCGACGCCATATAAGGCTTTTAGATTGGCACGGATGATTGACTCGTTCCGCTGTTCATCAAATTTTAACAAGGAGGGATACTTTAAACCAAAGACGGCCAAACCCGACATCAGAACATCCGGTAAGGAAAACTGTTGGCCATAGCGACGCGGGTCGGGAATCTGTTCGAAGGCCTGCCGAACTTGATGTAATAAGGCCGGTGCTGATACATATTTATTTAAAGAGGGTAATGACACGGGAGAGGGCGATTTTTTCATGATAGAACCCTACCTGATGAATTCTGGCTCCAAACGCTCAACCTCAGGTCTCAACCCCAAGAACGGCAGAGGTATCTTATAATACATTGATCAAAAAGAACTTTTCAAGAGACCGGGAATTGCAGTCTATCTGGTGAGTGGCAAGCGTATCGATTTTCTCCAAGCCCGCTATCACTACTGAGCGTTATCGCTATCCCAACGCGTAACCATTCAGTCCCCTCTCCCCCATTCATGGGGGAGAGGGCTAGGGTGAGGGGGTAAGTCTTTGAATCCACGACCCTCACCCCCAGCCCCTCTCCTGCCTGCGGGCGAGGGGGAGTGAACGGTTACCTTCGATCCATTCCTGAAAGTCCTCGATGCCAGCCGCAACGATGAAGCGCGCAACGCCATCCTGGGCATGGATGAAAATGACTGATCTGAAACAACGGTTGCGCAAGGACCGCCCGATGACCACAGCCACATTGCGGATGCAGGAAGACGTGATCGAAGACCTAAAGCGCGTCGCGCCCCTGCTGGGTTATTCCGGTTATCAGCCCCTCATCCGGGCCTATATCGGACAGGGTCTGCGCGCCGATCTGGAGCGATTGGACGAGGCGCCCATCGCACGCCTGGTCGAGAATCTGAAGGCTCAGGGGGTACCGGAGGAAACCCTGACCAAGGCGCTCGCCGATCTGTCAGCTTGAATCCAGTCCAGCCCGTCTATTGGGAATTGTGGCAGATAAACCATTAACCGGCCTCATTCCTGATCGAGGTGCGACATCGGCCGCCCACCTCCGTATAATTTCTGACTTCCTTTCTCAGTCATTGGCCCCGCGCCCTCTGGATGTTCATGCTTACCGCTACCCCGCTGTTCTCCCATCGTAAATACTGGGCCGCCCGTTTCGGGATCGCGCCCTTCCTGCCGATGGCGCGCGCCGAGATGGACGTGCTCGGTTGGGATGCCTGCGACATCATCCTCGTCACTGGCGATGCTTACATTGACCATCCCAGCTTCGGCATGGCGATCATCGGTCGCTTATTGGAGGCGCAGGGTTTCCGGGTCGGGATCATCGCCCAGCCTGACTGGACATCGGCCAAGCCCTTCAAATCGCTGGGTAAACCGAATCTGTTTTTCGGGGTTACAGCAGGCAACATGGATTCGATGGTCAACCGCTACACCTCCGACCGGCGGCTGCGCCACAACGACGCCTACACGCCGAATGACGAGGGCGGCAAGCGGCCGGATCGGGCGGTGATCGTCTACAGCCAGCGCTGCCGCGAGGCGTATCCCAACGCGCCCATCGTCATCGGCGGCATCGAAGCCAGCCTGCGCCGTATCGCCCATTACGACTACTGGTCCGACCAGGTGCGGCGCTCGATCCTGCTGGACGCCAAGGCCGATCTGCTGGTGTTCGGCAACGCCGAACGCGCCATCGTCGAAATCTCCCACCACGCCGCCGCCGGCGAGCACCCTAAGGCCATGCGCGACATTCGCGGTACGGCCTTCATCCACAGTGGCGACCTGCCGGAGGGCTGGCTGGAGATCGACTTGACCGAGTTGGATCACAACTCCCCTCTCCCGCAGGCGATTGAGGGGCCGGGGGTGAGGGCGCTGACTTTCCACCACCGTCCGCCGCGCCACGACCGCGCCAAAACCGTCATTCGCCTGCCGAGTTACGAGCGAGTCAGGAATGATCCGGTGCTCTACGCCCACGCCTCGCGGTTGCTGCATCTGGAGACCAATCCAGGCAATGCCCGTGCCCTGGTCCAGCGCCACGGCGAACGCGACCTGTGGCTGAATCCGCCGCCGATTCCGCTGACCACTGCGGAACTCGACGCAGTGTTCGCTCTGCCCTACGCCCGCGTCCCGCATCCGAGCTATGGCGACGCGCGCATCCCGGCTTACGAGATGATCCGGTTTTCGGTCAACATCATGCGTGGCTGTTTCGGCGGCTGCACCTTCTGTTCGATCACCGAACATGAAGGCCGCATCATCCAGTCCCGCTCGGAAGCCTCGATCCTGCGCGAGATCGAAGAGATCCGCGACCGGACCCCGGGCTTCACCGGGGTGATTTCCGACCTCGGCGGGCCGACCGCCAATATGTATCGCCTCGCCTGCAAGTCGCGGGAAATCGAGCAAAGCTGTCGCAAGCTGTCCTGCGTCTACCCGGACATTTGCCCGAATCTCAACACCGATCATTCCTCCCTGATCCGCCTTTACCGCAAGGCGCGGGAATTGCCGGGGGTGAAGAAGGTCCTGATCGGCTCCGGGGTTCGTTACGACCTGGCGATTCGCGATCCGGCCTACGTCCGCGAACTGGTGACCCACCACGTCGGCGGTTACCTCAAGGTCGCCCCAGAGCACACCGAGGCCGGTCCGCTCTCAAAAATGATGAAACCGGGCTTGGGCGCCTACGACCGATTCAAGGTATTGTTCGAGAAATTCTCGAAGGAAGCGGGCAAGGAGCAATACCTGATCCCCTACTTCATCGCCGCCCATCCCGGCACGACCGACGAGGACATGCTTAACCTCGCCCTGTGGCTGAAGCACAACGGCTTCCGCGCCGATCAGGTGCAGGCGTTCCTGCCCTCGCCGATGGCGCTGGCCACCACCATGTACCACACGGGGCGCAACCCGCTGAAGGGCATCCACCGCAACCGGGACGAGACGGTATTCGTGCCCCAGGGCCTGAAACAGCGGCGGCTGCACAAGGCCTTTCTACGCTACCACGATCCGGAGAACTGGCCACTGCTGCGCGAGGCGCTCAAGCGTATGGGCCACGCGAATTTAATCGGCAACGGAAGGCGCCATCTGATTCCAAGCTGGCAGCCCGCCGGCACCGGGCTCGGCGGCGGCGAAGGCGCAAGGACGGGACGTAAACATGGGCCACAGACGGTTCTGACCCAGCACACCCGCCTGCCAACTCGCTCCGAGGGTTTGCGAGTGACGTGCGGCAAACCATCACCCAAACCACCGGAGCCCGACCGACGGCCAGCGAGGGCCTTTACCCAAGGTAGTCCCTGCGGTTCCGGCAAGCGGCGCGCCGGACGCTGAGGAGAGCCATCATGCGAGATTTGGAAGCCTTGCTGGAGTTGATGGCCCGGCTGCGCGATCCCGATACCGGTTGCCCGTGGGATCGGGAGCAGACCTACGCCACTATCGCGCCTCACACCATCGAGGAAGCCTACGAAGTCGCCGACGCCATCACCCGCGAGGATTGGGCTGAGCTGCGGTCGGAACTGGGCGATTTGCTGTTTCAAGTTGTGTTTCAAGCCCAGATCGCCCGTGAGGAAGGCCACTTTGATTTCGCCGAGGTGGCGGGGGGCATCGTCGAAAAGATGACCCGACGCCACCCGCACGTGTTCGGGGATGAGAGTTACGCCGACGCCGCCGAGCAGACCGCCGCCTGGGAACGGATCAAGGCGTCCGAAAAGGCCGAGCAATTCGCCGGTGTACTGGACGGGATACCGCTGGCGCTGCCGGCGCTGACCCGCGCGGTCAAGCTGCAGAAGAAAGCCGCCAGGGTCGGCTTCGACTGGGGCGCGGTGGGGCCGGTGCTGGCCAAGATCGAGGAGGAAATCACCGAAGTCCGCCACGAAATCGCCGGCGCCGCACCGCCGGAACGGCTGGCCGACGAGTTGGGTGATGTGCTATTTGCGGTCGCCAATCTGGCCCGCCATCTGAAACTCGACCCCGAGTCGGCGCTGCGCGGGACCAACGCCAAGTTCGAAAGGCGGTTCCGGCGGATCGAGGCTTGGTTGGCGGACGATGGCCGCACCCCGGCGGATTCGACGCTGGCGGAAATGGATGCGCTGTGGGAGCGGGCCAAGGGAGAAGAACGGCAGTAACCCCGGTCACCTCCTTGCCCGGCTCGGGTGGCCATGCCTGAAGGTCGCGGCTGGGAGTCTATGATCGGTTCAAGGGCTTCGGGCTTGATGCGCGAGAAGACCGGCTGGAGAACCTTAATGCTTCCTTGTACTCTCCAGTAAAGATTGCATCCGCACCAACTCCTCCTCGGACAAACCGCACAGGCGTTCTTCGGGCGGCAATCCGCGCAGGCGTTCCTCGGGCGGCAACCCCCGCAGGCGTTCCTCGGGCGGCAATTCCTTCAGCAGTTCCTTAGCCAAATCCCGGCGGAAATCCTCGAAAGTGTATGGCATGGCAATACCCCATTGTCGGTAACGGTAATAGAGTTCCTGAAGAATTGGCACGTGGTCCGCTTGACGCCACTGATAATCTCTGGCGCCTTGCGCTACTTTGTCAGCCTCGAAACTGAACAGCTCCCAAAGCGCATTTCGGGCCGCGATCTCGACCTCTTTGAGGACGATGATGGTCATGGGCTGACTAAACGCCCGCAGAGTGTAGACCCCGGCTTTGACGAGATGCAGGTCAACTTCGCCCATCAGGGACTCCGGCCGGCGGGTGGCTACCCCATAGAGGCCAAACGCCGAGGCAGGTTCCTTGGGAGCGAAGTTCTTGCGGTAATTGACATAATGACCCATCAATTCTTCAAGCGCCCACGCATCCAGCGCCTCCTGCCCGGATTTGTAGGTGACCAGATTGTGCTGGCGCAAGCTCTCCAGACCGTCGCAAGGATCCACCAGGGGTGGACCCACCCCCGCGGACCGGATGATGACGATATCCAGCAATTGCCGCTTTCGTGCGAGATCCTTCTCCATCTCCACTTGGTAGGCCGTGTTGGTGAAGTAGTCAGCCAGCGTCAAGCCAAATAGGCGGTGCCAGTTGATCATGCAAGAAGTTCCGAAAGGATAACCCTTTGGGGAACCATACTATCCTCGGGCCCCGCCGCGCACCCAGCTTGCAAAGGCGTTGCGGTTGCGCGAACAGATGACCACTTTCCCTTTCCCGGAAAAGCGCAGCACGACGCCCTCCCCACTGGTCACGCTGCTGACCAACCGGTTAAACAGTCCCCCGCCCTGTTGACTGGGGACCGAAAGTTCGTAACGCAACTGGCTGTCCCAGGCCACCACGTGTGCGTTATCGATGATCACATCCTTGCCCGGCTCCACATCCAGGATAAAACCGGAGCCAAACCCGGAGACTGCCAGCTTGCCTTTGCCGGTAGCTTCGCCGACGAAGAAACCGCCGGTCTGAGCCAACAGTGCGTTGCCGATGTTCTGAGCGCGGACCCGCAGATCCACGCCGCTTTCGGCGGCCACGAATGCCCCGTCGCTGAGCATGTATCCGATCGCGCCGACCTCCAGAATCTGGATCGTGCCCGGCAGCACCGGCGACAGCAGGCAATCCCCGTCTCCGCGGGTCGCTTCGATGTGCTGCTGAAAAAACGATTCGCCGTTGGCGAACCGACGCATGAGTGCGCTGCCCAGGCCACCGGTCATTTTTCCAGTCAGATCGAGCGTGTCTTCCATCATGACCATCGCATCGGATTCGCAGTAAATCCGCTCGCCCTTGCGCAGCGAAACGTGCAGAAAGGGATCGACGTCGCCGGTAATCGTGAATGTCGCCATAGTCTTGACTTGCAAAACGTTGATGAACTTTGGACCCTTCGTCGAACCTTCAAGCCGACGCCTGCCCTCCGGCTTCGCGTAATTTGTTGGGGTTCGCTCCACTAACGGTCATTTCAATTGGTCTTGACACCCCCGACGATGAAAGTCCAGTACTTTCATGGCAACCCGCACCACCCACTCCCGGCACAGCCACTCACGATGCTCGGTTTGCAACGGTCGGGTCATGGTACGGTTATTGACGGTCAGTTCCAGTTCCCGTGTTTCCGGGCGGCCGTAGAGCACCGGCGTAAATACAACCGTGTCGGCCGGATAGTTGCCTGATTCAGCGATGACAACGCGAAACCGCTCGCCTTCGATTTCCGCCGCGATGCGGGCGATGCCGTAAGCACCGGCTTGATAGCGCCGGGTTTCCCGATCATCCATCAAGTAATCGTACCGCGCCGGCCCATCCCGGCAGAACAGATGCAGTTCAACGGCGCGCAGGTCCATGACGCTGTTTTGCAACGGACCAGCGAAATACGGCAGCACCGCGCCGTCGCGGGCGAACAGCGGTAATTCATCCAGTGAAGCGGCATAAGGCAAAACCCGTCCGCCTTCCACCCACTCACCGCGATTCAGATCGAACCACCACCCCGGCGGCAGGCGCACCGGCCGTTCCTGGTATTTCACGCCGTCGCGGACGATTTCCGGCCCCTGCCCTTCCCCTTGCAACACCGGCGCGACCAACAGCGCATCACCGAGAAGGTATTCATCGTCCAGATCGATGTATTCCGGACCGGAATAGTGATAGAGCAACGGGCGGATGATCGGATCGCCGTCCCGCCAATGTGAAAAGAAACACTGGTAAAGATAGGGCAGCAAACGGTAGCGGGTGCGGATCGCGCCGCGCATGGCCGCCTGCGGCCCCGGCCCGAACTGCCACGGCTCCTGCGGGCGGGAATGGCGGATGGAATGGTTGCGAAAGAACGGGAACAGACAACACGCCTGATGCCACCGCACCAGCAGTTCGGCGCTCGTGTCGTCCATGAAGCCACCCACGTCGGGACCGTTGAACGCCACCCCCGACAGGCTCAGGTTCAACGAACACGGCAGCGCCATCCGCAGATGCTTCCAATTGCTGGCATTGTCGCCAGTCCACACCGCGCTGTAACGCTGGGTGCCGGCGCAAGCGCTGCGCGTGAGCAGAAACGGCCGACCATCTGGATCCAGCCGGTCGCAGGCTTGCCTGCTGGCAATGGCCATGCAATGCGCGTACTGGTTGTGAAAACGGTCGTGAGGAACCGCGCCATGCTGGAAGCGCATTTCCTCGGTACGGCTGTAACCCGTGGCGGGGTCGTTCATGTCCAGCCAGACCCCTTCCACTGCGCTATTGCGCAAGAATTCCGCCAGCCAGCCAGCCCACCAGTCTCGAGTCGTCTCCAGAGTAAAGTCGGGAAACACCGTGTCGCCCGGCCAGACCTTGCCCACGTAATCTCGACCGCTGGCCGTCTGGCAGAAAACCTGCCGTTCCCGACCGCTGTCGTAAACCGCATACCCCGGCTCGCGCTTCACCCCGGGATCAACAATCGTCACGGCACGGATACCGACGGCCTTGAGATCGAGATTCAGCGTGGCGGGATCGGGGAAATCCACTCGATCCCAGGTAAACAGCCGGTTGCCGTCCATGTAGTCGATGTCGTACCACAAGGCGCTGACCGGCACGTCGGTGGCGGCGAACTGGGCGGCCAGCTCACGAAACTCCGCCTCGTACTGATAACCCCAGCGGCACTGGTGGTAACCCAGCGCCCACAGCGGCGGCAGCGGCGCTCGGCCAGTCAGCGCCGCATAGCTCTGCGTCACCTCACGCAACGTCGGCCCGGCGAGAACGTAGAGGTCAGTAACACCGTCCAACGACTGATACCCGAATTCTCCCGGCTGGACTTTGCCGGCATCCATCACCGCCCGGCCGGAATTGTCGAAAAATAAACCCAGAAACCGATCGACACTTTTGAGAATCGCGAAGGGAATGGCGACGTAGGTGGGATCGTAATCGTCGCGGGCGTAGGTGTAGCGGAATACCGACACCACGTCCACGGTCAGGCAGTCGGCGCTATCGCCGAGTTTGTTCAAGCGCTTGGTGCGCTCACCGAAGCCGTAGCAACCATCCACCGCCGAGATGTCGAAAGCGAGCAACAGCGCTTCGCCACAAGCGCCAATGCCCCCAACGACCGTTTCCAGGGTGAATCCGGCCCGCTCCAACCGCAAGGACGCCGCGCCCAGTTCGACCCGCCCCGTCTCCGCCGCGAACACCGCTCTCTCCGCTTCCAGCCGCGCCGCGACCGGACGGACTTTCCGCCATTCCAGCAGCACCGCGTCTGAATGTTGGCGCGGATCGGCGACGGCTGCATTCTCAAACCTCAGCCGCAGGCACCCCGCGAAAACTTCGTGGCAATACACCCGCAGCCGGATACCCGGCCCGGACAGTTCAACCCTGTCGCCCGCGACGGTCACCCTCTCAGCGCAATCGAAATTGAGCGGATGGATTTTCTGGCCGAAGAACATGGCGGTCATCTTCTAATTGAACACGTAGGCATCCATGACGAGAACTCCATACGTGGCACTGGAATGCACGCGGCGCGCTGCGACTCCCGGGGTTCCCGCTCCCAACGCCACCAGCAGCGGCACAAAATGTTCCGGGGTGGGATGATTCTCCCGAGCATGGGGCGCCCGCCGCGAGTAGTCGAGCAGATCGTCCGGGCGTGGTCCGGCCAGCGTATCCGCCACCCATTCGCCGAACGCGGTCACCCATGCTGGCGGCGTCGCATCGTTGGAAGAATGGCGGAACGCTTCCCGGAGATTGTGGGTCAGGCCGCCAGAAGCCAGGATCAGCAGGCCTTCCTCGCGCAAGGGCCGCAGCACCTGACCGACGCGCCAGTGATGCTCGGCCCCCAGCCGCGACTGTACGCTCAACTGCGCAATCGGAATGTCGGCTTGCGGATACATCAGCAAGAGCGGCACCCAACCGCCATGGTCGATCCCCCGCGCGTGATCGACTTGCGTCGCGAAACCGGCGTTTTCCAGCAAGATACGGGCGCGCTCGCTCACCTCAATCGCACCGGGAGGTTCATAGAGGATCGTGTACAGCACCGGGTCAAAACCCCCGAAGTCGTAAACGGTCTCAAGTCGCGGCGCTGCGGCGAGCGCCAGCGCGGTGGTGTCCCAATGGGCGGAAATCACCAGGATCGCCGTCGGTCGCCCCAGCTCCGCGCCGAATTCCCGCAGGAAACGATGCGCCGGGTTGTCCTCGATCGCCAGGGTCGGCGCTCCATGAGAGACAAATACGCTGGGAAAACGCACGCAGTTCAACTTCAAGGCTTTGCCGCCGGCTTGGGCGTTTTATCCTCGCCTTCCGCCAGCATCTGGGCCAGTTGGGTGGGCGGAACGTAGCCGGGCAACATTTCGCCGGATTCCAGAATCAAGCTCGGCGTGCCGCGCACCCCCAGTTTCTGGCCCAGTTCGTACTGAGCCTGCACTGGATTGTCGCAGGTCTTTGGTTCTACGCTCTCGCCGCGCTTGGCCTTGGTCAGCGCCTCCTGCCGGTTATCCGCGCACCAGACCGCCACCGCCTTGTTAAACGACTCGGAACCGATGCCCTCGCGCGGGAACCACAGGTAGCGTATCTTGATGCCTTCCTTGTTGTACTCCGCGATCTGGCTGTGCATCTTGCGGCAGTAACCACAGTCGATATCGGTGAAGATCGTGACCGTGTGCTTGACCGGCCCCTCGGGGGCGAACACCACCATATTGCTCTCACCGACCGCCGCGATGGCTTTGCCGCGCAACTCGCCGCGACGGTCCTCGGTGAGATTGGTGCGGGATCCCAAGTCGACGATATCGCCCTGCACCACGAACCGGCCATCCTCGCTCAGGTACAACACTTGGCCGCCTAGCACCACCTCGTACAATCCCGGTATGGCGGTCGGCGCGACGCTATCCGGCTTGGCCACGTTCAGGGCGGCCTGCAGCTTGGCGAGATCCGGTTGCTTGACCGGCGTGGGAACGACAGCGGGCGCGGGCGCGAGTGGAGGAACCGGATCGGCGGCCAGCGCGCCGGCTACGTATAGGACTGTGGCAACGAACAGGGTTTTGCGCATTTCAATATCCAGGGAATGAGCGAAGGAATGATTAACTCAGAGTTTGCCAGCCAGCGAGGGTTCAACAATGACCGGCCGGCGGCGGAAACGCAAGTGGGGACCGATACGGCGTCGGAACCGGCCAGCGCGCTGCGGCGGCGGGATTTTTACTACAACCTGCCGGCGGAACTGATTGCTCAGCACCCGCCAGCGCGGCGCGGCGATAGCCGATTGCTGACCCTGGACAGCGCCAGCGGCGAACTCCACGACCGACTGTTCAACGAGTTGCCCGAGTTGCTGCGACCTGGCGATCTGCTGGTATTCAACGACACCCGGGTGATCCCGGCGCGGCTGTTCGGCCGCAAGGCCAGCGGCGGACGAATCGAAATTCTGGTCGAGCGCGTGTTGGACGAACGGCGGGCGCTGGTCCATCTCCACGCCAGCAAGTCGCCCAAAGCCGGCGGCGCGTTGCTGTTCGACGCGGGTTTCACTGGCACCGTGCTCGGCCGTCACGGCGAGTGGTTTGAAATCGGCCTCGACGGCGACGAGCCGTGGTTGGCGTTGCTGGAACGGCACGGCCAAATGCCGCTGCCGCCTTACATCCGCCGCAATCCGACTCCGGACGACCGCGAACGCTATCAAACCGTCTACGCCCGCCAACCCGGCGCGGTAGCCGCGCCCACCGCCGGCCTGCACTTCGACCAGGCGCTGCTCGACCGGCTGTCGGAGCGGGGCGTTGAGCGGGCGTTCGTCACCCTGCACGTCGGCGCGGGCACCTTCCAGCCGGTGCGGGTCGAGCGCATCGCCGAACATGTCATGCATGGCGAATGGATCGAGGTTGACGTCGAAGTTTGCGAGCGAATCCGGGCGGTTCGAACCCGCGGAGGAAGAGTGATCGCGGTCGGCACCACGGTGGCGCGGGCCCTGGAAACCGCCGCCCGAAGGGACGACATTCAGCCGTGGCGCGGCGAAACCCGCATCTTCATTTACCCCGGTTATCGCTTCCGCTGCTTGGATGCCCTGCTCACCAATTTTCATCTGCCGGAATCCACGCTACTGATGCTGGTCGCTGCTTTCGCCGGCCATGCCGAAGTCTTGAACGCCTACCGCCACGCGGTTGAACAGCACTATCGCTTTTTCAGCTACGGCGATGCCATGTTCGTCACCCGCCGGCCAGAGCCGGCTTGAAATTCCGCGCGGCGCACCTATAGATTAGCCAGCAACCTGTCCATTGGAGTCTGTCATGAAACGCATCCTGCTGTTTGTCGCCACCAACCTGGCGGTCGTACTGCTGCTCGGCATCGTCGCCCGCCTGCTGGGCGTGGACCGTTTCCTGTACCAGTCGGGTCTGAATCTTACCAGCCTGCTGATCTTCGCCGCGATTTTCGGCATGGGCGGCTCGCTGATCTCGCTGCTGATGTCGAAATGGATCGCCAAGAGGTCGGTCGGCGCTCAGATAATCGAGCAACCGAGCACTCAGACCGAGCGCTGGTTGGTCGAAACCGTCCGGCGCCAGGCGCAGGCGGCCGGTATCGGCATGCCCGAAGTCGCCCTGTACGACTCCCCCGAACCCAACGCCTTCGCCACCGGGGCCAACCGCAACGCGGCGCTGGTCGCGGTCAGCACCGGCCTGCTGCAGCAAATGAGCGCCGAGGAGGTGGAAGCGGTGCTCGGCCACGAGGTCAGCCACGTCGCCAACGGCGACATGGTGACGCTGAGCCTGTTGCAGGGCGTGCTTAACACCTTCGTCATCGTCCTGGCGAGGGTGGTCGGGTATGTGGTGGATCAATTGCTGTCCAGGGGCGAGAATCGCGGCCCCGGCATCGGCTACATGTTGACCAGCTTCGTCATGGAAATCCTGTTCGGCTTCCTGGCCTCGCTGCTCGTGATGTGGTTCAGCCGCTATCGGGAATTTCACGCCGACGCGGGCGGCTCTCGGCTGGCTGGCCGCGGTAAAATGATCGCGGCGCTGGAACGGCTGCGGCAGTTGCACGAACCCTCGCAACTCCCCTCGCAGATGGCGGCGTTCGGCATCAACGGCGGCCTCGGCGACGGCCTGCGCAAGCTGCTGATGACCCACCCGCCGCTGGAGGAACGGATCGCGGCGCTGCGGCGGCAGGCTTAACGGCGCGGAAAGGCAAACGCCGCGATGGATCGCCAACGCGGCGCTATTTGCGGGCGTGACGGGTTCAACCAGCGTATTGCTTGAAATCGAAATCCGGTTTCGGTCCGGCTTCGGCGACCATGTTGCCCTGGACCAGGGTCACGCCAAACTGCCAGATACTGGCCATCTGCGGCGCGGTGGCGACGCCGGCGGCCACCACCCGGGTTTTCAAATCCCGCGCCTGTTGGGCCAGCTTCGCCATTGCCCGCCGGCTGTTTTCATCCTTGGCCTTAGCCAGCCGTTCGATCAGGCTGCCGTCGAGCTTGATGTAATCGGGAACCAGTTCCTTGAGCAGCCGTTCGGAATGCGCCTTGCCGCCGAAGTGGGACAGGGCCAGGCCGCAGCCCAATTCCCGCAGGGAGGCGCGTAACTGCTTGGCTTCCTCGAAGCAGTCGTCGGCGTTGTCCTCCTTGATTTCCAGCACCAGGTAGTGCCCCCCCAGCCGGCTATCCTTAAAGCGTTTCTTGAGCCAGTCGAAGAACTCCTTGTCCGTGAGCGAATTGCGGGAGATGCGGATAAACAGGAACGGCGGTTTGGCCGTGGTATGTTGCATTTCCAGGAGCATCCCCAGACCCCGGATAATCGTCCATTTGTCCAGGGCGCCCATCACGCCGTAACGCACCGCCGCGGTACCCAGTTTATCCATGATTTGCGGTTTACCTTCCTCGTCCATGATCTGCAGGTAAACCTTGTAGCGCGCTTCTTCGGAGTTCTCGAAGCTAACGATCGGCTGATACATCAGGCTGAGCCTCCCCTGGGTTAGGGCGGCTCGAATCAGGCGGAGGATGGCTTCATCCTCGGGGCTGATGGCGGCCCTGCCCGAGAGTACTTCCTTGGGAGGTGTAAACGACTCGACCTGATTGCCCCCCTTCTGTCGCGCGGTCTCGCAGGCGCGATCGGCGTGCGACATAATCTGGACCGCGGTCTCATTACTGTCGCGCACCTGGCAGACACCAATGCAACAAGTGGTCGTAAACAGCTTGCCACCGATCTGAAAACTATGCTCAGCGATGGTCGCGCGGATGCGTTCGGCCAAATCAAGGGGATCGGTCGGGGAATTCTCGGGGACGAACAGCGCGAACA
Source organism: uncultured Gammaproteobacteria bacterium (assembly GCA_963696515.1). Classification (GTDB taxonomy): domain Bacteria; phylum Pseudomonadota; class Gammaproteobacteria; order Competibacterales; family Competibacteraceae; genus Contendibacter. Next base: position 168,656 of record CAVOKM010000004.1, read on the forward strand.
CGCCGCTGGCGAAATTCGCGGCGAAGTCATCGAGCGCCAACATGGACTTAAGCAGCCGGGCGGTTTCGAGCATGAACTGTTCGACTGCCTCGAACCCCATGGCGTAGCGGATGGCGGCGTAATCCGTGAACAAGACGTACAGCACAGCGCCGCTAGGGGTAATATCAAGGGTTTCCAGAAAGAATCGCCGACTGTACAGCCCGGTCGCTTCATCGAACTTGAGGAGATTCTCGAGCTGCTGGTTGTAGGCGCTCTTTTCGGGGGTGGCGTCGCGCACGATGATCTGGGTGCAAGGCTCGTCGTTCATCCGGGTCGGCGCGCATTCCAGCAGAATCGGGAAGGTCTGACCGTTGCGGCGCACCCCGGCCAACTCCACGGGTTCGATTGCCTTGCCGGATCGGATGCTGCGGCGCAGGATGCTTTTCAGCGCGTCCCGGTAACCCGGCGGCACCATGTGGAGCAGTTGAATCGAGTTCAATTCGCTCTTGTCTTCGTAGCCAAACAGCCGCAGGTAGGCCGGATTGGCGTAGGCGTGGATGCCTTCATGAATGTAGGCAATGGCTTCCTGGATGTTTTCCAGCAGCGCCTGACTGCGGTTCTCGCTCTCCTTGACTCGGGTCTCGAAGGACTGCTCGCGCTTGCGCGCCTGCAAGTGTTGCAGTTCCTTGCGCACCACCGCCACCAGATGATCGGCGTCATCCAGATAGAATAAATTGTCGGCTCCTTCCTCCAGCAGTCGGGCGGCCCGGTATTGAGAGCGGCATTCGTCGTCCACCACGGCGATGATCGGAATATCCTGCCGGGCCTCGGCCACCATCAGCCGCATTTCGGCGATAGTGGGCAGGCTTTCACCCACTCGCAGCAGGATCAGTTCCAAGGGTTGGTAATCGATCGCGTTGCGGGCGGTTTCCGTCTGGTCGGTATCGATCAGTTCGATCTGATACCCATCGCCGCGCAGGGTCTGGGCGATATGGTCGATGTCGGATCGGGAACGATCCACAATGAGCAGGTTGATAACGGAAGGACTAGACACGCGTGCCAACCTCTGCCAATGGCGTAGCCCAAAAAGGAAAGCGGAGACGGCGCCGGCGATGCTACCCGACCGGGGTTTTGGCCGGTTGTCCGGGTTGTTCGCGCACCAGGCGGGGCGTCAGATAACCGGGCAAACGCTGACGTAGTGTTTTCATGATAGCCGATGCCTCTGTTTTCTTCACGTCGAAATGCGCCGCGCCGCGCACCGGGTCGAGCAGGTGCAGGTAGTAGGGCATCACCCGGGCGGCGAACAACGTCTCGCTCAGTTCGGCCAGGACCGCCGCTGAATCGTTGACGCCGCGCAGCAGGACCGATTGATTTAACAGGGTCACACCAGCCGCCGACAGCCGCGTCAACGCCACGCGTACGGTGTCGTCAATCTCCCGCGGGTGGTTGGCGTGGACCACCAGCACCAGCCGCAACCGGGTTTGGGCGAGTACATCCAGCAATCCGTCGTCCACCCGCTCGGGCAGCACGATCGGCTGCCGGCTATGAATACGCAGCCGTGCCAGATGGGGGATGCGGTCCAGTTCCGCGAGCAGCGCTCCCAGCCGTCGGTCGGACAGGGACAGCGGATCGCCACCGCTCAGAATCACCTCGCAGAGGCTGGGGTCGGCGGCCAGATACGCCAGGGCGGGCCGCCACTCGTCCGCGCCGGCAAGACATTCGGCGTAGGGAAATTCCCGGCGGAAGCAATACCGGCAATGCACGGCGCAGGCTCCAGTAGCGATCAGCAGCGCCCTGCCGTGGTATTTGTGCAGTACGCCCGGCGCTGCCCGCGCCGCCCTGTCCCCCACTGGATCGACTACAAAACCCGGCGTGGGTTCCATTTCCACTGCCAACGGTAACACCTGCCGCAGTAGTGGGTCGTTCGGATCGCCCTTAACCATCCGCGCCGCGAATCCACGCGGAACCCGCATTGGAAAGCGCGCCGCCGCCACCCGCACGGCGGGCAACTGCGCGAGGTCGAGTTCCAGTTCCCGCAACAGTGCGGCTGGATCGGTGATCGCCCGGGCCAGTTCCCGTTGCCAATCCGGAACCTGACGCGAAATCGCCTTTGCCGTTATCATACTTGGTTGAAGTAGCTCCACCACTCTAGCGGAAGGCAGGTTTTACATGGCGACGTATAGTACCAATGAATTTAAAAGCGGGCTGAAGATCATGCTGGATGGCGATCCCTACGCCATCGTGGAAAACGAATTCGTCAAGCCCGGCAAAGGCCAGGCGTTCAATCGGGTCAAGGTGCGGAACTTGAAGACGGGACGGACCATCGAACGCACCTTCAAGTCGGGCGATACTGCCGAAGGCGCCGACGTAATCGATGTGGAGCTGCAATATCTCTACAACGATGGCGAGTACTGGCACTTCATGGATCAACAAAGCTACGAGCAGTTGACCGCCGACGCCGCGGCCGTTGGCGATGCCGCCAAATGGCTAAAGGAAGAGGCAATCTGCCAGGTGACGCTGTGGAACGGCGTACCGCTGAGCGTGGCCGCGCCCAATTTCGTGATCATGACCATCATGGAGACCGATCCCGGCCTGCGCGGCGACACTTCAGGCGGCGGCGGCAAGCCGGCGACGCTGGAAACTGGCGCGGTGGTGCGGGTGCCGTTGTTCGTTCAGAGCGGCGAGGTCATCAAGGTGGACACCCGCACCGGCGAGTACGTCTCCCGGGTCAAGGAATAACCTGAATCGCGCCGTACCGTGGAACAACCCGCCTGGACGGCCCAGCGCCGATTGGGTCCACCCTGCGCCTGCGGGCCGAACTGTTGGCGCACACCCGGGCCTTCTTCGCGGCGCGCGGAGTCCTGGAAGTGGAAACGCCTGCGTTGTCTGCGGCGGCGGTCACCGATCCGCATCTGGCCAGTTTCAGACACCCTGTACTCCGGGCCGGGACCGCGCCACGGCCGGACGCTGTTTTTGCACACCTCGCCGGAATTCCCGATGAAACGGCTGTTGGCGGCGGGCAGCGGTTGCATTTACCAGATCGCGCGGGTGTTCCGCGATGGCGAGGCGGGCCGTCATCATAATCCTGAATTCACCTTGCTGGAATGGTATCGGGTCGGCTTCGACCATCACCGGTTGATGGACGAGGTGGCGGAATTGGTGACGGCGTTGCTGTCTGGCCGGGTATCACTGGCCGAACCGGAGCGGTTGAGCTACCGCGAGTTATTCCAGCGTCACCTGGACCTGGACCCACACCGGGTTGGCGTGACGGAATTGGCGATGCGCGCAGAGGCGCGGGGCGTGCCGATTCCTCAGGGAATGCCGACAACCCAGACCGATCCCTGGCTGGATTTATTGTTGACCCATTGCATCGAGCCGCGCCTGGACATGGGACGGCTGATCTTCCTATACGACTACCCGGCCTCGCAGGCGGCGTTGGCGCGGCTGCGACCTGGCGATCCGCCGGTGGGCGAACGCTTCGAGTTGTACTTGAACGGCGTCGAACTTGCCAACGGCTTTCACGAATTGGGCAACGCCGGCGAACAGCGCCGCCGCTTTGAAGCGGAAAACGCGGCGCGCCAGGCGCTGGGATTGCCGGTCGCACCGATTGACGAGAATCTGCTCGCCGCCTTGGAGGCTGGATTGCCAGATTGCGCCGGGGTGGCGCTGGGTTTGGACCGGCTGCTGATGCTGGCGGCGGGGAAAAAATCGCTGGCGGAGGTACTGGCGTTTCCGGTCGACATTGCCTGACGCCTGGTCAGGTTGCTGGTTTTGCGACCTTCCCCAGGCGTTGCCCCATCCGCACCGCCGCGCCCGGGCGGATTTCGGCTTCCCAACGCGCCGCCCCCCGGCCGAACAACAGGATTACGGTGGAACCCATGTTGAAGCGGCCCAGCTCCGCGCCTTTGTCGAGCCGGACCGCGCCATCGCCGTTCGGTGGATAGCTCCAATGCCGAATCGTGGTTCCCAGCGGTGGCGTGATCGTCCCCGCCCACACGGTTTCGATGGACGATACGTTGATCGCTCCCACCAGCACCAACGCCATCGGTCCCGCCAGGGTATCGAACAGAGTCACCACCCGCTCGTTGCGGGCGAATAGCTCCGGCACCATCCGGGTGGTCAGCGGTGACACGCTGAACAGCTTGCCGGGAATGTGAACCATCGCCCGCAACTGGCCGGCCAACGGCAAGTGGATGCGGTGATAATCCCGCGGCGACAGATACAACGTGGCGAAGGCGCCGCCCTGGAACGGCCGCGCCCGTTCCGGATCGCCGCCTAGCAGCGCGGTCAGCGAAAAGGTTCGCCCCTTGGCTTGCAGCAGCGTATCGGCCTCCGCGAGGCCGATCTGGCTGACCGCGCCATCCACCGGACAGCACACCGTCCGGTCGCCCGGCGCCACCGGCCGCGCGCCGGGCTTGAGCGCGCGGGTGAAGAAAGCGTTGAAATCGGCAAAGGCGCCCGCATCCGGTTCCAGCGCCTCGTCCAGCGTCACCCGGAACCGCCGAGCGAACTGGCGGATCAATAGATCTTTAAACCAGCGTATCCGAACCCGCGCCAACCGATAAACCAGGCGAGTCAACAGCCGTTGTGGCAGCAGGTATTGCGGCAGGTAGCGCAGGTGGTCGCTCAAGCTTGCGGTCATAATCGGCGCCTTTCGAGTAGCCTAGATCGTGGGGGTGGACGGCGGACGGGAGCATATCCGGTTCGCTGAAGCAACGGTAGAATGCCGCCGAATCCAACGCCTCTTTCACCCTTTACATCCGATTCCCGATGACCGACCACGACGACGTCTCCTCTTATCTGCGCACGATTCGTGACCTCATCCGCTGGGGCGCCAGCCGGATGAACGAGGCCGGCCTGCATTTCGGCCACGGCACCGAAAACGCCATCGACGAAGCGGCGGCGTTGGTGTTGCACGCGCTGCACCTGCCGCCAGACCTGCACGCGGAATATTTTCAGTCGCACCTGACGCCGCCCGAACAACAGGCAGCCTTTCAACTACTGGAGCGGCGCATCATCGAGCGCAAACCGGCCGCCTATATCACCAACCGAGCTTGGTTCATGGGGCTGGCATTTTACGTGGACGAACGGGTTTTGGTTCCGCGTTCGCCTCTGGCGGAGCTGATCGAGCGCCATTTCTCACCTTGGGTGCCGGACAGCCGGCAGGTGGGCGATATCCTGGATCTGGGAACGGGTAGCGGTTGCATCGGCATCGCCTGCGCCTACACCTTCCCGGACGCCCGGGTGGATTTGGTGGATATTTCCGCCGAGGCGCTGGAGGTGGCACGGCGAAACGTCGCCGAGCATGGCTTGGAGGATCAGGTGGAGGTGATCCCGTCCGATCTGTTCTCGGCGCTGAAGGGACGCCGCTACGACCTCATCATCAGCAACCCACCCTACGTGGGCCGGGAAGAACTGGACAACCTGCCGCCCGAATACCAGCACGAGCCACGGCTCGGGCTGGCCGCCGGCGAGGAGGGGCTGGACGTGGTGGTGGAAATCCTGCGCCAGGCCGCCGATTACTTGCAGCGCGACGGGCTGCTGATCGTCGAGGTCGGCAATGCCCAATATGCCTTGTGCGAAACTTTCCCGGATGTACCCTTCACCTGGCTGGAATTCGAGCGGGGCGGACAGGGGGTGTTCCTGTTGAACGCCGCACAGTTGCGCCGGTTGTGAAGACCCAGAAGAATAAATTCAAGGAAGTGTCATGCTGACGGCAACAGAAGTGACTCAGGTTGAGAACGGCTTGCTGCAAATGGCGCCGGACGCCATGATCGTGGTGGATCAGTCCGGCCGGATCGTTCAAGCCAACGCCTTGGCCGAACGCTTGTTTGGCTATCCGCCGGGAACGCTCGCCGGCCAGCCGCTGGATATTCTCATTCCCGGGCGCTTGCGGGATTTACACGATCAGCACGTGGCCGATCATTTCCGCAATCCCCACCACCGGCCGATGGACACTGGCCCCATATTATGGGGCTTGCGGCAAGACGGCAGCGAGTTTGCGGCGCAAATCAGTCTTAACCCCCTGCCTACCCCGGCGGGTCCCCACGTCCTGGCCGCCATTCGCGACGTGAGCGAGTATCGGCGGATACAACAGGCCCTGGAGCAGGCTGCCACCGAGCTGGAACAGCAGGTCGCGGCGCGTAACGCGGAGTTGCTGCAAGCCAATGCCGAGCTACGCCAGCAGATCGCCGAACGCACGCAAGCCGAGGCGGCCTTGCGGGAGACCGAGGCGCTGTACCGCCAACTGGTCGAGAACCAACCCGATCTGATCTGCCGGTTTCTACCGGACACCACCCTGACCTTCGTCAATGCAGCGTATGCCCGATTCTTTGGGCGCCAGCCGGAAGAGTTGATCGGCCAACGGTTTATCGAATTTCTCTGCGCGGAGGAGCAGGCGGAGGTGTGGGAGCAACTGGCGGCCTTCACCCCGGCGGCGCCAGCGCGCCAATACGAGCACAAGACGATCCGGGCGGACGGGATTGCCCGCTGGCATTTGTGGCACGATTTCGCGTTTTTCGACGACCAGGGCAAGGTTACCGGCTTTCAATCGGTCGGCGTGGATATCACCGAGCGCAAACAGGCTGAAGCGCGCTTGCAGACGGTCAACCGCGCCCTGCAACTGCTCAGCGCCTGCAACCAGGCCCTGGTCAAGGCAACCAACGAAGCTGCTTTGCTGGCAGAGATATGTCGGCTCATCGTCGAGGTGGGCGGCTATCGGTTGGCCTGGGTGGGTTTGGCGGAGCAGGATGAAAACAAAACCGTCCGGCCCGTCGGGCAGGCCGGTTACGAAGCCGGATATCTGGAGTCGATTCGAATCACTTGGGCCGACGAAGAACACGGTCAGGGTCCCACCGGCACGGCGATTCGCACCCGGCGGCCCGTCGTGGCCCGTGAATTGCTTGACCGATCCCCATTACACCCCGTGGCGCGCGGAGGCGCTCAAGCGCGGCTATGCCTCCTCGATCGCGCTTCCCCTGTGCCGAGAGGAACACGTCCTGGGTGCGTTGAATATCTACGCGGCCGAACCCAGCGCTTTCGATGTCGAGGAAACCCAACTTTTGGCCGAGCTGGCCGATGATTTAGCGTATGGCCTGTCGGCGCTGCGGGCGCGCATCGAGCGCAAGCAGGCGGAGGAGGCGCTGCGCGCGCAAGAACGACGGTTCCGAGCCCTCATCGAAAATAGTGCCGACGCCATCGCTCTGTTCGACCTGGAAGGGACGGTCCTCTATACCACCCCAGCTACCAAGGCAATCCTGGGCTACGAGCCCGCCGAAGTGATCGGTCACCTCGTTTTCGAATTCATTCATCCGGATTGGCAGGACTCTCTACGAGATCGACTGGCGGAATCCCTGCGCCATCCGAAAGATCAAATCAGCGTCTGCGCTCAAGCACTCCATAAGGAGGGTTCGCAGCGGTACCTGGAAGGCACCTTGACCAATCTCCTGGACGATCCCGCCGTGGGCGCCATCGTCACCAATTACCGCGACAGCACCGCGCGCCAGCGCGCCGAGGAAGCATTAAGGGCGAGCGAGGAGAAATACCGCCTTCTGATTGAAAATCAGACCGACCTGGTCGTTAAGGTGGATCCCGAAAACCGCTTCCTGTTCGTCAGCCCGTCCTACTGCCAAGTCTTTGGCAAAACCGAAGCGGAACTGTTGGGCAAGACCTTCATGCCCCTGGTGCACGGAGAGGACCGGGAGTCAACGGCCAAGGCCATGGAGGATCTGTTCCGGCCTCCCTATCGGGATTATCACGAGCAACGCGCCCTGACTCAAGCGGGTTGGCGCTGGTTCGGGTGGGCCGACCAAGCGGTACTGAATGAAAATGGCCAAGTCGTTGCCATCGTCGGCGTGGGGAGGGACATCACCGACCGCAAGCGCGCCGAGGAGGTCTTATTCGAAACCAAGGAACGGGCGCAGGTCACGCTGCACTCCATCGGCGACGCAGTGATCACCACCGATGGGCAAGCTGTCGTGGACTATCTGAACCCCGTGGCGGAAGCGCTCATCGGCTGGACCACGGCCGAGGCCCAGGGCCGGCCCCTGAGTGAAGTCTTCCACATCGTCAACGAGCACACGCGCCAGCCGGCGCCCGACCCGGTGGTGCGCTGTCTCCAGGAAGGGAAAATCGTCGGCTTGGCCAATCACTCCGTCCTGCTCGGGCGCCACGGGCAGGAATACCAAATCGATGATTCGGCTGCGCCGATTCGCGGGCGGAACGGCCAGGTTTTGGGCGCCGTGCTGGTGTTTCACGACGTGACCGAAACCCGCCAACTGACCCGTCAGTTGGAATACGACGCCAGCCACGACGCCCTCACCGGCTTGGTCAACCGGTCGGAATTCGAGCGGCGGCTGCAACGGGCGCTGACCAGCGCCCAGCAGTACGGCGCCCACCATGCGCTGTGTTATCTGGACCTGGATCAGTTCAAAGTCGTCAACGACACCGCCGGCCACGCGGCCGGCGACGAACTGCTCCGCCAAATCAACACCCTCCTGTCCGGCATGTTCCGCGAGCGCGATACCCTGGCCCGGATCGGCGGCGACGAGTTCGGCCTGCTGCTGGACAACTGTCCCCTGGACCGCGCCCAGATCATCGCCCAGACCGTGGTGAGCACCATTCGGGACCACCGGTTCCACTGGGAGGATCGCAGCTACCAGATCGGAGTCAGCATCGGCCTGGTGCCCATCACGGCGGAGAAGCAAAACACTGCCCAACTACTCACCCAGGCCGACGTCGCCTGCTACACCGCCAAGGAACTGGGTCGCAACCGCGTCCACAGCTATCATCAGCGCGAGGACAGCGAAACGGCGCAGCGCCACGGCGAAATCCTGGGCGCGGCCGGGCTGCGGGATTCGCTGGAACAGGGCCGGTTCCGGTTGCACTATCAGTCCATCGTATCCCTGGCCACGCCAAACCCGCGCCCGGTACGTTATGAGGTTCTGCTTCGCGTTGCGTACAAGGGCAGCGCGGAGGCAACCAGCGAACTGGTGCTGCCGGCGGCGTTCATTCCCGCCGCCGAACGCTACGGCCTGATGGGCGCCATCGACCGCTGGGTGATCCAGGCGGCGTTTCGCGCCTATGCCAACGGCATCGGCCGGACCGGCGCCCGGATTGCCATCAACCTGTCCGGCAATTCCCTCAGCGACGAGACTCTGCTCGCCTTCATCGAGGCCCAGTTCGCCGAACACGCCTTCCCTCCGGAGCGCGTCTGTTTCGAGATCACCGAAACCGCTGCCATTCAGAACCTGCGCCGTGCCGTCGAGTTGATAACGACGCTCAAACGGCATGGCAGTCAACTGGCCCTGGATGATTTCGGCAGTGGCCTGTCCTCGTTCCACTATCTCAAGACCCTGCCGGTCGACTACCTGAAAATCGACGGCAGCTTCGTCAAGGACATGATCGAGAATGCCAGCGATTGCGCCCTGGTCGCGGCCATCAACCAGATGGGCCACGCCCTCGGCATCCAAACCGTCGCCGAATACGCTCACAGTCAAGCCATCGTCGAGCGCTTGCGCGAACTGGGCGTGGACTATGCGCAGGGCTTCTTCTTTGGGCATCCGGCGCCCTGGGGCCAACTACCATGAACAGCATTCTTCTGTTCGATCCCGCCCTGATCCGCAAGTACGACAAGGCGGGTCCCCGCTATACCTCCTATCCAACCGCCGTTCAGTTCCACGACGGCTTCGGCGAGGCCGAATACCGGGAATTGGCTCTGGCCAGCAACGCCAGCGGCCGGCCATTGTCGCTGTACGTTCACATCCCCTTCTGCGACACGGTCTGTTTCTACTGTGCCTGCAACAAGATCGTCACCAAGAACCGCCGTCACACCATTCCCTATCTCGACCACCTGTACCGGGAGATCGCGCTGCAAGGTGCGCTGTTCGACCGGAGCCGCCCGGTGACGCAACTACACTGGGGCGGCGGCACGCCCACCTTCATCAGCGCCGACGAAATGCGCGAACTGATGCGGGTCACCGGCGAGCATTTCCGGTTGCTTGACGACGACAGCGGGGAGTATTCCATCGAGGTGGACCCACGCGAGACCGACGACCATACCATCGCCCTGCTGCGGGAGCTGGGGTTCAACCGGCTGAGTCTGGGCGTGCAGGATTTCGATCCCGAGGTGCAACAAGCGGTCAACCGCATCCAGTCGCGGGAAATCACTCTGAAGGTCATGGGCGCCGCCCGCCGCGAGGGTTTCCAGTCGATCAGCGTCGATCTGATCTACGGCCTGCCGTTCCAGAACGTCGCCAGCTTCGGCCGCACCGTGGACGAGATCATCACCCAGAGTCCCGACCGGATTTCGGTGTTCAACTACGCCCACCTGCCGGAACTGTTCAAGACCCAGCGCCAGATTGACGCCAGCGCCCTGCCGCCGCCTGCGATGAAGCTGGAGATCCTGAAAACCGTGATCGAGCGGCTGACCCAGGCCGGCTACATCTACATCGGCATGGATCATTTTGCCAAACCCGACGACGAGTTAGCGCGGGCGCAGCAGGCCGGCACCCTGTATCGCAACTTCCAGGGTTACAGCACCCACGCCGACTGCGATCTGATCGGACTCGGCGCCACTTCCATCGGCATGGTCGGCGACAGCTACAGCCAGAACCTGAAAACCTTGGAAGAGTATTACGCACGGATTGACGAAAGCCGGTTGGCGGTATTCCGGGGGGTGCGGCTGGACGCCGACGACCGGCTGCGGCGGGCAGCGATCACGGCGCTGATTTGCCATTTCAAGCTGGAGTTTTCCGCCATCGAACGCCAATTCGGCATCCGTTTTCGTGACTACTTTGCGGTGGAGCTGGCGGAGTTGGCCGACATGCAGGCGGACGGGCTGCTGGCGCTGAGTGAAACCGGCATCCGGGTGTTGCCGGCTGGACGGTTGCTGATTCGCAACATCTGCATGGCGTTCGACCGCTATCTGCGGGAGCAGAAACAGCAGCGGTTTTCCAAGGTGATTTGAATGGAGAAGATAAACATTTTTGTGTATTCTTGATCCATGAACAGTAACCAGTTCAAAGCCTGGCTTCGCCAACAGGGTTGCACGTTCGAGACCAAGCCGGGTGGCTCCGGCCATTTGGTCGTGCGGCTCGGCAGCCGGAAATCGGAAATCCCGATGCATGGCTCCAAGGAATTAAAAAAGGGGCTGGTCGAAGGCGTGAAAAAGCAACTGGGCCTTAAATAGGCGGGAGGCGCGATGTTGATTTATCCCGTGGTCTTGGAACCGCAGCCGGAAGGTGGCTTTGTCGTCACTTTTCCAGATATACCTGAAGCGATAACCCAGGGCGAAGACGAAGCCGAGGCGCTACTGATGGCCGAGGATGCGCTGCTGGTCATGCTCTCCGCCTATATGGACGACCGTCAGCCCATTCCCGAACCTTCCCCGCTGAACGGCCAACCCGGCGTGGCGCTGAAGGTCGCTGCCGCCGGCAAGGTGGCGCTCCACAACGCGATGCTGGCCGCCGGCAAGCGCAAGGCCGATTTGGCGCGGATGCTCAACTTGGCGCCCACTTTGGTGGACCGGCTGTTATCGCTGCACCACAAAAGCCGCATCGAACAGATCGAAACCGCGCTGGCGGTCTTGGGCAAGCGGCTGGTGGTAGACGTGCGCGAGGCGGCTTGAAAGGCGTTTTGTAAGGTTTCTCAACCTATTGCGGGCAAACGCGCCGTTGCGGCAAATTTCACCCGCTATAATTTTATCCGTAACAGACCATCATGCAGAGAGGAGCCACTTGATGAATACAGTCAACCGCAGCATCCTGAGCGACGCCGTCGGCGCGGTCATCCTGGGTCTGTGTGGGCTGGCGCACGCCGACACCATCAAGATCGCCGTGGCCGGCCCCATCACCGGTCCAGTCGCCCAGTATGGCGACATGCAGATGAGCGGGGCCAAGATGGCGGTCGAGCAGATCAACGCCAAAGGTGGTGTCGAGGGCAAGAAACTGGAAGCGGTGCTGTTCGACGACGTGTGCGAACCCAAACAAGCGGTCGCCGTCGCCAACCAGATCGTCAATCAACAGATCAAGTACGTGGTCGGCCACCTGTGTTCCGGTTCGACCCAGCCGGCCTCCAAGCTGTACGAGGAGGAAGGCATCCTGATGATCACCCCGGCGTCCACCAACCCCGCCATCACCCAGCAGGGCTACAAGATGGTGTTCCGCACCATCGGCACCGACGACCAGCAGGGCCCGACCGCCGGCAAGTACATCGCCGGGACGATCAAGCCCAAGAAGCTGGCGATCCTCCACGACAAGCAGCAGTACGGCGAAGGCATCGCCAAGGAAGTCAGGAAGACCGTTGAAGCCGCTGGCATCAAGCCGGTACTGTTCGAGGGCGTCAACAAGGGCCAGGCCGATTTCTCCGCCCTGATCACCAAGATGAAGAAGGAAGGGGTCGACTTCGTCTACTACGGCGGCTATCACCCGGAACTGGGTCTGCTGCTGCGGCAATCGCGCGAGCAAGGTTTTGACGCCAAATATATGGGTCCCGAGGGTGTCGGTAACAAGGACATCAGCGCCATCGCCGGCCCGGCGTCGGAAGGTCTGCTGGTGACCCTGCCGGCCGATTTCAGCACCGACCCCGCCAACGCCGCTTTGGTCAAGGCTTTCCAGGATAAGAAGCAGGATCCCACCGGCCCGTTCGTGATGCCGTCCTACGCGGCGGTGCAGATCATCACCGACGCGATCAAGGGCGCCAAGCCCGAGGATGCGGTCAAGCTGGCCGACTACATCCGCAAGAACAGCTTCCAGACCCCGATCGGTAAGGTGGCCTTCAAGGATAATGGCGATCTGAAGGAATTTGATTTCGTCATCTTCACCTGGCACGCCGACGCCACCAAGACGCCGGTCAAGTAGTGAATTAGGAAATAGCGGGTAGCGAATAGGAGATAGCAAATTCTCGCCATCTCCTATCTCCTCCTCCTCCCTCCTCCCACCTCCCCAGACACCGCGCCCATGTCCGGTTTCTCCCTCCTCGAATTCCTCCAGCAGATCATCAACGGTCTTACCCTGGGCAGCATTTACGCCCTGATCGCCATCGGCTACACCATGGTGTATGGCATCATCGGCATGATCAATTTCGCCCATGGCGAGATCTACATGATCGGCGCTTATGTTGGTCTGCTGGTCATCACCGCGCTTGGGCTATTCGGCGTGCACAGCATCCCGGCGATCCTGTTGGCAACGCTGGCCATCAGCATCCTGGTCACCGGCTCCTACGGCTGGGCCGTGGAACGGCTTGCCTACCGGCCGCTGCGCGGCAGTCCCCGGTTGGTGCCGCTGATTTCCGCCATCGGCGTTTCGATCTTCCTGCAAAACTACGTGCAGATCGGCCAGGGTGCCCGCGATGTCTCGATGCAGCCGGTATTGACCGGCGGCTGGCGCTTCGGGCCAGACGATGGCTTTCAGGTTTACCTGTCCTACATGCAGGTGCTGATCGCGGTCGTGACCGTGGCGTTCATGACCGGCCTGACCCTGTTCATCGCCCGCTCGCGGATGGGCCGCGCCTGCCGTGCCTGTTCCGAGGACCGGGCCATGGCCAACTTGCTCGGCATCGACACCGACCGGGTGATCGCCCTCACCTTCGTGCTCGGCGCGGCCCTGGCGGCGGTGGCCGGGGTGCTGGTCAGCATGTATTACGGGCTGGTCAATCCCTTCATCGGCTTTATGGCCGGGCTGAAGGCGTTCACCGCGGCGGTGCTGGGCGGCATCGGCAGCATTCCCGGCGCGATGCTGGGCGGGGTCGTGCTGGGGCTGGCGGAAAGCTTCGCCTCGGCCTACCTGCAAACCGAATACAAGGATGTGGTGGCTTTCGCCCTGCTGATTCTGGTGCTGCTGGTGCGGCCCACCGGCCTGCTGGGCCGCCCGGACGTGGAGAAGGTGTAGAGCCATGCGCCGCGTCCTGCCTGAAGCTCTCATGGCGGCGGTATTGACCGCCGTGTTGCTCGCCCCGATTTTCGGCCTGCGCATCCACGTGGATGGTGTCAATGTCTCGCTAAATCGCACGCCCATGCCGGTGATCGTCGCGGTTGTGATCGTCTTCCTGCTGCGACTGTTTCGCCAACCCCTACAACAAGCCTGGGCAACGCTGCGCGTTCCGGATTCCTGGCGCAATAACGCCCTTACCGTCGCCTGGCAGCACACCAGGCAACAGCCACGCTATCGGCTGGTGCTGTGGCTGTTGTTGCTGGTCGCGGCGGTGATTTGGCCGTTTACCGCCTCGCGCGGCGCGGTGGACGTGATGACGCTGGCGCTGATCTACGTGATGCTGGGGTTGGGGCTGAACATCGTGGTCGGCTTCGCCGGCCTGCTGGTACTCGGCTACGCCGCGTTCTACGCGGTCGGCGCCTATACCTACGCTCTGCTGGCCCAGCACTTTGGCTTGTCGTTCTGGTTGGGCCTGCCGGTCGCGGGGGCGCTGGCGGCGCTAACCGGCTTCCTGCTCGGCCTGCCGGTGCTGCGGCTGCGCGGCGATTATCTGGCCATCGTCACCCTGGGTTTCGGCGAGATCACCCGGCTGCTGCTCAACAACCTGAATTTCCTGACCGGTGGTCCGGACGGCATCGGCAACATCCCACGCCCGGGTCTGTTCGGGTTGGAATTCAGCCGCCGACCCAGCGAGGGCGGCACCACCTTCCACGACTTTTTCGGCATCGACTACAGCGGCGATTACGGGGTGATCTTCCTGTATCTGCTGGGGCTGGCGCTGGTGCTACTGATCCTGTTCGTGATCAACCGCCTGCTGCGGATGCCGCTGGGCCGGGCTTGGGAGGCGCTGCGCGAGGACGAGATCGCCTGCCGCTCGCTGGGTCTGAGTCCGACCGTGATCAAGCTATCGGCGCTGACGCTGAGCGCCGCGTTCGCGGGACTGGCCGGCGCTTTCTTCGCCGCCCGTCAGGGTCACATCAACCCCGAGTCGTTCACCTTCATCGAATCGGCCATGGTGCTGGCCATCGTGGTGCTGGGCGGCATGGGCTCGCAGTTCGGCGTGATGCTGGCCGCCATCGCGATTACTGCTTTGCCAGAACTGGCGCGAGAGTTCGACGAATACCGGATGCTGGCTTTCGGGCTGGTGATGGTGCTGATGATGATCTGGCGACCGCAGGGCCTGATCCCCGCCGCCCGGCCCCGGCTGGAGATGCCGGAGCACTCGGAGGTCGCGCGATGAGTCTCGCGCCGAGCCAGGCCTCCGTCACCGAACCGGCAAATCGCCCACTGCTGGAAGTCCGCAAGCTCAATATGCGCTTCGGCGGCCTGCTGGCGGTGGATAACGTCAATTTCGATGTCCGCCGCGACCAGATTTTCGCCATCATCGGTCCCAACGGCGCTGGCAAGACCACGGTATTTAACTGCGTCGGCGGCTTTTATCGAGCCACCACCGGCACCGTGGCGCTGGACGGCCAGTCGATTGGCCATCTGCCCAGTCATCGCATCGCCCGGCTGGGTCTGGTGCGCACCTTCCAGAACGTACGTTTGTTCAAGACCATGACCGTGGTCGAGAACCTGCTGATCTCGCAGCATACCCAACTGGAGACACGGCTGCTGCCCGGTCTGTTCAAGACACCGAAGTATCGCCGCGCCGAGGCCGAGGCGCTGGAGCGGGCGGCGTTCTGGCTGGAGAAGGTCGGGTTGTTGGCCATGGCCAACCGCGAGGCCGGCAATCTCGCCTACGGCCAGCAGCGGCGGCTGGAAATCGCCCGCTGCATGATCACCCATCCCAAGCTGCTGATGCTGGACGAGCCAGCGGCTGGCCTCAACCCCCAGGAAACCCGCGATCTGGACCGTCTGATCAACGAACTGCGCGCCGAGCATGGCGTCGCGGTGCTGTTGATCGAGCACGACATGAGCCTGGTGATGGGCATTTCCGACGAGATCCTGGTCATGGAATACGGTCGGCCCATCGCGATGGGTGATCCGGCCGCCATCCGCCGCGACCCGCGCGTCATCAAGGCTTATCTGGGAGAAGAGTGAGGATGCTGAAGCTGGAGAACGTTCACACCTTCTACGGCCAGATCGAGGCGCTGAAGGGCGTGTCGCTGGAGGTGCATCCCGGCGAGATCGTTACCCTGATTGGGGCCAACGGCGCCGGCAAGAGCACGCTGCTGATGACGATCTGCGGCTCGCCGCACGCCAGCCGGGGCGCGGTCCTGTTCGAGGGTCAGGACATCACCCACAAGCCGACCCATGTCATCATGCAGTGCGGGCTGGCGCTGGTGCCGGAAGGGCGGCGCATCTTCCCCGGCCTGACCGTGCAGGAAAACCTGCAAATGGGGGGCTTCTTCGCCGACAAGGCGCGACTGGAAACCGATCTGGAGCGGGTGTTCGCGCTGTTTCCGCGCCTGAAGGAGCGCCGCAACCAACGCGGCGGCACCCTGTCCGGCGGCGAGCAGCAGATGCTGGCCATCGGTCGCGGCCTGATGAGCCGGCCCAATCTGTTGCTGCTCGACGAACCCTCGCTGGGGCTGGCGCCGATCATCATCGCCCAGATTTTCCAGATTCTGAAGGAAATTCGCGAGGAGGGCGTGACCATTTTCCTGGTCGAGCAGAACGCCCACCGCGCCCTGCAACTGGCCGACCGGGGCTACGTGCTGGAAAACGGCCGCATCGTGGTGACCGATACCGGCGCCAATCTGCTAGCCAACGACCAGGTTCGGAAGGCGTATCTGGGTGGCTGAACGCGCTCGAACCCCGCAATTCCCTTCCGATTGATCCCGCCACGAAAACGCCTCTCAGGGAGCGATCAGCCAACTTCGCTCGACCGGAGTAATGCCGCGCCCGTCGGGACCGGCGAACTCGAAGGGCACGGAAACCAGCTCCATTCCAGCGTTGCGCTGAATCGCGAAATGCAAATGCGGACCGGTGGAAAAGCCCGTGTTGCCGGAGTTCGCCAACCAGGCGCCCCGCTCAACCTGTTGTCCGGGCCTGACCCGCACCGAATCGGCTTGCAGGTGGGCGTACACCGCCATGGTGCCGTCCGCATGTAAAACGCGCACGGCGTTGGCTCGCTCCCGATATTTTTGATCGGTTCCGCTATCCAGAAAATCGTCGGCGATTTCCATGATGACACCTTCGCGGGCGGCGCGGACCGGCGTACCCAGCGGCAAGCTGATATCCACCGCGTAGCGGCTTTGGGGATGCTGGTGGCTGAAAGCCCCGTCGAAGGCCTGACCGACCGGGAACCGCTGTCCCGACGCGAAGGGCGGCGCATAAGGCCGGTCGGGCCGGTGGGCGGCGGCGGGATCGCCCAGCACCGCCCGCGCCTGATAACCGTAGCGCCAGCGCTGACCGGTTGGCTTCAGGGTCACCACGGGCGTTTCGGAGCGGGCCGGCGCTACTACCCGCGCCGGCAGAGATGGCCGGGCTTCCATGTTCTCGATCCCTTCACCCCTGATTTCTACCTCGATGGGACCGTAATAGTCGTTGATCACTGTCAGCGCCGGTGCGTCTGTACTGCCGCGATTGCGGACGCTGATCTTGGCCGGCAGTTCCTGAACCGGCAACGGGCGAACTTCCACCGGGGCGTCGGTGGCGGGCAGCCGGTCGGTGAACACCCAGGCGCCGGAAGCGTCCTGGTATTTATAGAGGCTCTTGGCCCGCGCCGGTGGCGCTCCCAGCAGGCCCAGCAGCGCGATCATCCCCACCGCCAAACTAACCTTCCACCCGCGCCGCCGCTCCTGAGCCGAACACCACCCGTGAAAGCGCACCATCAGGTGTTGAAATAGTGAATATGCACGCCTTCCTGGTCGCTCTTGGCCAGTTCCACCATTCGGGCGGCGACGGTTTCGGCGTCGACCGCTCGATAGCGGCCGAGCGGTCCCCACAGGAACAGCGACCAGATCGGTACGAAAGGCTTGCTCCAATCCTCGACCGGCCGGGGTTCGGGACGATCGCCCAGTAACATCGAAGGCCGCAGAATATGCACGGCCTTGAACGGCAGTTCGCTGACCGCCGCCTCGGCGCGCCCCTTGATCCGGTTATAGAACACCGGCGAAGCGGGATCGGCGCCAACCGCCGACACCAGTAAAAACCGGGACACCCCCCTCGCCGCCGCCAGCCGGGCCAGTTCGGCGACGTAGATGTGATCCACCTTGGCGAACGCTTCCGGCGATCCAGCCGCCCGGTGCGTGGTGCCCAGACAGCACAGCGCGGCATCGGCGTCGATCATCCTGGCGTGATCGCTGAGATGATCGAAGTCCACGAGATGGGCCGTCAGTTTTGGATCGGTGCTCGCCAGCGACCGGCGGGCGAAAACCGTCACTGACTCGACCTCCTCGTCCGCCAGCAACTTCGTCAAACACAACCCGCCGACCATGCCGGTCGCGCCCACCAGCAATACCCGAAGTCCCGTTTGTCGTTGCGCCGCCATCGTTATTTACTCCTCCAGGTTGAACGCGCGATTCGACCGCCGGCCAGGCCGCCATGGGGCGAATGGCAACGTAACCTACTACGACTGGATTGCGCCGCCCATTCTCCTCAACGGTTCTTTCGTTCGGCAATAGCGAAAATCCCGCCTGATTCAAGAATAGTCGCTGCCAGTGGATTTTCGGGGAAAGTCCCCATTTTCGGGACCGGGAACGCTGACATACCGGCCGCGCTTTCCAGACCACGGAGGACCGCGACATGCTCGGATCCCCCCCTTTCAAGGAGGATAGCAAAAGAGCATTGGGGGAATCTAAGCCGCGCTGGTCAGCCGTTCGTACTTGGCCTGCAATTGCTCGGGGGTTTCCGGGTGCTTGGGGTCCGGGATGATGCAGTCCACCGGGCAGACCTCGATGCATTGCGGGGTTTCAAAGTGACCCACGCACTGAGTACAGAGATTCGGGTCGATCTCGTAGATCTCCTCGCCCTGGGAAATTGCTTCGTTCGGGCACTCCGGCTCGCATACGTCGCAATTGATGCATTCATCGGTGATCATCAACGCCATGGCTGGCTCCTCGTTCTGTTTCAATTCACAGCCGGCTTGATCCGCCGGCTGATACAAGCTCAAATCCGAATCGACCACAACCTGCCGCGTCGAATTCCTGAGTATCTTACTAAATTATTTTCGGGATGCGAATTTTGCCGCCAGCGCCGCCTCGACCCTGGGATGGACGAACGGGGCAATGTTGCCGCCCAGCTTGGCGACCTCGCGCACGAGGCTGGAGGAAATAAAGGAATACTGCTCTGCGGGCGTCAAAAAAATGGACTCGACCTGGGAGTCCAGTCGGCGGTTCATACTGGCCAACTGAAACTCGAACTCGAAATCGGACACGGCGCGCAAGCCGCGCAGGATGACATGGGCACCGACACTTTTGGCGTAGTTCACCAGCAGGATATCGAAGCCGCGAATCTCGACCTTGGGCAGGTGCGCCAGCGCCTCGCGCGCCAGTTCGACCCGTTCCTCCAGCGAAAACAGCGGCTGCTTGTTGGGATTGGCGGCGACGCTGACGATCAGCCGCTCGAACATGCGGGCGCCGCGCTCGACAAGATCGGCATGACCGTTGGTGATGGGATCGAAGGTGCCGGGGTAGATGGCGAAAACGGACATGGAGATTCCTGGCGGTGTGAAAAGTTGCGCGGATTATCGGGAAAGCCGTACAGCAAGGCAACCGCAAACCTTCAGGCTAGCCCTTGCCGCCGCGCCAGCCGGTAACTGACCGCTCCGGCGGTTTTTTCCCGGTAAGACGTCCAATGGACGGGCAACGGCAAAATGCGAAATTCCGCTTCCGCTTCCAGATAGATCCAGGCCATTTCCGCCAACCAGCCGCCCGTTTCCAGTGCCGCGCAGGCGGGCTCCAGCAAGCCTTCCCCGAACGGCGGATCAAGCAGCACGATCTCGAACGGCGTTCCCGGCTGGCGCAGCCAGTCCAGCGCGTCAGCCTGCTCGACCAGGGCGTTTTCGGCGTTCAACCGCGCCAGATTCTCGCGCAGAGCGCGAACCGCCAGCGGCTGGCGCTCGACGAACACCACCTCGGCCGCGCCGCGCGACAGCGCCTCGATGCCGAGCGCGCCGCTGCCGGCGAACAGATCCAGACAACGGGCGCCGGGCAACACTGGAGCAAGCCAGTTGAACAGGGTTTCCCGCACCCGGTCGGAGGTGGGCCGCAGCCCCGTCAGGTCCGGAAACGACAGCCGCCGGCCGCGCCATTGGCCGGCGATAATGCGCAACGGGTTGGCGAGGCCACCACGCTGGTTCATCTCAGGAACCGGCTGGCTTGATCGGCGCCACTTCGCCACCCCCGACGATCACGGTGATCAGCCGGTCCGGCTGGACATGGCGCAGCCAGGCGGCCCTGACCTGATCCAGGCTGATGTTGTTCATCATGCCGATGAAGGTTTGCAGGTAATCCAGCGGCAGCCCATGGAAAGCAATCACGCCCAGATAGTTGGCCAGTTTGCCATTGCCGGCTAGGTCGAGGGCAAAGCCGCCGGTGATGTTCTGGCGGGCCTCTGCCAGCATCGATGCGCCGGGGCCGTTGGCGGAAAACTCGCGCAGGGTGGTCTGGGCGACCTGCAACGCCGTGTCCGCCTGATCGTTGCGGGTTTGCATATTCATCAGGAACGGGCCGGCCTGCCGCATGGGGGAAAATGCGCTGTAAGCGCCATAGGCCAGGCCTCGCTTCTGGCGAATCTCCTGGGACAGTTGCGAGACCATGCCGTTGCCGCCCAGCACATGGTTGCCCAGATAAAGCGCGTCGTAGTCGGGATCGGCGCGGCTGATCCCGACTTGACCGATCAGAATGTGGCTCTGGCTGGAGGGGTGGGGAATGCGGATCGTCTGGCTGGCAGCGACAGGCGGGACTGGCGGCGGCGGGGGGATCGTTTCGCCCTTGGGCAAACCGCCGACCAGTGAATTGGCCAGTTGCTCGGCGGCGGGCCGGTCCAAATCGCCGACGATGGCGACCACGGCGTTGGCGGCGGTGTAGTGCCGGCGGTGGAAATCCTGAATTTCCGCGCGGGCGATTGCGTTCAGGCTGGCTGGCGCACCCTCGGGCGGCGAACCGTAGGGATGGTTGCCGTAAAGGGCCTTATAGAAAGCGTCCTGGGCGATGGCGCCAGGCGACTGGGCGCGTTCCCTCAGCGCCGTCAGCATTTGCTGGCGCACCCGCTCCACGGCGTCCGGGGCGAAAGTGGGTTCCTTGAGCAGCCGGGCGACGGTTTCCACCGCCGGTCGCAGATAGCGCGAATCCGCGAGACTGCGCAGCGAGACCACGGCCGAATCGCGCCGCGAGCTGGCGCTGAACTGGGCGCCGACCTGGTCCAGCCGGTCGGCGATGACATCCGCCGACCAGTCGCCGGCGCCTTCCTCCAATAAGGCATTGGTCAGTCTGGCCAATCCCGGCCGCTCGCCGTCGCGCGCCGAGCCGGCGTTAAACAGAATTTGCGCGTCCACCATCGGTAGCTCCCGCGCCGGGATAAAGTAGACGGGTACGCCGTTGGCGGTGCGCCAGTTCTGGATGGCGGGCACGGCGGCGGCCAAGCCAGAAAACAGCAGCAGGGCGGCGGCCAGAATGCCGGATAGCAACGAGTTCACATAAGGCATGGCGGGTGAATCCTTAAACTCCCCTCTCCCTTTGAGGGAGTGGGGTTGGGGGTGAGGGGGCTTAACGAATCGCGTGATCCAACACCGGACCGGTCGCGCTCGGACGGCGGCCGTCGAGGGGCAGCGGCTCCAGCGTCGCCACGGTCAGCCGGTCATCGGTGAGATACTGGCGGGCGACCGCGCGCACCTGCTCCGGAGTAATCGCTTGAATCCGCTGGACGTAGTCATCGAGCCGGTTCCAACCCAATCCGACCGTTTCCAGCGAACCCAGCCGCATCCCCTGATAGAACAGAGAATCCTGCTGGAATACGTCGGCGGCAGCGACTTGGGCGACCACCCGCGCCAGCTCTTCGGGGCTGATCAGTTCCTCGCGCAATTTTGCCACCTCGGCGCGCATCGCCTGTTCCAGTTCGGCGTTGCCGCGGCCGGGCGCGGGGTTGCCGGCCAGCACGAACAATTCCTCCAACCGCGAGGTAGGACCATACCCGGTGCCGGCGGCGGCGGCGACTTGCGAACCCCGAACCAGATGGCGACTGATGCGCCCGCTGTTGCCGCCGTCGAGGATGCCGTCCAGGACCGCCAAGGCGTAGGGTTCCCAGTCCTCGTCGGCGGTCTTCAGGGTCGGGACCTTGTAGCCGAGCGCGACGTAGGGCACTTCCGCCGGGGTTTTGACCACAACGCGCCGCTCGCCCAGTTGCGGAACTTCCGCCGACGGTTTGGGCGGGATCAGCTCGCTGGGCGGCAGGGGACCAAAGTGCTTCTCCGCCAGTTCCCGGACCATGGCCGGGTCAACGTCGCCAACCACCACCAGGGTGGCGTTATTAGGCGCATACCATTGTTCATACCAGCGCTTAAGATCGTCCGGGCGGATGGACTGAATGTCCTGCATCCAGCCAATGATTGGCTGGCGGTAGGGACTGGTGACGAAAGCGGCAGCTTGGAAGCGCTCCTGGGTCAGAGCCTCCGGTTGATCCTCAGTGCGTAGCCGCCGCTCCTCGGCCACCACCTGCGCCTCCTTGCTCACGTCTTCCGGCTTCAGCATGAGATGGCGCATCCGGTCGGCTTCCAGGCGGAAGCTGAGTTCCAGCCGTTCTTTTTCCAGCGTCTGGAAATAGGCGGTGTAATCGCGGCTGGTGAAGGCGTTTTCATCCCCGCCGTTGGCGGCGATGAGGCGCGAGAACTCGCCGCCCGGCACGTTCGGGGTGCCCTTGAACATCAGGTGTTCCAACAGGTGGGAAATACCGGTCAGGCCGCTGGGTTCGTAGCTGGACCCGACCTTGTACCAGATTTGCGAGACCACCACCGGTGCGCGGTGATCCTGGCGCACCAGCACCTTGAGGCCGTTGGCGAGGGTGAATTCATGGACGGGGGCCGCCGCGAATGCCATGGGGGCCAGCGCCATTCCAAGGGCGGCGCCAATGATTTGAGGTCTTGGCATGAGGTCTCCGAGTTTGGTGGATTTCCGGGGGGGTAATTGCGGTCGTTTGGCAACCGACTGGCGGGCAGGTTCCATCCGCGGTCGCTTCCCACCGTGAGGGAGCCACGAAAGCATAAGTTAAACGTAGGGTCGTTCAGAACCGGCCGCGGATAAACCCCAGGCTTTCCAGCTTCAGCAGGATCCTTTGGGCTGCTTCGCCAGCGGCGCAGTCGCGGGTGTCGATCACCAGTTCGGGATGCTCCGGCGCTTCGTAAGGATCGCTGATGCCGGTGAACTCCTTAAGGATGCCAGCCCGCGCCTTGGCGTACAGGCCCTTGCGGTCGCGCGCCTCGCAGGTCTCCAGCGGGGTGGCGACATGGACCTCGATGAAGCCTCCGAGCGGCGCGATCATCTCCCGCACCTGCCGGCGGGTGGCGGCGTAGGGCGCGATGGGCGCACAAATGGCGATGCCGCCATTCTTGGTGATCTCGCTGGCGACGTAGCCGATACGCAGGATGTTGAGGTTGCGATGTTCCCTGGAAAAGCCCAGTTCGCTGGACAGGTGCTTGCGAACAATGTCGCCGTCCAACAGGGTCACCGCCCGCCCGCCCAGTTCCAGAAACTTGACCCTCAGCGCGTTGGCGATGGTGGACTTGCCCGAGCCCGACAGGCCGGTGAAAAACACGGCGAACCCCTGCCGGTGGCGTGGGGGGTGGCTTCGGCGCAACTCCGCCACCACCGCGGGGCAGGAAAACCAGTCGGGAATTTCCAGTCCTTCCTGCAAGCGACGCCGGAATTCGGCGCCGGAAATGCGCAGGACCGTTTCGCCGATTTCCACCTCGCTGGCCGGGAGGTACTGGGCGCGCTCCCGCACGTAGACCATCTCCGGAAACGGCACGATCTGAATGCCCAGTTCGTCCTGGTGACGAATCGCCAGTTGTTGGGCGACATGGGGATCGTAGAAATTCCGGCCTAGGCGGTCCTGACCCGGACCGGCATGGTCGCGACCGACGATGAAGTGGGAGCAGCCGTGATTCTGGCGGATGAGGGCGTGCCAGAGCGCCTCGCGCGGCCCAGCCATGCGCATGGCCAGATTGAGCAGGCTTAGAGCGGTGGTCTGCTCAGGATAGGTGATCAACAGGTGTTCGTAACAACGCACCCGCGAATAGTGGTCCACATCGCCCGGCTGGGTTGCGCCCACCACCGGATGAATGAGCAGGTTGGCCTCGGCCTGCTGGACGGCGCGCAGGGTCAGTTCCTGATGAGCGCGGTGCATCGGGTTGCGGGTCTGGAATGCCACTACTCGCCGCCAGCCCAGCTTGATAAAGCGGTCGCGCAACTCGCGCGGCGAGTCGCGCCACTGCGGGAAATCGTAATGTGTGGGCGGCTCGATGCCGTACAGCCGGCCAGCGACGTAAACCGGCCCGGTTCGATGCAGCAGATGGAACACGCCGGGATGGGCATCGTCGGCAACGCCGAATACCTTCCGCGCCTCGTGGACCTTGTCGGGCCGCCAGACATCGCCGACGTCCAATACCGCGATCAACACGCCCTCCGCATCGCTCAAGGCCACCCGACTGCCGGGCCCGATCTGGCCAGCGAACGCCTCTGACACGTCCAGGGTGATTGGCATCGGCCACAAGGTTCCTTCGCCCAGCCGCATCTCCGCGACCACCCGCTCGTAATCGGCCTGGTTCAGAAAGCCGTCCAAGGGCGAGAACCCGCCGTTCAGCAGCAGTTCGAGGTCGCAAAGCTGGCGCGGGGTCAGAGCCCAGGCGGGGTATTCCTGGGCCTGGGCCTTGAACGGAGCCGCCTCGTTAGCGTCGAGGTACAAGTTCTTAAGGACGCCGCCGTGGGCTTTGATCAGATGAATCATGGTGGTCCGCTTCAGGTTGAGATGCCAGGTTGGCGATCACTTATATTTTCTTGTAAGCAAGAAGCGGAGTACAAATAGTTATCGGTTATAAATATATGGACCAGGTAATCCTTAATTCCCTTCAGGCCGCGATTCTCCCGAAATCGTAATCGTTCGCTTCCCTCGTCCGCTTGCGGGCGAGGGGCTGGGGATAAGTCCTCGCTTCGCTCTCCCCCTTGGCAGGCGTACACGAACGGAACGACTACACGGAATCAATAGTACCAATAACCGTCGCCGCGAGGGGGCGCGTAATAGCGCTGCGGCGGACCGTAATAACGCCGGGCCGGCGGGGGAGCATAACCGTAATCATCCTCATAGCGATCATACGGCTGAGTGTCATAGTACCGTTGTTCCCGCCAATCCATGTCGTTGCCGATCGCGCCTCCGATCAGGGCGCCGGCTAGCGCGCCGGTCGCGGCGCCGCCGGTGGGATCGATATCGTGACCGATGGCCGCCCCTGCGGCTGCGCCGATCAACGCGCCACCGACGGCATGATAGTTGGGGGGGCCGTAGGGAGGCGGGGCGCAGGCCGTGCCCAGGCCCAGCATCACGGCCAGGATGGCCATCTTAATGAGCGTGCGCATTGCGAGTCCTCCGGGTTTATGTATCCGGTTGAAAAAATGGCGGCGGTCGCGTGAAGCAAGCGCCACCGCCCTAAAGCCCACCTACCCCCACACAGCTCGGGACGTAGTGTCCCACCCATCAAGTGAATGTTTCCTGAACACCCTTTGCCAAACCGACGATTCGATGCCGGTAACCCCTTAAGCGTTGCCACCATCCTCCAGCCGCGCCTGCAATTCCCACCCGATCAGGGCGGCTCGCCAGCCATGCCGCAGGGGTGAATCCATCCCGGCCAGCAGGTTCTCCACATCCTGCCGGTTGGCGCAGGCCAGCGAAGGAATTCCATGTTCCTGCGCGCGGGCCGCGATCAGGGTAAGCCACTCATCCACTCGCGTGCTCTGTGCCGGTGTCAACCGGGGCCGTGCGGGTCGGGCCGGCCACTGGTCGGGGGGTTCGGCGCGGGCGGCGGCAATCCGCTCCAGCAGCAGCGCGCCGTGCCGTTGCAAGGTGGCCGTTGGCAAGCCGCGAATCCGTTGCAACTGCTCCACGTCCTTGGGCATCCGCCGGGCCAGTTCGATCAGCGCGGCATCGTCCAAAATCCAGCGGCGAGGCCGGTCATGGCGGCTGGCCTGCTCCTCGCGCCAGGCCGCCAGCGCCCGCAACACCGCCCGTTGGGCCCCGCCCAGCCGGTTGTGCTCCCGGACCCGCCGCCAGGCGTCACGCGGCTGCAGCCGATAGCGGTCGGGATGGCAAAGGGCCTGGAAATCCTCGGCCAGTGGCTCCAACCAGCCACGCCCCCGTAGCGCCGCAAGCTGTCTTGGGTACAGTTCCCGGAGATAGCGCACGTCGTCAGCCGCGTAGGCCAGCCATTCCGGGGCCAGGGGCCGGCGCTGCCAATCGGCGCGGGTATGGGCCTTATCCAGCTCCACGCCAAGCAGTTGTTGCACCAGCGCCGCGTAACCAATCTGACTGCCGTGGCCCAGCGCCAACGCCGCCAGTTGGGTATCGAACACGGGAGCCGGCACAGCGCCGCGCAGGTGATAAAAGAGTTCCAGATCCTGCTGCGCGGCATGCAGCACTTTGGTGATGGCAGAGTCGTAGAGAAGGTCCAGCAGGGGGTCCAGCGACGGCAGCGCCAAGGGATCGATGCAGGCCACCCGGTCGACGTTGGCGATCTGGATCAGAGCGAGTTGTGGATAGAAAGTCTGCTCGCGGATGAATTCGGTATCCAGCGCCAGCCAGACCGAGCCGCGCAGGCGGGCGCAGAAATCGGTCAAAGCGGGTTGATCGACGATATATAGGAAGTCGTTCATTCCCTTCGCCAAGCGCCCGATTTGCCGCCAGTCTTTTCCAGCAGGCGGATGTCGGTCATGGTCATGCCCCGGTCCACCGCCTTGCACATATCGTAGACCGTCAGCAGCGCGATCTGCACCGCGGTCAGGGCTTCCATTTCCACTCCGGTGCGGCCGAGGGTTTCCACAGTGGCTTGGCAACGGACCGCATTGTTATCAGCTACCGGCTCCAAATCCACCGCCACCCGCGTCAGCGCCAGTGGATGGCAAAGCGGAATCAAATCGGCGGTGCGCTTGGCGCCCATGATGCCAGCGATCCGCGCCACCCCGAGCACATCGCCCTTGGCGTGCGCGCCGGCCACGATCCGTTCGAGCGTGGCCGGCCGCATCTGAATCCAGCCTTCGGCGATCGCCACCCGGCGAGTGACGTCCTTGTCGCCCACATCCACCATGTGGGCCTCGCCGGCGGCGTTGAAGTGGCTCAGTTCGGCCACGGTCCTACTTCATGGCCACCAGCAGCGGCACGATCAGCAGGGCAACAATGTTGATGATTTTGATCAGCGGGTTGACTGCCGGTCCGGCGGTGTCCTTGTAGGGATCGCCGACGGTATCGCCGGTGACCGCCGCCTTGTGCGCTTCGGAACCCTTGCCGCCGAAATTACCATCCTCGATATACTTCTTGGCGTTATCCCACGCCCCACCGCCGGCGGTCATGGAAATCGCCACGAACAGACCGGTGACGATGGTGCCCATCAGCAGGCCGCCCAGCGCCTTCGGCCCGGCATCGCCGCCCAGCAGCCACGCCATGCCGAAAGCAACCACGATGGGTGTCAGCACCGGCAGCAGCGAGGGGATGATCATTTCCTTGATGGCCGATTTGGTCAGCAAATCCACCGCCCGCGAATAATCGGGCTTGGTCGTGCCTTCCATGATGCCGGCGATCTCCCGGAATTGCCGACGCACTTCGAGAACCACGCTGCCAGCGGCGCGACCGACCGCCTCCATCGCCATCGCCGCGAACAGGAACGGGATCATGCCGCCGATGAACAGGCCGATAATCACCACGGGGTCGGTCAGGGAAAAATCGACTTTGATATGGGCGACTGCCAGCTTGTGTTCGAAGTCGGCGAACAGCACCAGCGCCGCCAGCGCCGCCGAACCGATGGCGTAACCTTTGGTGACCGCCTTGGTGGTATTGCCCACCGCATCCAGCGGGTCGGTGATGCCGCGAATCTTCTCGTCCATCTCCGCCATTTCGGCGATGCCGCCGGCGTTGTCGGTGATCGGCCCGTAGGCGTCGAGGGCGACGATGATGCCGGCCATCGACAGCATCGAGGTAGCGGCGATGGCAATGCCGTACAGCCCCGCCCAGGAATAAGCAAGGCCAATGCTCAGACAGACGGCCAGCACCGGCAGGGCGGTCGCCTTCATCGACAGAGCCAGTCCGGCGATGATGTTAGTCGCGTGACCGGTGGTGCAGGCTTCCGCGAGATTGCGCACCGGACTGAACTCGGTGGCAGTGTAGTACTCGGTGACGACCACCATGGCGGCGGTCAGGCCCAGTCCCACCAGGGCCGAACCCCAGAGACCCCAGGGATTTTGGCCGCCCATCAGCCAGAAGATGATTGGCAGGAAGGCCACGGCGGAAATCGCCCCGGCCACCGCCAGGCCGCGATACAGGGCGTTCATGATCTTCTCGCCTTCCCGGGCCTTGACGAAGCCACAGCCGATGATCGAGGCAACGATCGACACGCCGCCCATCACCAGCGGCAGGATAATGGCGCCCTGCGCGGACTCCCCGGTATACAACAGGCTGCCCACCAGCATGGTGGCGATGATGGTGACGGCATAGGTCTCGAACAGGTCGGCGGCCATGCCGGCGCAGTCGCCGACGTTGTCGCCGACGTTGTCGGCGATCACCGCCGGATTGCGCGGATCGTCCTCGGGAATACCGGCCTCGACCTTGCCGACCAGATCGGCGCCCACGTCCGCGCCCTTGGTGAAGATGCCACCGCCGAGTCGGGCGAAAATCGAGATCAGCGAGCTGCCAAAGCCCAGCCCGATCATCGGGCCGAGGTCGGGCAGTTGGTCGGGTGCGGCGTTGGTCAACACCAGGATCACGTAGTAGCCGGCCACTCCGAGCAGGCCCAGCCCCACCACCAGCATCCCGGTGATCGCCCCGCCACGGAACGCTACATCCAGCGCCGCGCCCAGCCCGTCATGGGCAGCCTGAGCCGTGCGGACGTTAGCGCGCACCGAGACGTACATGCCGATATAACCGGCAGCGCCCGACAGCACCGCGCCGATCACGAAGCCGATAGCCGTCCACAGCCCAAGCTGCGGTACCACCGCGATGATCACCGCCAGTACCACGCCGACGATGGCGATGGAGGTGTATTGCCGGTTCAGGTAAGCGCGGGCGCCTTCCTGGACAGCGGCGGCGATTTCCTGCATCCGGGGATTACCGGGGTCCTTGGCCAGGATCCATTTGATCGACTGGACCCCGTAGATGAGCGCGCCGATGGCGCAGAGTAACGCGATGATCAATCCTACCGCCGCCATGACATGAATCCTCTTGTAGGTGGATGAATGGACCGCATGGTTCCTCCTCAGTTTGTTTTACGGGTTGTTTTACGGGTTATGCCTGTTGGGAATAATGCGCTCAGCGGACGCCGACGCAAGTTTCCGTTAGGGAGCGAGAGACGGGAGTATCGCGCTTCCCATAAAGAATAGGCCATGCTGGCGTTAAGGCAATCCAGCAGCCCAATCGGGAATATGAAATAGCGGGGATTGGTCCGCGCCGCGCGAGGCGGTTTTTGGGGAAGCGTAGCCACCTGGGACCGCCGGGATCGTTAGTGAGTGTCGTTGTAGCGCTTCACGCTGTGCTGGACTTCGGCGCGCGCATCCTCCACCCCACCCCAGCCGTCGAGTTGAACCCACTTGCCGGAGTCTAGATCTTTGTAGTGCTGGAAAAAGTGAGCGATCTGGTTCAGCAACGCCTGTGACATCTGCTCCACGGACTCGATATGATCGTACTGGGCGCATTCCTTCTTAATCGGCACCGCCAGCACCTTGGCGTCGCCGCCCTTCTCATCGGTCATCCGAAGTACGCCCAGCGGCCGGCAGCGCACCACGCAACCGCTGATCACCGGCAACGGGGCCACCACCAGCACGTCCAACGGGTCGCCGTCCTCGCAAAGGGTGTGGGGGATATAGCCGTAGTTGCAGGGGTAGTGCATCGCGGCGGTCATGAACCGGTCCACGAACAGCGCGCCAGTCTCTTTGTCCACCTCGTACTTGACCGGATCCGCGTGCGCCGGAATCTCGATGATAACGTTGAATTCGTCGGGGACGTTGTGACCGGCGTCCACTCTATCCAAAATCATGGCAGTGCCCTTTGTGCGGCGGTTGATTAATGAAGAAATGTTTATACTACAGCGAAGGCTGAACGCTTGATAGCCACGACCGCGCCTGCCGAGCGGGTCCGGAGGAAGGGCGGGACGGATTCCGCCCACCGTGGATTTCCGACGCTATTTCGATATTTTTTCGCCAAAACAAGAGTGAAATCACCATGAGAATCGTTCTGCTAGGCGCCCCAGGTTCGGGCAAGGGCACTCAAACCGACACCATCATCGCCCGCTATGGTGTCTGTTCGGTCGCCACCGGCGATCTCCTGCGCGCCGAGGTCGCAGCCAGCACTGAATTGGGCCGGCGGGCCAAACCGTACATGGACGCCGGCGATCTGGTACCGTTCGACATCGTCCTGGGCATGATCGAGAACGGGCTGAGAACACTGGCCAAGTCGAACCCCAAGGGCTTCATGATGGATGGTTTTCCGCGCGACCTGGCTCAAGCCGAGGCGCTGGACAAGCTGCTGGACAAGATTAACCAGCCGCTCGATCTGGTGCTCTTCTTCGAGGTGGACTACGAGGAGATCGTCAAGCGTCTGCTGGGTCGCGGTCGCGCCGACGACAACGAGTCCACCATTCGCAATCGATTGCGGGTCTACGAGGAGAAGACCGCGCCACTGATCGACTATTACACCCGAAAGGGTCTGTTGCGCACGGTCAAGGGGACGGGGAGCATCGAGGAGATCGGCGGGCGCATCCAGGCGGTGCTCGACGAAATCGCTTGAGCCGCACTCCACCGCCAACCATAGCGCCGCCATGGGGTGCGATGGACTGCGCTATGGCGGATTCGGGCAGCCAGAAGGGATCGGCTCGCAGGCCTGTGGATACCGAGCGGACGACCCGTGAACAAAGGGCAAAAGAAAAGGGGCTAGGCTTTCACCTAACCCCTTGTTTTATCTGGCTCCCCGGCGCGGACTCGAACCACGGACCCAGTGATTAACAGTCACTTGCTCTACCGACTGAGCTACCGGGGAATTAAGAAGGGGGGATTCTATTGATCTCCGTCCGCCCTGTCAATGTCGGTTCAGCGGGCGATGACCCGACCGATGCGCTCCAACGCCTTGACCAGGTTGTCCATGCTGGTGGCGAAGGAAATGCGGGCGCAACCCTCGGCGCCGAAGGCCGACCCCGGCACCACCGCCACGCCGACCTCGTTGAGCAGCAGTTCCGCGAAGGCGATGTCGTTGGCCAGGCCCAGCCGCTCGATCGTCTTCTGGAAGCTGGGGAAGATGTAGAACGTCCCGTCCGCCGGCGCCACTTCGACCCCGTTCATCGCTTTCAACGTGGCGTAGACATAATCATGTCGCTCCTTGAACGCCTTGTTCATCACGCCGATGCAGGACTGATCGCCGTTCAGCGCCGCCTCCGCCGCCACTTGGGAAATCGAGGTCGGGTTGGACGTGCTCTGCGACTGAATGTTGGTCATCGCCTCGACCAAATCCTTCGGACCGCCACAATAGCCGATGCGCCAACCGGTCATCGAATACGCCTTCGAGACGCCGTTCAGCACGATGGTCCGGTCGTACAAATCCGGGCAGACGTTGAGGATGTTGTTGAATTTCTCCTCGGTCCACAGGATGTGTTCGTAGATATCGTCGGTGGCGATGTAGGCTTGGGGATGCCGGCGCAGTACCTCGCCCAGCGCGGCCAGTTCAGCGCTACTGTAGGCCACGCCGGTCGGGTTGGACGGGCTGTTGATCACCACCAGCTTGGTGCGCGGGGTGATGGCCGCTTCCAGTTGCGCCGGGGTGATCTTGAAGTTCTGGTCGATGCCCGCATCGACGATCACCGGCACGCCGTCGGCCAATAAGACCATATCGGGATACGATACCCAGTACGGCGCTGGGATGATCACCTCGTCGCCGCTGCCCAGCAACGCCTGAGCCAGATTGTAAAAGCTCTGCTTGCCACCGACCGACACCAGAATCTGCTTCAGCTCGTAGTTCAGGCCGTTGTCGCGCTGGAACTTGGCGATGATCGCCTTTTTCAGTCCCACCGTGCCGTCCACCGGGGTGTATTTGGTGAAACCGGCGTTGATCGCCTTGATCGCCGCTTCCTTGATGAAATCGGGGGTGTCGAAATCCGGCTCGCCGGCGCCCAGGCCGATGACGTCCTTGCCTGCGGCTTTCAGGGCGTTGGCTTTGGCGGTGACCGCCAGGGTCGGGGAGGGCTTGATGCGTTGTACGCGTTCGGAAAGAGGGGTGCTCACGGGGACTCCTGGATGCTGAAAGGTTTGAACACGAGGCTTAACGAGATTGTCGGATAATACTGGAAATTCCTGCCCGGCCAAACTCCCATGCAGACGAACCAACCTTTCACGCTCCGCGCCCGTTTCCAGCCCGCCGGCGACCAGCCCGAGGCGATCCACGCGCTCGTCGCCGGCCTGAACGACGGTCTGGCGCATCAAACCTTGTTGGGAGTTACGGGGTCGGGCAAAACCTTCACCGTCGCCAACCTCATCGCCGCCGTGCAGCGTCCGGCGCTGGTGCTGGCCCCGAATAAGACTCTGGCGGCACAACTGTACGGCGAAATGAAGGAATTTTTCCCGGACAACGCGGTGGAATATTTCGTCTCGTATTACGACTATTACCAGCCGGAAGCCTACGTCCCCTCCTCCGACACCTATATCGAGAAGGACGCCTCGATCAACGAGCACATCGAACAGATGCGGCTGTCGGCGACCAAGGCGATTCTGGAGCGCCCCGATACGATCATCGTTGCCACGGTGTCGGCGATTTACGGGCTGGGCGATCCCGAGTCGTACATGAAGATGCTGCTGCATCTGGTGCGCGGCGAAAAAGTGGACCAGCGCGCCATCCTGCGCCGGCTGGCGGATTTGCAGTACACCCGCAACGATCTGGAGCTGGCGCGCGGTACGTTTCGGGTGCGCGGCGAGGTGATCGACATCCATCCCGCCGAATCCGACCAGGAAGCCTTGCGGGTGGAATTGTTCGACGACGAAATCGAGTCGCTCAGCCTGTTCGATCCGCTCACCGGCAAGGTGCTGCGCAAGACGCCGCGTTATACCGTCTATCCGAAGAGCCACTACGTCACCCCGCGCGAGCAGCTTTTGCGGGCGGTGGATCAGGTCAAGGACGAGTTGCGGGAGCGGCTGGCCGAATTACACGCCGCCAACAAGCTGCTGGAAGCGCAGCGGTTGGAACAGCGCACCCGCTTCGACATCGAGATGATCCTGGAACTGGGCTATTGCAGCGGCATCGAGAACTATTCCCGCTACCTGTCGGGCCGCGAGGCGGGTGAGCCGCCGCCGACCTTGTTCGATTACCTGCCGCCGGACGCGCTCATCTTCATCGACGAAAGCCACGTCACCGTCCCGCAACTGGGGGCGATGTACAAGGGCGACCGTTCGCGCAAGGAAACCCTGGTCGAGTACGGCTTCCGTCTGCCCTGTGCGTTGGACAACCGGCCGCTGCGCTTCGACGAGTTCGAGCGGTTGAGCGGTCAGACCGTGTTCATTTCCGCCACGCCCGGCCCGTTCGAGTTGGAGCGTTCCGGCGGCGCGGTGGTCGAGCAGGTGGTGCGGCCGACTGGGCTGGTGGACCCCGAGGTCGAAGTACGGACGGCCTTGCATCAGGTGGACGATCTGCTGGGCGAAATCCGCGAGCGGACGAATGTCCAGGAGCGGGTGCTGGTCACTACCCTGACCAAGCGCATGGCCGAGGATCTGACTGGGTATCTGGCCGAGAACGGGGTGCGGGTCCGCTATCTGCACTCGGATATTGAGACGGTGGAGCGGGTCGAGATCATCCGCGACCTGCGGCTGGGCCAGTTCGACGTGCTGGTGGGGATCAACCTGTTACGGGAAGGGTTGGATTTGCCGGAAGTGTCGCTGGTGGCGATTCTCGACGCCGACAAGGAAGGCTTCCTGCGCTCGGAACGGTCCTTGATCCAGACCATCGGCCGCGCCGCCCGCCACCTGCGCGGCAAGGCCATTCTGTACGCCGACCAGATCACCGGCTCGATGCGGCGGGCGCTGGACGAAACCGATCGTCGTCGCGCCAAGCAGCGGGCTTACAATCAGACTCACGGCATCACCCCGCGCGGCATTCAGAAAGCGGTGGCCGACATCATGGAAGGCGCCTATTCGCATCCCGGCGCACCGCTGCCGGCGGCGGAATACGCTAAGGTCGCCGAGGAAACGGCGGCCTATGCCCGCGAAACGCCGGCGTTGCTGATGAAGAAGATCAAGCAACTGGAACAGGCGATGTACCGCCACGCCCGCGATTTGGAATTCGAGGAAGCCGCCAAGCTGCGGGATGAAATCCAGCGCATCCGCCAGTTTGGGTTGGGGATGCCCGAGGCGAAGGTCGGGTCTTAAAGCTCGAGATCGCCAAGCTATCCTTTTCTTGCAAAAGGATTTTTTACCAGAGTACCGATACGCCGTATTCGCCAAACACTGGGTCAACGGTGATGATTGCATAACCGGTCGCCAGCGACTGCGCGATCAACATCCGGTCAAAGGGATCCCGATGGGGTCCAGGCAGCGCACCCGCTCGCAAGCCATGGTTAATGGTCACGGCCAGTTCCGAGAACCGCGCCTTGCGCAGGTAGTATTCCAATCGAACGGGTACGTCACCGGCCTCCGGTAGCTTGCCCAGCCGGGCCTTGGTGGCGATTTCCCACGCCGAGGCCGCGCTCGCCCAGAGGCGATGATCGGGATTGGCGATAGCGCGGCGAGCGGCCTCCGATAATTTGGGATCGTCGAACAACCACCACAACAGCGCATGGGTATCCAGCAAATAGTCGGTCACGCTTCCCATGCTGATAGCTCTTGCTCCGGCAAAGGTTCAAAGAAAGCGTCACTTACCCGGCCCTTGGCAAGACCGGGCTGACGGGGTGCGAGATTCTCGACCGGTGCCAGCCGCACAACCGGCTTGCCCGCTTTCGCGATGATGATTTCTTCACCGGCGGCGGCGGCGTCCACCAGCCTGGACAGATTGGCTTTGGCTTCGTTGAGATTAATCACGGGCATGGTCATTCTCTCTGCATGGTCTGATGAGCAGACCAAGTCTGCCAAAAAACTATCTTTCCGACAAGGTAATTCTGTACGCTGACCAGATCACCGGCTCGATGCGCCGGGCGCTGGACGAGACCGATCGTCGTCGCGCCAAGCAGCGGGCGTACAACCAAACCCACGGCATCACCCCGCGCGGCATCCAGAAAGCGGTGGCCGACATTATGGAGGGCGCCTACGCGCATCCCGGCGCGCCGCTGCCGGCGACGGAATACGCCAAGGTCGCCGAGGAAACGGCGGCCTACGCCCGCGAAACCCCGGCGCTGCTGATGAAGAAAATCAAGCAACTGGAACAGGCGATGTACCGCCATGCCCGCGATCTGGAATTCGAGGAAGCGGCGAAACTGCGGGATGAAATCCAGCGCATCCGGCAGTTTGGGTTGGGGCTGCCGGAGGTGAAGGCGAGTTAGCCAGATTCCGGTGGATTCTCCACCCTCTGGATGATCCGGGCAATCTGCTGGGACTCGGGAAGTTTCAGCCGTTGCGCGTCTTGCAGAGCCAAGCTCAAGAGTTCCAACGCTTTTTCGCGGTCTCCCGCCGAGCCACGCGCCAGATAATTGATCCCGATGTTGGCGCGGCAGACCAGCAACTCCCGCACTTCCCCCAGCCGCTCGTACACCGGCAACTGGTCCTCGCGGCGGATGCGCAGCGCCTCGTCCAGCTCCCCGCGCGCCTTCAACACGTCGGCGATCTTCCCCAGTGTCAACGCCCGCGCCCGCACGTCCCCCAGCCGCTCGTACACCGGCAGCTCTTCCTCGCGGCGGATGCGCAGCGCTTCGTCCAGCTCCCCGCGCGCCTGCAACACGTCGGCGATCTTCCCCTGCGTCACCGCCCGCGCCCGCACGTCCCCCAGCCGCTCGTACACCGGCAACTGGTCCTCGCGGCGGATGCGCAGCGCCTCGTCCAGCTCCCCGCGCGCCTGCAACACGTCGGCGATCTTCCCCAGTGTCACCGCCCGCGACCGCACGTCCCCCAGCCGCTCGTACACCGGCAACTGGTCCTCGCGGCGGATGCGCAGCGCTTCGTCCAGCTCGCCGCGCGCCTGCAACACGTCGGCGATCCGCCCCAGCGTCACCGCCCGCTCCCGCACGTCACCCAGCCGCTCGTACACCGGCAACTGGTCCTCGCGGCGGATGCGCAGCGCTTCGTCCAGCTCGCCGCGCGCCTGCAACACGTCGGCGATCTTCCCCTGCGTCACCGCCCGCGACCGCACGTCCCCCAACCGCTCGTACACCGGCAACTGGTCCTCGCGGCGGATGCGCAGCGCTTCGTCCAGCTCGCCGCGCGCCTGCAACACGTCGGCGATCTTCCCCTGCGTCACCGCCCGCGACCGCACGTCCCCCAGCCTTTCAAAAACCTTCAATATTTCTCCGTATGTTTCGATCGCCTCATCGGTGTTCCCCAGAGCGACTTCGATATCGGCCATCAAACCCCGAGCCATGGCTGCTTGGCGCCGATCATCCGTCTCCTGGAAAATGGCCAAGGCTCGCTCCAGCGCGCTCAACGCCGCGGACGGATTGCCGAGATCGCCGTAGAGTTGGCCCAGTTCAAGCAGGAGCAGGGCGCTGCTCCCGTCTTTTCGCAACTCCCTGTCGAGATACTCCTCGATTTCCGCAATCCGCTCTTGCCGCTCCCCCGCCGACGCGCTGCCCCGCACGACGTTTCGCTCGACGACTGGAGTAGAAATCGGGGCAGGTCGGGAAGAAAAATCGAACACGTCGGTTCGCCATGCCCACAGATCCGGCGCCTTTAGGGCAAACGCCTTGATGTCGGGCGCGATCATCCACAGCAGCAAGGTGAAGGGACAACGCTCCGCCAGCGCTTCCCGATGATAGTTGAAACCCTTGAAGCGGCTCTCTCGCGTCTTATCGTCCGCGAGCCACCGCTCCAGATTCAGGACATGTGCCGCCTGACATTGGTCGGCCAGCGCACTCAAGCGCCGCTCGAACTCATCGAAGCTATCGACGCTCTCGTCCAACACCAACGCGGCCATTTTCACGGGAAATCCGTCGACTTGCCGAACGATCTGGTCGCGATATCGCGGGTCGTTGAATTCCAACAGAACAAGCCGGAAACCAGAAGCCGTCACCAGCAATTTGCGCAAGCGCAGCAGGCAGCCGGAATGCCGGGAATCCAGTTCCCAAGATTCCAGGCTTTGCGGGAACGGAACGCCCGGAGAGGCCGCCGAGAATTCCACTATCATGGAAGATTGCCGGCGGCCCGATATTCCTGCAAGGTTCGGACAACCGGATGAGATTTCCACCAGTAGTCGTTATATTCCAGCAACGCCAGATTGTATAACAACGACTGTGCTTGGTCCGAATTTTGGCTGACTTGTCCCGGTGGCGACCGATCAATTTCGCGCAACAAAGGATAATCCTTGGTGTCGAGTATTCGCCGATAATCCATCGCCAGTTGCTTGACCGCTTTTTCGGCGGATGCCCTGTCGAATTTTTCTCCTTCCGCGAAGCCAAACGCATAGCTGAGTAACCGCAACAGATCTCTTGGATGACCACCGGAATACTCGATCAGGTATTTTGCGGTTTCCTTCGAATCGAATAAGCTCGGAGCGGCGCGCCGGTGCAACATCTTCAGCATGGTGTCGTAACCGGCATCCAGCTTGCCACCATCCTGCTCGCACAGTTTGATCATGGGCAACTTGACGATGCTGGTAAATATCTGGTTGATTTGATTCCCTTCATAAATCATGTGAATCGGGGCGCAATAGACAAAAAGGCCAGTGATCAGTTGTAGTTGGTGAACGTCGGTGATGAAGAATCGCTCGCTATCGTCCTTCGACAGGCGGTCAGTGCCATCCACGATAAACAGCAGCTTGCGGCCCTTGTTCGCCGCTTTCAGCCTGGCTTCGGCTTCGGCGATCAACCGGTTGAAAGCGGCGGCGAAATCCGTAAAATTATTTTTGAGAATTTGCCGCCACTCTTCCTTGTGAGTCGAGTTGACCTTAAATGCGTTGGTGATCGATGCGAACAGCTTGCCCAAAAACGGCAATCCCACCCCCGCTTCGACGCCGGCTTTTATTTCAGAGGTCAAATCCTTGCTTTCCGCCTTGCTGATTATTTTCTCCTCGAACCACTTGGCTAGGGGAGTCAGAAAGACCGGATCGATGGAAATCCCTTCTTTTTCGAGACGCTCGAACAAAACATGCGCCAAGGCGAACAACATGTCCGCATACTGCAAGTTATTGGTATCGAGATGGCGAACGGCATCCACGAAAACAACGCAAAACCTTTGGGGATCGTTCAGGCGATCACGAATGCGCCGCAATTCGGTGCTTTTCCCGCAGCCTCGATGGCCACAGAACAGAACGTAAAGGCGGTCGTGGGACACCTTGAACGTCAAGCTACGCGGGTCGATACCGAGCTGCCTGAACAAGGCGTTGAACTGGAAATCGCCGCGCGCTTTTTCGGTCTCGACATAGCGCGGATCGTCAGCGCTCAGCGGCTCATCGAATTTCAGCTTTTCGGATACTTCCCAAAGCGTTTGTGGAGGCTGATATCCGGGCACGGTGGTAACCTCTCTATGTTCGGCGACCAAATCACGGTTTGTCGAAGGGTGGCGGGCGGCGGCGACCGAGGATGCCCAACATTACTGGCGTCAAGTATACATCCTTCGCTGGAGCGGGATGGGCGTGCCGTGCTCTCGCCGCTCCAGGCGAGCCAGCGCGAAAGGTCTTGATCGTTCACGCGATGAAGATTCGCGCGCAACGTCGTCCAGTCGTCTTCGGCGATTTTACGGCAAACGTCGTGATTGCCGGGCACGAGGAAAAACCGCTCCGGCGGCACGCCCAAACGTCGTAGCGTCTCCTGGAAAAACTCGGTGGCCGCCGCATATTCTTCCGTCAAGCCCCAATCGGCGGCATCGCCAGTGAAACAGACCAGATCGAAGGGTCCCGCTGCCTTCAGTTCGTCCAGATTGCGCAGCCAGTTTTCGCCCAGCACTCGCCGCCGGCGCCAGGACTCGCGTTCGCGCGAACCGCGCTCGTGCAGGTCCGAGAGGTGCAACAGACGGAGTTTGAAGGAGTTATGATCGGCCACGACGAAGCGGTCCTTGGGTCAACCGTGACGGTTCGGGCGGTGTATTCCCTACCGGTTGGCAACACGATAGCCCATTCGCCGAAGCATTACACCGGTCCGTCATTTGGCGGGTTCGGCGGTTCGGGCTGGGAATGCCGGAGGTGAAGGTGGGGTGAGTCGCGACTCCGCTCAAAAGCGAACTATCATTGCATTTATTCCATGACGAGGAATATTTGCAATGTTGATCCAGCGACACGCCTTCTCCATCGTTCAGTCCGCCTTGAGCCGTCAAGCGGCGGTCGCCCTGATCGGTCCCCGCCAGGTCGGGAAGACCACGCTGGCGCGGATGATCGGCGAGCAGCAAAACGCGCTGTATCTGGATCTGGAGGATCGCGAGGATCGCGACAAGCTGGCCAGTCCACGCCTGTACCTGGAGCGGTTCGAGGACCGCTTGGTGATTCTCGACGAAATCCACCGGATGCCGGAGCTGTTCCAGACCCTGCGGGGCATCATCGACGAGGGCCGCCCCAAAGGCAAAGGGGTCGGGCGGTTTCTGGTCCTGGGGTCGGCGTCCATCGATCTGCTGCGCCAATCGGGCGAGAGCTTGGCCGGACGGATTGCTTACGTGAATTTGACGCCGCTGACGGCGCTCGAAGTCGACGCCCAACGCCCAACGCCCAACGCCCGGCGGTCGAGCGATTGTGGTTGCGCGGCGGCTTTCCGAACCCCTATCTCGCTGCCGATGATGCTGAAAGTCTGGCACTGCGGAAAGACTTCATCCGCACTTATCTCGAATGCGACGTGCCGCTGTTCGGTTCCCGCGTCCCGGCCGAAACCCTGGAGCGGCTGTGGACCATGCTGGCGCACCATCAGGGGGGCTTGCTGAATGCCTCGGAATTGGGTCGCTCCCTGGCGATCAGCACCCAGACCGTGACGCGCTATATCGATCTCCTGGTCGATCTGCTGCTGGTGCGGCGCCTGCCGCCCTATCACGCCAATGTCGGCAAGCGGCTGGTGAAAGCCCCGAAGGTCTACGTGCGCGACAGCGGTTTGCTGCACGCCCTGCTGAATATCGAGACGCTGGATGGTCTCGCCGGCCATCCCGTGATCGGGGCCAGTTGGGAGGGATTCGTGCTGGAAAACCTGCTGGCGGCACTGCCATGGCGGACGCAACCACTATTTTATCGGACGGCCGTCGGCGCGGAAATCGACCTGGTGCTGGAACGGCCGGACGAGGAGCGGTGGGTGATCGAAATCAAGCGCGGCCTGGCGGCGAAGCTCGAACGGGGTTTCCACCACGCCCGTCAGGATCTCGCCCCGACAAAGTCTTTCGTCGTCTATTCCGGCGAGGAGCGCTATCCGGTGGCGGAAGGCGTCGAGGCCATCGGCGTCAGCGATTCAGAGCGTCGGTAAAAAATGTTTAAATTCAATTGGGTAATCTGATACCGAAAAAATATTTTTCCGGCTGTCTGGGGCGCGGGGAGGTCACGCGGCGGTGCTGAGGGATTATCCTTCAGGGGACTTTCCCTCGACTGTTCCGGAGACCCTGATGAGCCACGCTACCGCCGCCTTCCTTCACCGCCGCCAGCAGCGGCGGGCGCGCCACACGGCCAAACGTCAAGCCCTGCGCTGCGCCCGGCGGCGCGCCGCCGCCGGGCGCCCCAGTCGCGGGCAGGCGGTCCTGTGCGAACTGTGCAAGACGATCCATCATTTTTTTCCCAATCTGTTCGACCAGTTGCGCCAGTTGGAAGATTGTCGGCGGCAATCCGACTATACGCTGGCGGAAATTCTGCTGGCGGGGATCCTGCTCTTTGTGTTTCAACAAGGTTCGCGCAACGCCTTCAATAACCAGCGGGCCGAGGCGAAATTCCGGACCCATTACGAGCGCTTGTTCAAGTTGCGGCTGCCCCATCTGGACACGGTCCACCAGGTGCTGTGCCGGCTGCCCGAAACCGAGCTGGAACAGCTCAAGCACACCTTGGTGAAAACGCTGTTGGAGAAGAAGGTCCTGCACAAGTACCGCCTGTTGGGACGCTGGTTTGTGGTGGCCATCGACGCGACGGGGGTGGCGAGCTTTAGCGAGCGGCACTGCGCGCAGTGCCTGCATCGGACCTCATCGACCGGGAAAACGACGTATTTTCATCCGGTCTTGGAAGCCAAGCTGATCACCCCCTCCGGGTTGGCGATCTCGTTGGCGACCGAATGGATCGCCAATCCGACCGGTGAGTATGACAAACAGGATTGCGAGCGCAAGGCGTTCGTCCGCTTGGCGGCCCAGCTCAAACAGCGCTATCCCCGGCTGCCGCTCTGTCTGACCGCCGATGGCCTGTATCCCCATCAGGGCTTCTTCGAAATCTGCCGCGAGGCCGGTTGGGCGTTCATCATCACCTTCCAGGACGGCAACCTGCCCACCGTCTGGGAGGACGTGCGGGGATTGCTGCCCCTGACTCCCGCGCAATGCCGCCACGAGCGGCGTTACCACGGGTCCGCGGTGATCGACCAGCGGTTGCGCTGGGTCAACCACCTCACCTATGGCGATCACACCCTGGCGTGGCTGGAGACCGTGGAAACCGTCACGCCCGCCACGGGCGCGAACCCCACCCCGCACCGCTTTGTCCATCTGACCAACCTGACGGTGACCGCCCGCACCGTGGCGACGTTGAGCCGCACCGGCCGGTTACGGTGGAAAATCGAAAACGAAGGCTTCAATACCCAAAAGCACCTCGGCTACGGCCTGGAGCATCGGTATGCCCGGGTCAGTTGGCAAGCGGCGAAAAATTACTATCAATGTCTGCAAATCGGCCACCTGATCAATCAGCTCACAATGCTCAGCACGAGCTTTCAGACCCACTTGCAAGGCAAGATGACCTGCCGCCACCTCTGGCGGTGTCTGCTGGCGTTCCTCCTGGAGGGCGACCTCAGCCAGGGTCTTCTCGACGCCCTGCGCCCGCGGCGGATTCAAATCCGGTTGCTCTAAGGCATCAGGAGATCGCCTGCTCCGGCATCCAGGCGCCACCCGTCAACCCGCTCGGGAGGTGAAGCCTACCCCAACTCGACCATCGAACGTGGTGTCGGCTTCTTCAACGCCAATCCCGTCACCGGGGAGGCGTGGAGGAGAACGGGAGAGGTGCGCCCGGTGATGGCTCCTCCGCTCCCCTTCGCTCAACATAGGCCGGACGCTCTGAATCGCTGATCGGCGTGCGCGAGATGGCGGCCGTGCTGGCGTCCATGCTTTAATGATCGTTTGGGGAAAAATCGATGAGCACCCTGAAAATTCAACTGGATGACGAACTGATGGAGCATTTGCGGCATACCGCGCAAACCCAGGCGGTCAGTTTGGAAACCCTGGTGCGGACCGCTCTGGATGCCTATCCGCAACCGCAACCGCGAGCGGAAAAACCGTATTCATTCATCGGGATCGGTCGCAGCGGCAAGCGCCATCTCTCGACGCAAGTCGAGGCAATTCTGTCGGCAGAGGCGAGCCGACGCGAGGGTTGAAGCTGGGTGTCTTGCAGCGTCAAGCGTAGAAGAACCAACGCTTTTTCGCAGTCTTGCGCCGCGCCACGCCTCAGGATTGACCGTTTGAATTTCGGGAGGTGATGGCATGGTCGTGCAAACGAAAGAACAAATATACTTACTTCTCGATCAGGCTCAGGAAAAACTGACAAAATTTGGCGTTAAGCGATGCGGTTTATTTGGCTCTTTCTTGCGTGGTCGCCAAAATCTTCAGAGCGACATCGATCTGCTCGTCGAATTCGAGACCGGTAAAAAAACCTATGATAACTATATCCACCTTGCTTTTTTTCTTGAAGAACTCTTCGGCCGCCCCGTCGATTTGGTGACACCAGAATCGCTGAGTCCCTATATTGGACCACATATTTTGCGCGAGGTCGAATATGCCTCCGACAGCACGCGAGTATCTGCAACATATAGCGCTCCTTTACAGGTTGTGGATATATTAAATATATCATCCGAAATT
Organism: uncultured Gammaproteobacteria bacterium; assembly: GCA_963696515.1. Classification (GTDB taxonomy): domain Bacteria; phylum Pseudomonadota; class Gammaproteobacteria; order Competibacterales; family Competibacteraceae; genus Contendibacter. The sequence goes on from CAVOKM010000004.1 coordinate 211,800, forward strand.
ACTAAAATAGAATTTTCTAATTGCTAAAAATGTGCTACCATTTAACTAAAAACCCTTAGAGGAGAACCTGTTATGTCATCTTTAGAAGATATTATTGATTCGCCAGAGAATCTTGAAGTCAAAAGGGCATTGGCCGTAAAAATGTTTTTTGCTGATTTTAAGACGGAGGATATCTGTGCTTTGTTAAATGTGTCTGGCTCGTTTGTCAGCAAGTGGAAAATCATTTATGAAAACGAAGGCGCGGGAGCGTTGAAAGTAAACTATATAAGGGGGTACCGGATTTTTGACCGAAGACCAGCGCTATAGAATTATCTTTCATCTCAGGAACAAGCCTCACTGTAGTGTGGAAGAGTTGAGGGATTATATTGAGAGTCACTATGGAGTGGTCTATCAATCGAAGCAATCGTATTACGATCTTCTGAAAGCAGGGGGACTGAGTTGGCATCAGACCCAAGCGGTCAACCCGAAACGGGAGGAAACGCCAGTGTTGCAAAAACGGGAGGAGATCAAAGCCGAACTGACGGCGTGTCAGGCTGAAATTGCATCGGGTGAAGTCGTTGTTTTTGCTGAAGATAAGTGTCATTTGGTGTCGGGAGATACGATTGGCTACGCATGGGGTCGGCGGAACGAACGGACGGAGGTTCCTATTGAAAACGCCAAACAACGGCAGACCTACTATGGCGTCATGAACCTTTATAACCAAGAGTTTTTTCTCACTCCCTGCGAGCGAGGAAATGGCGAAAATACGGTATCCTTCATGAAGTACTTACAGGCGCTTCAACCGAATAAGAAGATGTTCATTCTTTGGGATAAAGCGAGCTATCATGGTGGTAGAAAGGTTCGAGCTTATTTGAATAAAGTAAACCAAGGCTTAGAAAAAAAGGATTGGCAAGTGACGTGCCTGTTATTTGCGCCAAACGCGCCGGATCAAAACCCCGTTGAAGATGTTTGGCTGCAAGGAAAAAATTTTCTGCGAAGGCATTTTTATGAAAATAAAACTTTTAATCAGGTTAAATGGAGTTTTCTTAATTTCCTTAATAGAAAGGTTTACAACTTTGGAAAAGGTGGTTGGTATTTAGAAATTCCACAACCTGTATAGGAGCGCTATATCCTGGATGAAACCCGCTATCTTGGCGCGAATTTGCCAGGATTGGACAGGGAAGAATTTCTACGCAACCCCACGCTGCAACGCGCTTTCGTGCGCAGTATCGAAGTCATCGGCGCAGCGGCAAAACAAATTCCCGAATCGCTACGCCAACAGTATCCACGCATTGAATGGCGCGCGATTACCGGTATGCGAGATCGGTTGATTCCTGGCTATTTCGGCGTCGACTACGAGATTATCTGGGATGTCGTGTGCAATAAAATACCTGTTTTGGAAAAAGGCATCAGGCAAATTCTTGAAGAGCATAGCGCGTAGAGGGTTAGTGCAACGGCTAGCCCTTTTAAGGTCATTTAGGCTGCCTTCCCAGCCACTTCCTTCGGGGTGATTCCTTTGAGAAGCTTAGCCGTCGACACATGAGGGTGACCTTTGAATTGATTTCTCTCCAGCCGTGGTTTTTTCGGGCCTCTGGGATTTTTCTTGTACTTTTTCAAGTCAACGTAGGAGGCGATGTAGAGAAGGATAGGCCCCAATTCCGCCGAACTCACTTGCGTAAAAATGGTCCACTCATTCTCTGGAATCGCAATTGACATCCCATCGGTCGTCGTCTCAATTTCTTGGGCAATATAATATTCGGAGACGGTTTTATTAATCGCCTGATCCGGATGCGTTACTCGCAACGTCGCCATCACTATCGCGTAAAGATTGAAGGCCACTAACGCCAGACAAAAACCAAATAGTGCTGCTTTCGGATACCCCAAGGTATTAATTTCAGAATTCAGGTGACTTTCCAACTTTTGAAAAGCCGTTTCAATTCCCCACCGGGCGCGGTAGAGTTCGGCTACCATGAGGGCATCCACGGTTTCTTTGGGAAGGTTGGTCAGTAAAATGAGGTTCTTATCACCATTCCGCGTGGGCTTGTTTAATTTCACCACAACCCGGCGAATCTGGAGCGTTTCACCCGTCGGCGCCGTGATTTCTACCGCCTGTTCAAAGACTTCGCCCGTCGCCGATTTTCCACCAAATTTCAATTCAGTCAATCGCTTATAAGGGGTGTTGCCATGCTGGCGGATGACAAAAAACGCCGATTTTTTAGGGAACGCAACCAAAAATTCCAAGACGCAAAAATTGCGATCGGCAACGTATAGATCGCGAGCTTGAATCATGGCCGCGACGGCGGATAATAAAGACCGTTCCTGCGCATGGCCATCTTCACAAGGAAAAACATCGACCGCAATGCCTAATTGGGGATCAAACACGACCAACGTTTTACCCGGTAGTGCTCCCGCACTTGTCCCACGCAAGACCTCTAATCGATGTTCGGTGGCTTCAATGCAGTTCCCATCTAAAAACTTGACCCGATACCCCGGGAGTAAGGGTGGATTCGTCCCCCCGATGTGATGGATCAGGGCTTCCGCTTCTCCGGCCATATAACGCACCAAACCTTGTGAAGTCGTCGGCTCGAGATTTTGCAACTTGCCATACAGGGCAACCACCGAGGCCTGAATTTCGGAATGACGATAGGCGGAATGAACGCTCGGCCGGATGTTGCACACCACGTGGAGCATCAGACCGACAATCGACGAAAACAAGATTTCTTTGGTATATTGCGCTTGGCGAACCGTGTCAAACCAACGGTTAAGCTGGTCGGCGTTCAAAAAACTTTCTAACAATACCCGTACCATTACTGCGATAGGTCTGTTCTGGATAAACCGCTCCAAGACTTCGCCAAACATGGAGATACCTCAAGATGGTTCAAAAACTTCCTTATTATACAATAAGTTCTCAGGGACCTTAAGAGGGTTGGTGCAACGGCCTTAATGAGTCAACTCAACTGTCATTTAGAGTACGGAGAATGATAAGCCTGACTACTTCCCCGCTGAACCCCTAACCGATTTCCCACATTACCGATTGAAAGGTGAATCCATGAGCGACGCGAACGGCGCGATGATGCAGTACTTCCACTGGTATTCCCCGGACGACGGCAGCTTCTGGGGCGAGGTGAGCAGCCAGGCGGACGCGCTCGCCCAAGCCGGATTCACCGCCCTGTGGCTGCCGCCCGCCTACAAGGGGATCGGAGGCAGGCGCGATGTCGGTTACGGGGTCTACGACCTGTACGATCTCGGCGAATTCGAGCAAAAAGGCTCCATTCGCACCAAGTCTCGCGCGGCAACGGCCAGATCAAGCCGTCACCTTCGTGGAAAACCACGACTCGCAACCCCTGCAAGCCCTGGAGTCGGTGGTCGAACCCTGGTTCAAGCCCCTGGCCTACGCCCTGATCCTATTGCGGCGGGAAGGCTATCCCTGCGTGTTCCACGCCGATTATTACGGCGCCGAATACGAGGACCGGGGTCGGGATGGCCAGCTCTACCGGATCGTCATGCCCTCCCACCGCCCGCTGATTGACAAATTCCTCCACGCCCGTCGCCACTATGCCCATGGTCCCCAGTATGACTATTTCGACCACTGGAACCGGGTCGGCTGGACCCGGTTGGGCGATGCCGAGTACCCCAAGGCCATGGCGGTGCTTCTGAGCGACGGCATCGGCGGCGGCAAGTGGATGGAAGTCGGTAAACCCAACGCCAAGTTCGTGGACCTCACCGAACACGTCAAGGAGCCGGTGTTCACCAACGACGCCGGCTGGGGCGAATTCCAGTGTCAGGGGGATTCGGTCTCGGTGTGGATTGAGGAATAGCCACCGCCGCGCGCCTTGTTGGAAAAAATGCGCGCTTCCCCCCTTGCCAACACCGAAGCCATTCGCTACGCTTCCGCTCCTAATCGCTTAGGCGCGTAGCTCAGTTGGTTAGAGCACCACCTTGACATGGTGGGGGTCGTTGGTTCGAGTCCAATCGCGCCTACCAATTTTTGTTTGAGCCGCGGAGCGGACAGGTTTTCCAAAGGGCGCGCCTTCCTTCCAAAAGAAGGGTTTCGTGGCGCGCCCTTTACTATTTTACCCCCAGCGAAACAGTCAGCCGATTGATTAGAGAATCGCAGTAATGCCGATCATCACGCTCCCTGATGGCAGTCAGCGCATGTTCGACCAGCCTGTCACCGTCCACCAAGTCGCCGCCGCGATTGGCCCTGGCCTGGCCAAAGCCGCTCTGGCTGGGAAGGTGGACGACCGGTTGGTGGACACGTCGCACACCATCGCCCGGGACGCGAATCTGGCCATCATCACCGAGCGTGACCCCGAGGGGCTGGAGATCATCCGTCATTCCAGCGCTCACCTGCTGGCGCACGCCGTCAAGCAACTCTATCCCAGCGCCCAGGTCACCATCGGCCCGGTGATCGAAAACGGCTTCTACTATGACTTCGCCTTCGAGCGTTCCTTCACCCCCGACGATCTGGAGCGCATCCAGGCGAGGATGGAGGAACTGGCGGCCCAGGATATTCCGGTGGAGCGTTCGGTCATGCCCCGCGACGAGGCGGTCGCCTTTTTCCGCAACATGGGTGAGGAGTACAAGGCGCAAATCATCGCCGACATCCCCGCGAACGAACCGATTTCGCTGTACCGGCAGGCCGATTTCATCGACCTCTGCCGCGGCCCGCACGTGCCGTCCACCGGCAGGCTCAAGGCGTTCAAGCTGATGAAGGTGGCCGGGGCCTACTGGCGCGGCGATTCCCGCAACGAGATGCTCCAGCGCATCTATGGCACCGCCTGGCTGGATCAGAAGGCGCTGAAAGCCTACCTGCACCGGCTGGAAGAGGCGGAGAAGCGTGACCATCGCCGCGTCGGAAAGGCGCTCGACCTGTTCCACGTCCAGGAAGAAGCTCCGGGGATGGTGTTCTGGCACGACCGCGGCTGGCGGATCTACGTCGAAATCCAGAACTACATCCGCCAGTTGTTGCGCGAGCACGGCTATCAGGAAGTCCACACCCCGCAGATCGTGGACCGCAGCCTGTGGGAACGCTCCGGCCACTGGGAAAAGTTCCGCAACGACATGTTCACCACGGCGTCGGAAAACCGCGACTACGCAGTCAAGCCGATGAACTGCCCCTGCCACATCCAGATTTACAACCAGGGGCTGCGGAGTTACCGCGATCTGCCATTGCGGCTGGCCGAGTTCGGCTCCTGCCACCGTAACGAGCCGTCCGGCACCCTGCACGGGCTGATGCGGGTGCGCAACTTCGTCCAGGACGACGCCCACATCTTCTGCACCGAGGATCAGATTCAGGCCGAAGTGTCGGCGTTCATGGAGCTGCTGTTCCGGGTCTACGCCGATTTCGGCTTCAGCGAGGTGCAACTGGCGCTGTCCACCCGGCCGGACCTGCGGGTCGGCAGCGACGAGGTCTGGGACAAGGCCGAAAAGGCGCTGGAACTGGCGTTGAACCGAAGCGGCCTGCCGTGGCAGTTGAAACCGGGCGAAGGCGCGTTCTATGGCCCCAAGATCGAGTTCGTGCTGCGCGATTGCCTGGACCGGCTCTGGCAATGCGGCACCATTCAGGTGGATTTCTCGATGCCGGGCCGGCTGGACGCCCATTACATCGCCGAGGATGGGAGCAAGCGGGTGCCGGTGATGCTGCACCGGGCCATTCTCGGTTCGTTGGAACGATTCATCGGCATCCTGATCGAGCAGTACGCCGGCGCGTTGCCCGCCTGGCTGGCGCCGACGCAGGCGATGGCCTTGAATATCACCGACCATCAGGCCGAATATGCGGTCCGGGTCGAAAAAACCCTTATGCAACAAGGTTTCCGTGTCGCAGCCGACTTGAGAAACGAGAAGATCGGCTTTAAAATCCGCGAGCACACGTTACAGCGCGTTCCCTACCTCCTGGTCGTCGGCGACCGGGAGATGGAAACAGACACCGTCGCCGTGCGCACCCGTACCGGCCAGGATCTGGGCGTCATGAATCTGATGGCTTTCGCGGAACTCCTGCAAGCCGACATCGCCCGGCGCGGACGGACCGAATAATCACTGGAGGACAGCAACATCGCTGCGAATAATGAACTCCGGCTCAACGACGAGATCACCGGGCGCGAAGTGCGCCTGATCGATCAGGACGGCGAGCAAGCCGGTATCGTTTCCCTGGTACAAGCCAGGCGGCTCGCCGAGGAAGCCGAACTGGATCTGGTCGAAATCTCCCCGAACGCCAAACCGCCGGTCTGCCGCATCATGGACTATGGTAAATTCCGGTTCGAGCAGGCCAAGAAACAGAGCGAGGCAAGGAAAAAGCAGAAACAAATCCAGGTCAAGGAAATCAAGTTTCGTCCAGGCACGGACGAAGGGGACTATCAGGTCAAACTACGCAACCTGATCCGTTTCCTGAGTGAAGGCGACAAAGCCAAGGTGACGCTGCGGTTTCGGGGCCGCGAGATGGCGCACCAGGAGCTGGGTATCAACCTTCTCAAGCGCGTCGAAGACGATCTCGCACCCTATGGCGCGGTGGAACAACGGCCCAGGATGGAAGGGCGGCAGATGGTCATGACCATCGCGCCGGTCAAGAAGAAGTAGCTCCCTCCAAACGGTTGCCGATTTCTCCCTCCCGGACGCGTCGAGGTTGGCCCATGAATTTATCTTTTTAATTGCGGAGTCATGTAATGCCCAAGATGAAAAGCAATCGCGGCGCGGCCAAGCGCTTTAGCCGCACCGGCTCGGGCCAGTACAAGTGTTCCCACTCGCACCACCGGCACATCCTGACCAAGAAGAGCACCAAGCGGAAACGCCAGTTGCGCGGCACCACGACCATGGCGGCGGCGGATATCCCGGCGGTTCGCCGGATGTTGCCCTACAGTTGATTCGCCGGACCGGAGAGAGAACATTATGCCCCGAGTGAAACGCGGCGTTACCGCCCACGCCCGCCACAAGAAGGTTCTAAAACAGGCCAAGGGTTATTACGGCGCACGCAGCAAGGTGTTCCGAGTTGCCAAGCAAGCCGTCATCAAGGCGGGTCAGTACGCCTACCGCGACCGCCGCCAGAAAAAGCGCGATTTCCGCGCCCTGTGGATCACCCGCATCAATGCGGGCGCCCGCGAGAGCGGCTTGTCCTATAGCCGGCTGATCAATGGCCTCAAACTGGCCGCCATCGAGATCGACCGCAAGGTGCTGGCCGATCTGGCGGTGTTCGACAAGCCAGCGTTCGCCGAACTGGCCAACCGCGCCAAGGCCGCGCTCGGCATCGCCTGAACTGTCCGCTGGATCAGGTTTCGGTCCAGCTGCCCCAGGGATTCCGAACGGGGGAAAGGCTGCGGTCCTTTCCCTTTTTTGTTTGTCATCGTTGAGAGACCCACCTGCGTGGACGCATTGCCCGAACTGCTGCAAACCGCCCAGACCGCCATCGCCGAGGCCGACGATCTCGCCACCCTGGATCAGGCGCGCGTGCATTACCTGGGCAAGAAAGGCGCGCTCACCGAACGCCTCAAGGAATTGGGGCGACTGCCCGCCGAGCAGCGACGTGAGGCCGGTCAGGCCATCAACGAGGCCAAGCAGGCTCTCGAAACCGCCATTGCCGCTCGCAGGGCGGCGCTGGAAGCGGCGGTGCTGGATGCCCGGTTGGCGCATGAGGCCATCGACGTGACGTTGCCGGGGCGAGGCCAGCGTCCCGGCGGACACCATCCGCTCAGTCGCACCCTGGCGCGAATCGAAGCGTTCTTCACCGGCATCGGTTTCGTGGTCGCCGAGGGGCCGGAAGTCGAGGACGACTTCCACAACTTCGAGGCGCTCAATATTCCGCCCCATCACCCGGCGCGGGCGATGCACGACACTTTCTATTTCGACGCCCACACCCTGTTGCGCACCCACACCTCGCCGGTGCAAATCCGGGTCATGGAACGGCAGGGACCGCCCCTGCGGGTCATCGCCCCTGGGCGGGTCTATCGCTGCGATTCCGATTTGACCCACTCGCCCATGTTCCATCAGGTCGAGGGTTTGCTGGTGGATGAGGAGGTGAGTTTCGCCGATTTGAAAGGCGTGCTGGACGATTTCCTGCGCGGATTCTTCGAGCGTGATCTCGCGATCCGTTTCCGGCCCTCCTATTTCCCTTTCACCGAACCCTCCGCCGAGGTGGACATCCAGTGCGTGATCTGCGGCGGCGCCGGTTGCCGGGTGTGCAAGCACAGCGGCTGGCTGGAAGTGCTGGGCTGCGGCATGGTGCATCCGGCGGTATTCGACAAGGTCGGCATCGACAGCGAGGGATACACCGGCTATGCCTTCGGCATGGGCGTCGAGAGGCTGACCATGCTGCGCTACGGCGTCAATGACCTGAGGCTGTTTTTCGAAAATGATCTGCGCTTCCTGCGGCAGTTTCAGTGAGATCACCAGCATGAAAGTCAGCGAGCAATGGCTACGGGAATGGGTCGATACCAAGTTGTCCAGCGCCGAACTGGCGACGCAATTAACCATGGCCGGACTGGAGGTGGACAGCGTCGAGCCCGCAGCCCCCGCGTTTGAACAGGTGGTGGTCGGCAGGGTGATCGGCCTGATGCCACATCCCGAAGCGGACCGGTTGCGGGTAGCGACGGTGGACGTGGGCAGCGCCGAGCCGCTGCAAATCGTTTGCGGCGCGCCGAATGTTGCCGTCGGTATATGCGTGCCGACCGCCTTAATCGGTGCGGTTCTGCCCGGCGAACTCGCGATCAAACCCTCCAAGCTGCGCGGCGTCGAGTCGCAGGGGATGTTGTGTTCGGCGAAAGAACTGGGGTTGGCGGAAAGCTCGGACGGGTTGTTGCTCCTGCCCGTCGCCAGCCCACCCGGCCAGGACATACGCGCGTTGCTGGCGCTGGACGATCGGGTCATCGAGATCGAACTGACGCCCAATCGCGGTGACTGTCTGGGCATGGAGGGCATCGCCCGCGAGGTGGCGACCCTCAACCGCCGCGAAATTCGCCCGCTGCCCGCGGACGCCGTAACACCGGTGGTGGACGCCACCTTCCCAGTGGCATTGCTCGATCCCGCCGACTGTCCGCGCTACGTGGGCCGGGTGATTCGCGGCGTCAATCCCACCGCCGAAACGCCACTGTGGATGAAGGAACGGCTGCGCCGCGCTGGGATGCGCAGTCTGGGACCATTGGTGGACGTGACCAATTACGTAATGCTGGAACTCGGCCAGCCGATGCACGCCTTTGACCTGAACCGACTGCGGGGTGGCATTGAGGTGCGCCGCTCCCGGCCTGGCGACCGGCTGGCACTGTTGAATGGGGTCGTGGTGGAGCCGGACGAGGAAACCCTGCTGATCACCGACCAGCACGGCCCGCTGGCGCTGGCCGGGATCATGGGCGGCGAAATCAGTTCCTGCACCGACGCTAGCCGCGATGTGTTCCTGGAAAGCGCCTTCTTCGCACCGGCCAGCATCGCCGGTCGCGCCCGCCGCTACGGCTTGCAGACCGATTCCTCCTACCGCTTCGAGCGCGGTGTGGATTCGCAATTGCAGCGCCGCGCCACCGAACGCGCCACCCGGCTGTTGATCGATATGGCCGGCGGCCAGCCCGGCCCCATCGTCGAGACGGTTTCCCCCGAACATCTTCCGGCGGAGCCGGCCATCCAGTTGCGGCCAGAACGCATCCGTAAACTGCTGGGACTGGACATTCCCGCCGCCGAGGTCGAGGAAACCCTGCGGCGGCTGGGGATGGCGGTGGCGGTCAACGTGGATCACTGGCTGGTCGCGCCGCCCAGCAGCCGGTTCGACCTGGCGCTGGAAGTGGATCTGATCGAGGAGATTGCCCGGATTCATGGCTATGATCGCCTGCCCCGCAATCGGCCGCTAACCCGAATGGAGATGCCGCCGCAGCCGGAAGGGCGGATTGCGCCGAAGCGGTTCAAGGAAACTTTGGCGCAGCGTGGTTTTCAGGAAGCCATCACCTATAGTTTTGTTGATCCGGCGTTTCAGCGGCGCCTCGATCCGGAACGGCAACCGCTGGCTCTGGCCAATCCGATTTCCGCCGATCTCGCGGTCATGCGCACCAGCCTGTGGCCGGGCTTGCTCAAAGCGCTGGTCTATAATCAGAATCGCCAGCAAAGCCGGATCAGGCTGTTCGAGCATGGCTTGAATTTTATTCCATCGGACGGCGGATTACGGCAGGAACCCTACCTCGGTGGCATGGCGTCCGGAGCCGCCCTGCCGGAGCAGTGGGGCGTACCGGCCCGAGCGATGGATTTCTTCGATCTCAAGGCCGACGTCGAAGCGCTGCTGGCCCTGACCGGCGAACCGGAGACCTTTGCCTTCGTAGCCGCCCCCCATCCGGCGTTGCATCCAGGCCAGAGCGCCAGGATCGAACGGGCCGGCGCGGAGGTGGGCTGGCTGGGCACGCTGCATCCGCGAGTAGGGAGGGAACTGGACGTGGAGGGCGACGCCTTCCTGTTCGAACTGCGACTGGATGGGGTACAAACAGCGCGGGCGCCGGCGTTTCGGGAGCTTTCCAGGTTCCCGGCCAGCCGTCGCGACCTCGCCATTGTCGTGGATGAGGCGGCCAGTGCGCGGGCGATTCAGGAAAACATTCGCCATCACGGCGGCGAAAGACTCCGCGAAGCATGGCTTTTCGATGTCTATCGTGGCAAGGGGATCGCCGAAGGTAAAAAAAGTTTAGCTTTTGGATTGATTTTACAAGATTTCTCGCACAATCTTACTGACAGTGTGGTCGAAGAGACCTTATCTGGGATCATCGCTGGGCTGGCTGGACAGTTCGGCGCAACGCTTAGGGTTTAGGAGCATGGCACTAACAAAAGCCGACATGGCGGAACGATTGTTTGAGGAACTTGGCATCAACAAGCGCGAGGCCAAGGAACTCGTGGAGATCTTCTTCGAGGAGATTCGCGGCGCCCTGGAACGGGGGCAGCAAGTTAAATTGTCCGGGTTTGGCAATTTCGACCTGCGCGATAAAAACCAGCGGCCGGGACGCAACCCCAAGACGGGGGAGGAAATACCGATTACCGCACGACGGGTAGTGACCTTCCGGCCGGGACAGAAGCTTAAGGCGCGGGTGGACGCTTTTAAGGGCGAGGCCCAGTAATCGCGTTCATTGCGAAATGCTTGGCAAGCCAAGCGGATTGCACTACTATTCCCAATCTTCATGGCGGCCAGTCCGCTGTGGAACGGGGCGTAGCGCAGCCTGGTAGCGCACCTGCATGGGGTGCAGGTGGTCGGAGGTTCAAATCCTCTCGCCCCGACCAATGCAATAACGGCTTGGCGAGCAATCGCCCAGCCGTTTTTTCTTTTGGGAAGAGAATCGAAATCAAGCCGAGAGGTGCAAATCCATGTGCCATGCGATCACCAAACGCAGTACCGCGGCAATCCTGGCGGCGACCCTGACATTGACAGCCAGTCTGGCTTACGCGGAAGACATCCCTTCGAACCAGCCGCCAAGCGCCGACGCAACCGCCGCCGATCTGCTCGTGGCAAGACCCGGAGGATTGGCCGCGACCGTGCTGGGTGCGGCGGTATTCGTCGTCGGGCTGCCCTTTACCCTGATCAACGGCAGCACCGGACAGGCAGCGCAAAAACTGGTCGTGGAACCGGCCCAGTATACCTTTACCCGCCCTCTGGGTGAGAACATGTAAACGAGATCGGTAAATCCAATTTGGAAAATCAGGGCTACTGATGGCCAATCCCCTGCATCTGCTCGTCATCGACCTGGAAACCCGTCCCGACGTAGTGATCCTGCCGCCAGACCGCGATCCTGGCGGTTTTCCCAAACCGATCCAGCATGAGATCGTCACGCTCGGTTTCCTGTTGGCGCGCATCGAACACGACGGGCAAGGCGAGCGCTACGCGGTCCGCAAACTGGGCTCGGCCAGCATCGCCGAGCGCGGCGAGCGGGAAATTCTGGCCGGGTTCTGGCAACTGGTGGACAGGCAGAAACCCCGGCTGGTCACCTGGAATGGGCGCGGCTTCGATGTCGCCGTGCTCAAGCAGCGTTCCCTGATCCACGGTCTCACGGCGGTCAACTGGCATCGCACCGATCCACGCTTTGGTTACGACTACCGCTTCGAGAGCAACTGGCACTGCGATTTGATGGATGTGCTGGGGGACTTTGGTGCCTCGCCCCGGCTGGGACTGGACGAGACGGCCCAGGCGCTGGGACTGCCGGGCAAATGGAACGGCCATGGGGAGAAGGTTGCCGACCAGGCCGCCGCCGGAGACTACGCCGCTATCGACCGCTATTGCGAGGGCGACGTCCTCAACACCTTTGTGCTGTATCTGCGCTGGGCCTGCTTCAGCGCCCGCATCAGTGCGCGGGGCCACAACGCCAGCATCCAAAACCTGCTGGACTATCTCGAAGCGGGCCGGGAACGATGCCCACACTGGGGCGAATTCGTCGACCGCTGGCGGGCGAGTTCACGGCCGTGTCCGCTGTTCGTTAACGAACCCATCGGCGAACCGGGGCCGCAACCCCTGGAATCCCATCTGCGCAGCGAGGATGTGTTGCCATAGGCGGAAACAGCCGCCTGTGGCAACGATGCCCTCAATCGGCGACTTCGGGTCGGCGATCGATCACCAGTCGCGCCAGTCATCCACGCCGCGGTGGCCGCAATTGTAGTAGGGCACACCGTCGACCATGACCGAGTCGCAGCGTCCTGGCGGCGGGAGGGCAGGATATCTCACCACGACCGGTGGCCGCGACGCCTCGGCAATCGCGGAGCCGATGATGCCGCCTATCGCCAGCCCGACAATGGCAGCGCTCGCCGTGTCGCAACCCCAGCAACCGCCGCGATAGCCCCGGTAGTAGCCACCGCCCCAATAACCCCCGTGGCCACCCCGATAGCCGCCCCAATAACCTCCATGGCCGCCCCGATAGCCGCCGCCGGAATCCCACGCGCTCGCGTCGTGAAGGGGCGCCAGTACGGTGAGGGCCGTCACCGCCACGAGCATCAGATAACGCATTGCTTTCATCGTGTTTCTCCCCCAACCGGTTGCCAGGATGTGGCTCCTCAAAGCCATTAGACACCGCTCTTGGCCAATAATCCAGGCTTGGCGAAAGGGTAGGATAGCAGAGCGGCCGCCCTCCCCTTTCGCTGCCAAACCGCCCTATGTCACATCCCCGGCGCCGAGATATGCCTCGATCACCTTCGGATCGCGGCGTACCTGTTCCGGCGGCCCCTCGGCGATTTTGCCGCCGTATTCCAGAACCACCAATTTCTCGCAGGCCCGCATCACCAGCCGCATGTCGTGCTCGATTAGCAGGATGGTGATGCCGCGCGCCCGGATTTGCCCGATCAGCCCGATCAGCGCCTCGGTTTCCTGCTCGTTCATACCGCCGGCCGGCTCGTCCAGGATCAGCAGGCGCGGTCGAGTGGCCAGCGCGCGGGCGATTTCCAACCGGCGCTGGTCGCCGTAGGAGGGATTCTTCGCCACCGTCAACGCCTGATGGCGCAAACCGACGAATTCCAGCTCCCGTAAGGTCCGCCGAATCGCTTCATCCTCCTCGCACTGTTGCCCAGGCAGTCGCAGCATGGCGGCCAGAATCCCACAGCGCATCCGGTAATGGCAGCCGGCCAGTACATTCTCCAACGCGGTCAACTGTTGGAACAGACGGATGTTCTGAAAGGTGCGGGCAACGCCAAGCCTGATGATGCGGTAGGTGCGCAGCCGATTTAGCGGCACGCCAGCGAAGGTGATTTGACCTCGATCCGGCTGGTAGTTGCCGGTGATGAGATTGAAAACCGTGGTTTTGCCCGCGCCGTTGGGTCCGATCAGCCCCACCACCGAACCTTCCTCAACGGCGAAGGACACCTCGTTGACGGCGGTCAGACCGCCGAAGGTTTTTGTCAACCGTCGTAGCGCCAGCAACGGTGATGCGGGATCTGGTTTGTGGAAAAACGCTTCCCTCACCGCACCTCCTCTTCATAAACGATTAAGTAAATATAAAATTGAATTTTAATACCATCGGGTTCATGATTCCACAAATGAAGAGCGTTCAACGTGCGTTTGATACACCTAAAAAATAACTCTACTTGCCAACGATAAGCGTAAAGCATAATAATTTCGCTGGTCTTTAGGTCAAAACGATTAGTGGTAATTCGATACAGTTCACTACCAACAAAAAAACAGATTAAACGATAAGTCTGTTTCGATTTGTCACCTGAAAAAACGACTAGCGTATCGGTGATATCCGAGAGAAAAAGGTTCCACGATTCAGGAATGTTGACCGCGAGTACCGTTTGAACAGTGGCTTTGATGTTATAGCGAATACGCGTAATGAAAAAAGCCTGCTGGGCGGTAATCTGCTGAAAAATATCGAAAGCTAGGTAACCCCGGTCGGTGATGTAGGTCACCCCAGCTTCTAGGAGTGCCATCAATGCTTGCCGTTCAGAATAATTGGCATCAGTACTCATAAACTGCACCGGAATCATTCGATTCAGTTCATAAGCTAAGTGCATCTTTAACGCTTGGCACTTGGAACTAAACTTGGCCCATTCCATGGTTTTGAAAGCAGGAAATAATGAACCATCAAACAATATAAAACGTCCTAGCGTTTTTATTTCAGGAATGTCTTTAATATCGATTACCTCCAGTAACCGAACCAACATGCGCTGAAATACCTCCGGCTTATAGCGTGAAAAAGCTTCTGAATACATTGACGGTGATGCTAAAATAAAACCTAATTTTTTTAAATCCGGTTTCGTTTTTAGTTCTGTGATCAATAAACGAATCGATTTGATTTGGTTAATCACTACATAAATAAGACTCAGAGTAAAATAGTACAGCGATAGCTTATAAGTTTTCTCATCATTTTTTAATCGATTCGCTTCTTCTTTAAGTAATGGAATCAGCGGTTGAATGATCGTTTCAAAAATA
>CAVOKM010000005.1:0-37042 GCA_963696515.1 uncultured Gammaproteobacteria bacterium
GACCTGGTCCAACGCCTGTTTCAACCGCAGGACCGCGTCCCGGTCTTCATGGGTGTAACTGAGGAACAGCGCATCGGGCAGCATCGCCTCGCGGCTGGAGGCCGGGGGTTCCATTGCCGCAGTCGGCCGGCGAGCCTGCCAGCGCTGATACAGTTCGTCGACTAAGGCCACGGGATCGCCCGGCAGGTAAATCTCGGTCTGCACGCCCCGTAGAAACAGCGACAGCCGGCCGTTGCTGACGGCTTCGGTGTCGGCCACGAATCCCGACGTATCCCGCAGCCAGCAGCCGCTGATTGGTGACCGTGCGGATGAAGAAGCGCGCCAGCCAGTCGGGAAAATGGCAGCCGATGAACAACAGATGGTGCCGCCGCAATTCATCGAACAGGCGACTCGGCTGAAAGGCGATCGTTTGCAGACGGTGCAGAAACTCCAGCTTGTCCTCATCGCTGACCGCGTAATCCCCCGCCGCCGATTGTCGGCCAAACAGTTGATACACCAGCGGCGCCGTTAAGGTCTCCACCTCGCCGGGCAGATCGTCCACCTTGTCGTGCAGCGAGAACGCCAGGCTTTGGGTGCGCGCCACGCCGCCGAACCGGGCCTGATTCAAGGCCGCCGCCAACAGGCTGTCGCAGGTGGTGGAGACGTACAGCTTGAAATCGCGGATGGCGGCCAGTTGCGCCAGCGGCGCGGGAACGGCGGGCGGCGCCTGGTCCAGCAACTCCTTGAGGCGGGCGTAGAGCCGGTTACGCCGCCCCCCGGTCCTGAAATAAGCGATCGCGACCTCGTTCAGACCGCCCGGTTCCGGCAGCGCGGCGGGTTCAAGGTCGAGCGCCTCGGCCAGCCGCCGCGCCCACTGTTCGGGTAAGGACTGGCCGTCGGCGGCGACCAGCAACGCCTCGCCGATGATGGGGAGATAACCTGCCCCTTCAGGATAAGCTCCACCAGCTCGTCCCATTCGAAGGAGCGGCTGACAGGGGTGGAGACGATGGCGGAAGCAGGAGTCATAGTTTGTTGGTATGTCACTTCGAAAAGGCGAATCAGATTGGGTAGACGGGGTCGAGGCGTTTTGCGCCGAAACCCACTCCCTCACAACATTCCCGCCGGGATTGCGCTCCGCTTCATCCCAGCCTGCAAGGCTACAGGGCCAAAACAAAATTTTCCGGGAATTGATATTACACGCATGGCCGCGTCGATCTTCACAATCAACCTCATGCCATGACCAGCCACGCCTTCCTATCCGTCAGCGCTCTTGCACATAAAGCCGCACACTACCGCTTTGTCAACGCCCACAGAGCTTTTGGCCAGCGGAAATTTGCCCGGCGCGCCAAACGGGGTTAGATTGCTCCATCCACGACCGTAACCCGATTGCAATGTCCAAAATCACCAAAAGCATTTACCGCG
Organism: uncultured Gammaproteobacteria bacterium; assembly: GCA_963696515.1. Classification (GTDB taxonomy): domain Bacteria; phylum Pseudomonadota; class Gammaproteobacteria; order Competibacterales; family Competibacteraceae; genus Contendibacter. The sequence continues at coordinate 1,402 of CAVOKM010000005.1, forward strand.
TCTTGTTCGTCAATCAGGGCAAGCTGTACGAACTCTATGCCCGGGAAATCTATCAAGGGGATTTGTACGGCTTCATTGAAGTCGAGGAATTGATCTTCGGCGAGCTTTTGAGCGTGCTGATCAATCCAGCCGAGGAGAAGTTGCAAAACGAGTTCGCCGGGGTGAAACGCAGTTTCGTGCCCTTGCACTCCGTGGTGCGGATCGATGAGGTGGAGCGGGAGGGCGTGAGCAAGGTGCGCCCGGTGGAAGGCGGCGACAACGTGACGCCGTTTCCTCAGCCGGCGTTTCCGTCCAGCGGCGGGCGCGGTAAGGATTGAGCGGTCGGGTTGGCTACACTTTCATCCGGAGAGGCGACGATGGCAACGGCGGCATGGTGGGAAATCCTGCTGGGCGGATTGGCGGCGGTGCTACTGATCCTGTGGTTCCAGCCCGGCATCAAGGCGGCGATAGAACGCGGACGCACCGCTAAGAAGGATTGGCCAGCGGTGCTGATTCCGATTGGAATGGTGGTGCTGTTCGTGCTGCTGCTGATTCAGATGGTGCGTGGGTAAGGGGGAAAAGCGGAAAGCGCAACTGAGCAGCATTTCGCCTTTCCCATTTCAATAATACACCTCCGCCGAGGTGATTTCCCCGACGCGCAGGGAGAGCGTTACGCTGCCGCCTGATTTGCGCACCGTGATTCGGACGATGCCTTCCGCGATAGCGTCCAGTTGGCCACGGTATTGCGCGCCGGTCGTGGTGCGCAATTTTGCTATTTTACCAACATGCCGATCCAGTTCGCCTACTGGGGTGGGGTGATAGGTTTTCTGGATCACGACCGGGGTTTGGAGGACCACCCCCGCGCTGGCTTCGGTTTCCGGTTCTGGTTCCGGTTCCATGCCCAGCGCCTTGGCCACCTTGGCTGCGTCCCAGTCCACCGTGAGATCGCTAACCGCCGTCTCGTTCACTTTCAGCTTGAGCCCGAGCAGTTTGATGACATCGGCGGGGGCGTATTCATTGAGTTCGGCGGGATTGATGGGCGCCGGGGGCGTGGCGGTGAGCGTCAGGGCGCCGCCCTCGTTCAGATAGCGCTGGTAGGCGGCGATCAATCCTGGTCCCAGGACGATGCCGTTGGCGCGCAGGCGTTCGAACACCAGCCGAACGTGATCGGCGAGAAACTCGGGGATAGTCTTTCCGGCCTTGGCGGCGCAGTAGTTGTTCCGACGCTGGTTAAAGCCGTCGTCGCGTAGCACGAAGTTCAGCTTTGCCAGCTTGGGCGTAAACGAGGTGGCCAGTTCCATCAGCGATTCCGGCGGTTTGATCAGGGCCAGGCCGATGTCCAGATTCAGGGTCGCCCAGTCCCGGGTGACGCTGTCTGTCCGCAAGTTCAGCATGTTACTTTTAGGGTCAACGCGATAGCCGATTTCGATGTTTCCAACGAATCGGTCGTAGCCCATTTCCCGCCACTCGGCGCCGCCGAGAACGTTGATCGGCCCGCAGCCTAGCGCTTCCAAATGGTCGAGGGGCGAGCTTCTCGCGTCCTGGACGGAACTGGCGGCGAGGATGCCACCTTCCAGTGGGAGTTCGACATCCTGCAACGTTAGCGACAGCGCCTCGGGCAACTTGTTCCTGCTGAGTTGCCAACGGGTATGAAGCAGAGCCACGAAATTCGGGGCGTTGAGCCGGATGGCGCCAATCGTGATGGAGTCGTTGACCAGATTCGGCATGATTCGCAACCGACTGACGCCCACCGAACCGGTGGGCGACACGGTGATGCCGCCATAACTGATTTCAGCGAAGGGTTTGGCCAGCGCCACGATCTGGTCCACTTGCTGTTTGGTGCTATACCACAGGTAGCCGGCGGCGCCGCCGCCGAGCAGGACCACGATGACGAGGATTACAATCGCGATATTCACCAACTTGCGCATGGACGGGTACCGGGTAGCTTTGATTATCCGAATCATAATACCTTGTGGCCCGCCGTGTTGCCTTATGGTGAGCCAATCGCCCGTTTGTTAAGCTTGCGCCGTTTTTCTATCGCGCTGGCTTATCCAGGACAACCAAGGATTGCATCATGAACTTCGCTGGGATCGGTCTACAGCTTCCGTCGCTGCTCTTGCCCCGGCCGGGTACGGACCTGACCAAGTGGGCGGTGGTCGCCTGCGATCAGTACACTTCACAGCCGGATTACTGGGCGCGGGTGGACGCGCTGGTGGGCGACGCGCCTTCGACGCTGCGGCTGATCCTGCCGGAGGTTTATCTGGGCGCGGTCGATGAAGCCCAGCGGATTCAGGCGATTCAGGATGCCATGCGCCGCTATCTGGCCGAGGGTGTGCTGGTTCCGCAACCGCCCGGACTGGTGCGGGTGGAGCGGGAGACAGCGCGTGGCCGGACCCGCCGGGGCTTGATCGTGGCGCTGGATTTGGAGCATTACGATTTCAACCCGGGCGCCAAAACCTTGATTCGGCCCACCGAGGGCACGATTCTGGAGCGCCTGCCGCCTCGGATTCGGGTGCGCGAGGGCGCGCCGCTGGAATTGCCTCATGTCATGGTGTTGATCGACGACCCCGAGCGCACGGTGATCGAGCCCCTGTTCGCCGAGCCGCTGGAGAGCCTGTACGATTTTCCGTTGATGCTGGACAGCGGTCGGGTGCGCGGTGGGCAGGTCGAGCATCCCATGCTGATTCAATGGGTTATAGAACAATTGGCGCGGCTGGCGGATCCCGTGGCGTTCAACGCCCGTTATGGGGTCAGCGACGAACCAGTGCTGCTGTACGCAATGGGCGACGGCAACCATTCCTTTGCCACCGCCAAGATCATCTGGGAGAACCTCAAGCTCGCAGCGCCCGATTCGGCTGCGGTCATGAACCATCCGGCCCGCCACGCCCTGGTCGAATTGGTTAATCTTCACGACGAGGGGCTGGAATTCGAGGCGATCCACCGGGTCGCGTTCAACCTCGATCCCTCCCGGTTGCTGGCGGCGCTGGCGGAGTTTTTCGCGGCGCAAGGTTCGACGCTGGCGGTGCTGGATTACCCGTCCTGGACGGCTGCGCTGCAAGCGTGGCGGGAGATGCAGCGGTCGCCCGCCCGCCACGTCATCGCCTTCGTCAGCCGGAATCGTTACGGCGTATTGGCCATCGGCCAGCCGCGCCTGACCTTGCCGGTCGCCGACCTGCAAGCGTTTCTGGATCAGTATCTCCCCGGCCAGCCCGGTGCGCGGCTCGATTACATCCATGGAGGGGACACGCTGGAACAGCTCGGCGCGCAACCTGGCAACATGGGCTTTTATCTGCCCGCCCTGGCCAAGGACGATTTCTTCCGCACCGTGATCCGCGAAGGCGCCCTGCCCCGCAAGACCTTCTCGATGGGCGAGGCTGACGAGAAACGGTTCTATCTGGAATGCCGGCGGATCGCGCCCTGACCATTGGAGACTGCCTGTTGAGCGGATGAGCGAAGAGTAATCCGCCAGATCGAAGATGATCACGATTCCGAATGGCGGATTACGACGCTTTACGCCACATCCGCCCTGCGTCACTACGTCACTTTTAGTTATTCAACGAGGATTGTATGTCCAAGGCTCCCGACCTAATCCGGGTGCGCAACATTGGCATCGCCGCCCATGTGGACGCTGGTAAGACCACCCTGACCGAGCGGATGCTGTATTACGCCGGCGCCTCCCACAAGATCGGCGAAGTTCACGAAGGCGCGGCCCATATGGATTACATGGTCGAAGAGCAGGAGCACGGTATTACCATCACCGCCGCCGTCACCAAGCTACCCTGGCGCGATCACCTGATCCAGTTGATCGATACTCCAGGCCATGTGGATTTCACCATCGAAGTTGAACGTTCGATGCGGGTGCTGGACGGATGCGTGATCGTGCTGGATGGGGTGCGCGGGGTGGAGCCGCAGACCGAGACCGTCTGGCGCCAACGCACCCGATTTCACCTGCCAGCGCTATTTTTCATCAACAAGGTGGACCGGCCTGGTACCGATTTCGACCGGGCGCTGGCGACGGTGCGCGAGCGGTTGGGCGCGGAGCCGGTGGCGGTGACCGTGCCACCGCCCGATTACGACGGTTCGGTGATTCACTTGATCGACAAGACCCGATTGCGTTTCGCTGGCGATAAGGGCGAGAACGTGCGAGCAGCGCCCTGCGACGCGGCGAGTTGGGAATGGGCGCGGCATTATCGGGAAAGTCTGCTGCTGGCGGCGGCGGAGATGGATGACGCCTTGGCCGAACAGGTATTGGCGGAGGAAGAGCCGGAACCGGAGGCGGTGTGGGCGGCGCTGCGCCAAGCCACGCTGGCGGGAAAGGTCTATCCCTGTTTCGCCGGCAGCGCCCTCCGCAATCAGGGCGTGCAACTGCTGATGGACGGAATCGTGAGATTGTTGCCATCCCCAAACGAACGTCCGCCAAGCCTGGCGCACCGGCCCGATGGCGGCGAGGAATGGGTGGCGATGGAGGCGAACGGGTTGCTGGCGGCGCTGGCGTTCAAGGTACAGATGTGGGAGGGCCGCCGCCATGTGTTCGCCCGATTGTACCGGGGGACGCTGAAGCCCGGTGATGAAGTTGCGATTCCCGGTCCGAACGGAACGTTGCGGCTGGAGCGGGTGGCGCGACTGTTCGAGGTGGATGCCAACCACAAGGCCCGGTCGGATGAGGCCACCGCCGGCCAGATCGTGCTGCTGGCCGGGTTGCGCTGGGCGACCACCGGCGACACGCTGTGCGCGCCGGCGCATCCGCTGTGGCTGGAGCGCATCGAGACCCGCGCGCCGGTGCTGGGGCTGGCCATCGAGCCACAATCCAGCGCCGACGAAGCGAAGCTGCTGGAGGCGTTGGACAAGTTGCAACAGGAAGATCCGACGCTGCGGGTCGAGGAGGACCTGGAGACTGGCCAGCGCGTGCTGCGCGGTATGGGCGAGTTGCACCTGCAGATTGCCGGGGAGCGGTTGCGGCGGGAGTTCAACGTCAATATCCGGGTCGGCAATCCCGACGTAGTGACCCGCGAGACGATTGCCGGACCGGCCGAGGCCAATAGCTTGTTCCACCGGTTGATCGAACAGCCGGACGGCAAGAAGCTGGAGATGAAAGCCGGGGCGCGGGTGGCGGTGGCGCCGTTGCCGCGCGGGGCGGGCATCACGATTGACGCCGCGCCGCAGGTGCGGCCGGAGGCCGTGGAGTTGAATCCCGCGCAACGGGCGGCGGCGGCGGGCGGGGCGGAGGACGCGCTGGCCAGCGGTCCCGTGACCGGCGCGGCGTTGCAGGATCTGGCGGTCCGGGTGCTGGAGGTGGAACTGTTCGGCGCGCTGTCCAGCCCGCAGGCGCTGCGGGTGGCGGTGGCGGAGGCGACGCGCAAGGCTCTGGCCCAGGCCGGCGGCCTGGTGTTGCGGCCGATCATGAATACCGAGGTGGTGGCGCCCGAGAGCGATGTGGGCGCCGTCATGGGCGATTTGCAGTCTCGCCGGGCCGTGATCCGGGATACGACCACGCTGGGCGAAATGACCATCATTCATTGCGATTGCGCGCTGGATCGGCTGCTGGGCTACATCACCGATCTGCGCGGCATGACTCGCGGGCGCGGTCAGTTCACCATGACCTTTGATCGATTCGATGTGGCTTGATTACGGCAGGAACAGCCGCGCCGCCGTCTCCGGATGGCTGGCAAAGTACAGATGCAGATAGGAAGCCGTCAGCCGTCCGACCCGATAGACCGCCTCGCCGGGTTTGCCGTCGCGCTGGCGACGGCCGTGCGCCAGTGGGGACAGCGGCGTTTCCAGTTTGGAATGATGGAAAGTGTGCCCGCGCAGCTCGCCCTCCGGTAGTTCCACCGACTGCATCCCTAATCCCGCCAGCTTCGACTGTAGCGCCGCGTGACCCGGCAGCAGGCCCAGCATCGGCGCGCGGTGGCCCTTTTTGTCGGCCAGTGATTCCAGCGCGTAGAGCAGACCGCCGCATTCGGCGTAAATCGGTTTGCCGGCTTGATGATGCCGATGCAGCGCCGCACGCATGGATTCGTTGGCCGCCAGTTCGCTCAGATGCAGCTCGGGATAACCGCCGGGCAGATAAACGCTATCCACCGCCGGCAATTCGGTATCCATCAGCGGCGAGAAGAATACCAGTTCCGCGCCCAAGGCTCGCAAGGTATCGAGATTAGCTGGATACAGGAAGGCGAACGCCGTGTCGCGGGCGATGCCGATGCGCACGCCTTTGAGCAGGGGCGGCGGCGGTTCCGCCAGTATCGCCGGGAAGGCGACGGGCGGCGGCAACTCGGCCAGACCGGTGGTGGCGATCAACGCGGCGGCGGCGTCCAGACGGGCTTCCAGATCGGCGATTTCGACGGCTTGCACCAGCCCGAGATGGCGGTCGGGCAGGGCGACCACGCCGTCCCGTGGCAACCAGCCGTAATCATGAATCTCCGGGGGCAGGCTTTCGGCCAGCAGCTCGGCGTGGCCCGGCCCCGCGACCAGGTTGGCCAGCACCCCGGCGAAGGGCAGGCCGGGCCGGTAATGCGCCAGTCCGTAAGCGAGCGCGCCGAAGGTCTGGGCCATGGCGTGGGCGTTGATCAGCGCCAGCACCGGCACGCCGAACAGACCGGCGAGATCGGCGCTGGATGGCGTCCCGTCGAACAGGCCCATGACGCCTTCGATCAGGATCAGATCGGCCTCTTGCGCGGCCTGATACAGCAAAGCCTTGCAGTGGCGTTCGCCGACCATCCACAGATCGAGTTGATAGACTGGATTTCCCGAAGCTCGCTCCAGGATCATCGGGTCGAGAAAATCCGGTCCGGTTTTGAACACCCGCACCCTGCGGCCCTGATTGCGGTGGTAACGGGCCAGACCGGCGGTGACGGTGGTTTTACCCTGACCGGAGGCCGGGGCGCTGAGGAGCAGGGCGGGGCAGGTGGCGGACATGACTGCTGGCAAGATGAGCGGGTAATAAGGTAGTTTATCGTTTCCCTGGGTTCATGCCATGCGTCCCGAAACTCCTGAAACCCGGCAACCCCTGCGCTATGGCTACACCACAGGCGCCTGCGCGACCGCCGCTACACTGGCGGCGGCCTGTCGGCTGTTCGCCGGAATCGAGTTGAATCAGGTAGAAATCACGCTGCCACGCGGCCAGCGGCCCGTATTTCGGCTGGAATATTGTCGGTTGACGGGTACGGGGACGGGCGCCGAAGCGGCGACGATCAAGGACGCCGGCGACGATCCCGATGTGACGCATGGGGCATTGATTTTCGCCCAGGTGACTGTGAGCGAACCGCCGGGGGTGTGTTTCCATGCCGGACCGGGGGTGGGGACGGTGACCCGGCCCGGCTTGCCGATTCCACCGGGCGAGCCGGCCATCAATCCGACCCCGCGCCGGATGATCGTCGAACATCTAGTCAAGCTTGCCGCCGAGCATGGTTACGGCGGCGGTTTCGAGGTGACCATCGGTGTTGAAAACGGCTTGGAACTGGCGCAAAAGACGCTCAATCCCCGGCTGGGTATCGTGGGTGGGTTGTCCATTCTTGGCACCACCGGCATCGTCCGGCCGTTTTCCTGTTCCGCCTATATCGCTTCTATCCAGCAGGCGATCGACGTGGCCCGCGCCAATGGGCTGACCCATGTCGCCGCCTGCACCGGGGCCACCAGCGAGCAGACCATGCGCACCCATTACGCGCTATCCGATATGGCGCTGATCGAAATGGGCGATTTCGCCGGAGCGGTGCTGAAGCATCTGCGGCGGGCGCCGGTTCCCCGGCTGAGCCTGGCCGGCGGTTTCGGCAAGATCAGCAAGCTGGCGGCGGGCCATCTCGATTTGCACAGTCGCAGTTCCAGCGTCGATCGCATCCTGCTTACGGTGGAAGCTGCGGCTCTGGGCGCGGATGCGGGATTGCAGGAGGCAATGCGAACCGCCAACACCAGCCAGCAGGCGCTGACGCTGGCCCAGGCGGTGGGTTTGCCGCTGGGCGACCGGATTTGCATGTTGGCTCGCGAGCAGGCTCGCGCCATTTTGCCGCTTGAAGTGGCAGTGGAAGTCTGGGCCACCGACCGCGAAGGCCGACCAGTGGGTCATGCCGGTTTCGCTTCATGCGCCTCCTGATTCTGGGCGGCATCGGCGAGGCGGTGAGGCTGGCGCGGATGTTGTCGCCGTCCCATGCCGTGATTTACAGCATCGCCGGCAAGGGCCGAGCGCCGGATCTGCCCTTTCTGGCGCACAGCGGCGGTTTTGGCGGCGCGGAGGGTTTGGCGGCGTTTCTGCGGGATAACGGTATCGAACTGCTGATCGACGCGACCCATCCCTACGCCGAGCAAATCAGCCGTAATGCGGCGTGGGCAGCTCAGATGGCTGGCGTTCCGCTGTGGGCCTACCGGCGTCCGCCGTGGCGGCCGCAATCCGGCGACGATTGGCGTTCCGTAACCGACTGGGTTGAGATGATGATGGCGCTGCGGGAGTTCGGAAGGCCGTTCTTCACCATGGGCCTGGAACCTTTGCGCCATGTGGCCGACATCCCGCCGGGACAGCACTGGTTGGTGCGTTGTTTGGCGGCGGAACCGCCGGTTTCGCCGCGCCTGACCTTGCTATGCGCCACTGGACCGTTCTTATTGGCAGAGGAAGCGGATTTGTTGCGGGATCATCGGGTCGACGTGCTGGTGGCCAAGAACGGCGGTGGCGAGGCGGTCGAGGCCAAGCTGGAGGCGGCGCGGCAACGCCAAATTCCGGTGGTGATGTTGGAGCGTCCGGCGCTGCCGGCGGCGGATCGGGAATTTGCCGACGCAGGGCGATTGGCTGCCGAACTTTCCTGATTTTTCGTCTGGTTTGCATTACGCTTGGCCGAGTGGAGCTTCGCGGAAAGGGAAGTAAGTTGATTCATTCCAAGGCAATTCGTATACGGTTGACTCGAACACCACGACGAGGAGGACGAGGATGGACGTTCGCGCATTATTCGATCAGCTTTTGCAATCGGGCCGCGAGTTGGCGATCAAGGGCCAGAGCCTGGCCGAGCAACAACTCAACATCCCCAGCGAGGGACCACAACGCGAAGCCGCTCTGTCGAGCATGGGCAAGGGCGCGGCCATCGCTGGCGTCGCGGCGCTGCTGCTGGGCACCAAGGCCGGACGGGGCCTGACCGGCGTGGCGCTGAAAGTAGGCAGCCTGGCGGCGGTGGGGGGGCTGGCCTATCAAGCATTTCAGGACTGGCAGGCCAAGAAAGGCGGAGCGCCCACTGATCCGGGGCCGGCGGCGGGTACGCTGAGCGGACCGCAACTGGATCAGCGCAGCCTGGTTCTGTTGAAAGCCATGCTCGCCGCGGCCAAGGCGGACGGGCATATCGACGAGAACGAACAGGCCAGGATTGATGCGTACCTGCAAAAAATCAATCTCGATCCCGAAGCGCTGCACCTGGTCAAGGACGAAATCGCCAAGCCGCTGAACGCCAGGGAAATCGCTGCGGGTGCGGATTCACCCGCGGCGGCGGCGGAGATCTATCTCACTTCCTTGCTGGCGATCAATATCGACAGTGACCAGGAACGCGCCTATCTGGACGAACTGGCCAGGGAACTCAAGCTGCCGCCGGAACTCGTGTCGGAGTTGCGGGACCAGGCCAAGGCATAACGCCACGGGCGGCAAGGTTGATGGAATAACTTGCCGCCCGGTTAACCCCTGTTAGTATCGCGCCGATACCATTCGGCATGTTCGGCGCTGTAGAGGTAGGACGCGGGAAATCCCTCTGGCTGGATCACCCGCCCGACCAGGATCAGCGCGGTGCGGGTGAAGCCCTTGGCCTCGACCTTCATGGCGATGTCGGTCAGGGTGCCGACCACGCCGTCCTGATCCGGCCAGGAAACCCGATGCAGCACCGCCGCCGGACAGTCCGCGCCGTAGTGCGGGGTCAATTCCGCCACGATCTCCCCCAGTTTGTCCACGCTGAGGTAAATCGCCATGGTCGCCCGGTGTTGCGCCAGTTCCGGCAGACTTTCGCCCACAGGCATCGGCGTCTTGCCGGCGTGGCGGGTGAGAATGAGGGTCTGGCTGACGCCTGGCAGGGTCAGTTCCCGGCGCAGCATGGCGGCTCCGGCGAAGGCGGCGGTCACGCCCGGCACCACCTGGTAGGGAATCCCAAGTTTCTCCAGTTCGCGCATTTGCTCGCCGATGGCCCCGTACAACGCCGGGTCGCCGGTATGCACCCGCGCCACGTCCAGGCCCCGTTCGTGCGCGGCGCGGATGCGGGCGATGATCTCCTCCAGACTCAAGTCGGCGGTGTTGACGATTTCGGCGTCGGGATTGGCCGCCAGAACCACTTCCTTCGGTACCAGCGAACCGGCGTACAGCACCAGCGGACATTCGCGGATCAAGCGCTGGCCCTTGACGGTGATCAGTTCGGGGTCGCCGGGACCAGCGCCGATGAAGTAAACGGTCATTCCAATTTCCCGTGGTCGAGCTGTTCCAGCAGCGCCGGCGTGACTTCATCGAAACGGACGATGCGTTTGCCCTTGTGGTCGCGTTGGAACTCCTCGGCCTCGGCCTGGCTCGCCAATGGGACCAGTTCCTGGCCCATCGGCCCGAGGGTGTCGGAGCCGATCACGTACCAGGCGGCGCGGGCGTCGATGCGGGTCACGCCGTAGTACTCGGTCACGCCGATGGCGGCGATGTTGTCCATGAAATGTCCGGGCGCGTATTTGGGCAGGTTCAGCAGGTATTTGAACAAATCCTTGGCGCCGTCGAAGTGATGAGCATGACCGTCCTTGTACAGCGCAGTCGCCACCCAGTCGGGGTAAAGGCTGACGAACATCCCGCAGACCGGGCAGGTGTCCTTGGGGCCGGGCGCGGGGAATTGAAGGCCCTCTCCCCGGGCCGGGGACAGGACGAACGCCAGCAGCAACAGGATCGGCCAGCCGAGGCGGTTCCAGGGTTTCGCCGCCAGCAGGTCGGAACAGGGATTGGTTAACCTCGTCATGCTCGATTTGGCGCGTTGGATCCATTGCGATGTTTGCGAACCGGCCAGTCGTTCAGTCGCCTTTCGCTCTTCGGCACAAATCCTATGCGCTTGTAATATTTTTTCATTTTGTTTATTACTCAAGGGTGGCGGGTATCTTGCAATCAATCTCTTCAACAAGTTTATCGCGTGACTGGTGAGGTTGGCGAGGTATTTCCGCTGAACAACCACATGTTATAATTAATAAGTTTAGTAATGAATAGAAAAAGGCTGGCGAGAAGGGGGCAATGGTGAAACAGAGTGGTTTGAGCCTGTTTCACGTTGCAACATCATCGCTGGGGGTGGATTTTGGATGGCCTCTAACTGCTTACATGACGTGGCAGAAAACAGGAAAACCTATTGGGAAAGAATTGGTCGTAATCAATTAGGATTGGTAAGCCGTCCTTGTCTATCCAGGATAGACGATGGCTGCCGGTCCAGCTAAAGCCGCTTAAGGCTGGGAGATCGTGATGAGTAACGAGGAACTGGCAGAGAAGATCACTACCCTCCTGGTCCCAGCCTTGCCCTTTTTGCAACAGGATGATGCAGAAGAGACTATCAAAGTGTTCAGGGGAGAAAAGGCCGATGGCTGGAAGCGGGCGGAAGCGTTATGGCAATGGCTGCTCCTGAAATTGGAGGCAAGACCTGCCGCCATGGGTGCTGTCGCCGATTTGGCGGGCGAGCCAAATAATCAGGATTGTCAGACTGCTTTCCGGTTGCAGCTTAAGAAAATTCTTAGCGAGGATGATACCTTTTCATCCAACCTGGAGCGATTTCTTGCGTCCATTCCCATGACCCCCGCTCTGCCGGTGAATCAAGGGTTGGTTATCGGCAACGGTGCTGTCGCCCAGAGTGGAGGCATTGCCGCTGGATCAGGTGGAGTCGCCGTTGGCGGGAATGTAGGGAACGTCCAGGTGTGGAATGTCGCCCCGGGTGGCGCCGTGGTTATCGATGGGGCGCAGGATGGCAGGATGGCCATCGACCGTGATGCGGCGCTGGGCCGCTACCTGCAGCATGTCATTAGCCGTAACCGCTTTCTTCAACTCCAGGGAATTCGTTCGGGCGGGCGGCTGGTGAACATCGAACTGGACGACATTTACATCTGCCTGCACGCCACCCATCAGCGCCTGGTTACCGCCGAGGAGCGTTGGCTGGATGAGGAAAAGATGCTAGCTCCCGGGGAAAAAGCCCGGCTGGCTGCCGATTCAACGCTGACGACCGAGACCGTGACGGTTTCGATTAAAAAGTCCTTGTCCAGTCACCTGCGCCTGGTGGTTCTGGGTGATCCGGGCAGCGGCAAGAGCACCTTGCTTCGCTACCTGGCCCTGAGCTATGCCCGGGACCTGACGGTGGGCAGCCGACGGGTTCAAGCCATGTTGGGCTCGGACGAGCCGAGTCGGCTGCCGATCCTGTTGCCACTCCGGCACATCGGTCGTTTTCTACAATCCAGGCCCGATGAAGGTACCGAAGGCCATGCCCGTTTGATCGAGTTTCTTCTCGACTCGCTGGCCAACGAGCGCATCCAGTTGCCCGAGGATTTTTTCGATCGGTGGTTGACCACGGGGGAAGCAGTGATCCTGCTCGACGGGCTGGACGAAGTCGCCGATCCCGAACTGCGCCGGCGTGTCTCGCGGCTGGTGGAAAGTTTCACCCGAACCTACGACCGGTGCCGTTACGTGTTGACCAGCCGGATCGTCGGTTACACGGGCCCGGCGCGCCTGGGCGAATCCTACGCAGTCACCACCGTGCTCGACTTTTCCCGGGATGACATTGCGCGGTTTCTCGGCAACTGGCACCGGCTGATCGCAGTCGCGCAAATGGGCGAGTGCGAGAACGCGGATGCCCACGCCGCCAAGCAGACTCACCGCGTGCTGCACTCCATCGATCACAATCCGCGAATCCGCGCCTTGGCCATCAATCCCCTGCTGTTGACAGTCATCGCGATGGTCCACCGGGACCGGGTGAAATTACCAGACCGTCGGGCCGAACTCTACGCCGAAGCCGTGGACGTGTTGCTGGGCAAGTGGGAGGAGGCCAAAGGGGTACAAGAGATGCCGGTGCTGCTGAATGATCAGCCCTTCGATACCGGCGACAAGCGACTGCTGTTGCAGGATCTCGCGTTGTATCTGCACGAGCGGAATCAGAAGCAGATCAAGGTTGAGGATCTGCATGACTTCCTGCACGCCCGGTTTATGGTATTGCTGCGCGACGCCTACATGGTCGAACAAACGGTCGACCGGTTCATCACGATGATCGAGGAGCGCACCGGCCTGCTGGTGGCGCGCGGCGAGGGGGTCTATGCCTTCTCCCATCTCACTTTCCAGGAATACCTGGCCGCGTTGGGCATCGCCGCCCGCGACGATTATTTGGCCTATACACTGAAACTGGCGAGCGATCTCTGGTGGAGGGAGGTCATCCTGCTCGAAGCCGGTTTCCTCGGCACGCAAAGCAAGGAGAAAGCCACGGCGCTGATTCGCGCCATCGCCGAGCGGAAACAGGAACCGGAACCCTATCACAACTTGGTGTTGGCGGCGGAGTGTCTTCACGATGTAGGCGGCAATCGGATTCAGGGCAACCTGCGACAGGAGGTCCAGCAACGGTTGCGCGAAGACCTTGAAACGCCGCCGCCTCTAATTGTGCGTTGGTTTAAGAGAGTCGGGGTAAAAAAATGGATCGAACAGCGAGCCAGGGCGATGGAAGCGCTGGTGCGAACCGGCGCGGGCTTCTGGACGATGCCATATGGCGAGCCGGAATGGGTGAAAATCTCCGCCGGTACGGGTTGGATGGGAAGCAGGGAAGGGCGGTCCAACGAGCAGCCTTTGCACCCGATTGATCTCGATGCTTTTCTGATCGCGCGGGTTCCGATCACCAACGCCCAATACCATTTGTTCATCCAGGCCACAAGACATCCGGCGCCGCGACACTGGCAGGAAGATCGCCCGCCCAAAGGCCTGGAGAGCCATCCCGTGACCTATGTTAGCTGGCATGACGCGCTGGCTTACTGCCTGTGGCTGAGCAGGGAGACGGGCAAGCCGGTTACTCTGCCGAGCGAGGCCCAGTGGGAAAGAGCCGCCCGGGGTGATAAAGACCAACGGGAATACCCTTGGGGTGATCGTTTTGAAGCGACCCGGTGCAACAATGAGGCGCTGGGGTTGGGCGCTACCACCCCTGTCGGCATATTTCCCGAAGGCGCCAGCCGATATGGTTGCCTGGACATGGTCGGCAATGTATGGGAATGGACGAGCAGCCTCGCAGGCGATTATCCCTATCCTGGCCAAGAGGCCACGCGCCGGGCCCGGGAAGATCATATGGTGCGGGGCGATCGCGTGTTGCGGGGCGGCGCGTTCGACTACAGCCCCGTCTTTTTACGCTGCGCCTCCCGATCCGATGGTAATCCCGACGGCCTCGGCCCGGCCGTCGGTTTTCGGGTGGTGGCGTCATGCTTTGAGTGAAGACCACAAACGTTATGGAGGCTCAAGATGGACATTTCAGCTTTAGCAGCAGCGGCGACCAGTTGTCTTACCCCGGCGTTACCCTATCTGATGAAAGCTGGCGAGAAAGGGGTTGAGATGATCGGTGGAAAAATGGGTGTGGGAGCGTGGGAGACGGCCAAGGCAATCTGGCAGAGATTAAGCTCCAGCCCTTCAGTCGAGTTGGCGGCTCGGGAAGTCGCCAGCGCGCCGGCGGACCAGGATGCGCAGGCGGCTCTCCGGTATCAGCTTAAAAAAATGTTAGCCGCTGATGAGCAACTGGCGTCGGCGCTGGCCCAATTGCTGGAAGAAAGCGGTAAATCCGGAGTCTACCGTGCCGAAGTCCACGGCGAAGGCGCTGTGGCCCAGGGACCGGGGGCGGCAGCCGCCGGAAAAGGCGGGGTCGCCGTGGGAGGCGACGTGCATGGCGGAGTGCGTGTCGGTGGTACGGAAATCATAGGGACGGTAGTCAAGCGTTAGCTAAACCCCAGGCCGGCGACAGGCCGCCAGTCAGGCGCGCCGGTTTCGGCGCGCCGGACACGCTTATTTGGCGGGTTCCTGGCCGTGACCGGCATGTTGTTTCTTCTCGCCCCGCTTTTTGCGGATCATCATCGTGTCGCTGGCCATACTTTGATAGGCGGCCTGCAAGGCGGCGTCGAAATCGCCCAGCTCGCCGCCGTTTTCCGTCTTGGCGGCTTCGGCGGCCGCCTTGGAACCGAAGGCGACCTTGCTTTGCTTGGTCATCACCCCCGGTAACTTCGAGCCGATCAGGTAGGTGGCCGCATCCACGTTCACCAGCGGCTTGGGGTCGGCCTTCGCGCCGAAGTCGGCGGCGTAGATGGCTTTCGGCCCCAGGTCCAGATTCAACGCCAGGCTGAGGGCAGCGCAGTGCAAGGAACAGGTGGCGTCCACCAGTTCATCCTGGTAATGCACCAGATGGCGGCTGTGGTGGAACTGCTTGCGATCCATGCCGCAGTACGGGCATTTGGGATATTTTGTAAGTTCGTTTTCGAGCGGATTGGGGTCTGGCGCGGTCTTGGGAGTGAATTGCAACGGGGTGCCATCGTATTCGCACTTGGCGAAGGCAACGCCCGGCGCGCTCAAGGCCGCCATGCCAGCGGTCGCGCCCGCGACGGCGAAAAGACGGA
Source organism: uncultured Gammaproteobacteria bacterium (assembly GCA_963696515.1). Lineage (GTDB taxonomy): Bacteria > Pseudomonadota > Gammaproteobacteria > Competibacterales > Competibacteraceae > Contendibacter. Next base: position 16,957 of record CAVOKM010000005.1, read on the forward strand.
GGACCTGCCTGCGTTCGGGGTGGATACTGTCGCTCATGGACTGAATTCCTTGATTGGGTCCTGGGAGCCATGATTGTAAGGCAATAGACGCGCGAAGGAAGGGTGAGTGCTCATAGCAAGCCTGCTAACGCCCTTTCAAACACCTCGGGTGTCGATTCTCCGAGGATCCGGGCGTGGAGGACGCCCTGCCGGTCCACAATAAAGGTCATCGGCAGGCCCATCACCCGATAGCGCCGCGTCACTTCGCCTTGCGGGTCCATCAGCACGTCGTAGGAGATGCCGAGTTCCCGCACGAAGGGCCGCACTATTTCCGGAGGTTGCAGCACGTTGATGGCGAGGATGACCAGTCCCCGGTCGCGGTGCCGGCGATAGATCGGTTCCAGCTCCTTCATTTCGTCGTGGCAGTAGGGGCACCAGTCGGCCCAGAACCGGATGGCGACCACCTGGCCGCGGTGCTGCTCGGGAAAGCGGACGCTGGGGCCGTCCAGCCGCTCCAGAATGAAGGCGGGAGCAGCGGCGCCAACCTGTATGGCGGTGAAGTTTGGTTCGCAGCCGGCCAGCAGGAAGAGCAGGATGAGGAAGGGCAGAGGGCGAAATAGGTTGAGGTCCAAGGGAAAATTCCATCATCAGAAATGTATCGATAAAATACCACGTATGCCGCACCCATGACCCATCGCTGATGCCATCTGTTTTATTCGGCGCGTGCCCGGGTTTGGGATTCTGGCAACACGAAGCTTTTTATTTCATTAGACTAAAAGCATCCAGGCGTTGATGTCTAAGCGGAAGCAATGAGGTTATATCGAAGACAATGGAAATCCCAGGTTACACCATCATACGCAAGATTGGCAAAGGTGGAATGGCCACCGTCTATCTTGCCATTCAGGAATCGCTCGACCGCCAAGTGGCCCTGAAGGTGGTGGAACCGACGCGGGTCAAAGATGAAAATTTTACGGAGCGATTTCTCAAGGAAGGACGCATTATTGCCCAATTCCAGCATCCGCAAATCATTACGATATTCGATTTTGGTTCGCAAGATCCCTACTATTTTTTTTCCATGGAGTTTCTCCCAGAAGGAACACTGGCTCAACAAATCGAGCGGGGGCTATCTTTGGAGCGTAGCCTGGGCATTATTAAATTGGTCGCCGAAGCGCTCGCCTATGCCCACAAGCGTGGCGTTATCCATCGCGACATCAAACCACAAAATATCCTGTTTCGTCAGGACGGAACTCCGGTGCTCAGCGATTTCGGCATCGCCAAAATGGTGGATATTGACCCCCAGTTAACTGCTCCTGGACTGGCTATAGGCAGTCCGGTTTACATGAGTCCAGAACAAGTGGCTGGCCAGAAGCTCGATAGCCGTTCCGATCTATACAGTCTGGGTATCGTATTTTATGAAATGCTCACCCAACAGCCACCCTATCAAGCCGAAGATCTCATTAGCATCGCCATGATGCACTGTACTCAACCGGTTCCACGATTACCGGTGGGGTTTGGCCAGATTCAACCGGTGTTGCAAAAACTTCTGGCTAAAAAACCAGAAGACCGTTTTCAAAGCTCCGAACAGTTTATCGAAGCGCTCGACCAATCCCTAACCCAACCATCCTCTTCACTTTTAAGGGATAAGACATGGATTAAGCAATCGATTAAAACCTTCCTAACCCTCAAGAAAATCTGGCTGGTCGGTGGGTCATTACTATTGATAGCAGGGATAGGGAGCACGCTTTATCTGATCGATTTTCATCGGGCCGAGCCATCCTTCCCGATGCTCTCCGCTATTAAACTGCCGCCGGCGCCGGAAAACCGCTCTGACCTGACAACCAATTATGAACAGTACGCGATCAAGCATTTCCAGAAAGGTGAGTTTGAGCAAAGTTTGTCATGGATCGAAATTGGTCTTAATTCCTCACCGACCGATGCTCGCCTGTTAGCGTTGCATGAACTCGCTCAAAAGATACCAGGATGCCACCCAATTACTAGAGCAGGCGCAGCAACGCTATCATGACGGTATGATCGAAAAGAGTCAGAATCTGGTCGAAGAAGGCCTGCGGAGCGTACCCGATCACAGGGGTTTGTTGATGTTTCGCGACACCTTGCGAACCCAGCTCCAACACCGATGGAAACTCGCCGATCAATTCCTGCTTCAGGCTCATGCGAACTTGCGGCGGGGCGCCCTTGAGGATAGCCTGCAACTGATCGAGGAAGGTTTGAAACAGGTTCCCAGCCATCCGGAGTTGCTGACCTTGCGAGAAGGGGTCCAGGCCGAAATCAGCCAACGGCAACGCGTCGCGCAACTGCTGGCTCAAGCACGCGAACTACGGGGGCAGAACGCACTGGATGAAAGCCTGCAACGAATTGAGGAGGGGTTGCGTCTGGCCCCCGATCAGCCCGACCTTCAAAATATGCGCGATCGGGTGAAAGCTGCGCTCCAGACTCATAACGTGACCCAAATGCTGCGGGATTGCGCCAACCGGTATCGGCTCGACCGCCTCTCTGCTCAAACGGGTGGCGAAGCGGTGGAATGCTATACTAAGATAATTAAATTAGCTCCTAATAACAGCGAGGCGCGCGCCATGCTCGAACAACTGGCCGAGCGGTATGCTGATTGGGCTAGCGACGCTATCCACCAAGCGGATTTCCAACTCGCCGAGGATTGTTTGGCGCAACTCGGTAAGATCAAGCCCAATCATCCATTATTTGCCACCCTGAGCCAGGCCTTGCAGGCCAAGCGGGAGCAGGTGGCCGTCGAGGTAAAGCGGAAAGCGGTGGAGGATGATGCCCGTCGGCAAGCCGCCGAAGAAGCGAAACGCCAGGCTGCCGCCGTCCGTCGGCAAGCCGCCGAAGAGGCGAAACGCCGGACAGAGGAACAAGCTAATAAACCGTCGGCAAGTCCGATCCTAAAACCAGAGATAGCGCAGCCCTCGAAACAATCCAGACCCGGGTCAGAACGTACCGATGAAACCCGTCATAATAGGTCTAAGTCAACCAACTGTAGCGAGGTGTTGCTCAAGGCGCAGCTTGGAGAACCGTTGTCGTCCACCGAACGAGAGGAGTGCAAGTGATGAAAAACCCCAACACCCGCAACCCTGGTATTTTTCAACAGTCGGCAACTTTGGCTTTGGCCGCATTCCTGGGGGGATGCGCATTGCCCGCTTCGGACCAGACACCCGCCCCGACTCCCCCTCCGGTTCAGCCAGTTGCCTTCGACGAAGCGGTCCTGAAGGCGGCTAACGATTTGTTTAGCCGGGCGCAGTTACCCGCCGGGGGCGCGGGTGAATCCGGTAAGTATGCACTGGTGATCGACCCCTTGATTGACGGGATATCAGGCGCGCAATCGGTTGCCACGCAGTCCATGGAAACGCGCCTCGTCGAGCTGGTCAAGACCAAGTATCCCCAGTTTACGGTGCAGCCGTTCTCGCCAATGACAGTCGCAAAATCCCCTATCGTGCTCGTGGGGACTTTCACGGGTGTCAATCAAGAGGGAAAAACCGAAGGAGTACGCGAAGCCTTTCGCGTTTGTCTCGCGCTGGCCGATCTCAAATCGGGGAAGATCATTTCCAAGGGCACCGCGCGCGCCAAACCCGAAGGGGTTGATATCACTCCTACTGCGTATTTTCAGGACAGCCCCACTTGGGTACCGGATCAGGCCACCGAAGGTTACATCAAGACGTGTCAAGGCACCAAACCTGGCGACCCCATCAATCCGGTCTATGTGGACCGCATTATCACGGCTTCGCTCATCAGTGAAGCAATCGACGCCTATGACAGCCGTCAATACCAAAAGGCGCTGGACTTATACCAAACCGCGCTGCAATCGCCTCCCGGCGACCAGTTGCGGGTCTATAACGGTCTCTATCTCAGCAATTGGAAGCTGGGACGTCGAAACGAAGCGGCTCAGGCTTTTGGGAAGATCGTGGATTATGGCCTGACCAACAAACGTCTTGCTGTGAAGTTTTTATTCAAGCCCGGCTCAACCGATTTCTGGCCAGACCGACAGGTTTCCGGACCGTACCCTGTTTGGCTGAAGCAGATCGCCCGACGCACCTCAGAGAATAAGGGATGCTTGGAGATTGTGGGACATACGAGCCGTACCGGACCCGAACCACTCAACGACCGGCTATCGTCGTTGCGGGCGGGAACTATCAAGCAAAAATTGGAATATGATGCTCCCGAACTGCGGACTCGAACCATTGCGAGCGGGGTGGGATCCAAAGAGAATCTGATCGGTACCGCAACCGATGATGCCAAGGATGCGCTGGATCGCCGAGTTGAGTTCAAGGTCGTTAATTGTCGCGCGCCTGCTGGTTAGGGTGGGCTCGGTCTGTATAACCGCAACCGTTCGCTTCTCTCGTCCGCTTGCGGGCGAGGGAAGTGACTCGCCATACCGCCAATGTGGTGCTGAAACGGGCCGGATTGCCGAAACGGTTTCAGCATCAATCCAACAAGATCAGATTCGACCGCAGCATCAGCCAGGTTGCCAGCCCATAGAACAGCCCGAATCCCGCCAGCGCCAGCACGGTCAACCGCCGGACCTCACCGGGAATCACCTTCCGTAGGCTGGCGATGTGGCGAAACGGTGCAATGACCCCGGCGCTCGATCCAGCGGCGGTGGCGGCGAACAGCGGCAGATAAAGCGCGTAGCCGACGTAGTCGTAACCGGCCTTCAACAGGCAGAACGGGCAGTGGTGGTTGGGGTTCTCGTACACATACAGCGACAGGAAAGCGATGGTCGCGGCGATGGCGACGCCGAAACCCAACAAACTGCTGGCCGCGAATAAGGGCCCGATCCGGAGCTGGCGCAAAAAGGTCAGACCCGCTATCAGAAGCCACGCCGCGGCGATGTAGAACAGCACCAGCGTCGGTCGCGGCGGCAACCCCGCCAGTTCCGCCGCCACTCCTTGGCTGTCGGCGCTGAACAGCGAACCGCAGCAGGAGGTGATCACCTCCGGCTCCAACTCCAGGAAATAGCGGGTTTGCGCCCCCAGTTCCAGTCCGGTCAGCGGCGCGATAGCCAGCAGCAGCCCGTATTTCACCCGCACCAGCGGATAATCGTGGCCTCGGTTGTCCACCTTGTTCAGCAGCAGCCACAGCGCCGCCAGGAAGAACACCGCAATCTTCAGCAGCAGGGTCGGGAAACCGAAGGCGTTGACATTCAAGACCCCGGTGGCGCACATCGCGCCGACAAACTGGCTGGACAGAGTTTCGGCGGTGTGGACGAACAGCAGCAACGACAGCAGCTCCGCGCCCAGCGCGAAGCCGAGCAGGGTGGAAATCAGATAGGTCCGCCGTTCCAGCCGCAATTGCAATTCGCTGCCGCTGGCGATATTCCAATGACGCAGAATCCGCCAGGCGAAACCGCTGGCCAGCAGTACCGGGCCGGTCACGATGAGCGCAATGAGTTGCAGGGCGACGATGGCGGGCGTAATCAACATCGCTGATCTCCAGTGATTTGGCCGTCGCGCAACTCGATCACGCGGCTGACCGGGGCGGCCTCGAACACCAGCGGATCGTGACTGCTGATCAGCACGGTCCGCCCTTGCCCGGCCAACTCGCCCAGCAGCGCCAACACTTCGCGTGACAGAGCGCTATCCAAATTGGCGGTCGGCTCGTCGGCAATGATCGCCGCCGGGTCGTTGATCAGGGCGCGGGCGAGCGCGGTGCGCTGCGCTTCGCCGCCGGACAGCCATTCGACCTTGCTGGCGACTTTCGTCCCCAGCCCGAAACGGTCCAACAACTCCCGCGCGGTGCCGACCAGTGCGCGGTGGGGCCGGCCCAGCGGATAGGCCGGCAGCATCACGTTGTCCAGCACCGTCAGGCCCCGAATCAGATTGAACTGCTGGAACACGAAGCCGAAGGTGTGTCGCCGTACTTCGGTCAGAAACCGCTCCGGCAGGTTGGACAGCAGCCGGCCATCGAGCGTGATCCGCCCAGCGGTGGGCCGCGCCAGACAGCCGACCAGGGTGAGCAGGGTGGTCTTGCCGGAGCCGCTCGGTCCCTTGAACACCGTGACGCCGCCGCGCTCCAAACTCAGGCTGATGCCGCGCAGCGCCCGGCATTCGTTAGGCTGGCCCTGATTGAATATCTTGCTAATCGCGCTCAGTTCGATCATCCGCGCATGACCGCGTCGGGATCGGCAGTCGCCGCCCGCCAACTGGGAATCAGGGTGGCGGCAATGTAGGGCAATACGGTCACCGCCAGCAGCACCAGCACTTGTTGCAGGTCCACCGCCGGCGTCAACTGGAAGTCCGGATACAACACCGCCCAGCCTTTTAATACCGGCGCGAACAGCCGGGCGCCGCCGTGAAACACCTGCTGCCAGGCCAGCGCGTAACCGGCGAGAAAGGCGGTCAGCGACAGCAGCGCGCCTTCCCACAACTTCATCCGCAAGATGTCGCTGGTTTCCCAGCCGATGGCCTTGAGGATGCCGATTTCGCGCTTTTCTTCGGCGCTCAGGCCAGCGGCCTTGTCCCAGGCCAGAATCACGAACGCCAGCAGCAGCGCCCCCAGGCAGACGAACACCATGCCTTCGCGCCAGTTGAATACCGCATCATAAGTGCGCAGGATTTCCGTCCGCAAAATTGGCCGGCTGTCCGGTAGCGCCAAGGCGATTTTTTCCGCCACGGTACGCGCCTCGCGGGGATTGCGCACGGTCAGCACCGCGTCGGTGTACACATCCGGTGGGAAGTTGAAGAGGGCGCGGAAGCTGGGTTCCGGCAGCAACATAAGGTCGGCGCTCAGTAGTTCCGAGGCGGACTCCAACACGCCGATGACCTTGAGCGGCATGGGCTGGCCATCGGCTGCGCGCAGGCCGAAATAATCGCCGATACCGATCTGCCGAACCCGCGCCAGCGCTGCGCCGATGAGGATTTCATCCTTGGCGAGTTCCCGGTCCGGCGCGACCATCAACGTGTAATTAGCCTTGACCGCCGGATCGTAGTAATAACCCCAAAGGCGGCCCCGCGCCGAACTCACCCCGCGAATCCGGCGCAAGGCATCCAGCCAAGCCGCTGGCAGCAGGTCGTGACGGCCAGCCACCAACCGCTGCACGATCACTTCCGGCGCGTCTTGCAACAGCACCGCCGCTTCCCGTCGCACGCCCTGGCTGAGCAGCAGCACCGAACTGAACAGGAACACCAGCAGGGTGTAGATTAGCAACAGGCCGAGGTTGCGGGTCTTGCGTCGCAGCAGGGCCGCCAAGGTGTAGTCGATCAGATATTGTTGCCGTTCGAGGAAGGCGCGCATGGTTTTTTTGAGAGGGAACGTCGGGTACAAAACGGTATCACAATCGCAGTAGCCGGGGTTTACCGGCATGGATCATTCGCAGAGAGAGCCCGCGCGCATGAAAAAAATGTTGCTGTCCCTATTGTTGCTGTTGGGTGGCTGTGCCGTGGCGCCGCCCGATGGGGTGACCCCAATCGCCGGTTTCGAGCTGGGCCGCTATCTCGGCCGGTGGTACGAAATCGCCCGGCTGGATCATTCCTTCGAGCGCGGCCTAAGCAACGTCAGCGCGACCTACAGCATGCGCGGGGACGGTGGCGTCAAGGTGCTGAATCGCGGTTACGACGACCGGGCCGACGTCTGGAAGGATGCCGAGGGCCGTGCCTATTTTACCGGCGAGCCGGCGATTGGCTCGCTGAAGGTGTCGTTCTTTGGACCGTTTTATGGTGGCTATCACATCATCGCTCTGGACAAGGCCAACTACACCTACGCGATGATCAGTGGCCCCAGCCGGGATTACCTGTGGATTCTAGCCCGGACCCGGTCTGTGCCACCGGCGGTGCTGGACGATTTGCTGAAGCAGGCAAAGGCGCTGGGTTTCGCCACCGATCAGTTGATCAGGGTGAAGCAGGACCGGGATGACGCCTGAATATCCCTTCCATCATTTTCTCGGCATCTCAATTCTTCAGCGTGCCAAGGAGCTGGATGATCCGGGCGCGGTCCCCAGGATCCTTTGCCCCGCTGATCGTCTTGCTGGCGACCGGCGGAAATTGGTCCGGGTCGGTCGGGTTTTGGTCCAACTCTTCATGGTCTTATGCCTCCCACCTGGGCGAGCGCGAGGGAATTGCCATAGTCCTTTGGCGCGCGCCTTGGGTGCGCCGACCATATCCCAGAAACTGGACGCAACCGGGTCTGGGCGCGCCTTTCTCCAGATTGTGGCAGACCAAGCATGACCCAGCCACCAGGATTGGTCTCGTCTGATTTTGGATTTCATATTCCATCCGGATTATTCCTGGACTATAGTTTTTATACTGAATTTAAGATTCACAGTCATAGCCTCAACCAGCCGGGCTTGGCTCGGTACCCATAGGGAGTGACGTCCGTGAGCGAACAGCCTGATTATCGTGTCATCCGCCAGTCTTCTCTCGGCCAGGAACTGAGTGAAGAAGAATGCAGGACGCTGGCAAGTATCATGAGTATTCGTCGACTTAAGGATGGAGAAATTCTGGTCCACGAAGGGGAAGCGAATAATACCATGCACATCGTAACCGGCGGCAAACTGGAGGTGACGACGACGACAGAGGAGGGAGAGCCGGTCACTCTGTATGTGCTGAAGACCGGGGAGTTTGCGGGAACCCGGGCCTTTGTGGATCGGACGTCACGTAAAGCCACGTTGCGGGCTTTGGGAGAGACCGAGGTTTATGTTCTGGATCCCGATCCCTTCGAGGCCTTGCTCGACGATCATCCACATTTGGTCTTCAACGTCATGCGTGCCATTTTCAGGACAGTCCACAATACACTTATGCGCATAGACATGGAGAATGTGCAGCTCGTGAACTACATCAATCGGCAGCACGGGCGTTATTGAGCATGGGGTAACCTTTCGCTCCCTGTTCAGGCAAGGGGGCGATGAGGTCGGCCAGCGCGCCGTTTTTTTGGCACACCCGCCGTACCCGTCCCAATCCCTGCTGGCGGGTCTGGTCGGTGATGGTTTCGCAGAGCGAAAGCTGGTTTATGGCGAGTGGTCGGAGTGAGTGGCTCATCGTCCCCACACGATTCGTGGGGACGATGAGAAGGAAGTGGTGTAACGCGCTCTTCGGGTTGGACCTCACCAAATCCGGATTCAAACTGTGCGGGCGCGGATCAGCGGAAACGCCAGCGCGCCGGCGACCAGGAAGGTCAACAACACGCCGATCACGCCGGCAAGGCTGGTGGACAGAACTTCGGAGGCGATCCCGGCGACCTGGTAGTCGGCCAGCGGCGTGACGAACAGCGGCGCGGATTCGTGGAGGACCTGGTATTGCTCCATCACCGCCTCCAGACCATCCGGAAGGGGAGAGGCAAACGGGCTCAGACATAAGGCGATGAGCAGCGCCGCCAGCGCTGGCGCGGCGAACGAGCGGACCTTTGGACGGCTTCCGGCCGTTTGATGGGCGAACAGCACCAGCGCCACGCAGGTGATCAACGCCTCGCCAATTCCGATCAGCGCGTGAACGCCCAGCATCGCCGGTGCGACTGTGCTGAACGGCAGCACTCCAGTCAACACCAACTCGACAGCGACGGCCAGCGCCGCCAGCATTACCGATGCCCAACTGGCCAGCCCAGCAGTCAGCCAGACGCGGCTTCCATCCGGCGGCATTTTGTTGAGCAACCACAGCCGCAGCAAACCGCCGGCACCGGCGCCGATGACCGCCATATTCAATACGTTGGCGCCGAGTACGTTCAAACCACCATCGGCAAACACCACCGCCTGGATGGTGACCACAAAGGCCAGCGCCAGCACGCCGAACGGTACGCCCAGCAGGGCGCTGGCCAATACGCCCCCGAGCAGGTGTCCCGAAGTTCCGCCGCTGATCGGGAAATTCATCATCTGCGCGGCGAAGATAAAGGCGCTGACCGCCGCGAACCGTAAAGCACCGGGTTTTTCCGTCGACCGGTAGGCGGCGAATGCCGCACCAGCCAAGCAAAGACCGCTCACGGCCGCGGTCACTGGGCAGATACTACCATCGAGCAGGTTTTGCGGGATGTGCATGGGGGTACTCCTCTCCGAGATATGGACCTGGGGATTCGAGGGAATAAAAGTCAAGGATACCAATCAATGCGCGCCGAAAAGTATTTAAGTATGTAATCTTAACGGTAACGCAAGCATTGTAATTTATCAGGTGTAAATCCAACGGGGATGCCTTCTTTGTTGGAGCCACCGCGTCGCTTTCGGTGGCTCAATCCTTAAGCGTTGCCAGGAATGCGATTATTTCGGCGCGTTTCCTGGAATCTGGCAGGCCGGTGATGGTCTTCTTGGTGCCTGGCAAGAATTTATCGGGGTCGGCGAGATAATCATCCAAGTCCTTCTTAGTCCATTCACCGCCCGCTTCAAATAGCGCATGGGAATAGCCATAACCCCTGGCTCCTGCCTTGGGCGCGCCGACGATACCCCAAAGGCTGGGCGCGACCCGCCAGGGTGCGCCTTTTTCCAGGCTGTGGCAGACCACGCACGACCCGGCCGGTCCATCCCAGCCCGCAGGCTTGGCTGCATACCGGAGGTTTTCCTGGGCAGAGGCGGAGGAGCCCAGGTGGGTAAAAAGTCCCGAGACCGGGTCGATGACCCATATCAATCCACCTAGAATAAACAAGGCAATGGCGATAGCCGCAATCGGTCGAACCCACTGTTTTTGCATGTTGCAATCCTCCACGCTGGTTTCGCTTGACGAAATTTGAACTATAGTTTTCAAGTCAAGTATAGCGGTTGGTTTCAGGCATCCTCGCGCATCGACCGGAAACCTGTTTAACCCCAAGGATAGCAAGGGTGAATCATGAGTGCGCGAGTATCCTAAAAAAATAAAGGAGGGTGGCGATGGCGGAGCAGGGCGGAGGAGTGTCGGGCACCGGTTGTCTCGGTTGTTCATTGCGCCAGCGCAATGAGTGGTGCGTTCTGAGCGAAGAGGAAACCCGGTTCCTCGCGCGCAATCTGAAGAAGCGGCAGTATCGGATGGGCGAGACGATTTTCTCGGCTGGGGAGCCGAGCCATGGCATCTACTGCGTGGTCTCGGGCACGGTGGCCATTCGCAAGGGTGATTCGGAGGGCAATGCGGTCCTGCTCCGACTGGCCTATCCCGGCGATACCCTGGGCTATCGGGGGCTGCTCCTCGGTGAAAAGCGCCGTTCCTGCGCGGAAGCGCTCGGGCCCAGCAAAATCTGCTTCATCGACAAACAGACCGTTCAATCGCTGCTTGATAGGAATCCCACTCTGGGTTTGCAATTTCTCCGGCGGGTCGCGACCGACCTGGACGATGCGCACACCAAGCTTTTGCATAACGCGACTTTTTCCAACCGAGCCAAGTTCGTTCACCTGTTGCTGGTCTTGATGAACCGCCACGGTCGCACCGCCACCGATGGTAGCCGGGTCTTGCAGTTGCCGCTTTCACGCCGGGACCTGGCCTCGATGATCGGCACCCGTCACGAAACCTTGTCGCGGATCATCGGCCGATTGGAGGAAGATGGGATCGCCCGTTTTTCGGGACGCACCGTGCATGTGGCGCGACCGCATTCCTTGCTCGATGAAATCAGGCCGACGCTGGTGGGTTGATGCCTGATTTTGAAAAAGCGCGGGAAGCCTGCTGGCTTCGCCGCGCTTGGTCATCCCCCTCCCTCACTTTTCCAGCCAGTTTAAGACTTCATCCGTGGCTTCATTCAACCGACAACACCTCAGGTCGCAGCGTCTTATAGGCGTTACCGGAGGACTTCAACGTTATGCAGTAATCCCCCGTGAAGTGCGGCCGGCGTAGTACCCAAGGCGGATATTCCATGACGCTGACCCGATAATAAGGGCTAGTCACTGCCAAGGTCATTGCGATCTGATTGGGTAACATGCTTCTATCGGTTGTCAGCGAAGTATTACGGCGGGAGAGGCTGAGGTAGGCGCCCCCCGCGGCGTAGGAGCCGTTCGGATTCGGGGTCAGGGTGACGACCACTTGCTCGCCCTGCGTTCCCTCGAACCGGAATACATCCTCATCCCACAACCGTCCTGTGTTGTTACCCAACGTGGAGCACAACACGGCGGTTTGACCTGCGTCTGCGGTGACCTTGATCATGATCTGTTTCGAATCACTTTTTGGTGGTAGGCCGTCATCAGTCACAGTGATTGTGACGGGGTAGTTTCCCACTTGGCTAAGTTGAGGCGTCCAGGCAAGAGTGGCGGTCCCGTCACCGTGGTCCGTCAAGCTGGCGCCCGTAGGTAGCCCGCTGGCAGTGAAGCTCAGCTTGTCGCCGTCAATGTCGCTCGCCGTGATCGTAAGGCTTAGCAGCTTGCCTTCTTCCACGGTCTGGTCGCCAATCGGATCCAAAATGGGTGCGGTGTTGGTACCTCCGCCTCCGCCCGTGACGTTGACAGTTATACAATTGCTTGAGGCCGTGTTCCCTTGCATATCGGTACCCCGCACGCAAACTTGATAAGTGCCGACTTGCGGGAATGTCAGCGCCGCCTTAACCGCTTCTTTCGGACTGTCGAAAGCCCCGTCCGATGCGCTCATCAACACCCATGCTCCACTGGCCACGCTGTAGTCCGCAGCGATGATCTCGGAGCCGCCGGTGGTCGTGTCATCCACGGTCGCAGTCAGGGTGACCTCCGTGTTCGGTGGCACCGCATCAGGTACGGCGGTCACAGCGCTAACTAGCGGTGGTGCTCGATCGACGACGACCTCGATCTCAACGGTCACGGTGAACGCGGCAGATCCCGTATTACCGCGGCTGTCCGTTGCGGAACACTTCACTTCGGTTGTTCCTGGACCAAAAAACGATCCCGAAGCGGGTGTGCAGACAGGCGTTAGGGTTCCATCCACCAGGTCTGCTGCCGAGGCGCTGTAGCTCACGTTCGTTCCGGTGGGATCGGTTGTGCGCACCGTCATGTCCGCCGGGACTGTGACCGTGGGCGGAGTTGTATCGACCACCGTGACGGTAAAGCTGCCGCTCGCGGTGTTGTTGGCCTGATCGGTCGCGGAGCAGTGGACGGTCGTGATGCCGAGGGCGAAGACGCTGCCAGAAATGTGGTCACAGCTCGGGGTGATTGCTCCGCTGACCGCGTCCGTGGCGGTGGCGGTGAAGGTCACGGTCGCCCCGCTGGAACTGGTCGCCTCGGCGGTGAGATTGCCGGGAACCGTGAGGGTGGGCGCGGTGGTGTCGACGACGGTGACGGTAAAGCTGCCGCTTGCGGTATTCCTGGCCTGATCGGTCGCGGTGCACGTAACCGTCGTTGTGCCGAGGGCGAAGGTGTCGCCTGAGTTGGATGTACAGGTCGGGGTGACCGCGCCATCGACATCGTCGGTTGCCGAGACGTTGAAGGTTACGGTTGCCCCGTTGGGACCGGTCGCCTCGGTGGTGATTGCGGCGGGCAGGTTCAGAACGGGGGGCGTGGTATCGCCCTGCCAGGTCAACTGAAAATGAACCGTCTGCACCTCCTGGTTGGAAACCGTGACGGTCTTGGTTGCGGCATCCGGCAGATAACCACTGGGTGGGTCAATACGCACTTGCGCCCCGCCCAGCGGCACGTTCGCGATCAGATAAAAGCCGGTCGCGTCGGTGACGGCATTGCCAATTTCGATCATGCCATCGGCGTTCAAGACATGAATCATGACGCCGCCAACGCCCCCCAGGGACGTGGTGACCTGCCCGGAGATCGCGCCCTGCTGACTCGTTATCTGCCCCACGATGATGGCGCGGGTGGCGGCGTTGTTCAGCCTATTGGTTTCCACGTAGCTCGGATCGATTTCGAATTCGATCAGGTAAATCCCGTCTCCCTGGTTTTTCCAGGTTGCGTACACATAGCGGGAGCCATAATCGGGACTGCCCACCGAGAGGCTAGGAATGACCGCTTCCCCGATTTTCACCTTTGAAGAGCCTGGATAAGTGGCATAGATGTTTACCGGAACATCTTGGGCGACAAGAGCGGTGCTCGGCGCCCAATAGAGGATCTCTGCAAAGACCGTGATCTCTTCATTGGCGGCCGGGTTGTTTTTCGAGAGATGGATGTTCTCGGAGAAGACCCAAAGATCGCTCGCCGGAGCTGGCCCACTACCAGGCGTGGGTATCCAAATCCATGGGTCGCCGGGGGAAGAACCAGGTTGCCAAGTGCCAGCGGGTCCATCTCCGTTCGGCAAAGGCGGCGGAGACGGCGGAGACGGCGGTGTGGGCGGCGGTACTTCCACTTTGAATGTTAAGTCCCGTGTTCCCACGAAAGTTTTATCGGTCACCGTCATGGTGATGTGGTAAGTTCCGGGTGTGGCCGGGGCTTGTAAAGTCTTCGCGAAGTTGCCGTTGACATCGGTATGAATATCCCCGTAGACCGCATTCCCAACTGTGATCTGAACCGAGCCGCCCTTGACCACGTAGTTGGTGTAGCGGACGCCATTGACGTAGAGGTCGTATACTGCCCGGCCGCTGAGGGTGAACAGAGAACCCGTATAGACTGTCGTGGGCAGGCTGCCGGTGACCAGGATATTCCCTTCGGTCGGTGGACCCGACGAACCGATGGTGATCAAGCGGGAGGCTTCGTTGTTGGTTTCGTCGAGTTCCACAATCGCGCTTGTCGAATCGACCGCCACTCGAATCAGGTGATCGCCCGCTGTTAGAGCGGAAACGGTAATAGATGCCGTACCAATTCCGTTGGGCGCTATTTGAGCGACGACTACGGGCGACTCCAGCGCGTTGCCGAACTCGTAAAATTGCACCTGGACGTTTTCGGCCGGCACGAGTCCCGAGTTGCGGATGTCCGCCGTCAGCGTGACCGAACCGTCCGCATTGGTGACGGAACCGATATCGTTGGCGGTGATGGTCAGGTCCGGTAATTCCCCGGTTCCTGTCGGAGTGACGTTGACCTTGATGCTGGCGTAGAGGGTGCTTCCATCATCGGCGGTGACTTTGAGGAGCAAGTCATCGTATACGCCTACGGGCGAAGTGCTGGCGTCTAAATTGATGGAGAGCGTCTTGGTTTCTCCAGGCGCTATGCTAACCGGGTTCGGTTCGATGAGAGAGACGGTTAGATCGGAATGCGGGTTGATCACTTCCAGCGTGGCTGTCCGGGGAACGCTACCAGGATTGGTCAACTGGATAAATTCAGTTTTTTGCGTGCCCTGTTCCAAAGAAAACTCGTGGCTGGATGCTGTTTTAAGGGTGGTACCAAACAAACCAGTTGACTGAACGCTTTGGCATTCATAGACAACTCCAGGGCGGGAACCACCAACACAGGCCGCAGGAGTGAGGGACTTATATGTGCATACCGCACTGAAAGGAGGGTCAGGGAATCGATCCCAGCATATCGCCGCAAGCCCAAAGGTCGCCGCATTGCACTCTGTTGGATCCGGCACAGCTCCCGCAGTAGACCCTGCGCGGTCATTACCATAGCAATCGCTAATACTGCCCGTGGCGGCCCATTGGTAACCAGGAACAACCGCAGGCGACGTCAGCCGTACCAGGTTGAAATTCATTCCGCCGCCGCTCAAAGCACCAAACACCAGCCCCCAATCGGCGCTGGGGGTGTATGGGTAGCCGGTATACCCCGAAATCCGCTCCACGCCGTCGACGAACAGGCTCGCCAACTGAGTGCTTGGGTTTAAAACCAAGTCATAGGTGTGATAGCCGGCATCATTCAGGGTATAGCTGGGTCCAAACGCGCGAACGCTCCCTTCGGGACCGTAAGGGTCCGTGGAGTAAACCAGCACCACAACCGTATTTCCGCTGCTGTTGATGCCGAGTTCGAGCGTGTAGTGCGTGGATCCGATGACAAGGGCCACTCCACCGATGATCGTGTTAGATCCGGCATCGTAAGCGGGCGCATTACCCTGCAACGCGCGGGCACGCAAGGTGAGAGTGAACCCTTGATTGTTGATATCCGCTTTCTGGGCGGCATTCAGGGCTCCGGTTAGGTAGAGAAACTGGGAACTCAGACCCAACCCGGAGATGGACCATGCGGGATATCCCAGATCGTTTGCAATCGGCCCGATCACCTGTGGGGCAGGGGGTACGTTGAGATACGCGCTGAAACCTTGGGTAGTGGGGTCCGCAGAGGCTTGATATTCGATGGAGAATGCCGCAGCGGCGGGGTTTATCTGGAGGGCGAAGCTGAAGAACGCGAGGAAGAGAAACGCTATTCGTTTAAGATACAAATACTTATGAATTGACCCCCCCCCCCTTGGGATTACAGATGTCGAAAATCCGATGAAGAAAATTGATGATCGATAACATGGCTAATCTCCTCATATTGTTGGGATTTATAGGAACAAACCATGCTGCTCGTCTTCCTGACTTGGCGCTCCTGCCACGGAAACTCCCTACTTTCCAAACAAAAAAGCCGAACCGCCTCGTGTGACCTTGACGCTGGTCACTTCGGCAGTCCGGCTGTCTTTGTTACAAGACCCGCGACTTTCCGCCCCTGTCTCACGGCAGGTTTAGTTTTGGTGTTTCACACCTGTGATTTTTCATCTCTATACCAGAAATTATGCTGCATTGCAACCAAGAAAATTGGTCGGGAATAAGGGTTGTTTCGCTTCACGGAGCAGGTGGGTTTTCGTCCAAACTGCTCCACACGGCTTCGCCGCCGCCAGTTGTTCCTGCACCCAGCCCGGCCAGCGGCTCGTCCAAGCGTTATCGCGGCAGTCGGAGCAACAACCGTGCTTCTTCCTGCCGGAACGCTGAACCTCCCTTCAAATCGGTGGTGCTTCCTGAGTCGCCAGCCAGACTCCAAGATCATCCGGCGTCCTAAAATCCAGCAGCGCCTCCACCAAGGCTTCGGCCTGCTCCAGGGACAAGCGGCGAATCCGTTGCTCGTGGGCGGGCGCCAGCGATGCCCCGAACCGCCGCCGCAAGAGCCGCAACGCCATTTGCACGCTTTCTTCCTGACGGCCCTCCTGGCGGCCCTCCTGACGGCCCTCCTGACGGCCCTCCTGACGGCCCTCCTGACGGCCCTCCTGGCGGCCCTCAGCAAAGACTTCCTGATAAAAGCGTGTTTGCTTGAGGTCGGTATCGATCAGTCCCAACATGGCTTGAATCTCCTCGCGGCTGAGCCTCGGTAATTTATAGACCAGAATGGTCTCCACGAAATCCGCCAGTTGTGCCGTCGGCCAGTCCGTCCAGGACGCCGTTCGCGCCTGTTGCAACAACCGGGTGGCTTGCGCCAGGCTGTCCTCCGGTACGCTGACAATCAGTTGAATCAACCCCACGCCGGCGCCCGTCACCGGTCGGCTCCGGAAATCCTCCAGATACACGCGCCGAACTTCCGGCAAGCCCACCAGCGACCCGTAATGCCGGGCGTTCAGCCGCTCCTCGGCGCGAGTCGGGTAAATCACCACCGCCCGCCAGGGATGCGGTGGCTGGTTCCGGTACAGATACAGCAGCAGTTCGGCGAAGAACCGCCAGTAAAACTCCGGGTCCGGTTGCGCCTGTACCTCCACGAAAACCACCGGCGCGTCCGGCTGTTCTGGGGGCGGTACCAGCACGCCGTCCAGCCGAAAAGCGGTTTGCTTGATTTCCTCGGCGCGGAATTGATACGCCCCGGCAGCGGGCGCTTCCAGGCCGGCCAACTCGAACACCAGCGCCGGCGCGCGTTGGAACAGACGGTAAAACAGGCTATCGGTTTTCATCGCGCTCAATTTACGACATTTCGCCTACCGGAAAGCAACCTCTCCACCGTATTCCACTCCTGCATCAAAAAAACTCCGAAAAAATTGACGATCATCAAAGCGTCCGACCTTCGGACCGCTAATTTCTTAATGTTTGGTTCGGTAAAGAGGGGCGCGCGGTCATGAATGATGTGAGCGATATCGATCTCGAAACCTACGAGATCCACAATCCCGATGGTTACGAAGGGGGACTGGGCGGACTTACCCGCCGCCAGTTCCTGAAATACTGCACTGGGGTCGCTGCGACCTTAGGGTTATCGTCCCTGATGGGCATCCGGATCGCCGAGGCCGCTACCGCCGCGAAGCGACCGCCGGTGATCTGGCTGTCAGCGCAGGAATGCACCGGCTGCACCGAGTCGCTGCTGCGCGCCTACCATCCGACGCTCGAAACCCTGATCCTGGACATGATCTCCCTCGACTACCACGAGGCGCTTTGCGCGGGAGCCGGCCATCAGGCCGAGGCGTACAAGGCCAAGTCGATGAAGGAAAACTGGGGCAAGTTCGTGTTGGTGGTGGACGGCTCGATCCCCACCAGGGATGGCGGCATTTACTGCATGGTCGCCGGCAAGCCGATCTTGGAAGCGGTCAAGGAAGCGGCGGAAGGGGCGGCGGCGATCGTCGGCATTGGTTCCTGCGCCTCCTGGGGCGGCATTCCCTCCAGCGACCCCAATCCGACCCATGCCAAGTCGGTGCACGAAGTGCTGCCGGGCAAAACCGTGATTAACATTCCCGGCTGCCCGCCCAATCCTTACAACTTCCTCTCCACCGTTCTCTATCTTCTCACCTTCGGCAAACCGCCGGCGCTGGATACCAAGAACCGGCCCAAATTCGCCTATGGCCGGCTGATTCACGAAAACTGCGAACGGCGTCCGCATTTCGATGCCGGCCGCTTTGCCTTGGAATTTGGCGATTACGGCCACCGGCAGGGGTTTTGTCTCTACAAGATCGGTTGCAAGGGACCGGAAACCCACGCCAATTGCCCGGCCATCGGTTTTGGGGACGTAGGTGAAGGAACCTGGCCGGTCGGAATCGGCCATCCCTGTTTTGGCTGCACCGAGCAGGGGATCGGCTTCACCAAGCCGCTTCATGCCCTGGCTCAAGTCAAAACCTACACGCCCCCGACCGCTTTCCCGGCGGTGAATTCGGCCAAAGGGGAGGGCATCAGTCCAGCGGGGGCGGCCATCGTTGCCGGTGTGGCCGGACTGGCGGTGGGCGCGGGCGCCATGGCCATGCGCGGCATGGATGGAAAGACCGAGTCGAAGGCCGACGCGGGTCACGATAGCGGGCAGGGAGGGTAAACGCCATGGACATGAGTCGCAGACAATTCTTGCGGGGCGCCGCCGGGGCGGTCGCGACCGCCGTGGCCACGCCCGTGGCGGAAGCCGCCGCACCCTTTGCGCCACGCGAACCGAAGCAGTTGCCGCCCAGGGCGATTGGGATGTTGTACGACTCGACGCAGTGCATCGGTTGCAAGGCCTGCGTCGCCGCCTGCAAGGAGGCCAACGGCAAGCCGGTCGAGCAACCGCAACATCTGGCCCAATGGAACGAGGGCACCTGGGACACGGCGGAGGATATCTCCGGCAAGACCTTGAACGTGATCCGCGTCTACCAGAACGGCACCATGGCCGAAAAAGACCGGGAGACGAACGGTTACGCTTTCGTCAAGCGCCATTGCCTGCACTGCGTCGATCCTTCCTGCATTTCGGTCTGTCCGGTGAGCGCGATGCAAAAGGACCCACTGACCGGCATCGTGACCCACAACCCGGACGCTTGCATCGGCTGCCGCTACTGCGTCTACGGCTGTCCCTTCAACGTACCGCATTACCAGTTCGACGAGCCGTTGGGCCGGATTGCCAAGTGCCAGCTTTGCCATCACCTGCTCGCGGAGAATCCGCTGTTTTCGGGCGGGGACCTTGCATTAAAGCAAGCCGGCACCTCGGCCACGACCTTATGGAAGCAGAGTCGAATTCCGGCTTGTTGCGATGTGTGCCCGACCGGCGCTTCGCTGTTTGGCATGGTCGAGGAGTTGCAAGCCGAGGCGAAACGGCGGCTGGCCCTCAAACCCGGTGAAATGTACGAGTTCCCGCGCGGACTGCTAGGCGGCGACCGACCGGCTCAGGTGGCCCCCGTCGGCCATTATCAACCACACATCTACGGCGAGAAGGAAAGCGGCGGAACCCAGGTGCGCTACCTGACCGGCGTGCCTCACGAAAAGCTGGGTTTGCCCAAGTTGCCCGATCACTCGTTTGCAGCGGTATCGGAAGGGATGCAGCATACCCTGTACAAGGGCCTGATCGCGCCGGTGGTCCTGCTCGGCGGGCTGGTGGTCCTGGCCCGGCGCAGCGCCAATAAAGAGGAAGAGCCGAAGGACGACGAGGAGCGGCCATCATGACGGCGATCGCCCACCGGCCGCTCGGCGGCAAGATTCTCACCAAGCCCTACCTCATTCTCGGCTTTCTCGTGTTAATCGCGGCGTATTTTGTCCT
>CAVOKM010000006.1:0-55633 GCA_963696515.1 uncultured Gammaproteobacteria bacterium
TGAGTGCCGTGCTCTAACCACCTGAGCTACGTAGCCACGGAGAGGGGGCCTGATAACAGCTTGTAATTATGCGGATGCTGCGGCGAGGCGTCAAGGGCAATGCGTCGCTTCCAACAATTCTCCTTTTGAAGAGAATGGTGGAGTTACTTTTCTAGAAACAGCATCTTATCGGCAATTAAGTGGGAGTTTGACCCGATTAATTGGTTATGCCTATCCGGTTGACTCAGGAAGGCGCTATAGGTAGTGTGGAGCGGTGCCCGACGTTTGCTCGGGCCGGGGATGGCCATGGCGCACCGCAAAGTTCCACACCACGATCCGGCCGCGTTGCCCGATGACGTTGAGGCGCGCCACCCACTCGCCGAGCAGGAAGGGCCGCGGTCGCTCCTTGAATTCCAGCGTCTTTTCGCGACGGAAGAGCAGTGCGCGGATTACCTCCACGGTATCCGCTGGCCGGAGGGCTTCGTCTGTCCGAGGTGCGGGTCCAGCACCGGCTACGCGCTTGCCGCTCGGCGCGTCACCGAGTGCCGGAACGGGCATCAGGTCAGCCTGACGGCCGGCACGGGCATGCATCGAAGCAAGCTCCCGCTCACGCTCTGGTTTCATGCGGCTTACCTGGTCTCCACCCTGACTCCCGGCATCTCGGCGCTGCAGTTCCAGAAACAGCTCGGTATCTCGCGATACGAGACTGCGTTCCAACTCCTGCACAAGCTCCGCTCGGCGCTGGTCGCCCCCGGCCGCGAACCCCTTCGTGGCGAGGTCGAGGTCGACGAGGGGTTTATTGGCGGCCCCGAGGAAGGTCGCCCGGGGCGCGGGGCCGAGACCAAGAGCCTGGTGGTCTTCGGCGTCGAGATCATCCGCTACGCAGCCCCGGACCCGAGGCACCCCGACGACCCGCATGCTCGGATTGAGAAGATGCGCGCCGGTCGCGTGCGGATGAACGTCATCCCCGACGCGAGTGCGGAGACGCTGATGCCGTGGTGTGAACTGAACATCAAGCCGGGTTCGCTGGTGATCACCGACGGGTGGTCGGCTTACAACGGTCTGGCGAAGCTCGGCTACGCGCATCAGCGGAGGTTGCAGTCCGCGAAGGGGCAGAAAACCGGTGCCCATCTGCCGATGGTCCACCTGATCGTCAGCAACTTGAAGCGGTGGCTTCTGGGAACGCACAAAGGCGCGATACTCCCTCGCCATCTTCCTGCCTACCTCAACGAGTTCACCTTCCGCTTCAACCGACGCTTCTGGCGCGGGCCCGCCTTCCACCGCGCGCTCGGCCTGCTCGTCCATGCGGAAAAATGGCCTGAGTACGATACGCTCTACCGCGTGGCCAAGAGCGGTGCCGGCGCATGGGTCCACCCAAACTCGCCCGTGGATACGCGCTCCGTGGCGGAGGTAGGCGGCAACAAGACCGTACCACTACCCATAGGGGTTGCCTGAGCCAACCGGATAGGCATATCAAAATATTTCAAATTGAGAATTGCTGGACCGACGGTGAGCAATCAGTTCCGCGAAATTGACCGCAGCCAACCGATCACCCTGCCGGGGAACCTGGAGGGCTGGCTGGATGGCAACGACTTGGCCCATTTCATCGTGGAACTGGTGGAGGCGCTGGATACCCGGGAGATCGAAGCGGCCTATCGGGGCGGCGGCCCGGTATGCCGAAGAACAGGCGGCCCATGAAGCGAAGCGAGCGGCCCGGGAGCAGGCGCGGGGCCGGAAGTGCGGGGGCAAACCGCCGCAGGCGCCGACGCCGGGTCCCCGGGCGGAGGATCAAGTCAACTTCACCGATGGCGATTCGCGCATCATGCCGGTGTCCGGTGGCGGCTTCGAACTGGCCTACCATGCGCAGGCGACCGTGACCATGGGCAGCCTGTTGATCATTGGCGCCCACGTGACCCAACACGCCAAATGACCAACAGGAGATCGAACCGGCGCTGGCCGAACTGGCGAAGCGTCCGGAGACGTTGGGCACGGTTGAGCGCATGACCGCCGATAACGGCTATCTGAGCGAGGGTAACGTGAACCGCTTGGTCGACGCGCGCATCGAGCCGCTGATCGCGGTCGGTCGCCAACGCCACCACGAAGCCTTGGCCGAGCGGCTGGCGCCGGTCCCGGAGGCACTGCCAAACCCCGATGCGGTGACGGCGATGCAGCACCGGCTGAAAACACCGGAGGGCAAGGCGCTTTATGCCCAGCGGAAAACCACCTCGGAACCGGTGTTTGGGATCATTAAGGAGGTGATGGGCTTTCGCCGGTTCCTGTTGCGGGGCCTGGAGGCGGTGAAAGGTGAAGGGCGGCTGGTCTGCCTGGCGTTCAACCTGAAGCGTCTCTCCGTGTTGAATCAAGGGGTTATTGCGTCCTGATGGTCCAAAATCGGGGGAAAATCAGGCAAATTCGGTTGATTTGGACCCAAAAAAGCCCGCCGCCTCCCTTGATATCGCCAATTTTTAAATCACACGCATGTTATTTAATACATTAGTCCTACAGACTCCTAGCATCGCCACGAACACATGGGCCTTGTTCCGCTCGGCCTTGTGCAGGAAGATCGGACGAATTTCCAGGAAGGTGGTTTTCACGGTGCGGAAGTTGCGCTCAACTTTCTGCAAGTCGCGATAACGCGCATCGATCGTCTTCGCATCCATCAAGCCCACCGGCACATCGGTTTCCAGGAGATAGAAGCCGTCGAGCAGGGCGTCTTGCGCTTTGGCGTCCTCGTCGATGGTGCAGACCATGATGCGTTCGTTCAGCGTGAGGGTGACAAACGAAGTGAGCTTGCGGCTTTTCGTCCAGCCCTGCAAGGCAGCCAGGCCGGTCGCCGCGCTGGCGCGCCTGGAGTTCTTGACGAAGGCGTTCCGTTCGGCGACCTTCTCTTGCTACTGGGCCAACTTGTCGTCCCGCCGCGGTTCCTCGCGCACGCGCACGGGTTCGTTGCGGCGCACGATCAGGCGCTTTTCGTCCTGTTCCACCTCGCACAGATGCGCATCGAAGAGATCCGGCTGCAACACGCCCTGCTTGAGCAGGGTGCGGACCTGGGCGTCGGTCAAGGCGGTGAAATATCGCCAGCCTTCCGCCGACAGCGCGGCCTTGCCCTTGGCTTTGATCATGCCCCGATCGCCGACCAACACCACCTCAGCAATACCGAATGGCTCCTTCAGGATCGTGATCTGGCTGGCCACCGTCGCCGGGTCCGCCGTGTTTCCCGCAAACACCCGC
Source organism: uncultured Gammaproteobacteria bacterium (assembly GCA_963696515.1). Taxonomy (GTDB): domain Bacteria; phylum Pseudomonadota; class Gammaproteobacteria; order Competibacterales; family Competibacteraceae; genus Contendibacter. Next base: position 3,211 of record CAVOKM010000006.1, read on the forward strand.
ACCGCCAGGGGCTCCCCATCCGCCGCCGTCAACAACCCGATGACGATTTGCCGCTTGCTGCGTTTGCCGTCGCGGTTGTAACCGTATTGCCCCAATTCGTTGCATTCCCCTTCGAAATAGCTGGAGGTGACGTCGTACAGCACCAACACCGGCGGTTGGCCCCGCCGCTGGACATGGGCCTGGTACAGCTCCCGCTCAATGCGCGCCTGCTGGCTCGCCAGCCAGTCCAACGCGGCATAGAGATCGTCCTCATCGAACCCCTCCACCCCCATCACATCGGCCACCGTGTGCTGCTGCGCCCAGCGCACCGCCGACAGCCGCGACCCGCCATGGGCGATGCGCGCCAGGATCAGGAACAGGGCGAGCTTGCCCTCCGGAGCGCTGCCCAACACCCGCGTGAGGCCTATCTGGTCGGCCAATGGCTTGAGCGCAAACAGTACGCCGAAAATCTCGCCGCTGGTGATCTCGCCCGACCCGTTATCGAATTCGCCCTTTACCAGGCGCTCCATGGCCATACTGCACCAGTAACCCCCTTGGATCGCCGCGCGCGAACTCGCAGGTATCCAACGCTTCCATGGAGACATAAGGCCGATCCGGAAAGGTGGCCTGCCAGAGGGTGGTCTTGCCGGACTGACGAGGGCCGGTTACCACGACCACGGGATAATACCCGCCAGTTCGCGGAGCTTGGGTTCCAGCTTGCGCAGGATCATTGCGTGTTGGGTAGCCAGAACTGCATTATTTATCATTTCATTTTAGAAAATATGAAATATTGTGCGTCCTTCGAAGCCAGTTTGGGTTCCGGTTCGTCGGCCCTCAGCCTGCAGTGGTATGGTTGCATCCACCGAGCTCGATATTCCGTGCTACGTTTCCGCCGAGCTGGTAGAGCCCAGCGCCTCCGCCAGAGGGCAGGTGCCCGGATAGTCGGGCTTGCCGGAGCCCAGCAGCGGGATTTCGCCCAAGGTCTCATCAGCCTACCGTTCGTGGATGGCCGCCGACACGCCAGTCATCGCAGGATTACTATGAGCCCCGCTGAGCGTTCTAAGATATTGCGCCAGGCTGGCGGCAGCTATCTGATGTCCCCGATAACCCCAATGTGTATCGTCCGGCAAATAGATGTCGATCAGGCCCTTATCGATGGCTGTCTGTATGGCCCAATCAAGGCGTACAAGATTGAGGGATTGCCCGGCTGCCAGAGCATCGAATACGCTGAAGTTCGCATGGGCTCTATCCACCAAGTGATGCGAATAGGCCGTTAATTTATCTGGAACAATCATGGCAACGAATAACGTTTTTCCATTTGCTTGAACCAGATTCTGCATGCTCAGCAGGATACACTTGATTTTTGCGATCTCGGGGGCATCCCAGGACGCTTTTTTCAAATCGTGTTTGTATAGCAATAGCGTGTCACTCTTACGACTTGAGAAAAACTTTCGCTTATCAAGGCCTAAGCGCGCGACAATGGAATGTGAGCGGCGTGAAAAAATAAGCTTGTTTAAAAACTGCGCCGCGTACGCAACATTCTGGCTCGACAGCGAACTCTTTTCTCGAAACACCTCTAGTAATGGAGCAGGATTCAGCACAGGCTGCATGTTGATCGAGAAGCCTTGTGGATTGGTGTGATTTACTTGACAATTGCCTAGTGCATCCCCCATTTTATTTATCCAACGTTCCACTTTCTCAAAAACCACCACGCGTGGCGGTCTCTCTTGAAAGAGTTTACTGTTAACGATTTCCGGTAGAAGTTCGTTCCTAAATTTCAAATCGACGCCGTAGAGACCGAATGCCGCGACCGATAACCCTGTTTCAGTAACGAAAAAGTTTGGCCATTCATAACCTGCTCCTCCCATGGAAAAGGAATCTCCTATCACCACAATGTCGGCGTAACGCTGATAAGCCGTTTCCCTGGAAAAGAGTTCACTCTCGAACGTTTTTTGCGGTTCATTCCACCCAAAATTATACTCTGAATACCATCCTAAACGAGTCAAATCACCCGACAAAGGTTCCAAAAAAAACCCGATGGCCATCAATATAAGAAACAAGCTCATCGTTAGTCCAATCAGTGACAGGCTATAACTCTTGACTGTAATCATTTTGCAAGATATTTTGTATCTAATCGAACTAAATAAGATTGCGCATAATTTAGCGCTTAGTCGCTCTCGTTCGATCCAACAGAGGATAACTGTCGGTCAGAACTGATAATACAGAAATTCGCTGACCTTTTCGCCACTGGAAAAAGAAATATAATTAAGAATGATGATGATCACCAACCAAATCCAACTAGGCTGCCATTGCAAGCATTTAGGTGCTGCCCCGAAATCCTTTTCCCATAATGGCAGGGCTGGATCGAAACGGCCCATAATTTGCTGGGTGTTCGGCATAAACCAGACAATTAATAACAATCCGATGATAGGCCCAAATTTTCCATTAAAAGCAACACCATCCGTTTCAGCTAGAGATCTGATTACGAAAAGGCCAGCCTCAAGATTATCCGCCCGGAATAATGCCAAAGCGACGGCGACAGCAACAAAAGTGAGAACGATACTCACCATCCGGCCGATCAAGCTGCTGTTAATGAGGTCATGGCCAAGTGCTTTGCGGAAGCTGCGCCAAGCGTGATTGATGGTCAGATAGACGCCGTGGAGTCCACCCCAGATCACGAACGTCCAGCCTGCGCCATGCCACAGGCCTGCCAGCAGCATGGTGAGCATCAGGTTAATATGGTGCCTGACCGCCCCTCCCCGGTTGCCGCCCAACGGAATATAGAGGTAATCACGAAGAAAGCGCGATAGTGTCATGTGCCAGCGCCGCCAGAACTCGATGATGTTGACAGCTTTGTAGGGGGAATCGAAATTCACCGGCAACTTGATGCCAAATAACCGGGAAAGCCCAATCGCCATGTCAGAGTAACCGGAAAAATCGAAATAGAGCTGGAGAGTGTAGCTTAGCACCCCACCCCAGGCTGCCTTGAAACTCAATATCTGGCCCTGCGCCGCCGCATCAAATACCGGTTTTGCATACTCCGCCATGCCATCAGCGAAAAACATCTTTTTGAAAAGCCCTATGGAGAAGATGGTTAGCCCCACGGCTATGTTCTGGTAGTCCACGCGATAGGTTTCTGGTTTATTGAACTGTGGCATCATCTCCTTATGGTGTAATAAGGGACCTGCGATGAGGTGTGGAAAATAGGTCACGAATAACGCATAATGAACAAAATCATACTCACGAGCCAATCCCCGTGAGGCATCAACTAGAAATGCAATCTGCGTGAACGTAAAAAAAGAAATACCGAGGGGCAGGGTAATACCGGTTAAGGAATAATGGGTTCCCAGCACGCCGCTCAAATTGGTGATAAAAAAATTCGCATATTTGAAATAGCCCAGCAGCATCAGGTTGGCCCCGATGGCGAAAATCAGGATCGACCGGTTGATCCGTTCGCGCCCAAGCCCGCGAGTGCGTACCAGCGCCAAGCCCGCAGCATAGTTAAACCCGGTGGAGCCGAGCAACAACCCCACATAGATGGGATTCCACCAGCCATAGAAGAACAGTGAGACCATGACCAGCCAACTGGCCGCCAGTTGGCTACTGAGACGCGCGAGTTGGAAAAAAATCAACACCGTTACCGGCAAAAATACAAAGATAAATTCGTATGAATTGAATAGCACTCTTTCTTATCCAGACTTAAGGTTGTGATAACGGGTCGTACAGGCGGGTCGCCGCGACTAAATCTTAATCCATGGGCTTATTGGAATCATAACCATGCTCATCAGGGTTTCGATGACATTTGTTACCCCGCGTTCCATGTTCCAGGGAAACCCCCCGCGTTTGTTCGGAGGCTCAAATTCTTGTATTCCCAAAAATCCATGATACCCATGAAGCTTGGAAATATCCAGGCGCTGCGGGGTATTGCCGTGTTGCTGGTGATCTTTTGCCACATGCAAGCCATTGAACAAAAGTATGGCCGCGGAGCGCATTTTCTTCCGGATTGGTTCGATTATGCGAAAGCCAGCGTGGATCTGTTTTTCGTGATCAGTGGCTTTGTCATCGCCACGGTGACACGAGGACAATTTCAGTCCTTACGAGCCGCAAGTCACTTTTTCTTCCAGCGAATCACCCGTATCTATCCCCCTTATTGGCTTTACAGTGCCGTTGTCCTGATGATTTGGCTCTATCACCCGGAAATGGTTAACTCCGCACAGGGTAGTCAGGTTAACATTTTAGCATCTTTTCTGCTCCTTCCCCAAGACTTGTTACCGCTTCTCATGGTCGGGTGGACGCTGATTCATGAGATGTATTTCTATGTTGTCATAGCCATGGTGATACCCGTCATTCCAGAACGTGTATTTCCATTCTGGTTAGTGCTATGGGCACTGGTGGTGATCCTCGGATCAGGGTATTTGATAACAAATGCGGATCGGGATTACAATTCAGCGATACAACTGGCTTTGCATCCCTTCACCCTGGAATTCATCGGAGGCGCAGCGTGCGCCTTGCTATTGAATCACACTCTTGGTGGCCATGCGCGCTTCATCATGGGCCTTGGAGTGGTCGCGTTCCTTGTTGCCGCCTTCTGGCTGGAATCCTACGACCCAACACTGAGTACCGAGGGTTGGCGGCGTGTGTTATTCTTTGGAATCCCGGCACTACTTGTGGTCCATGGCGCCGCGAGTGCGGAGATAGGCGGAACCCTGTATTTCCCGAAAATGTTTTGCACGGTTGGGGACGCTTCATATTCGTTGTACCTTTCACATGTCCTGGTGCTATCCGCCATCGGTCGCTTTTGGGCGCAATTTAACAATCCTGGCTTCATCAGCCATATCGTCATTCTTGTAACCATGCTACTTGCGACACTCATCGTTGGGTTGATGAGTTATCGTTGGGTAGAAGTGCCTATTTTGAATAAAATTCAGACTTGGAGGGCTCAATAGCATCAGGTCCAAGTTCAACATCCATGTTATAGGATCTCTTGATGGTTACGGCAAAGATAACACGTTATTATTTTTCTGAACAACGAAATAAATCTCTGGATTGATCCACGCTCCAAGGATGGGAACAGGACTAACCGACTGTTTTAAGATAACAAATTGTTCACTTCTTAATGACTCGCGGAAGCGGCGATAGTCGAAGCCTAAATGGTGAAAGTGATACGACCAGCCTGTGGTAATCTCCCCGATTGGACGGTTTTTAGGCGGAAATCCAAGGGTAGCTCGCAGAATATTTTTTGGTATCGTATCGAAATCCCCGAAACGCTGTGTCATTCTATAAATTCCCTTGTATAGTGCCGGCAGGTGCACTTCCACCGGTACGCCAATGATCGCGATTCCACTTTCACGCAATATCGAGTGAATGGCCGAAAACGCTGCTTCAGTTTCCCTCTCGGGCAGATGCTCGAAGACCTCAAGGCAGAAAAGCAAGTCAACCGACCCTTTGCTAACTGTCCCGATTTCGGCGACAAACTCGATCTGCTTGAATCCTTCCGCATTCTTTTGGGCTTCAGCCATCAATTGCGGGTAGGGTTCATAGCAGATGATGTGTGCTTGCGGGAGAAGCATAACCAATCGCTTGGTTAACTCACCATTACCCGCCCCAAAATCAAGCACGATGTCTATATTGTGAAAACAGGCGGCAAGGCGGAGCGCATCAGTCAATCGACGGTGCTGAAGCAACCGCTTGATTGAGTTTTTATCGCAAAATGTGATGTCAGCGTAGGCCATGGTGTCGGGAAGGGACAGGTCCTGAAATATGGTTGTTCCGCAATAACTTAGCGCGGGATTGCGGTCCCGACTGGACGTTGCTCTTGCCGGTGGAATTATCCTTTCCGAAGTGACCGGTTCCTCGCGGTCCCAGAACTGATATTGCGCCTACTCAGTTGAAGAACCGGCCGACAAACCAGAATTAAGACCGGATTCGCAACAAAATCTAGCTTTGAATACCTCATCAGGAGAACGCCAATGTAAGTAGTGACCGCAAGTTGGACAGCGGGCACGGCTATTGGTCTGCTCGCCCTAGGCGCGACCCTCGCCATGCCGGTTTGGGGCGAGCTGAGCGCAGAGCAAACAGCGAAGATGGCGTAGAATTTCGATTGGCAATCTCAAACGACCGGTGGACTGTGCCGCTCGGCGGCGACGTGGGTAAAATTTTCCATGTCGGCAAACTGCTGGTGATCACCCAATCCCAAGCGTTCTACAATCAATGTCGAAAATCCGGATTATGGGTCAGACTGGCGCTGCGTTTGCAAGTCTAGTTCCTGTTTCCGAAGTGACCGTTTCCGGTGGGTGTTGATGACCGGCAAGCGCCGGTCATGCAACCGGATTCGGGCGGGATCGCACAGAAAGGCGATGAGCTTGGCCACGTCGGTGGGTCAGCTCCAGTGCGCGGGTGAGGCGTAGCCATGCAGTGGCATGACGGCATCCACCGCGCCCGGCCTTCCGTGCCAAGGTAATTCCGGACATGCCTATCCGGTTAGCTCAGGTACCCGCTACGGGTCATAGTGCGGCGGGGTTGTTGCGCTCCCCTGCCTTCGGGCACGGCACCGTCCGGCACTACCCATGGTGTCCTCCTGAGTCAACCGGATAAGCATGTTTCCTGAAATCGTCATGTTCGCCTGGCCCGTGGGTGGAACGCCGCCGTTCCCCCTTTCATGGGCGATCTTTCGCTAATAGGTATCGAATCGATTCCAAATCGAATCCATACTTCATGTCAACTTTGCCGGGTTCGGTAGATGCTTTGTCGGACATCGCCTAAGTTTCCACCGCGCTGGTTGCGCCCAGCGTCTCCGCCAGCCGGCGGGCGCCCGGATAGTCGGGCTTACCAGAACCCAGCAACGGGATTTCGCGCACGGTCCATACCCGCCGGGGAATGTAGAGTTCCCCCAATCCTTCGTGTTGGGCCGCAGCGATCAGTTCCTGGCGGTCGGCGCCCCGGTGGGTGGTCAGCAGCACGATGTTCTCGCCCTTGACCGGATCGGGCAGGTTGAGCGCGGCGTGCTGGTCTTCTGGCCAGCAGTTGGCGGCGAGTCGTTCGACCATGGCCAGCGATATCATCTCGCCGCCCAGCTTGGCGAAGCGTTTGGCCCGGCCCAGGATGGTGACGAAACCGTCGGCGTCGATGCGAACGATATCGCCGGTGTCGTGCCATCCAGGTCCGCGTTCGGTATGGGGTGGCGTCAGCCTGCCAGGCTGGTCAGGCAACAAGTAGCCGGCCATAACATTGGCTCCGCGCACGCACAACAGCCCGCCGTCGGCGATCCCCTCAACCGGCTCCAGATAACACTCCAAGCCTGGCAGCAGCTTGCCGACCGTGCCGCTGCGATGGTGGCGGTGGCTGTTGGTGGCCAGCATCGGACTGGCCTCGGTCAGGCCGTAGCCCTCGCTGATGCGGATTCCGAATTTCTCCATCCAAAGCCGACGGGTTTCCTCGCGCAAGGATTCCGCGCCCATCACCACCAGCCGCACGCTGAAGAAATCGTAAGGGTCGGCGTGGCGGCCGTAACCCAACAGGAAGGTGTTGGTGCCGAACAGCACCGTGGCGCGGCGTTCGTAGGCCAGTTCCGGGATGACGTGGTAGTGCAGCGGCGATGGGTAAAGAACCACCCGCGTTCCCAACAGCAGGGGCGTCAGGGTAGCGGTGGTCAGGCCGAAGGCGTGAAACATCGGCAGGGGGTTCAAAATCACGTCCTTGGGCACGATGTCCAGCACGGCGCGCGACTGGGCGACGTTGGCCAGCAGGTTACGATGGGTCAGCACCACGCCCTTGGGATCCCGGTCCGAACCCGAGGTGAACAGAATCGCCGCCGGATCGTCGCTGCGCACCGGCCCGGCCATTCGCCGAAAGCTGAGCGCCGGCAGCAGCGCCCGCCCCAACCCCCGCAGCCGGACGGACAGCGTCGCCCTTGGCCGAAAATCCTCCAGGAACAGCACATTAATATGTGCGCCCAAGGCGGCAACCTGTGCGTCCAAATTGGCGGTGGCGACAAAGGCCCGCGAGGTGAGCACCGTCCGCGCCCGGGCGGTATGGCATGCGCAGAGCAGTTCGTGGCTGCCGACGGTGAAGTTGAGAATCACCGGCACCCGTCCGCGCAAATGCAGGGCCAGGAGGGCGATGACCGCGGCAGCGGCGTTCGGTAGCAACAATCCGACTCTCACCCCCCACCCCTCTCCCGGTGGGTGAAGGGGGTGTTCGAGCAAATCGGCGAGGACGAACGCTCGGGCGAACAGCGCCCGCCAACCGAGCCGTTGTTGCTGTACGTCTTCGAGAATCACGCGGCTACCGCCATGCCGCTCCCACGCTTCCAACAGGGCCATGACCAAGGGCTGGTCGATCTTCATCCCCGCGTAGGCCAGTTCGACCATCAGTTCGTCCAGTTGCCGGCTGAGTTGTCGGCGGCGAACGCGGCCGTTGCCGCCAGTCCCCGTCAGCCGTCGCGGCGGGAGCATGGTCAGGCGGATGCGCGGCAACAGCCGTCGCCGGACTATGCCTCTCATTCGGGACAGCAGGCTGTACTGGGCACCCTCGATGTACACCGGCAACAACGCGGCATCGGCTTTATCAGCGGCCAGAGCCGGGCCTTCGTAGATTTTCATCAGCGCCCCGGTGACGCTGATGCGACCTTCTGGAAACACCACTACCCGCTCGCCGGCCTTGAGATGCTGGATCAGGGTTTTCAGATAGTGCGAATTGGTCGGGTCGATGCTGATGTGGCGGGTCACGGCAATGAACGGCTTGACCCACCAGTTTCGAGCCATGTGGGTGTTAATCACGAAGATCGGCACATCTGGCAGGAACGCGGCCAGCAGCGCCCCGTCCAGATAAGAGACGTGGTTGGCGACGATCAGCAGCCGTTGTTCGTCATGGGGATAATGCTCCCAGCCGCCCACTTCCACCCGGAACAGCCGACGGAACACGCCACGAGCGAGCCCTTGCAACACGTGGCGCATGGTTCAGTGCAAGCCGTGTTCGCGGGTGGCGGCGAAGCGCACCTCGGGCCAGCGTTCCTGGGTCAGTTGCAGATTGACCCGGCTGGGCGCAACGTAGACCAGTTCGCCATGATGGTCGAGGGCCAGGTTGTCGCGCAGCTTGTTCTTGAAGTCCTCAAAGCGTTTGAGGTCGGCGCAGCGCACCCAACGAGCGGTGTTGACGTTGACGTTCTCGAAGCCGCATTCGACCCCGTATTCGCAGCGCAGGCGGAAAGCGGCAACATCGAATTGCAGCATCCCGACCGCGCCCAGGATCAGGTCGTTGCTGTTGAGCGGGCGAAACAATTGCGTCGCGCCTTCCTCGCACAATTGCTCCAGCCCCTTTTGCAGCGCCTTCATTTTCATAGGATCGCGCAAGCGGGCGCGGCGGAACAGTTCCGGGGCGAAGTCGGGGACGCCGGTGAAGCGCAAGTCTTCACCCTGAGTAAACGTGTCGCCGATGCGGATGGTGCCGTGGTTGTGCAACCCGATGATGTCGCCGGGATAAGCGGCTTCGACGTGCTCGCGTTCGGCGGCCATGAAGGTCAGGGCGTCGGCGATTTTGATCTCGCGGCCCAGGCGAACGTGGCGCGCCTTCATGCCGGGTAAGTAACTGCCGGAACAGATGCGCAGGAACGCGATGCGGTCGCGGTGTTGCGGGTCCATGTTCGCCTGTATCTTGAACACGAATCCGGTGAACGCTTCTTCCTCCGGGGCGACTTCGCGACTGGCGGCGGCGCACGGCCGGGGCGCCGGGGCGTTTTCGACGAAGCCGTCCAGCATTTCCTGCACGCCGAAGTTGGTTAGCGCCGAGCCGAAGAACACCGGGGTCAGCCGTCCGGCCAGGTATTCGTCCAGGTCGAAGGCGTGGCTGGCGCCGCGCACCAGTTCGATTTCATCGCGCAGAGCCCTCGCTCGATCCGCGCCCAATGCCTGATCCACTGCCGGGTTGCCGAGGCTCTGGATGGTGCGGCCGGTGTTGATGCGACCGTCGCGGGAAGGATCGTAGAAGTGGATGAAATCCTGATCGAGATGGTAGACGCCCTTCAGTTCCCGGCCCATGCCAATGGGCCAGGTGACCGGGGCGCAACGGATTTTGAGGATGTCCTCGACTTCGTCCAGTAGTTCGATCGGTTCGCGGCCGTCCCGGTCCAGCTTGTTGATGAAGGTGAAGATCGGTGTGTCGCGCAGCCGACAGACCTCCATCAGCTTGATGGTGCGTTCCTCGACGCCTCTGGCGCAGTCGATCACCATCAGGGCCGAGTCCACGGCGGTCAGGGTGCGGTAGGTATCCTCGGAGAAGTCCTCGTGGCCGGGGGTGTCGAGCAGGTTGATGATGCAGTCGCGGTAGGGGAACTGCATGACCGAGGAGGTGACGGAAATCCCGCGCTGTTGCTCCAGCGCCATCCAGTCGCTGGTGGCATGGCGGGCGGCCTTGCGGCCCTTGACCGTGCCGGCCAACTGGATAGCGCCGCCGAACAGCAGCAGTTTTTCGGTCAGGGTGGTCTTGCCGGCGTCGGGGTGGGAGATGATGGCGAAGGTGCGCCGGCGGTGGAGTTCGTCGAGGAAGTTGGTCATCAGGGGTCGGGGTTGGAATCGAGGTTGGGGTGACATCCCATTTTACCTGAATGGCTTTGGTGTTTCTTGCTCCGATCAAGTCGACGACGGTTAAGAGGTGTACTTGATGCAATCACTCCCCGAACGTCAGTCCGCATCCGGAGCGCCGCTGCAAGCCCCGTTGCGGCCGTCCTTGCGTGTGCCGCACCTAACCATGACGGCGGGTTATTGGCCATCAATGCGTGACGACCGGGAAAAACTGCCGCCCGAGCGCGTACAGCAGCACGCAGCACGCCACCTTCTTGCTGGCATTTGGGAGCGGGTTTAGAAATACCTCTGCGTCGAGGTCGTTCATGTCCCGCAGAGGTTTCATGACGGCCGACTTTTCGGCGCTAATCCTCCCGCCGATCCTGAAAATCTTTGAACAGGCGCTGGGCGGCTCGGTCGCCAGAGGGAATGGGCGCCGTAGACTTCCAGCTACCACTTGATAATCTTGGGGTCCTTGGCGGTCAGCGGATTAGTGAAGGGCAGCGTTCCCAAATCCTCGCCCTCGAAGCTGACGATGACTTCTTTCGCCTGGAGAAGCGCAAAATCAGTTGGAGGTTCAGGATGTTGCTCCCGACAAGGCATTGAGCAAGCTTGATTGCAGGCCGCCAAGCGCAAATCCCCAGGGGCTGCCGCGCCACTCTCTTTGCAAATGGGGAATTGGAGGATTGTTGATTTTCAAGCCGGCAACACCCGCGCGACGATCATCTTAAGATAGTCGGTCTCGGGAATCGCTGGCGGAACCGGATGATCTGGCCCCTGCCGGCCCTGCTCCAGAATCACCAGATTGCGGTCGAGATGCCGCGACCCCTGCAACAGGATTTGGATCAGCACTTCCCGCGAGAGCAACTGCGAGCAGGAACAGGATACCAGAATCCCGTCACGCTCCAGCACCTGCATCGCCATCTCGTTGAGCCGCCGGTAAGCCAGCGCGCCTTCCTTGAAATCCTTGCGGCGCTTGACGAACGCCGGCGGGTCCACGATCACCACGTCAAAACGCTCGCGGGCCTCGCGCAAGCTTTTGAGTACCTCGAAGGCGTCGCCCTGACGGATATGCACCCGGTCGCTGACGTCGTTTAACGCCGCGTTGGCCGTTGCCTGCTCCAGCGCCGAGGCGGAAGAATCCACGCACAGCACTTCCCGCGCGCCGCGCGCCGCTGTTCGGATGCCCCAGGCGCCGACGTAGCTGAACACGTCCAGCACCCGCCGGCCCACAACGTAGCGATCCAGCCGGGCGCGGTTGTCGCGCTGATCGTAGAACCAGCCCGTTTTCTGCCCGGTACGCGGCGATACCTGGAAGCGTAGCCCGTCTTCCTCGACCGTCACAGTTTCCGGCACTTCGCCTGCGGCATCGACGATAGTGCGCTCCAGTCCTTCCATCTCCCGCATTCGGCTGTCGTTGCGCCATAGCACCGCTGTTGGCCTGAGCACTTTTTGCAGGGCGGCGAGGATGTCATCCTTGAGTTGGTCCATGCCGGCGGTGGTCAGTTGCGCCACGCACAGGTCGCCGTAGCGATCCACGATCAGCCCCGGCAAGCCATCGCCCTCGCTGTAGATCAGCCGGTAGAACGGCCGGTCGTACAGCCGTTCGCGCAGGCTCAGCGCTACGTTGAGACGATGCACCAGCAACGAGGGGCCGAGCGGATGTTCTACATCGCGGCTGACCAGCCGGGCGCACAGCAAGGCGTGCGGGTTGATGTAGCCGGTGCCGAGTGTTTTGCCGTTGCTGGACTGAATCGCCACCGGTTGGCCGGGCTGGAAATCGCGCAGTGGGGTGGCCTCGACATCGATTTCGTTGCTGTAGACCCACAGATGGCCGGCGCGCAACCGGCGGTCTTCATCCTTGCGCAGGCGCAGCGGGGCAACATCGGCGGGAGAAACGGGGGAAGTGGACATATGATGTTGGCATTCCGGAACGAGAGTCATGGAATTGGGGGACGGAGAGAACGATTGGATGGTTTCCACGTCAATCGAACTGTCAGAATAGGACCTGTAGCTTACTCTAAACCGCGAGCCTTCCGCCCGATGCCCAAGATGCGCACCAGTTTTCAGGGTCTGGTCCGACTACTGGCCCAGAGCCTGTACCCGGAGCCGGACGTATTCATCCGCGAACTGTTGCAGAACGCCCATGACAGCATCCAGTTGCGTCGAGTCCACGAACCGGAACTGGGCGGCGAAATTCGCATCGACGTGGACGAATCCAGCCGTACGCTGAGTTTCGGCGACAACGGCACCGGTATGGATCGGCAGGATATCGAGGAATTCCTGAGCGTGATCGGCAGCACCGGCACCGGCAGCCGCACCAGCGAACTGTCCGCCCGCGACGTGGTGGTCGCCACCATCGGCCAGTTCGGCATCGGCCTGTTGTCGGCGTTCGTGGTCGCGGAACGGATCGAGGTCTACACCCGCAAACCGGGCGCGATCCAGGCTTGGCGTTGGGTCAACCATGGTGGTGAGGATTATGAGCTGGACACCCTGCCACCGAGCGCGCAGCCGTCCGGTACGCGAGTGATCGTCACACTGGAGCCGGATCGAACCACTTTCCTCGATGGTCGCCTGATCCGCCAAACTGTGCGGCGTTACGGCGATTTCCTGCCGTTCCCGATCCTGCTCAACGGCTTCGGTCCGATCAACGCCGTCAACGCGCCCTGGCACGAGCCGGGTTGGCGCGATCCCATCGAGCGGGAACAGTCGTTGTATGCCTTTCTGAGCCGGCGCTACGCAGACCCGCCCCTACTGATTATTCCAGTGGATTTGCCCTGCCCGCGCGCGCTGGGCGGCTTGTTCGTCCCCGCCCGTTACGCGCCCGACGGGCAGGTCGGCGGTACGGTCGATCTGTTTCAATCGCGGATGTGCATTCGCCCGAACGAAAGCGAACTATTGCCGGAATGGGCACGGTTCGTGAGGGGTGTGCTGGATTGTACGGAGTTGCAACCGACCGCAGCCCGCGACAATGTGGTGCGGGATGCCGCCTGGCATGCGTTGCGCGAGGCTTTGGGAGTACTGATCATCGCCGCCCTGCTCGACCTGGCTGCCCGCGACCGGCCCCGTTTTCTCAAGCTCTGCGATTGGCATCACGACGCCATCAAAGGCATGGCGGCGCGGCATCCTAAGTTTGGCGCGGCGGTGCTGGATCAATTGCCGTTCGAGACCAACCAGGGGCAATTAACCCTCCCGGACTATCTCGCCCGCCAGCCGGCGGCGGTCGACGGCAAACGACCGCTGTACTTTTTCACCCACGAAGCCGACGCCAACCAGTTCTACACGCTCTGCCAGGCGCGCAGCCTGTTGGCGATCAACACCGGCCGCGCTCACGACGAGACGTTGCTGCGCCGCTATGCGAGCCAGTATCCGGACACGGTGACGCTCAAACCGCTGGATCGTCTCGACGATCCAGCTTTGTATGAACAGCTGGATGCGACGGAACAGGCGGCTTATGCCCGGCTGGAACAAGCGGTGGATCGAGTATTGGCGGAGCGGGAGGTACGGGTGAGAACCCATGTTCGCCGGTTTCAACCCGGGAATCTGAGCGCGGTGTTGCTGGCCGGCCAGCGCGTCACCGCATTCGACGAAATGGAGCGGGCGCTGGAAAAGCCGTTTCTGCTGGAGGGACTGGCGGAACTGGCCGTCGACGTGCGCGACCGCTTGCGCAGCCAACCCCTGGCTTTATTGCTGAACGCGGCGCATCCGCTGGTGCAACAACTCGGAAAACTGGCCGACCCAGAAGAGGCGCCTTATCGCCGGTTGCTGACCGGGCTGTACCATACCGCCCTGCTCAACGCCCAGCATCGTCTGACGCCCGCCGCTGCCCGCCGCTTTCACGCCGACTTACAGGCTCTTTTGGGCGAATATCTGAAACTCGCTTCACAAGGCAAGTAAGGGCGCCAATCCTAGCCCGGCGGCCAGCCCAGTTCTCGGCCCGCCAGCAGGTGCATGTGGACGTGGAACACGATCTGACCGGCGTCGCGATTGCAGTTCATCACCGTCCGGTAGCCGCTCTCCGCCACGCCCAGTTCCGCCGCCGCCTGTTTGCCGGCTAGATACATCTTGCCGATCAGCACCGCGTCCGCCGCGCTCAGATCATTGAGGGTGGGAATGTGTCGCCGGGTAATGATGAGCAGATGCACGGGGGCTTCGGGATTGATGTCCCGGAAGATCACCACCTCGCCATCATCGTAGAGCTTGGCGGCTGGAATTTCGCCGGCGGCGATCCTGCAGAAGATACAGTCGGTCATGATGATAGCTCCGTTTGGCCTCACACATCCCGGCGGCCGGCGAAGGCGTGCGCCAGCGTGCCGCCGTCCACGTATTCCAGCTCTCCACCCAGCGGCACGCCGTGGGCGATGCGGGTAGCGCGGATGCCGCGCTCGCGGGCCAGTTCGGCGATGTAGTAGGCGGTCGCCTCGCCTTCCACGGTCGGGTTGGTGGCCAGGATGATCTCGCGAACTTCACCGGCGTCCAGCCGCGCTTCCAGCACTTCCAGCCCCAGTTCCGCCGGGCCGATGCCATCCAACGGCGACAGATGGCCCATCAACACGAAATACACGCCCTGAAAGCCGGTGGACTGCTCTACCGCCAGTACATCCGCTGGAGTCTCAATCACGCACAGCAGCGCACGGTCGCGGCGCGGACTGGCGCACAGGGCGCAGATTTCGGTTTCGCTCAAATCGCGACATTGCCGGCAGCGGCCAATGCCGTCCAACGCCGCCTGTAACGCCTCGATCAGCCGGTGAGCACCGTCGCGATTCCGCTCCAGCAGGTGCAGTGCCATCCGCTGGGCCGATTTCGGCCCGATTCCCGGTAGGCAGCGCAACGCCGTCATCAACCGGTTCAGGAGCGGCGAGGCGGCCACTGCGAACCTTTAGAACGGCATTTTGAAGTCGCCCAGCATCCCCGGCGGCAAGCCCATGCCGGCGGTGAGACCACCCATTTTCTCCTGCACGGTGCGCTCGACCTTGTGAACGGCGTCGTTGAACGCGGCGGCAACCAAATCCTCCAGCATATCCTTGTCGTCGCCCACCAGACTGTCGTCAATCCGAATCCGCCGGACTTCATAACGGCCAGTGATTACCACGCTGACCAGGCCGCCGCCAGACTCGCCGGTGATTTCCAGCATCGCGATTTCCGCCTGCGCCTTTTGCAGGTTCTCCTGCATCTTCTGCGCTTGCTTCATGATATTGCCCAAACCACCTTTCATCGTTTCTTCTCCTGACCATTACAATTGGGTCGTCGCCGAGGGAACGGCTACTCGTCGGTGTCGTCAAGCGGACGGATCGTGGCGATCCGCGCGTCGAATATTTCCTGTATGGCTCGAACGTGCGGATCCTGGACAATGCGATCGGCAGCGGCCTGCTGGCGTTCGGCCTGTTGCTCTTTATATTGGCTGGCCGGTGTCGCCTCCATCACCTTGCCCACTTGAAATTGCAGCGTCACCGGGGCATCAAGGAACTGCTCCAGAGCCGTTTTCAGTCGTTCCTTGACGGAATCGCTGAGCAGAGTCTGGGCGTGCCCGGACTCCAGCACCAGCCGGAAATGGTTGCCCTCACGCTCCACCAGCGCGCAATTCATCGCCACCTGCCTGGCCACAGCGGTCAATCCCAACTGCCCGACTAAAGTTTTCCACTCTGAAGCGGGCTGGGCCAGAGCTGGCGCGACGGGTGAAGGTGGAAGCTGGGGGGAAACTGGAGTGGATGCGGCTGTTGCGGGCGCGGGCGCCGTAACAGTCCGGCTTTGGTCCGGCGCGATTGTTGACAACGTCGCAGGACGGAAACACAGCATCCGCAACAGCACCATCTCGAAACCGCCGCGCATCTCCGGCATCAGCGGCAAGTCGCGCCGGCCGTGCAAAGCAATCTGGTAAAACAACTGCACATCTTCCGGCGCCAGCATTCCAGCCAACCGCCGCGCGTCCCCAGGATCGGCCAAGTCATCGTCCGGCAAGGCATCGGGCAGAACCTGCGCCAGCGCCACCCGCTGCAACAGCGCCAGCAGCTCGGCCAGTACCGTCGCGTAATCGGGGGAAAGTTCGTCCAGTTCCGCCACCTGTCGCAAGACCGCCGCCGAGTCGTCGGTCGCCAGCGCGTCCAGCAATCCCACCACCCGTCGCCGGTCGATACTGCCGAGCATTTCGCTTACGGCCGCTGCTTCGACCCGACCGCCACCAAAGGCAATCGCCTGATCCAGCAGGCTCAAAGCATCGCGCATGCTGCCATCGCCAGCGCGAGCGATCAGCCGTACTGCCGTTTCCTCGCCAGGAACGCCCTCTGCCTCCAGCACCTGGTTCAGATACCGGGCGATCAGCGCCGCCGGCAGCCGCTTGAGATTGAATTGCAGACAGCGCGAAAGAATGGTAACCGGCAGCTTCCGCGGATCGGTGGTCGCCAGCAGGAACTTCACATGCGGCGGGGGCTCCTCCAGGGTCTTCAACAAGGCGTTGAAACTATGGGTGGAGAGCATGTGGACTTCGTCGATCAGATAAACCTTGAAGCGGCCCCGGCTGGGCGCGTACTGCACGTTCTCCAATAGATCGCGAGTGTCCTCGACCTTGGTGCGGGATGCGGCGTCCACCTCGATCAGATCCACGAAGCGGCCGGCGTCGATCTCCCGGCAGGCCGAACATTCACCGCAGGGGGTGGAGGACACGCCGGTCTCGCAGTTCAGCGATTTGGCGAAAATCCGGGCGATCGTGGTCTTGCCCACCCCACGGGTGCCGGTGAACAGGAAAGCGTGATGCAGGCGCTGCTGGTCGAGGGCGTTGGTCAGGGCGCGGACCACGTGTTCCTGGCCAGCCAATTCGTGGAAGGTGCGCGGCCGCCACTTGCGGGCTAGAACCTGATAGCTCATGCGGCGCTCCGGCGGGGGATAAGGGTGGCGACCCCTACCGGCCGTACCCCGGCGCCCGAAGTCACTGCTGCCGCTGCTCCCTTCCGGGCCTGACGGGGTTCACAGCTTGTCGTCGCGGGGGGACCGACAGGGGCCGCCATTGCAACCAGCGGGTTGGACGGCATTGCCGCCGACAGAACGATACAGGGAAATGTGGCGGACAGAGAGTCCATCGAAAAAAACATCCAAGGGCTTGTTTGAATCTGCAATTTGTTCCTGGTATCGCAGCAGTTCCCCTGGATTTTTACCCCAGACCGTTTCGCCATACCCATGTTTCCATGATAATCCATCGCCGTTTGGATTGTCATCTTCAGCCGGTCAAGCGGCCATCCTCAATTTTCGCCTTGGGTAGGGCCGCGATGCCTGGGCGGGATTCGTCAAATCACTTTCGCCAGGCGGGCGAGGATGCCCACGATCAGCGTGGTTTGCAGGATGCCCACGCCGACCACCCAGCGGATCAACTCGGCCTTGGTTTCCGCCAAGTCCTTTTTCAGTTCCACACGCAACAGTTCCATATCCTGCTTGGTGGACAAATCGGTTACGCCCGATTTCAGCACGGCGGCCAGCGCGGTAGCCTGAGCCTCGGCCTGTTTCTCTTCAACGCCGGCCTCCCGCAATGTCTTGACGTAGGCCAGGGTATCAAAGGTGATCGTGGTCATAGGGTGGCTCCTTCTTCTTCGTGCTCGGCCAGCGCCGCGCGGGCGCGTTCCAGCCAATCCCGGTTGCGGCGCAGTTCCGGCGATGCGTCGATTTCTTTCTCGGCAAATCGCTCCAAGCCTTCTGCTACGAAGATGATGAATGCCCGCAGGATAGCGAGGGTTAGAACTTCGGCGGTCATGGCTGGTTCCTCGTGGCAATGACTTTTAAAAGTGTATCGGAAATCACGCTGCCCATGTTGGGGGCCGGGCCCTCAGCCTGTAGCCAGTACAGGCTCGCTTGTGCGTCCGGCGTTAGGTAGACAACCACCGAACGTTACGGACGGAAGCGCAACGCCTCCAGAAATGAAGGTAGCACGTGGCGCGGTGGTGCTCTGTGCGGCGGAAACGAAAAAGCCAGCCCCTTCAAGACCGGCCCGATCCCGCAAAGTCGCCAGCCAGAAGTTCGGATTGCCGCTGTAAGAGCACCAGCCCCCGAGAGAGGGCATCACGGTTTTCGCCGAACGCGAACCGAATTGCGTACAAACCTGGCGTTGGAGGTCGCGCCAAGCCCCCTGTGTCAGGATAGATGTCGCTGTGTGAACCCCCAGGGGACGAGGTAGGTCAGCGATGAAAACGTACTCGGAAGAGTTTCAAGCCCAAATCATGGCCCAGATGCTGCCACCGACTCATCGCGGCATTCCAGAGCTGGCGCGGGAGACCGGCATCCCCAAGGACACGCTCTACACTTGGCGCGGCCAACAGCGGATGGCGGTTGCCACCCCCGGAGCGAAAGGCCTGGCGGTGGAGGGCTTCACCAGCGCGGACCAATTTCACCTGGTCGTGGAGAGTGCGGCGCTCAACGCACAGGAGGTGGGCGAGTTCTGTCGGCGCCGGGGGCTGTATCCGGAGCAGTTGGCGGCGTGGCGGGAAACCTGTTGGGTGGCGAATACGCCGCCTGCGCGCCGCGAGGAGCCAGCCGAGTGCCGGGCCTTGCGGCGGAGGAACAGCGAGTTGGAGAGTGAATGGCGTCGTAAGGAGAAAGCCTTGGCGGAGGCCGCGACGTTGCTGGTGCTCCAAAAAAAAGTCCGGGTGCTTTTGGGGGAACCCGGGGACGGAAACTGGAGCTCGGGGAGCGACAGACCGTGATCGCCCTGATGCGCGAAGCCGGTGCTGCGGGCGCTCGCCTGGAGGCGGCCTGCGCGGTACTGGACGGGAGTCCCCGCACCTGGCAACGCGGGCAGGCCGAGGGCGGGGTGAAGGTCGACGGCCGCCACGCGGCGGCGCAGGCCCGGACGCCGGCCAACGCCCTGAGCCCGGCGGAACGGCAGCGCCTCCTGTTAGTCGCCAACAGCCCCGAGTTGGCCGGCCAGCCACCGAGCCAGATCGTCCCCCGACTGGCCGACTGGGGCGCGTATCTCGCCTCGGAAGCCACGTTCTACCGGGTCCTGCGCGCCGCCGACCAACGCGCCCACCGCAGCAAGGCCAAGGCGCCCAGCCACCACCGCCCGCAGGCCTGGGTCGCCACCGGCCCCAATCAGCTCTGGAGTTGGGATATCACCGACCTGGCCTGCACCGTGGCCGGGCTGTTTTTCTATCTTGACCTGATCCTGGATGTGTTCAGCCGCAAGATCGTGGGTTGGGAAATCCACGCCGAACCGACCAGCGACCACGCCGCCGTCCTGTTCCGCAAGACGCATCTACGCGAAGGGGTGGCGGCTAATACCCTGGTCCTGCACTCCGACAACGGCTCCCCGATGAAAGGCGCCACCCTGCGGGTCACCCTGCAACGACTGGGCGTCGTGCCCTCGTTCAGCCGGCCCGCCGTCCGTAATGACCACCCGCACTCGGAGGCGCTATTCAAGACCGGCAAGTACCGCCCCGGCTTCCCCGAACCGCCCTTCGCGAGCCTGGAACAGGCCCGCACCTGGGTGGCCGGCTTCGTCCGCGGGTACAATGACGAGCACCGGCACCGCGGCATCCGTTTCGTGACCCCCGGCGAACGCCACCGCGGCGACGATGTGGGGGTCCTGGAACAGCGCAAGGCGATCTACGAAGCCGCCCGTCAAGCCCATCCCGAACGCTGGTCCGGCACCATCCGTCACTGGGAGCGCCCCAGCTCGGTCTCCCTCAACCCAAGCAAACCAGCCCCTTAGAAGGCGCAGGAAGAGTCTCAAAATACAGACTGAAAAAGCGACATCTTTCTTGACAACGACCGCCATGAACGGGTCCGGCTCCGACTGAAACTCGATGACCACGTAGACATACAACCACTGCTCCAGCAGTCGGACCTTCCACACCACGTCGTCGTGCCGCTGGTGCAGGCTATCGCTGACATAACTGCCTTTGACCGGCGTCAGCGTGGTGAAATCCACCTCCGCCACCCACGGCTCCGGCACGAAGCCGCGCAGCAAATCCGCCACCAGCTCCGGGTGTGAAAACAGCAGCTTGTAACCGCTATCAAACTCAGCCATGGTCTAAATCATTGCTATCCGACCGACCAAACTACCCATCCCCAATTCCGTTGTATACCGCTCACCCGTCTCATGGCCTTCGCTCCCGAACCGATCAACCACAAATGACTCACCAGATTCCGTCAATAAAATTGACATATAACCAGCAAATGTCATCCGCACGGGTTTGTCAAGGACTTTGGTATCCCTATCGAATTCGAGCGCGGAGGATGTTGATCATCGCCTTCCCAGCCATAAAAAAGCCCCGCCGAAGCGGGGCTTGTTCGTTCGAACTGACCAGCTTCAGGCGGCAACGCTTACATCATATCGCCCATGCCGCCCATGCCGCCCATGCCACCGCCGCCCATGCCGCCCATGCCGCCCGCATCCTTCTTGGGCAGTTCGGCGACCATCGCCTCGGTGGTGATCAGCAGCGAGGCCACGGAGGCGGCGTTCTGCAAGGCAAAGCGGGTGACCTTGGTCGGGTCCAGGACCCCCATCTCGATCATATCGCCGTACTCGTTGGTGGCGGCGTTGTAGCCGAAATTGCCGGTGTTCTCCAGAACCTTGTTCAGGACCACTGAAGGCTCCTCGCCGGTGTTGGCGACGATCTGGCGCAACGGTTCTTCCATGGCGCGCAGCGCGATCTGAACGCCATGATGTTGGTCTTCGTTGCTGCCTTTTAGATCTTTAATAGCTTGCAGCGCGCGGATCAGCGCCACGCCGCCGCCGGCCACCACGCCTTCCTCGACCGCGGCGCGGGTGGCGTGCAGAGCATCCTCGACCCGGGCTTTCTTCTCCTTCATCTCGATCTCGGTCGACGCGCCCACCTTGATGACCGCCACGCCGCCGGCCAGCTTGGCGACGCGTTCCTGCAACTTCTCCTTGTCGTAGTCGGAGGTGGCTTCCTCGATCTGGCGGCGGATCTGCTCGACTCGGCCCTTGATCTCGTCGGGCTTGCCGGCGCCATCAATAATCGTGGTGTTTTCCTTGGCGACCACGATCTTGCGCGCGGTGCCCAGATCGGCCAGCGTCGCCTTCTCCAGGTTCAGGCCAACCTCATCGGAAATCACCTGGCCACCGGTCAGAATGGCGATATCCTGCAACATGGCCTTGCGGCGGTCGCCGAAGCCCGGCGCCTTGACGGCCGCGACCTTGACGATGCCGCGGATGGTGTTGACCACCAGGGTAGCCAGCGCCTCGCCCTCGACATCCTCGGCGACGATCAGCAACGGCTTGCTGGCCTTGGCGACGCTTTCGAGCACCGGCAGCAGGTCGCGGATGCCGGAAATTTTCTTGTCGTACAACAGGATCAGCGGGCTTTCCAACTCCGCGGACATGTTCTGCTGGGTGTTGATGAAATAGGGCGAAATGTAGCCGCGGTCGAACTGCATACCTTCCACGACATCTAGCTCGTTTTCCAGACTCTTGCCTTCCTCGACGGTGATCACGCCTTCCTTGCCAACCTTTTTCATGGCGTCGGCGATGATTCGGCCGATGGCCTCGTCGGCGTTGGCGGAAATGGTGCCGACTTGGGTGATCGCCTTGTCGTCGGTGCAGGGCTTGGACAGCTTGCGCAGTTCCTCGACGGTGGCGATGACCGCCTTGTCGATGCCGCGCTTCAGATCCATCGGATTCATGCCGGCGGCGATGGCCTTCATGCCTTCGCGAACGATGGCCTGAGCCAGCACGGTGGCGGTGGTGGTGCCGTCGCCGGCCACGTCGGAGGTCTTGGACGCGACCTCCTTCACCATCTGCGCACCCATGTTCTCGAACTTGTCTTCCAGTTCGATCTCCTTGGCCACGGACACCCCGTCCTTGGTCACGGTGGGGGCGCCGAAGGCCTTGTCCAGCAGGACATTGCGACCGCGCGGACCCAGGGTTATCTTGACGGCGTTGGCCAGGACATTGATGCCGCGCACCATGCGCGAGCGGGCATCATCACCGAACTTGACTTCTTTTGCTGCCATGGGGGAATTCCTCTGAAATCGGGTTGAATTGCTTCAAGATGAAGAGATTCGCGCAAGCGGGACGCTTACTTCTCGATGACGGCCATGATCTCGTCTTCGCGCATGATGATCAGCTCTTCGCCGTCCACCTTGACTTCGCTGCCCGAATACTTGCCGAACAGGATGTGATCGCCGACCTTGACGTCCAGCGGCCGCACGTCGCCGTTGTCGAGCAACTTGCCCCGGCCCACCGCCATCACGGTGCCGCGAGACGGCTTCTCGGCGGCTGTACCCGGCAGCACGATGCCGCCTGGACTCTTGGTTTCTTCCTCAACACGCTTGATCACTACCCGATCATGCAATGGCCGAATGTTCATCAGTGACTTCTCCATCCAGGGTTAAAAAGAATTGGTGACACGAAGTTGGCGCCGGCCTTGTTAGCACTCGCCTTTAGTGAGTGCTAATCATAGTCAGCGAAAACACCCTGTCAAGGGGTCGCGGGTGAAGTGGGGCGCGGGTGGAAAATTTTCAAGGGGGCGGAGGTGAGAAAATGGCCGGGTGGTTGCGCTGATCCAGTTGCCGGGGGCGTTGAGTCCCGTGGCACCGAACTGGAAGATGAATCAGAGGACAAAATAGGCGAGAAGACCTCCAGTAGCCGCAGTTGTTCCAGTCCCTAGTACCGGAACAACCGGCCGGTTTCGGTCTGGGGGCCAGGAGGGTTGCATGGTGCTAAAGGGATCGGTGGTAGGTGGACGCTTCACTCCGGGCATGGCGACGGGAATCACCACCGCCATGCTGGTCATGGTCCATAATCGCCGCCGAGCGGAAATATTATCTAAAATACCGTCTTGATCTGAAAAGATACACTATGAACCCACCGCCACTCATCATCTTTTGTACCTGTCCGGACCTGGCCACCGCCGAGCGTATCGCCGAAACCGTGGTCGGCGAGCGGCTGGCCGCCTGCGTTAATATCGTGCCGGGCCTGATTTCAATCTACCGCTGGGAAGAGCAAATCCAGCGTGATGCCGAACTATTGCTGCTGATCAAGACCCGCCAGGCGATCTACCCGTTGCTGGAAGCCCGCATCCGCGAACTACACCCGTACCAAGTACCCGAGATCATCGCCCTGCCGATTCAGGCCGGATCATTTGCTTATCTGGACTGGATCGCGCACAACACGGGGATGCCGGCATGAAGCACCCGCTTCAGGCTTGGGCTTGGCTGGCGCTGATGCTGGCTCTGCTGGCTGGACCGGTCGCGGCGGGACTGTTCGACCGCTTTGGCGGCTCGTCCCAGTTGCGGATTCTCGAACCTGATCAAGCGTTTCAAATGACCGTCAGCGTCGTAGATCCATTGACCGTGGAAGCTCGCTGGATCATCGCGCCTGGCTATTACCTGTACCGCGATAAATTTCGGCTTAATCTGGTCGATGCCCAGGGCATTGCGATCACCGGGAGTGAAATCCCGCCCGGCGAGCCAAAGGACGATCCGTATTTTGGCCCGCAGCAGATCTTTCACGGGGAAGCGGTCATCGTTGCCCGCTTGCAACGCGAACCGTCCAGCGCGCAAACCGCGCGGCTGAAAGCCGACTATCAGGGTTGCGCCGAAATTGGGGTCTGCTATCCGCCGCTGAGCCAGACCGTGAGCATGGCGCTGCCGGCAGTAGATAATACCTCCAGCAACCTAACTTCCATCCCTCAAAATCCCCCTTTATCCAAAGATGGCAGGGAGGATTTAGAGGCGCCAACCGCGGAGGTGCGATCCGATCCCGTGGGCAACAAGGCCGAACAGGATCGGCTGGCGCGACTGCTGGGCGAACAACGGTTCCTGGCGATTCCCGCATTCTTCGGTTTCGGTCTGCTGCTGGCGTTCACCCCCTGCGTGTTTCCCATGATCCCGATCCTGTCCAGCCTGATCGCCGGCCAGGGTGCGCATCTGACCCGTCGGCGGGCGATCCTGCTGTCGCTGACCTACGTGCTGGCGATGGCGGCAACCTACACCGTTGCCGGCATGCTGGCGGCGTTGCTGGGACAGAACGTCCAGGCGTGGTTCCAAAATCCCTGGGTAATCGGCGCTTTCAGCGGTTTGTTCGTGTTGCTGGCGCTGTCGATGTTCGGCCTCTACGACTTGCAGTTGCCGGCCTATCTGCAACAGCGGCTGGCGGATTGGAGCAACCGTCAGTGTGGCGGCCACCACACCAGCGTGGCGTTCATGGGATTCCTGTCGGCGTTGATCGTTGGTCCCTGCGTGGCCCCACCCCTGATCGGCGCCCTCACCTTCATCGCCGTCACCGGCGACCTGTTGCTGGGCGGGGTGGCGCTGTTCGCCCTAAGTATGGGCATGGGCGCACCGCTGTTGATCATCGGGGTTTCCACCGGCCACTGGCTACCACGCGCCGGTCACTGGATGGAGCGGATCAAGATGGTGTTCGGCGTGGTGTTGCTGGTGGTGGCACTGTGGCTGCTGGAGCGCATCCTGCCATCGGCCATCGCCATGGTGTTGTGGGCGACGTTGCTCATCGTCATTGCAACCTACATGGGCGCCCTGCAGCCGGTGGTGCATGGCGCGCCAGGCTGGCGCACTTTGGTCAAGGGACTCGGCCTGGTGCTGCTGATCTACGGCATCCTACTGCTTGTGGGCGTGGCGGCCGGCGGTCGCGACCCCCTGCGGCCGTTGCAGGGCGTCGGGCTGATCGCCAATGCTGGCAACGGGCCCGCGCTGCCGTTCCGCCGCGTCAAGACCGTGGCCGACGTGGACCAGGCGTTGCTGACGGCTGGCGGCCGACCCGTTATGCTGGATTTCTACGCCGACTGGTGCGTGAGTTGCAAGGAACTGGAGCGTTATACGTTCGTCGATCCGGCGGTGCAGGCGGCGTTGGCCAATGTGATGACCTTGCAGGCTGATGTCACCGCCCACGACGATGCCGATCGAGCCTTGTTGAAACGCTTCGGGATCATTGGTCCACCCGCCATTCTGTTCTTCAGCCCGGACGGTCGGGAGCACCGCGACTATCGGGTGGTGGGTTTTTTGGAGGCGGGGCCGTTCAACCAACACCTGCGGTCGCTGCCGGGATGGAAGGGCTGATCGCGCTGGTCTCCGGCTTTGAGAATTGACCCGAACAGTCGCCAACATGCAGACATCGGTGGCAAACCACCGACTTCCTCGACTGGACAAGCAGTTAGCGTTCATGCAGAATCGCGCCCTTATTTTTCGAAGGTAACCGCTTGACCGATGGCTAAGCTGCTGCTACTGAACGGACCCAATCTCAATCTGCTGGGTACCCGCGAACCCGCCGTCTACGGGTTCACCACCCTGGCCGAAATCGAACAACGCTGCGGAAAATTGGCCCGGATGCTGGGGCCGCACGAACTGATCTGTTTCCAGAGCAACTCCGAATATGGCCTGATCGGGCGAATCCACGCCGCCCGCTCGGAAGACATCGCCTTCATCGTCATCAATCCCGCCGCCTTCACCCACACCAGCGTGGCGCTGCGCGACGCACTGCTCGGGGTCGGCATCCCATTCATCGAGGTGCATTTGTCCAACGTGTTTGCCCGAGAGCCGTTCCGCCACCACTCCTACCTGTCCGACATCGCCGTCGGGGTCATCAGCGGGCTGGGCGCCCAGGGCTACGAACTGGCGCTGCGCGCCGCTGATCATTACCTCGCCACGCCGCGCCGGTAGCCGCCATGCCGATGGATATCCGCAAGATCAAGAAGCTCATCGAACTGCTCGAATCCTCGGGCGTTTCCGAGATTGAAATCAAGGAAGGCGAGGACTCGGTGCGCATCAGCCGCCATCCCCAGGGCGGAGCTTCGGTCATGATGCCCTCGCAACCCGTGTGGGCCCCGCCCGCGGCCTACGGTTTTGTACCCGCCGCGCCCGTCATGCCGGTCCCCACATCGCCCGCCCCGCCCAGCGCGCCGGCGCCGGACGCCGAAGCGATCCAAGGCCACGTGTTGCGCTCTCCGATGGTGGGCACTTTCTACCGCTCCGCCGCTCCCGGCTCCAAGCCGTTCGTCGAGATCGGCCAGCAGGTCAATGTCGGCGACCCGGTCTGCATCCTTGAAGCGATGAAGATGTTCAACCAGATCGAGGCTGATTACGCCGGCACGGTGACCCGCATCCTGGCCGAGAATGGCCAGCCGATCGAGTACGATCAGCCGCTGATGGTCATCGAATAGCCGCGCCATGCTCGACAAGATCGTCATTGCCAATCGCGGCGAAATCGCCCTGCGCATCCTGCGCGCCTGCCGGGAACTCGGCATCCGCACCGTCGCCGTGCATTCCACGGTGGACCGCGAACTGAAACACGTGCGTCTGGCCGACGAAACCGTCTGCATCGGCCCTCCACCCGCCGCCGAAAGCTATCTGAACATGCCGGCGATCATCAGCGCCGCCGAGGTTACCGACGCGGTGGCGATTCATCCCGGCTACGGTTTTCTGTCCGAGAATGCTGATTTCGCCGAACGGGTCGAGCAGAGCGGCTTCACCTTTATTGGCCCGAGGCCCGACACCATCCGGCTGATGGGCGACAAGGTTTCCGCCATCCGGACGATGCGGGAGGCCGGCGTGCCCTGCGTGCCGGGCTCGGACGGGCCACTGGGCGACGATGATCAGGACACCCTCCGCATTGCCCACCAGATCGGCTATCCCATCATCATCAAGGCGGCCGGCGGCGGCGGCGGGCGCGGGATGCGGGTGGTTCATGGCGAGGCAGCGTTGCTGACTACCGTGGACCTGACCCGCAGCGAAGCCATCGCGGCCTTCGGCAATCCGATCTTGTACATGGAAAAGTACCTGGATCATCCCCGCCACATCGAAATCCAGGTGCTGGCCGACACCCACGGCCACGCCATCCATCTCGGCGAACGCGATTGTTCGATGCAGCGCCGTCATCAGAAGGTCGTCGAAGAGGCACCAGCGCCCGGCATCAGCGCGGAACAGCGCCGCCGCATTGGCCAGCTTTGCGTGGAGGCCTGCCAGCGCATCGGCTACCGGGGCGCGGGCACCTTCGAGTTTCTGTACCAGGATGGCGAATTCTATTTCATCGAGATGAACACCCGGCTCCAGGTCGAACACCCGGTCACTGAACTGATTACCGGCGTGGACATCGTCAAGGAGCAGTTGCGTATCGCCGCCGGTGAGTCCCTTGGCTACCGCCAGGACCAGATCCGCATCCACGGTCACGCTCTCGAATGCCGGCTCAACGCCGAGGATCCCGATAACTTCACCCCCTCGCCGGGGACGATCACCCAGTATCACGCCCCCGGCGGGCCGGGCATCCGAGTGGATTCGCACCTTTACAACGGTTACCGGGTGCCGCCCAACTACGATTCGATGATCGGCAAGCTGATTTCCCATGGCGAAACCCGCCAAGCCGCCATCGCCCGGATGCGCAACGCCCTGGCCGAGCTGGTCATCGATGGGATCAAGACCAACGCCCCCCTCCACCGGCGGATCCTTGGCGACGCTGGCTTCATCGCCGGCGGCGCCGACATCCACTATCTGGAAAAGCAGTTGCTTGGCGCACTCTGATCGCGCCTCTCGCTTCGGGGCTCCTGCCCCCGGAACAGGATAGTTTTCGTATAGACTTTCCATCATCCCGCCAAGCCCGCGCAGAGCCATCATTCCATGAGCGACGACGCCACCGCCCCCTGGCTGCAACTGACCCTCGAAGCGATCGACCACGGTCCAGAACAACTGGAGGACGCCCTGTTGCGAGCCGGCGCGCTGGCGGTGACGCTGGAGGATGCCGGCGACCAGCCGGTGCTGGAGCCGGCGCCCGGCGAAACCCCGTTATGGGTGCACACCAGCGTCACCGGCCTGTTCGACGCCCAGACCGATATCGAAGTGGTCAAAAGCCAGTTGCGGCGCTTCCTGCACACCTCCCTCCTGCCGAAATGCCGGCTGACCGCAGTGGAGGAGCGGGACTGGGTGCGGACCTGGATGGACCATTTCCACCCGATGCGCTTCGGCCAGCGGCTATGGGTTTGCCCGACCGGGCAGACCCCGCCCGACCCCACGGCGGTCAACATCCGGCTGGACCCGGGCTTGGCCTTCGGCACCGGAACCCACCCCACCACGGCGCTGTGTCTGGAATGGTTGGACAGAGCGGACCTGAGCGGCAAGACCGTGCTGGATTACGGCTGCGGTTCCGGGATTCTGGCCATCGCCGCCGCCAAACTGGGCGCCAGACGGGTCTGGGCGGTGGACATCGACCCGCAGGCACTACTGGCCAGCGATGCCAACGCTGACGAAAACGGTGTCGAGGACCGCATCGAACTGGCCTATCCCGCCGAACTGCCTGCGGCATTGGCTGTGGATATTCTCCTGGCAAACATTCTGGCCGGCGTGCTGGTACAACTGGTGGCGGAATTCGGGCTGCGGGTCAAGCCCGGTGGCTGGCTGGTGCTGTCCGGCATCCTCGCACAGCACGCGGATGTCGTGCAGGCGGCGTTCGGCCGCAATTTCAGGTTTGGTCCCCGCCAGCAAAGGGAGGAGTGGGTGCTGCTGGAGGGGACGCGGCGAACCGGGTGAGCTGCAATAGTCGCTGGCTCCCCGCCGTCGGGCCGCTTCATCCCCACCGCGGCGTTCCGGTATGATGACCCATCTTATTTCCATTTATTTATTTCCATGCGACGTTTCCCGATGCGGGTTGGCCCCTACACCCTGTCTCCTCCCGTCTTTCTGGCGCCGATGGCCGGGATCAGCGACCGGCCGTTCCGGCAATTGTGCCGGCGAATGGGCGCTGGGCTGGCGGTGTCGGAGATGGTGAGCGCCGATGCAAGGCTCTGGAACAGCCGCAAGACCCAACTGCGCTTGGATCAAGCCGGCGAACCCGAACCGCGCAGCGTCCAGATTCTCGGCGCCGATCCACGCGCCATGGCCGAGGTCGCCCGCCTGAACGTCGAGCACGGCGCGCAAATCATCGATATCAACATGGGCTGTCCGGCCAAAAAGGTCTGCGGCACGTTTGCCGGCGCGGCGTTGCTGCGCGATGAGGCGCTGGTCGGATGCATTCTGGCAGCGGTGGTCGCCGCGGTGTCGGTACCGGTCACCCTGAAGATTCGCACCGGCTGGGACATGAGCCACCGCAATGGCATCGCCATCGCCCGCATCGCCGAACAGGCCGGCATCCAGGCCTTGACCGTCCATGGTCGGACCCGCGCCTGCGGCTACAGTGGACCGGTGGATTACGCCGCCATCCGCGCCATCAAACAGACGGTGAACATCCCGGTCATCGCCAACGGCGACATCGACAGTCCCGAAAAGTCGCGCTGGGTACTCGATATCACCGGCGCGGACGCGGTGATGATCGGTCGCGGGGCCCAAGGACGACCGTGGATTTTCCGTGACATTGCCCACTTCCTTGCCAGCGGCGACCGGTTGCCGCCGCCGAGCCCCGAAGAAATCGGCGGATGGGTCGCCGCTCATCTGGACAGCCTGTACGGCTTTTACGGCGAAACCGCCGGCGTCCGGATTGCCCGCAAGCATCTAACCTGGTACAGCCAGGCCTGGCCGGACGGAGCTGCGTTCCGGAGGCGGGTCAATTCGGTCGAACAGGCCCGCGAGCAACAAAAACTGACCCGCGCTTTCTTCGAGCGTCTGGCCAACCAGGAGCGTCTGGCCGCATGAGCACCCTTACCCCCCAACCCCAAGTCGACCTGTTGCCCGCCACCCCACTGCGCGATCACGTCGCCGAGGCTCTGCGCATCTATTTTCACAACCTTGGCGGTCAGGCGCCCAGCAACCTGTACGACCTGGTGCTGCGCGAGGTCGAGCCGCCTCTATTGGACGTCGTGATGAAGTTTACCCGGGGCAATCAGACCAAGGCGGCCATCATGCTCGGCATCAACCGCGGAACGCTGCGCAAGAAACTCCGGCAATACGGTCTCGATTGAACGGGCGCAAAGAGGATCATCCAAGCCATGAGCCTGGCGATTTTCGATCTCGATAACACGCTGCTAAGTGGCGACAGTGATTATCTGTGGGGCCAGTTCCTGGTGGAGCAGGGCCTAGTGGACGGCGAGTTCTACGAGCGCGAAAACCAACGTTATTATGACCAGTACCGGGCGGGCACGCTGGACATCCACGAATTCCTGGCGTTCATGCTGCGGCCGCTGGCGGAAAACCCGCTGGCTGAGTTGCTGGCTTGGCGGGAACGGTTCATGGAGGAGAAAATCCAGTCGATCCTGTTGCCGAAGGCGGCCGAGTTGCTGGACCGGCACCGCGCGGCCGGCGATTCCCTGCTGATCATCACCGCCACCAACCGCTTTATCACCGAACCAATCGCCGAGCTACTGGGCGTGCCGCACCTGCTGGCGACCGAACCAGAATTTGCCGACGGGCGCTACACCGGCCGCTCGTCGGGCATCCCCTGTTTCCAGCACGGCAAGGTGGAACGATTGAGCGAATGGCTGGACTCGACCGACCACGACCTCGCCGATAGCTGGTTCTACAGCGATTCCCTCAACGACCTGCCGCTGCTCGACCGGGTCACCTATCCGGTGGCCGTGGACCCCGACGACGCCCTGGCCGAACACGCCCGGCAACGCGGCTGGCCGATCATCAGCCTGCGCGGGGACTGAGGGCGCTCGCTTCGTGCCCGGCCAGATACGGGAAGTACTCGCGGTCGGCGGTCAGTATGTGGCGGGCGACCAACTCGTAGGCCAAAAATTCGAACAGTCGGGCCACGCTCAGTTCCCCGGCCAGACAATCCTGTTCCAGCTTCAACGCCTTTTGCACCAGTTCCTCGTGCAACCGCTGATGGTTTTCCCAACCGGGATAGCCGCATTCGCGTTGCATGGCCTCCTCAGCGGCGAAGTGGCGAACGGTCCGAGCCAGTAACTTGCGAACGAGGGTGTGAATGTGTGCTTTCGCCTGCTCGTCGATCACCGCCGCCAGCAATTCGTTGGCCAACGCGAACAGGGTTTGATGCTCGGCGTCCAGCAGGGGATGGCCGCTTCGGTACGCATCGCGCCAGATCAGTTGCACCAGCGGGCCTGCGCCCGGATGGTCCAGGTCCCGTTTGGCCGTGCCGGGATCAAACTTCACCTGATTGCGGCCATTTTTTTTGGCGGCGTACAGCGCCTCGTCGGCGCGGCGCAGCCAACTGTCCAGTGCTTCCTCCACCTGATACTCGGCCACGCCCAGACTGATCGTTATCCGCCCTGCACTCGGAAATTCGTGAGCGGCAATTCTCGCCCGCAGCTTTTCCGCCAACGCCAGCGCCTCGCCGAGGCAGGTAACCGGGGCTAGCACGGTGAATTCTTCGCCGCCCCAGCGGGTCAAGGTATCGGAATTGCGGATATTTTCCCTGATCAGCCGCGTTAACTCGCGCAGGATCGCGTCGCCGGCTTGATGGCCATGATGGTCATTGACCTTCTTGAAATGATCGATATCGAGGAAAATCAGCGACAGAGGCTTCCGGTAGCGGTGACTTCGGGCGATTTCGCCAACCACAATCTTTTCAAAGTGGCGGCGATTCCAGGCGCCAGTCAGACGGTCGGTGGATGCCAGCGTCTCCATTTCCCTGAGCGCCTGATGCAAACGGAGATGAGTGCGCACCCGCGTGCGCACTACCGCCGGGATCAACGGTTTGTGGATGTAATCCACCGCGCCCACCTCGAACCCGTGTTCCTCTTCGTGGTCCCCGGAGCGGGCGGCGACAAATATGATCGGGATCGCGGCCCGCTCTGGCAGACTTTTCAACCGCAGGCAGACCTCGTAGCCATCCATGTCTGGCATGGCGACATCGAGTAGGATCAGGTCGATCCGGTGGTTGCGGGCGACTTGCAAGGCCTGCTGGCCACCGACGGCGAACTGGACTTGATAATCGCGTTCCAGAATGGTGCGCAGGGCATCAATATTTTCGGGTTGATCATCAACGATCAGCACCACGGGTTTTTCGTGATCGGAGTCGGTCACTAACGGTCTCTCGGCGTCGCGGCGGATGGGAAAGATTGACTTGAACGCTCGGACATTTTACCCAAGTTTTCTTTACCTCGGAGTTATGCTCAACTATAAAATTCATTTCTTCACCCTCCAAACCCGGAATCATTCTCTATATTCATCCGCGGGAACTCTCATGCCTTCGAATTTGCTCAACAACGTCAATGTCGCCGCCCTGGATGTTCTGCCCACGCCTGAGGAGATCAAGCGGCAACTTCCGATCACCAATAACGCCGAAGCCACGGTGCTCGAAGCCCGCCAGACTGTACAGAACATCCTCGACCATCGGGATCACCGCGTCTTTGTGGTGGTCGGTCCCTGTTCGATTCACGATGTCGAGGCGGCCCGCGACTACGCGCGGCGGCTGCGCGCGCTGGCCGACGAGGTCGGCGATACCCTGTTCCCGATCATGCGGGTGTATTTCGAGAAGCCCCGGACCACGGTCGGCTGGAAGGGTCTGATCAACGACCCACATCTGAACGATTCCTTTGATATCGCCGAGGGTTTACGGATCGCCCGGGCGTTGCTGCTGGAAATCGCCGAACTGGGCCTGCCCTCCGGCACCGAGGCGCTGGACCCGCTCTGCCCGCAATATCTGGACGATCTGCTGGCCTGGGCCGCCATCGGCGCCCGCACCACCGAATCGCAGACCCACCGGGAAATGGCCAGCGGCCTGTCCACTCCAGTGGGCTTCAAGAACGGCACTAACGGCAGCCTGGAGGTTGCGATCAACGCCCTGCAATCCGCCTCGCAGCCGCATAGCTTTCTCGGCATCAACTCCCAGGGTCAATCGGCGGTGGTCCGCACCACCGGCAACCGCTACGGGCACGTGGTGCTGCGGGGCGGTTCCAACGGTCCCAACTACGACACCGTGACCATCGCCCTGTGCGAGAAGGAACTGAGCAAAATCAAATTGCCTCTCAATATTGTGGTGGATTGCAGCCACGCCAACGCCCGCAAGGACCCGGCCTTGCAGCCGCTGGTACTGAACGACTGCGTGCATCAGATTCTGGAAGGGAATCGTTCCATCGTGGGCTTCATGATCGAGAGCAATCTGCAATGGGGCAACCAGTCGATCCCCGCCGACCGCTCGCAATTGAAATACGGTGTTTCGATCACTGATCCCTGCGTGGATTGGGCGACGACCGAAAAGATGCTGCGCGAGGCTCGCGCCAAGTTGATCGAAACGTTGCCAGGCCGGTTCAGGGGATAGTGGTCCGGTGGCAATCGTTCGAGAACGGCAGGTCGATCATGAAACCGATCCTGGTTCAGGGGGGTATCGCTCCGACCGCATCAACGGTCAGATGTGGTTGGATCCTGGAACTGGGCGAGGCCAGACGGATCACCACCAATCATGACGATGCCGCGTTCCGCCGCCCATTGCGCTAGGTCGCGCTGGTCGATGGCGGCAGCCTTCAAGTCAGGAAACTGGTCGGGCGTGCGAGCGAAGGCCGGCGCCCCCATCCCGGGCAACGCTCCAGGGAGCCGTGATCGCAGGCCGGCGCGCCCCGGTCGGCAACGCCAGCAACACGATGAGTTGTACGCGGGAGTTGGCCAGACACGCGGCGCGCTTGAGTAATTGCTGGCGGTCTCCGCCTTTGAACAGATCGCTGATCAGCGCCAGGATGGTGTCGTTGGTAGCGCGCGCCAATCCCTGACCATAACTCAGCACCCGATGGATGTCGGTGCCGCCACCCAGTTGGGCGCCGAACAGCACTTCGACCGGATCAGCGAGCTGGTGGTCAAATTCTCCACAGCGATGTCAGACACCACCAGCGAGGTGCGCACTGATCTGATCGAGGCCATGACCGCTGCCAGAATGCTGGCGAACACCACCGTAGCGGCCTCGACCGCTCTGAGCCAAGCAGAGGATATCCTGTCGGGCGGTTTCCTGGACCTTGGCCGGCATGAGGCCCTTCAGCGCCAGCAGAGTGGCGACCAAATGCGTATCCGGCTCGACTGCCGCCAGCATTTCCGGCTCCAGCAGCATGCGCTGCAAGCCGTAACGGTCCAGGGCGTCCTTGTTGCAGCATTTGCACCACCGGGGTCGGGAAGTCGCGGCGGATATCCCCAGCCAGCGGGCGACTTGTGGGGCGGAACCGCCCAGACCACCCGAGCGGTCCTCGGCAAGCAGGGTTTCCAGGCTACGGTTCATGCCCAGATCGGCCCCGATTAGCGAACAACCGATGCCATCGGCCACGCCACCGCAGAGAATCAGCCGCCTGCAGAGCTGGCTTTCGAAGGCGAAAGGGATTTCGGCGGTCGAACCGGCGTTGGGGGTATGGCGCCGATGCGAGAAATGGTCAAATACTTCCGTGCCAGCATCATGAAACGTTTGAAAGGATCTCGCTCCATGAAATTCTGCAGCCAATGCGGAGCCCCCGTTACTTTGCGCGTCCCCGCCGGCGACAACCTGCCCCGGCACGTTTGCGGCGCCTGCGACACCATTCATTATCAAAATCCGAAGATCGTCGCCGGCTGCATTCCCGAATGGCAGGGCAGGATCCTGCTGTGCCGGCGGGCCATCGAGCCGCGCTATGGGCTGTGGACTCTTCCCGCGGGGTTTATGGAGAACGGCGAATCGGCGGTTGCGGCGGCTGCGCGTGAGGCGCTGGAGGAAGCCAACGCTGTGGTCGATAATCTCACCCTGTACGGCCTATACTCGCTGTTGCATGTCAGTCAGGTGTACTTAATGTTTCGCGGCCAGCTCAGGGATGGCACCGCGAGCCCCGGCGAGGAAAGCCTGGAGGTGGGGCTGTTTGCCGAGGAGGAAATCCCCTGGAAGCAACTGGCCTTCACCGTGGTGCAGGAAACCTTGCGCCAATATTTCGCCGAACGTCCGACCGGCGCATTCCACCTCCATGTCGGCGATATCATCCGCGAGTCGGACCAGCGGTTCCGTATCCACCTTTACTCCTAATCCGCCGGCGGTCTTTCGCCGATGGGTGATCTAAAGTTCAACTGGCGAGACCTATCGCCCTTCCTCAATCCGAAAACCTCAAGAGAGCCTCCATGAAACCTTATCTCATCGTTGTGGAAGACCCGGCTTCTGAAAAATTGCTCAACGTCGCGCTCATCCTGGCGGCAACCGAACATCAGGCGGAAGCGAAGGCTCAGGAGATGTTTCCAGGCCTACCCGAGCAGGATTTTTGCGCCTACGACGTCCATGAGATTATTCACGACTTTCCCGACGGCTGGTCCTATCAGGACTGAATGCATGGCCCAACCGCCACCTGAGCGGCCCTCGGAGGTTTTTCCTTGCCGACCCTGGAGATACGCCTCTTGGAGACTAACAGCACTCAAACCGAAGAAGATGCAGCGCCGACCAGTCTCTCCTACGTGTTCGATGAAGAAGAGCAGATGGAGCAAATCTGGAACGCCGAGGACCGCGCCGAGCACGAGCAAAGCGTTCGAGAGATCGCGGATCGGATCATCGGCCTGCGCCAGAACCTCGAACAGTTGCGCGCTCAGACGGATACGATCTGGGAACGGTTCATCACCCTGACGCTGGAGCGGATTCTAACCGGGCAACTGCGCGAGTTTCTCGATGGTATCGACGTGGAATTGCATGAGCTGGATCAGCATCTGGTGGGGACCGACTGCGAGATCGACCGATTGCGGGCGCGCGTTCATGAACGGCGGCGCGTGCTGGAAGAAAAGATGGCAGTGGTGGAACCGCTGGCGCACCGAACCTCCACCCAGAACCACATCAGCATGATGTTGTCCCGGGTAGAGGGGCTGGAAGCGTCTTTGTTGGGCAAAAAGGACGTGGCGATTGAAGCTACCGAGATGGATTCCAAGCGCCATCCTTCCGCCCCAGGCGACCTGCTGTACTTGCGAGTCCGCCTGCTGACGACCCGGATTGCCATTATTGCCTCCAATCGCAGCAAACATCTGAGCAACCTGGAGGTCAATCTGGCCGCGCTGCTGCCCGAAGTCGAGCGGGTCAAGGCCGATATGGCTACGCTCCTGACCCGGTCCAATTGCATGAAGGACTTATCCCGCTATTGGCTGGCGTATCTCGATATCTCTCGTGAGAGGGCGGACTGACTTCCGAACGCCTGATCTAGAAAAAAACACCGGCCCAAGGCCGGTGTCGGATGAGACTATCAGGTTATTCAGTCAACACAGCAAGTTAGTCGGCTTCATGTTTCAGGCTGACTTTGAGTTTGGCCCGATATTCCAGAACTTTGCCGTCATCGCTGAGATTGACGTCAAGTCTGGTGACCTCCGCCACTCGAAGATGCCGCAGCGATTTTGCTGCTTCATTAATCGCATTGCTAGCCGCCGCCTCCCAGCTTTCGGAACTGGTTCCAATGACTTCAATGACTTTATATGCGCCCATGACATTTCTCCTACATAAGTTGCTTTCGGGTTGAACGGGACTCCAGCAACAACCAGGGCATCCCTCTTAAAAACTAGCTTGTTTTTGTGGAATTTCAAGGGCGCCGGGTAACCACTCTTACCCTTCCGCTCCGCTGGATGAAAGGGTAAGAGCAGCCCAATCCGCCTTAGAGCACTTGCACGCCCAGCACGCCCTGCACGTCGGCGATTTGCGCCACCACCTCCGCCGGCACCGGCGCGGCGGTGTCCACCAGGGTGCAGGCGATCTCGCCACGCGACTTGTTGAGCATGTCCAGGATGTTGATGCCGGCCCCGGAAATCGCCTTGGAAATGCGCTCGATCATGTGGGGAACGTTGGCGTTGACGATGACCAGACGCGGGCCGCCGTTGCGCGGCATGGTCATCTCCGGGAAGTTGACCGAATTGTGGACCGTGCCGCTCTCCAGATAATCCCGCACCTGATCGGCCACCATGATCGCGCAGTTGTCCTCGGCCTCGCCGGTGGAAGCGCCGAGATGCGGCAGCATGATGACGCGCGGGTGGTCCTTGAGCCGGTTGGTGGGGAAATCGCAGACGTAGGATTTCAGCTTGCCGGCCTGTAGCGCCTCGAACAGAGCTTCCTCGTCCACAACGCCCTCGCGCGAGAAATTCAGCAGAGTTAACCCGGGCTTGGCATTCTTCAGCAATGGCGCGTTGATCAAATGGCGGGTGGCGTCGTTGAGCGGCACGTGCAGGGTGACGAAATCGGCCTGCGCCACCATTTCGTTGACGCTGAGCACCTGCTCGACCTGCGAGGAGAGCTGCCAGGCGTTGCTGACGGTGATGTGCGGGTCGTAGCCGATGACTCTCATGCCCAGCGCGCGGGCGGCGTTGGCGACCTTGACGCCGATGGCGCCCAGGCCGATGACCCCCAGGGTGCGGTTGGGCAGTTCGATGCCGACGAACTGCTTTTTGCCAGATTCCACCTGCTTGGACAGTTCGGCGTCGGTGCCTTGCAACTTGCGGGTATAGTCCCACGCGGTGCAAATGTTGCGAGCGGCCAG
This sequence comes from uncultured Gammaproteobacteria bacterium, assembly GCA_963696515.1. GTDB lineage: Bacteria > Pseudomonadota > Gammaproteobacteria > Competibacterales > Competibacteraceae > Contendibacter. The sequence continues at coordinate 41,027 of CAVOKM010000006.1, forward strand.
CAGCATGCCGGCGATCACCAGTTCCTTGACGGCGTTGGCGTTGGCGCCGGGCGCGTTGAACACGCAAATGCCCTTGGCCGTCATCTGCGGCACGGGGATGTTGTTGACGCCGGCGCCGGCGCGGCCCACCGCCTTGAGACTGGCTGGAACCGGCCAGTCGTGCATGCTGTAGGAGCGCAGCAGCACGGCGTCGGGATGCTGGATTTCGGAGGCGATCTCATAGCGGTCGCGGGGCAGGCGCTCCAGGCCGGAAACGCTGATGTTGTTGAGGGTCAGAATCTTATACATGGATCGGTCAACCATTCGCCTGAAAAAAAGAACACCCCGAACGTGGACGTTCGGGGCTGGTTTAAAAGGAAAATCGTTTAGCTGTGGCGCTTCTGGAAATCAGCCATGAAATCCACCAGAGTCTTGACGCCTTCCAGCGGAACGGCGTTGTAAATGCTGGCGCGCATCCCGCCGACCGAACGGTGGCCGGCTAGAGTCAGCAGGCCGGCGCTCTTGGCCTCGGCCAGGAACGGCTTGTCCAGCGCCTCGTCGGGCAGGGTGAAGGGGACGTTCATCCAGGAGCGATAGGCTGGATCGACCGGATTCTTGTAAAAGCCCGATTCGTCGATGGCCTTGTACAGCAGTTCGGCCTTGGCTTTATTGCGCGCGGCCATCGCCGCCAGCCCGCCCTGCGCCTTCAGCCACTGGAACACCAGCCCGGCGATGTACCAGGCATAGGTCGGCGGGGTGTTGTACATCGACCCTTCCTTGGCCATGGCGGCGTAATCGAGCATGGTCGGCGTGCCCGCCACGGTCTGGCCCATCAAGTCCTCGCGAACGATGACGATGGTCAGGCCGGCGGGTCCGATATTCTTCTGGGCGCCGGCGTAGATCACCCCGAACTTGCTTACATCCAGCGGACGCGACAGCAGGGTGGACGACATGTCCGCCGCCAGTGGGATGCCCACTTCGGGGATCGCGTGCATTTCCACGCCATTGATGGTTTCGTTTGGCGTGCAGTGCAGAAAGGCGGCCTCCGGGTCGCATTTCCAGGTGTCGCGGGCCGGCACGGTGGTGAAGTTGACCGCTTCGGAACTGGCGACCACATTGACCTGGCAGAATCTTTTGGCTTCGGAAATGGCTTTCTTCGACCACTGTCCGGTGTTGAGATAATCCGCCTTGGTCTTGCCGCGCAGCAGGTTCATCGGCGCCATGGCGAACTGGCTAGAGGCCCCGCCTTGCAGGAACAGCACCTTGTAGTTGGCGGGAACGTTCAGCAATTCGCGCAGATCCGCCTCGGCCTGTTCGGCAATGGAGACGAATTCCTTGCCGCGATGGCTCATTTCCATCACGGACATGCCGGAACCCCGCCAGTCGAGCATCTCGACCTTGGCCTGTTCCAGAACCGCCTCGGGCAGCATGGCGGGACCCGCGCTAAAGTTGTATGGGCGTGACATTGTGGACATCCTTCGTGACCGCACTGAAATGCGGCGCATAGTAGCAGAAATGCCCGATTTCGAATAATGGCTATTACCCCTCGGCGCGTGCAGGCCGCGCCGAGGGCAATGACTCAAAGCAACCCGACACCGGCAAAGCTTAAATCTTTTATGAAACGCATCTACCCGTTCCTATTCGTTTTTTTGTGGAGCACCGGTTTTATTGGCGCCCGGTTTGGCCTGCCGTTCTCCGAGCCGTTGTCCTTCCTGCTGGTGCGTTATCTTTGCGTCATCGCCCTGATGCTGGCGATCGCCGTGCTGAGTCGCGCCCCATGGCCAAAAGACCCGCGCCAATGGTTGCATATCGGCGTTTCCGGCGTGCTGATTCACGCCGTTTATCTGGGCGGCGTATTCGTGTCGATCAAACAGGGCTTGCCTGCCGGCATCGCCGCGCTGGTGGTCGGCATGCAACCGCTGTTGACAGCCTTCGGCGCCGGTTGGTTGCTCGGCGAAAGGGTGAGCGCGCGTCAATGGCTCGGGCTGGTGCTGGGCTTCATCGGGGTGGCGCTGGTGGTATCCGGCAAGTTCGGCGTCGGCGCCGAACTCGGACCGATGTTGGTGCCGGCTCTGGGGGCGTTGCTGGGGATGACCGTCGGGACGCTATATCAGAAGCGATTTTGCGCCGGGTTCGATCTGCGCACCGGCTCGGTCGTTCAATTTATCCCAAGCGCTATCGCCACCGCCATCGCCATCGCCCTGTTCACGGAATTCCAGATCGCCTGGACCGTCGAGTTTGTATTCGCGCTTGGCTGGCTGGTGCTGGTGCTTTCCATCGGAGCGATCAGCTTGTTGAACCTGCTCATTCACAGCGGCAGCGCGGTGAACGTCGCCAGTCTGTTTTACCTGGTACCCTTGAGCACCGCGCTAATCGCCTGGGCTGTTTTTGGCGAGACGCTCCCCTTGGTCTCCCTGGTTGGCATGGTATTGGCGGTGGCAGGCGTCTATCTGGTGGTCAGGCGATAGCGAGCGGCGGCCCTTGATTGGTGAGATCCCTTCTCCTCTCAAGAGCGGGGTTGGATCACAACATATTCAGTTCCAGCTTGGCACGCATGGACATCAGCTCCGGCGTCCAGGGGGGATCCCACACCACTTCAACATGGACGGATTCCACCCCCGCATTGTAGCGGACGGCGTTCTCCACCCATTCCGGCATCGAGCCGGCGACGGGACAGCCGGGCGCGGTCAGCGTCATTTGGATATCCGCGTGATTGCCCAGCGGATCGACGTTCAGTCCGTAGATCAGCCCCAGTTCGTAGATGTTGACCGGAATTTCGGGATCGTAGACGGTCTTCAGCGCCTCAATCACCCGGGCTTCCATCTCATCGGCATCAGGTAAATTCATGGTGGTCATTCCGTGCGGCCTCCTGAAGCAGCGAACGTTACTCGGTTGCCACGGGTTCCTTGCGTTTTTCCAGCGCGGCGCGCACGGCGTGCCAGGCCAGGGTGGCGCACTTGACCCGGCTGGGATAATCGCGCACGCCGGCCAGGACACTGAGCTTGCCCAGCCCTTTAGGGCATTCGCAATCGGTGGTCACCACGTTGTGAAACGCCTCGAACAGATGCTCGACTTCGTTGACCGGCTTGCCCCGGAGCGCTTCGGTCATCAGCGAGGCCGAGGCGCTGGAGATCGCGCAACCGGCGCCCTGGAAAGCGATGTCCTTGATCACACCGTCCTCGATGTCCAAAAAAACGCTGATCCGGTCGCCGCACAGCGGGTTGACGCCATCGGCTCGATGGGTCGGTTGCGGGATGATGCGGAAATTCCGGGGCCGCTTGTTATGGTCCAGGATGACTTCCTGATAGAGATCGCGCAAGTCATTCATTATTCAAATAACTCCTTGACTTTCCAAAGGGCTTTGACCAAAGCGTCCACCTCGTCGCGAGTGTTGTAGACAGCGAACGAGGCTCGGGCGGTGGCGGGCACGCCGTAATGTTGCATGACCGGTTGGGCACAGTGATGGCCGGCGCGGATGGCCACGCCTTCGCGGTCGAGGATGGTGCCGATGTCGTGGGGATGCACGCCTTGCAGGGTGAACGCCGCCAGCGCTGCCTTGTCCCGCGCGGTGCCCATGATGCTTAGGCCGGGAATCTCTTGCAGTTGGGCGGTGGCGTAGTCCAGCAACTCGTGCTCGTGAGCCGCGACCGCGTCCAGACCGATGGCGTTCAGCCAGTCCAGCGCCGCGCCCAGCCCAATCACACCGGCGATGTTCGGTGTGCCGGCCTCGAATTTGTTGGGCAGGTCCGCATATTCGGTCTTCTCGAACGTGACCAACCGGATCATGTCGCCGCCGCCCTGATACGGCGGCATGGCTTCCAGTAGCGCCTGCTTGCCATACAGCACGCCGACGCCGCTCGGTCCGTAAAGCTTGTGGCTGGAAAAGGCGTAGAACTCGCAGTCCAGCGCCCGCACGTCCACCGCCAGATGCGGCACCGATTGCGCGCCGTCCACCAGCACCGGGATGCCGCGCGAGTGGGCCAGTTCGATCATGAGCTTGACCGGGTTGATGGTGCCGAGGGCGTTGGACAAGTGGACCACCGCCACCAGTTTGACCCGTCCACTCGCCAGCAGCCGCTCGTATTCATCGAGGATCAGTTCGCCGGCATCGGTAAAGGGGGCGACTTTGAGCGTCGCTCCGGTCCGCTCGCACAGCAGTTGCCAGGGCACGATGTTGGAGTGGTGCTCCATGCCGGTGATGACGATCTCATCGCCGGCTTTCACCGTGCTGTTGCCGAAACTGCTGGCGACCAGATTGATGCTTTCGGTAGTGCTACGGGTGAAGATGATTTCCTGGACGCTGGCGGCGTTCAGAAAGGCCCGCACCTTCTCCCGCGCGCCTTCGTAAGCGGCGGTGGAGCGCTCCGACAGCAGGTGAACACCACGGTGGATGTTGGCGTAATACCCGCTGTAACACTCGCTGATGGCGTCGATCACCGCTTTTGGCTTCTGCACCGAGGCGGCGTTGTCCAGATAGACCAGCGGCTTGCCGTGGATCCGCTGGCGCAGGATCGGAAAATCGGCGCGGATGCGAGCGAGGTCCAGCCCGGCGCGGGTGGCTGGCGCGGTGGAAAGCGCGTGCAGGGCGCTCATGTCGTTTATTCCCCCTCGATGAGATCCAGCGCCAGACGGGCGGCGAGCAGGCGGGCCAGGCGCGCGCGCAGCGGCGTCAGATGGATATGGTTGAGACTGTCGTTGGCGAAAGCGTGGACCAGCAGGGCCCGGGCCTGAGCGGCGGGAATGCCACGGGTGCGCAGATAGAACTCGGCGTCGGGATCGAGAAAACCGGTGCTGGAGCCGTGCCCGCATTTCACGTCGTCGGCCAGGATTTCCAGGCGTGGATTGGAATTGGCCTGGGCCTGCTTGGACAGCAGCAGGTTGCGGTTGGTCTGGCGGGCATCGGTCTTCTGCGCGTGCGGGCGGACGTGGATCAAGCCGTCGAACACCGAACGCGCCTTGTCGTCCAGCACGCTCTTGAACCATTGCTGGCTGGTTCCGCGCGGCTGGGCGTGCTCGATCCGGACATGGAAATCGCTCACTTGACTGTCGCGCGCCAGGGTCAGGCCGTTGAGCGTGCAACTGGCGCCCTCGCCGTCCAGCAGCGCCTCCAGGTCGGTGCGCGCCAGTTGACCGCCGAGCGAAATCAGATGCAGGTTGGCGGCGCTGTCGCGCCCCTGTCGGACCCGAATGCCGCCGAGATACCAAGCCTGCGGCGATTCTTCCTGAATCTGGTGATAGTGCAGCACCGCGCCCGCGCCCAGTTGCAGTTCGGCGACCGGCGCGTCCAGATAACGGCCCTGGCCCCGGTATTCGACGACCACGGTGGCCTGCGCGCCGTCCTCCAACGCCAGCAACAGGCGCGGATGGACGCTCATGTCGCCGCCGCTGGCGTGGAATATCAGATGAATCGGTGTTTCCACCACGGTTCCGCGCGGCAGGTACACGAACGCACCGTCTTCCCAGAACGCGGTGTTCAGCGCGGCGAATGGGTGCCGTTCCAACCCGGGGAGTTGGTCGAGATACGGCTCGATTCGCTCGGGCTGGGTCAGTAACGCCTGACCGAGGTTGGCAATCTGCGCCTTGCCCAGGTTTTCACCCAGTCGCGACAGTCCCAGCGCGAAACGGCCGTTAACGAAGACTAGACGGTGCGCCGGCATCTCCAGCGTCGGCAGTGCGCCGGCCTCGACCGGCGCATCGGCGGGTCGTTGGAGCACGAGGGCTTGCAACGCGCTCAAGTCGGTGAAGCGCCAGGCTTCCTGCTGGCGAGTCGGCCAGCCCAGCGTCTCGAAACGAGCGAAGGCCTCGCGCCGCAATCGGATGATAGCGTCTGACTCGCGGCGGTTCGCCATGAAACCGGCGAAGGCTTGGCGGTACGGGTCGGAGAAGAGGGGGGCGACGGCGGTCATGGCTTGCCTCTCATGCCGCCGCCCGGCGCGCACGGCCCGGTTCCTCGTTGTACAGCGCGTAACCCTGTTCCTCCAGTTCCAGCGCCAGTTCCTTGCCGCCAGAACGAACGATGCGGCCATTGAACAGCACGTGCACGTGGTCCGGGATGATGTAATCCAGCAGGCGCTGATAATGGGTGATCACCAGGAAGCCGCGCTCTGGACTGCGCAGGGCGTTGACGCCGTCGGCGACGACTTTCAGGGCGTCGATGTCCAGCCCGGAATCGGTCTCGTCCAGCACCGCGAAGCGCGGTTGCAGCACCGCCATCTGGAACACTTCGTTGCGCTTCTTTTCGCCGCCGGAGAAGCCTTCGTTGACCGAACGCTTGAGCATGGAGTCGTCCATCTTCACCAGTTCCATTCGTTCGTGCACCAGTTCCCAGAAGTCCATGGCATCCACCGGCGACTCGCCGCGATACTTGCGCACCGCGTTGACGGCGGCTTTCAGGAAGTACAGGTTGGCGACGCCGGGGATTTCCACCGGATATTGGAACGCCAGAAACAGGCCCTCGCAGGCGCGGGTTTCCGGGGCCATGTCCAGCAGGTTCTTGCCGTCGAAGCGGATTTCGCCCTCGGTGACGATGTAGCCATCGCGCCCGGCAATGACGTTGGCCAGCGTGCTCTTGCCGGAGCCGTTCGGCCCCATGATGGCGTGTACTTCGCCGGGACGAACGACGAGGTCGATGCCGTTGAGGATTTCGCGGCCCTCGACCGTGGCGTGCAGATTGCGGATTTCCAGCATGGCGTGTTGGATTCTCTCTGGTTTCAGGATTTGTTGAAATCTTGGATCGTCGATTTACAAGTGATTGATTTCAATATCGCCCCATTGATCACGAAGATACTCAGCCACCAAGCGACGATGACAATAATCAGGTGTCGCTTCACTACAGAGCAGGCAACCGCCATCAATCAAATGGCGCGATATTTTCTTTTCAACTTGGCGCTGCGCTATCAGATCAAGAAACTGTTTTTCATAAGTCAGCCAGTCTGCTCCGTTCTTCTTGTAATCATCCAATATATCTTTTGTTGGAGCCAAGTTAGGAAGATGAACATAGTCAATTCCGCAAATGTTCTGAAGAAAGAAACGTAGGTCATCCCGTTTGGTAAATCCCGCTAACTGGGATATGTTATTCAGACGCACGTCAACCAGTCGTAATAAACCCGGTTTTTTTAAAATGGAAAAAAACTGCTCTGCATTTTTTTTGGTAAACCCTATCGTGAAAACTTTCATATCACACCTCTTCCTCTTGAGTCATCCGAGTATCCTGATAAGCGATGCGTTCTCCTTGCATGAAGTAAGCATCTTCGATATATTCTTCACGGCTTTTAAGAATATCACCTTCCGGCATTTTAAGGATTTTCAACAGGCGAGTTTCCATCGCATCTTGTGTTTCCAGTTTGCCATCAGAGTGGATATGGGAAACGGGCCATCCGCTTTTAACGAGGCAGCGGGCGACCAATATGGCCCGATGACAATCAACTGGGTCTTTTTCAGCACACATCAGCGCGATACGGTAATGTTTCATGCCTTGACTGACCCGTTCGATGCCTTGAGCAAATAACGGTTCACGCGCTAAAAGGTGATATTGCACTTTACCCTGAACATAACAGGCGGGATTTTGACTTCTGGCGCCGAGTTCCTTACCCAGAAAAACATAGATAATGCCATGACTATGCAGTGCTTCACGCAACGCATCGCGGGAGAACTGCGGAACATAGCGGCTGTAAGGATGAGAGCGTACATCGCCCACTGCGGTGACCTGGTAGATTCGCAGAAAATCAATAAACGCTTCAATGCTATGATTGGAATGCCCAATCGTCAAAACGGATTCAGACATGGATGGCGACTCTTTTTGGCGTGATGATCGAAGCAACCAGTTTATAGACGTAGCCTTCCCAAACTTCGGTCAAGCTGATACAAACTAATACCGAATCCAGTACGTACTCTCCAGCTCCCGTTCGTAGACAACTCGCTTCTACATCAGGGTCTGTTACATCAAGGTAGTAATGATCCCCCGCAAAATGAAAACTGGCTCGTACTACCGGTTTCATGTTGCCAAATTCAGGCGCTTTAGGGCCTGCGTTTAATACGATTCGGTTTAGAGTAATTAACCGAAGCGATCCCGCCTGCGGATCGAGAAGGTCTTCAGGTATACGGTTATTTTGGCCGTAGTAGCGAGTGGAAAATCCGTTAGCCCATAGTGGAGCAGGTTTGTCCAGCATAGACCGGAGTGATTGCCAATCTATCCGGCCTTTACGCTGCCAGTAGAAACGATCATCAATCAGCATATTTTCCGGCTGATGTTGCTGTGGCATCGGTCTTATGCAGGGAATCTCCACAATATCGAGGAGTTGCGCCATTTCTCCATTGGAGTAGCGCCGTTCCTCTTCAGAAATCTCATGAGAAGATCGCATACTGATGGGGCGAATCCAGCGCCCCGCTTTCCCTACAGTGTCAATCTCTTTACCGGCGATACACCGCCCAGATATTTTGCGCGAATTAGCCAGACATGCAATCTGGATAATGCTGTTTGGGCTTTCCGTATTCATGGTTAACTTTCTCAGCCCACGCTGCCTTCCAACTTCAATTCGATCAGTTTCTGCGCCTCGACGGCGAATTCCATCGGCAGTTCCTTAAACACTTCCTTGCAAAAGCCGTTAACGATCAGGCTCACAGCGTCTTCGGTGCTGATACCGCGCTGTTGGCAATAGAAAAGCTGATCCTCGCTGATCTTGGAGGTGCTGGCCTCATGCTCGACCTGAGCGGTCGGGTTTTGCACCTCGATGTAGGGGAAGGTGTGCGCGCCGCACTGGTCGCCCATCAGCAAGGAGTCGCACTGCGAATGATTGCGGGCGTTCTCGGCAGTCGGCAGGATTTTCACCAGTCCCCGATAGGCGTTCTGGCCGTGGCCGGCGGAAATGCCCTTGGAAACGATGGTGCTGCGGGTGTTCTTGCCGATGTGGATCATCTTGGTGCCGGTGTCGGCCTGCTGCCAGTCGCGGGTCAGGGCGACGGAATAAAACTCGCCTATCGAGTTTTCGCCGCGCAGCACGCAACTCGGGTATTTCCAGGTGATCGCCGAGCCGGTCTCGACCTGGGTCCAGGAAATCTTGGAATCGCGGCCCTTACACAGCCCGCGCTTGGTCACGAAGTTGTAGATCCCGCCCTTACCCTCGGCGTCGCCCGGATACCAGTTCTGCACCGTGGAGTATTTAATCGTGGCGTTGTCCAGCGCGGTGAGCTCGACGACTGCCGCATGCAACTGGTTTTCGTCGCGTTGGGGCGCGGTACAACCTTCGAGATACGACACATAAGCGCCTTCGTCGGCGACGATCAGGGTTCGCTCAAACTGGCCGGTGTTGCTGGCGTTGATGCGGAAGTAGGTGGACAGCTCCATCGGGCAACGCACCCCCGGCGGGATGTAGACGAACGAGCCGTCGGAGAACACTGCCGAGTTCAGGGTGGCGTAGTAGTTGTCGCGATAAGGCACGACCGTACCCAGGTATTTCCGCACCAGGTCCGGATGCTCGCGCACGGCCTCGGAGAACGAGCAGAACACGATGCCCAGTTCCGCCAGCTTGCCCTTGTAGCTGGTCGCCACCGACACGGAGTCGAACACCGCATCCACCGCCACGCCGGCCAGGATGGCCTGTTCCGCCAGCGGGATGCCGAGTTTTTCGTAGGTGCGCCGCAGTTCCGGGTCGATCTCGTCCAGGCTCTTGGGGCCGTCGCCTTGCTGCTTGGGCGCGGCGTAGTAGGAAATCGCCTGATAGTCGATGGGCGGATAATGCACCCGCGCCCATTGCGGCTCTTTCATGGTAAGCCAGTGGCGAAAGGCTTGCAGTCGCCATTCCAGCAGCCAATCCGGTTCCTGCTTCTTGGCCGAGATCAGCCGGATGACATCTTCGTCCAGTCCCGGCGGCACGGTATCCTGTTCGATGTCGGTCACGAAGCCATACTTGTAGTCGCTGGTGGCGAGTCGTTCGAGGGTTTCGGTGCTGTCAGTCATGGGGGTGAGATTCCTGTTCCAGAATTCGGCAACTCAGATGGGGCGGCCGACGGCGTTGACGGCCGCGACTCGGTGCAGCGAATGGAAGCGTACCGGCTGGGGCGGGTCGGGACGGCTCATCTCCAGCAGGCTGATGCTTTGCAGGGCGGCGTAAATCGCCTGGTTGATGCGCGGCCAGTGGCCGCTGACCTCGCAATGCTCCAGCCGCGAGCAGCCGTCGTGACTTTCCCCGCTGCACTCGGTGATGGCGATGGGGCCTTCCAGCGCGCCGATGATGTCGGCGGCGGAAATCTCCGCTGGCGCCCGCGCCAGACTGTAACCACCCAGCGCGCCGCGCTGCGAAATCAGGAGACCAGTCCGCGCCAGTGTCTTCAGAATCTTGCTGACCATAGGCAAGGGCAACCGCCGTTGCTGCGCCAAAGCAGCGGCACTGCGCGGCTGACCGTCGGCCTGAGCCAGGCAGGTCATCAGTAAGATGCCGTAATCGGCTTCCCGGGTGATTCGAATCATGGACGCTCCGCGTGGCTCTTCTAATCAGTACTGGATTAGTGCTATTTATGCGTAAAATAGTTCCAAACGCGGAGTTTGCCAAGATGTAAACTGTTTGTTAATAGGCTCGCGACTGACGGCGCAAGCCAACGGTGCTCAAACCCCCGTCACCCCACTATGCAAAGGGGGGAACGGCAACTCTTCATTTCGCCGGCGAAGCAGGTTAATTTTTCGGTAATCGCTTTAACCAATGGTTCGGACAGTTTTCAGGTGGGGACAGGATTAATTATGCTGTAATTACAAAGGGTTTCATACTCGGGGCTATTTTCTGTCAAGGTCTGGCTCGGGGCCAAGTGCGCCAAAATTTTCTTGAGGAAATGCTCGTTGAAACACCGCCACCGGGCCAGCCACCGGTACCGATGCGTTGGTGTCGCACTCACCCGTTGGGTGAAGGATCAAATCGGTCATCAGCGCCTCCTGGTGCCAATATTTCAGCCGGTTAGCTCACCCAAGGCAAGATGCAACTGCTCTTTTTAGGTCATACCATTGTCGTCAACCATCACCTTAGAAACTGCAGTTGGGCGGGGCAGAACTCACCTAACGCCTTGATCTGAATGCTGTCTATCCAAGTGCGAAGCAGATGACGCTGGCACCTGTTGGGAGAGCATGGTCCATGAAAATTTTGTCGAATTGTCAGAGCGTTACTACATAGAGGCCGGTCCAACTGCCGGATTTAGGATCACCGAACAATCTCTCTCTTAAGGGGTCGAGTCGGCCAGGAATCAACCCGGCGGCTAACGGAACACCTTCAAGTGGGCTCTGGTAAGCCAGAATAACCAAGGAGCAACGCCCATGACCCTCGAATTGAATCTGCGCTTCCCCAAGACGAACGAAGTCATCGTCAGCTTCGAGGGCGAGGACTCGGGAATGCTGCCCTTCACCGACCCGCTGACCACCAAGGACCGCAAGGATATCCAGTGGTATCTGGAAGTCTACGGCGCGCACTCGCTCGGTGACCCGGACGATACCGAAGCCGCCCGCATCGCCGCCCAATTGCCGGTGTGGGGCAAGGCGTTGTTCGATGCCGTGGTCGGCGACCGTGCCGCCCAGCGCCTGTTCAACGCCTTTCAGGATCGGCTGGACGATGCGCGCCTGCTGACGATCAGCGCCGAACAACCGGCCATCCTGTCGTTGCCGTGGGAGTTGCTGCACGATTCCGCGAAGGGTGGCGTGCATCTGTTTTTGGAACACCCGCGCATCAGTATTCGTCGCCGCATGGCGGGGGCGACGGGCGGGCGGGCTCCGGTCCGGGTTAAACCCAAGGACCCACTGCACCTGCTGTTCGTCGTCAGCCGACCGGAAGGGGCGGGCTTCATCGATCCCCGCGCCGATGCCCAGGCAGTGCTGGATGCCTTGGCGCGGCACGCGCCGGGCCGCATCACCTGGGAATTCCTTCGTCCGCCTACGCTGGATGGGCTGGTCGAGCGGTTGGAAGATGCCGCGCGCCCGTCCGTGGACATCCTGCACTTTGACGGCCACGGCGTGTTCGACCGCGATGGCGGCTTGCCGGAGGCGGTGGCCCAAGGGAAACAACCCTCGTTCTCTCCGTTGCAGTCAGCGGCCAGCAAAGACAAAGCCGCCGCGCCCGCCGCTGGTTCGCCGGCCAACACCGGCTATCTGCTGTTCGAGGACGCCGCCGGGAAGATGGATTTGGTTTCCGCCCAGCAACTTGGCGAGAACCTGCACCGGCACGAAGTCGCGCTGGTGATCCTCTCGGCCTGCCAGAGCGCCGCGCTGGGCGATACCGACGAGCCGCTGGGCAGCGTGGCCGTGCGGCTCACCGCCGCCGGCATCCCCGCCGTGCTGGCGATGACCCACTCGGTACTGGTGGCCACGACGCGGGCGTTGTTTGGGGAGTTTTACGAGAACTTGGCGAAAGGCCGTGGCATCGGCGAGGCGCTCAACAATGCCCGGCGTTACCTGAAGAACCATCCGGAGAAATATCAGGTCCAGCGCGGTCCACGGCGCGTGCCGCTGAAGCTGGACGACTGGTTTCTTCCCGCCCTGTACCAAAGCGGCGCGGATGTGCCGCTGCTGAAGAAGGCCAAGGGCAATAGCCCGCAGCCGGATGTGATCGCGCCGCGCACTAACTTGCCGCCCCGTCCCGAAGCCGGGTTCTTTGGCCGTCGGCGCGAGTTGTGGGACATCGAACGCGGGTTCGCGGACCAGACCCGGCGCATCACGCTCACCGGTTTTGGCGGCCAGGGCAAAACCGCGCTGGCCGAGGAAGCCGGGCGCTGGCTCTTGCGCACCGGACTGTTCCAGGCCGCCGTGATCCTGCGCTACAACGCGATACCGAGCAGCGATGCCGTGGGCGTGGCGGTCAGCACCTTGGGTTCGGTGCTGGGCGAGAGCCTGATCGACGCCGACGCCGCCACCGCCGCCCTGCGGCAAACGGCCACGCTGGTGATTCTGGACAACCTGGAAGCCGTGGCCCCGGAACCGCTGCGCCAGTTGCTCGATGCCGCCGTGAACTGGTCCGAGGCGGGTGGCTCGCGGGTGCTCTGCACTACCCGCACGCCGGATTTCAACCATCCGCATTACCGCGTGGCAGGCACGCGGGTTCATCGGCGCATTGCCTTGGAGGGACTGGGTCGTCGCGCCGCGCCCGACGATGCGCTGGAATGGTTCGCCGAATTGCAGCAACTCCCGCCCGCGCCCAGCGTGTTGCCGCCCGCCCGCGAGGCGCTCATCGATCTGTTCGACCAAGTGCGCTTCCACCCGCTCTCGATCCGCGTGCTGGCGCAGCAGTTGAAGGTGCGCCGCCCAGCCGAACTGGGTCAGCGGCTGGAACAACTGTTGGTCGCCGGGAACGCGGTCGGCGCACCCGCCACCACCGACCATACCCCGCCCGAACTGGTGGCCTCCCTCCAACTCTCGCTCGACCGGCTGGACGACACCGCCCGCCAGGTGCTCCCGCGCTTGGGTGTGTTCCAGGGTGGCGCGTGGGAGCCTGTCTTACCGAAAATCACGGAAATCGGCGAAGCGGTCTGGCCGGTGCTGCGGGCGCAACTGGAAGCCGCCGCGTTGCTCGAAGCGGAGCCGTTGCCGGGCGTGAACGTGCCCTTCCTGCGCTTTCATCCCACTCTGGCGCCGCTGCTGTGGGCCCAACTGAGCGCCGACCAGCAGGTCGGCCTGAGCGCCGCTTACCGGAAACGCTATTACGCCCTCGCTAACTCTCTCTTTCTCACCGATAGACAGCATCCCCACCAAGCGCGGGCCATCGCTTGGCGGGAGTTGCCCAACCTGCTGCGCGCTGTCCACGCCGCCCTGGCCGCTGGCGAGCCGGATGCCGTGGATTTTGCCAACAGCGTGAACCGGTTCCTGGGTTATTTCGGTCTTCCACGGGAAGCCGAAGCTCTTCTCGCTCAGACCCAAACGGCGGCGGGCGAGCCCGGTTCGGAAGCGTGGGTTCTGGCGCAGTTTAACCGAGGCGACCAACTGTTCAACGCGGGTCGCGTCGCTGAGGCGGCTGCCGTCTTCCGCGCCGTGTTGGCGACGCTAGGGGATGCGCCCGGTTACAAGCGGGCTACGACCTTGTTCTGGCTGGGTCGCTGTTTTCGGGACGGTTGTCGCCCGGATTTAGCCGCCCAGCACCAGCGCGCGGTGCTCGCCGTGCTGGAACATTTGGAACCCACGGGCAATGTGAAACAGCTACGTGCGGGTTGTCTGACCGATCTGGCCGACGCGCTCGTGGATCAAGGCCACTATGCCGAGGCGCGGCAGGCGTATGCGGACGGGTTGAAGGTTGCTGAGGAGCAAGGCGATCTCCGTGGGCAGGGTGTAATACTCGCCCAACTTGGCACACTGGCGTTGAAGGAAGGCAATTTGGACGAAGCGGCAGAGCGCTACCGCGCCCTGGCGCTGTTCCAGCAACTCCGGGAACCGGAGATGGAAGCGGTGGCTTGGCATCAACTAGGCATGGTTTTCGAGAAAGCCCAACGGTGGGATAAGGCCGAGCGGCACTATCGGGAGTCGGCACGCATCGAGGAACAGCAAGGCAACTTGGCGGGCGCGGCCCGGACTTGGAACAGCTTGGCTGGCGTGAGTGTGCGTGCCGAAAAGTTGGCAGCGGCGGAGCAATGGTGTCGGAAGGCGATAGAGGGTTTCAAGAGTGTCGGTGA